>JBPCLO010000040.1:0-24757 GCA_051003155.1 Fimbriimonadales bacterium | reverse complement strand
GTGATGAACAAGATCACCCCGGCCGAGATCTCCGATCCACAGGAAGTGATCGCGCGCGCTGCTGCGTTGAGCATCGAGGTTGGAACCCCGATAACGCCGGGCTTTGAGGCGCTCGTGTTTAAGGCCGCGCGCGGGATCGAGGACATCTACGAGCTGACCTACATCCGCAAGGACGGCAGCCGTTTTCCGGCCATCGTATCTGTCACCGCTCTTCGCGACGCGCAGGATGCCATTATCGGCTACCTGTTGATCGGCACCGACAACACCGCGCGCAAGCGGGCCGAAGAGGCGCTGCTCAAGGCGGGGGCGCTACAGAGCGCCATCTTCAACAGCGCCAACTTCTCGAGCATCGCCACCGACGCGAAAGGCGTCATCCAGATTTTCAACGTAGGCGCCGAGCGCATGCTCGGATACACGGCCGACGAAGTGATGAACAAGATCACCCCGGCCGAGATCTCCGATCCACAGGAAATCATCGCCCGTGCCGCTGCGCTGAGCGCGGAACTTGGGACAACAATCACCCCGGGCTTTGAGGCATTGGTCTTCAAGGCCTCCCGCGGGATCGAGGACATCTACGAGCTGACCTACATCCGCAAGGACGGGAGCCGCTTTCCCGCGGTGGTCTCCGTCACGGCGCTGCGGGACGAGCAGGACGCCATTATCGGTTATCTGTTGATCGGCACGGACAACACCGCTCGGATGCAGGCCGAAGATGAGCGAATGCTGCTCGATCAGCGCGTGCGCGATCAGCAGTTCTACACGCGCTCACTGATTGAATCCAACATTGATGCCTTGATAACAACGGATCCGCGCGGCATCATTACCGACGTTAACAAGCAAATGGAGGCGCTTACTGGATGTACCCGCGACGAACTGATCGGGGCGCCTTTCAAGGATTACTTCACCGACCCAGCGCGAGCCGAGGCCGGCATCAAGCTGGTGCTGGCCGAGAGCAAGGTCACTGACTACGAGCTGACCGCGTGCGCCAGGGACGGTACGGAAACGGTGGTGTCCTACAACGCCACCACCTTCCACGACCGTGCCCGCAAGCTGCAGGGAGTGTTCGCCGCCGCCCGCGATGTGACCGAACGGAAGCGCTACGAGGAGTCTTTGCAGGAAGCCAACCGGGCCAAGAGCCTGTTTTTGGCCAACATGAGCCACGAGCTGCGCACGCCGCTCAACGCAATTCTTGGGTACTCCGAGATGCTTCACGAGGAAGCCGTCGAGCGGCAGCTGGATGAGTTCGGCACCGATCTCTCGAAGATCAACGCCGCTGGCAAGCACCTGCTCGCCCTCATCAACGACATTCTCGATCTCTCGAAAATCGAAGCCGGCAAGATGGAGCTGTTCCTAGAGAGCTTCAGCGTGGCCGAGATGATCGACGATGTCGCTTCCACCATCCAGCCAATAGTCGAGGACAATGGCAACACTCTTCATCTGGAGCGAGCGCCGGATCTGGGCGCGATGCACGCGGATCAAATTAAAGTCCGACAGGCTCTGTTCAACCTCTTGTCCAACGCCGCCAAGTTCACACAGGAGGGCGACATCACCCTGGAAGCCGGACGCCACCTCATGGATGGTCGCGAATGGATCGAATTTCGGGTGACGGACACCGGTATCGGCCTGAGTTCAGATCAGATCCTGAAGCTCTTTCAGAATTTTACGCAGGCCGATGCATCGACAACGCGCAAATTCGGCGGCACGGGCCTGGGATTGGCCCTGACGCGCCGTTTCTGCTTAATGATGGGCGGAGACGTGACCGTTCACAGCGTGCCGGGCGAGGGCAGTATCTTCACCATCAAGTTGCCCGCCGTCGCAACCGAAGTGGGGACCGAAGCCTCCGTTGAGGCCCCCGGCGTCGAAGCCCTCATGGGCTCTCCAGACGACGAACACGGCGCCGAGGCGCTGCCCCTCCACGCAAGCTGCGTGCTGGTGATCGATGACGACCCGGCGCAGCGTGAATTGATGCAGCGATTTCTAAGCAAAGAGGGCTTTGACGTGCGCACGGCCCCCGGGGGCGAGGCTGGACTGCGATTAGCCCGTCAATTGCGCCCGGTAGCCATCACGCTGGACGTGATGATGCCCGGACTAGATGGCTGGACCGTGCTGTCCATGCTCAAAGCCGACCCGTCGGTGTCCGACATCCCCGTCATCATGCTGACGATGTTGGACGACCGGGAGCGTGGCTTTGCGCTCGGCGCGGCCGATTACACGACCAAGCCAATTGACCGCAAATGCCTATTGCAAATCTTGAAAAAGTACAGTTGCTCGAGCCCTCCCTGCCCGGTTCTGCTGGTCGAAGACGATGCCGCGACCCGAGCGATGATGCGGGCCATGATGGAGAAAGCCGGGTGGGCTGTGAGCGAAGCTGAGAACGGGCGCATCGCCCTAGAGCGCATCCGCGCAAACCGGCCAGCTTTGATCCTCCTCGATCTAATGATGCCCGGAATGGACGGCTTTGACTTCGCAGCCGAGCTCCACCGGCACGCGGAGTGGCGCTCAATACCCATCGTCGTGCTGACGGCCAAGGACTTAACGGCCGATGAGTTGATTCGCCTCAGCGGCAACGTTCATACGATTCTCGACAAGCGAGGGCGTTCGCGCGAAGAGCTTATGCATCAGGTGCGCGAACTCTTAGCCGACTGGGCCCTGCCAGCAGAAGGCGACGGCCACCCGGACGCGACCGAGGCGGAAGAGGTGAAGGTGGTGAGAAATGTCTAGGATCTTGCTGGTCGAAGACAACGAGATGAACCGCGACATGCTGTCGCGTCGGCTGGAGCGCAGGGGCTACGAGGTCGTGCTCGCGGTGGACGGCCCGAGTGGCGTAGCGATGGCCCAAACCGAAGCGCCCGATTTGATTCTGATGGACATGAGCCTGCCCGTGCTCGACGGCTGGGAAGCGACGCGCCTTCTAAAGGCAGATACCGCCACGAAGCACATTCCCGTCGTCGCCCTAACCGCGCACGCCATGTCCAGCGACCGCGACAAGGCCCTCGAAGCGGGATGCGACGACTATGACACCAAGCCCGTCGAGCTGCCCCGCCTGCTCGACAAGATCGAGGCACTGCTGACCCAACGCGCACGGGGAGCGGCTCCCTCAGGACAACTGGAACTATGAAGGAACGGCAACTGACAACTGACAAACATGCTCGGCACCTCCTGCCGTCGCAACTGGTCCACGACCTGCGCACGCCACTTAACCAGATCGTTGGCTATTCTGAGATGCTCGCTGACCAAGCCCGGGAAGTCGGGCAAGAGAAATTCGTGCCGGATTTGGAAAGGGTGCGCGGGGCGGGCATGCGCATGTTGGAGATCATCAACGATAACTTCGCTGCGATCACGGAGCCCGCACCATCCCCGCTGGACGCCCCGCAGGGGACGGACGAGGAGGCTTCGCGTAAACAATTCACCGCGGAACCGCCCGTGGTTGAGCCGGGACCGAGCGAGGCCGTAGGGTCTGTGCTCGTGGTCGATGATGAGGAGGGCAACCGCGACGTGCTATCTCGCCTGCTGGAAAAGCAAGGCTACACCGTGGCCAATGCCGAAAACGGACGGCAGGCCTTGGAAATGCTGGGTGCAGACGCCTACGACATGGTGCTGCTCGACATCATGATGCCGGAGTTGGACGGTTACGAGGTCCTGGGCCGCCTCAAGGCTGACGAGCACTTGCGGAACATCCCGGTCATCATGGTTTCGGCGCTCAGCGAAATGGAATCGGTGGCCCGATGCATCGAGATGGGCGCCGAGGACTACCTTCCCAAGCCCTTCAATTCCACCCTGCTCAAAGCGCGCATTAGCGCGTGCTTGGAGAAAAAGCGCGGCCGCGACCGGGAAGTGCAACTCTTCCAGCAGCTACAACAGAACTATGAGCGGCTCCAAGAACTCGAAGGGCTTCGCGACGACCTCACCCACATGATCATCCACGACCTCCGCACGCCGTTGACCTCCATCTTGGCGGCGATCCAGACCCTGGATGTGGTCGGCGAGGTGAACCAAGCTCAGCGGGAAGTCATGGAGATCGCCGTTACGGGGGCAGACGCGTTGCTGGCAACTATAAACGGCCTTCTCGATGTTGAGAAGCTGGAATCGGGCGCGATGGACCTGGATTATTCGCTTCTGTCCCTCCCAGACCTTATCGCGTCCGCTATTGCCCAGATCACGCCCCTCGCAGAAGTGAAGGGCTTGACACTCGTGCAAGAGATCGCCCCGGACCTTCCTTGGCTGCAGGCCGATGAGAACAAGCTCCAGCGCGTCTTGGTGAACCTTCTCGGCAATGCGATCAAGTTCACACCGTCAGGAGGATCGGTGAGCCTCCTCGTGCGCCAGCGCGAGGAAGCCCAATCGGTCGAATTTTCCGTTCGGGACACAGGAGAAGGGATCCCGTCCGATGCCTTCGAGCGAATCTTCGAGAAGTTCGGTCAAGTGGAGTCCAGGCAAAGCGGCCGCACCTTGAGCACTGGCCTGGGCCTGGCTTTCTGCAAGCTTGCAGTCGAGGCGCATGGCGGCCATATCCAAGTGGAAAGTGCGCCAGGCCTGGGCAGCACCTTCTCATTCACGATTCCTCTACCATCCCCGTACGTCCAGGACGAGCAACCTCTCCGACCGCTCATTTAGAAAAAGGAAGCGATTTGGGGTTTGGATGAAAGGCTTTCGCGGAATCGAGTTTTCTCCGACAACATGTTTCTGCAGAAAATGAAGTACCTGCACAGCAGCCCCGTTCGCGCGGCCTTTGTGATGAGCCGCGTCTTTATCGTTGGTCAAGCGGGGATGCACCTCAGCGCAGCAGCAAAGCGTGCGGCCGTTACTGCCCAGCTTCCTGGAGCAGCGCTGCGCTACCGCTCTGGTAGAAGGTCTGCAGAGTCATCTTGCGAATCCGCCAGTCGTACGGGAGCCGTCCTGACACGGTTGGAAACGGCACGAGGCTGACCATGAGCACCGAGGCCAAGTCCTCGTTCAGCATCCGTCCTAGCAATTTGTGCTGGCCAGACGCGCGTTCCAGCCCCAAACTTGAAACAGGCTATAATTTTGCAGAGGACTCCCATGAAAACCCTGACTCTATCTCTTCTGATCGCTCTAGCCGCCGCGTCGGTTGCCCAGGATCCCTGGCCAATGGAGCGGCAAGATCGCTGGGGCACAGGACGTGCGATCATTGGGCCCGATCCGTTAACCATCACGACACCGTGGGTGTTCAAGAGCTTTGAAGACGTGGAGCTCGTCAGCCATGGTCCCGCCCTCGCCGCAAATGGCCAGGGTTACGTCAACTCTTGGGTCGATAACGCAACGGCGAAGTTCGATCAGACTAGCGGTGCTCTACTAGGAACCTACATAACCAACAACTGGGGCCAATCGTCCCCTGCCATCGGGCTCGACGGCGAATATTACGCGGCTACCGTTGGTAACCAAAGCGAAACAGGAAAGATCTATCGAATCAATCCCGATACGATGCTCCCTGATTGGTCTTGGAATACCTACACTCGGAAACTCAACGATTGGGAATCGTGCTCGCCAACGGTCGGTCCCGATGGCCACATTCTCACCGGCTCCTCCCAAGGATATGTTTACAAGCTTCACCGGACGGCCGGCATGCCGATCTGGACGATTACTCATCTCGGCGGGGTTTATAAGACCGTTGTATTCACTCGCGACGATTCGAAGATCATCGTCTGTCACGGCAATAACGTCTCTGCCTTCGAGTACGCCACCGGTTGGCATGTATGGACACGGGCCCTCAATGCTGCTCCTGGAGCTGCGGCCGTGGCCCCTAACGGACTAGTGATCCTTGGATCTGCTAATGGGAACGTCTACGGGCTAGATCCTAACACCGGCAATGCCGTGTGGTTTTTCGTGGCCGGCGGCGCAACGCCCTCCGCGCCAGCCTTCAGCCCAGACGGCGCTGTCACCTATCTTACGAGCTTGGACCATCGCCTCTATGCGCTGCGGAGCTCAGATGGCGCCAACCTGTGGTCATGGTTAGCCGCGGAAGAACTTCGCGAGTCGCCATCGGTGGACACGATCGGCAGGATCTACTTCGCCACTCGTGGGGCAGCCATACATTGCATAAATCCTGACGGTTCCGGTAGATGGGCATACCCCATGGAATACGAATCGAGGGGCAGTATTTCTATCGGCCCCGACAATACTCTGTACGTCCCGAACGGCGCGCTCCGCATTATCCGTCAGCAGGCGACGAGCTACGCGATCAAGAATCTGGTGATGGAGAGGGGGACCCTTGTGTCCGGTGGCATCGGAGAACTCAGAGAGAGCGACGATAGCCCGGTGAAGCTAAGTGGTCCTGCCAATCCTTCTAACCTGCTGCCGATCATCCAAGTTGTCTTGTCCACAGACACCTTATTCGCGAAGCCAACAAAGTTCTCCTTCCAGCTTGAGACTAGATCGAGTACAACCAGGCTCCTTCAGGTCACCCAACTCTTTAATTACACCATGAATCGGTGGGACCAGGTCGACTCACGGCCCACAACTCTCAGCGACAATCCGATCACGATCAACGTAAATTCGGGCGCAGCCGATTATCAGGACGGCACAGGGTCGCTGAAGGCGCGATTGTTGTATATGGTCAATGGAGCCTTATTCGGGCTCAATGCCTTCGTTTGGATCGATCAGGCAAAGTATACGCAGGTCGTTCCTCGGTTCGAGATCTGAGTCTTCGCAAAATCAATTCGTGACCACCGGGTCTTCGATGGGAGTCACGACCGTGAGCTCGATACTCGGACACTTCGACGCCGGCCGCTTGTTCACTTCGCGATTTTACCGTAAGGTATGATACCGCAGGGAGACTCACATGAGAATACAGACTCTATCTCTGCTGATCGCTCTTGCCGCCGCGTCGGTTGCCCAGGATCCCTGGCCCATGGAGCGGCAAGATCGCTGGGGCACAGGACGTGCGATCATTGGGCCCGATCCGTTAACCATCACGACACCGTGGGTATTCAAGAGCTTTGAAGACGTGGCGCTCGTCAGCCACGGTCCCGCCCTCGCCGCGAACGGTAACGGCTATGTAAATTCTTGGGTCGACAATGCAACGGCGAAGTTCGATCAGACCACGGGTGCTCTTTTAGGAACTTACATAACCACCGGCTGGGGCCAGTCATCCCCTGCCATCGGGCTCGACGGCGAATATTACGCGGCTACAACTGGAAGCACAGGAAAGATCTATCGAATTAATCCAGATACCATGCTCCCTGCATGGTCTTGGAACACCTACACCCAGGGGGTCAACGATTGGGAAGCGTGCTCTCCAACGGTCGGCCCCGATGGTCACGTTCTCATGGGTTCCACCCAAGGATATGTTTACAAGCTTCACCGGACGGCTGGCATGCCGATCTGGACGATTACTCATCTCGGCGCGGTTTACAAGACAGTAGTTTTCACTCGCGACGATTCGAAGATCATCGTCTGTCACGGCAATAACGTTTCTGCGTTCGAGTATGCCACCGGTTGGCATGTATGGACACGCGCCCTCAATGCTGCGCCCGGGGCGCCAGCCGTAGCCCCGAACGGAATCGTTGTTCTTGGATCAGGTAATGGGAACGTCTACGGGCTTAATCCTGATAACGGCATCCCAGTTTGGTTTTTCGTTGCCGGCGGGGCCACTTCCTCCGCGCCGGCCTTCAGCCCGGACGGTTCTGTTACCTACATTACGAGCCTGGACCGTCGCCTCTATGCGCTCCGCAGCTCGGATGGCGCAAATCTGTGGTCATGGTTAGCCTCTGGAGAATTGCGGGAATCGCCCTCGGTGGACACGATCGGTAGAATCTACTTCGCCACTCGCGGAGCAGACATACACTGCATAAATCCTGATGGCTCCGGCAGGTGGGCGTACCCTATGGAATACGAATCGAGAGGCAGCATTTCCATCGGCCCCGACAATACTTTGTACGTCCCGAACGGCGCCCTCCGCATAATCCGTCAGCAGGCTACCAATTACGCGATCAAGAATCTCGTGGTGGAGAGAGGGACTCTTCTGTCCGGTGCCGTCGGCGATCTCGGCGAGAGTGACAATAGCTCGGTGCAGCTAAGGGGCCCTGCCAATCCTTCTACCCTGCTGCCGATCATTCAAGTAGTCCTGTCCACAGACACTTTGTTTGCCAAGCCAACAAAGTTCTCCTTCAAGCTGGAGACGAGAGCCGACACAACTAGACTCCTTCAGGTCACCGAGCTCTTTAATTACGCACTGAATCGGTGGGACCAGGTCGATTCACGGCCTACAACTCTCAGCGACAATCCGATCACGATCAACGTAAATGCGGGCGCAGCAGATTATCAGGACGCCGTCGGCTCGCTGAAGGCACGAGTGTTGTATAAGCTCAACGGACCCTTATTCGGGCTCAATGCCTTCGTTTGGATCGATCATGCAAAGTACACGCAGGTCGTTCCTAGGTTCGAGCTCTAGGGCTAGCGGCACTGGGCGACCTCTGCCGCATCGACAGAGCGTGGTTGACGCTGCCGAGATGGGCCCAGCGAGGGGAAAATTATGACGACCTCTAAGAAGCTCTTGCTGGGATTCGGTACGCTGGCGGCCCTGCTGATCCTGTCGATCGCCGCGATCGTGTTCCGCTGCGAGCCCTCGAGGCGGATGTGGACTTGCTAGCCAACGGGGAACGGCAACGCATCGACGAAGCGCGGCAACTGGAAAGCAGCGTACTCGAACACGCGCTAAACGTGCGGGCGTTCGTTCAGAGCGGCGACGACAAGTTTAGGCGGGGGGCCGAGGCCAACGCCGCCGATGTCGATCAACACTTGGCGAAGTACCTGCGTCTGGCTAGGGAGCGACGGCATCGGGATTACGGGGTCGAGTTCGCCGCGCCTTGGGCGCCCTTTCGCCAGCGGACCCGGTCGATCTTGAGCGATAATGCCGCCCCCACTTCTGAGCAGTGGACAAGCTTCGCCGACGGCCGCATCGCGCTTGAGGAGTTCTTACGTGTACGCCTACAGGCGGAGGCAACTGCGGCACTCGACGCCCACAAGGAAAACGCTCAGGCTGGGATAGCGACGATCTCTGTGGGCTGGCGCTGCTGCTGGTTGGAGGCCTAATCGCCGTGCTGACGAGCTGGAATTGTTGGCCTGGCTATCGTGCGGAACGAACAAGAAATCCTGTTGGGTAGGTAGCGCATGCGCTTGACGCTCGCCAGCATCGGTGACGGGGTTATCGCGACAGACGCGGAGGCTCGGGTGACGTTCCTCAACTACGTGGCGGAAGCGCTCACCGGCTGGACCCAGGCCGGGGCCGCCGGGAAGCCCCATGTTGAAATCTTCCGCATCATCGACGAAAGCACGCGTAAGGAAGTCGAGAACCCGGCTCTGCGAGCACTTCGCGGTGGAGCCATCGCCGGCCTGGCGAACCACACGCTTCTCATCGCCAAGGACGGAAGCGAGCGGCCGATCAACGACTCCGCCGCGCCAATTCGCAATGGCGGCGGGGCTGTCTCAGGCGCCGTGCTGGTCTTCCGCGACATCACAGAGCGGAGGCTCGACGAAAAGACGGCCGGGCGCTTAGCGGCAATCGTCACCTCTTCCGAGGACGCCATCATCAGTAAGGACCTCGAAGGCGTTATCATGAGCTGGAATAGAGGCGTTGAGCACCTGTTCGGATATACGAGCGAGGAAATGATCGGCCACCCGGTGACACTTCTTATACCTGATGGCCACGTCGACGAGGAGCCGCGGATACTCGAGCGCATCAAGCAGGGCGAGATGGTCGACCACTACGAAACCGTCCGGCGGCGCAAAGATGGCGAGCTGCTCGATATTTCGCTCACAGTCTCGCCACTCAAAGACGCCTTGGGTCGAGTAATCGGGTCCTCCATGATCGCCCGCAACATGAGCGAGCACAAGCGGGCCCAGCAGGGATTTCAGGAAACCCAGAAGCAACTCCAAAAGACCTCGGAGGAACTCAGCCGTTTCAACGACCTCGCCATCGGACGCGAACCGCGCATGATCGAGCTCAAGAAAGAGATCAACGAGCTATGCAAGGCGCAAGGCGAACCCATCCGATTTCCGTTAGAGTTCGAGGAAGCGGGTACAACCGGCGCCCTGGCCGACGTAGTAATCGAAGGAAAGGATTAGACAATGGATCGGGTCCAATACACAAACGGCGCCTCGTCACCCGACGAGCTTCGGTGGCATTCTGACGATGCCCGCCGGGCTGCCCTGAATTTGATGGAAGACGCCGTGGAGGCGCGGCGCGCGGCGGAGAGGCTGAACAGCGAGCTGCACGAAGGCGAGCGTCGATTTCGGGAGATGATCGACGCGTTGCCTACGGCCGTGTACACGACCGATGCCGAAGGGCGCCTCACGCACTTCAACTCTGCGGCCGCGGAGTTCTCTGGACGCACGCCCGAAATCGGCACGGACGAGTGGTGCGTGAGTTGGAAGTTGTTCGACGCCGACGGCAACCCGATGCCGCACGACGAATGTCCGATGGCGATCTCGCTAAAGACGGGGTTTCCCGCTCGCGGGGTGGAGGCGATCGCCGAGCGTCCTGATGGAACGCGGCGCTGGTTCGAGCCCTATCCATCCGTGCTCAGAAACAGCGCGGGCGAGATCGCCGGCGGGGTCAACATGCTCGTGGACATCACCGATCGCAAGCAAGCCGAATTGGCCATGCTGCAGACGCAAAAGCTGGAAAGCATGGGCGTCCTGGCCGGCGGCATCGCTCACGACTTCAACAACTTGTTGACGGGCATTCTCGGAGCGAGCTGCCTTATGTCAGACATGCCCGGCGTTCCGGACGAGGCGCGGCCTCTGCTGGACAGCGTAAGCACCGCGTGCATGAGGGCCGCCGACCTGACGCGGCAGATCCTCGCCTATGCGGGCAAGGGGCGGTTTATCGTCGAGCCGCTCGACATCTCGGCGCTCGTGCGAGAGATCACAGAACTGATCCGTGTTAGCGTGCCGAAAAACGTCGAGATCACCCTCGATCTGCAGGTCGGCTTGCCGGCTTTTTCCGGCGACCGCGGCCAGCTTCAGCAGGTGGTCATGAACTTAGTGCTAAATGCGGCAGAGTCGCTCGACGGCAAGCCAGGTATTGTTTTCGTGTCCACAAGGCTCAGCACTCTAGACGGAGAGAGACAAAAGGGCGGGTGGCATTCACCTGTCGCATCCGGGCCCGGGAAGTACGTTGTGTTCAGGGTCGAAGACCAGGGCGTCGGCATGGACGCGAAGACGAGGGCGCGCATCTTCGATCCCTTCTTTTCGACCAAGTCCGATGGTCGCGGCCTCGGCCTTTCGGCGGTGCTAGGCATTGTGCGGGGCCACCAGGGCGGACTCAGGGTTTGCAGCGCTCCCGGCGATGGCAGCACACTGGAAGTGCTCTTTCCAGTCGCTGAGGCGGACGAGCCCACCGTTAGGGGTGACCGGGACAGAGCACCGGCTGCGGAACCGGCAACTCGGAAGCGCTCCGGCACGATCCTCGTCGTCGATGATGAAGACGTTGTTCGGGATGTTGTGAGGAGCGCTCTCGAACACTTTGGCTACACGGTTCTAACCGCGTCGAACGGCCTGGAAGGGGTCAAAGCAGTCGGGGCAGCGGCGGACAAAATCGACCGCGTACTCTTGGACTTGGTGATGCCGGTGATGGACGGCCAGGAGGCCCTCACTCGTATCAGGGAAGTTCGGCCCGAATTGCCCGTCATCGTAATGTCCGGCTATATGGAGCAAGAACTGAACCAGCGGTTTGCCCAAGACGACAGGGTGGTGTTTCTTCAAAAGCCTTTCACCATGGCCGAACTGGCCAGGAAGATTGACGTGCACCGCTAATACCCACCGGGCCGCAGTCTTCAGTGGCCTTCGTCGATTTTCCGCGTCGTCACCTCACATTCCCTTGGATCGCAAATGTCGAGATGACGCGATCCACAAGATAGCTGAAGTCCCTCTCGAGGTCATGAAGGTCAGCTACGGCGCATTCCAGATCGTGTATTGGGACGACCCTCCTTCCGGCTCTGGCTGCGTGTCGAAAATGGCGCGCCAGCTGGCCATCAGCGCCAAGGACCGACACTGGCAGTTGAAGCCTTCTCCCTTTTCGGCAGCCCGCACGTCTTGATGGGGAGGACGTCGAGCTTCCCTAGTTGGCAGCATATAAAACATATTGGCGGACACATATGCAAAATCAGAGCGGAAACGATCAATGACAAGGAGGACTTCGGTAATCACTGGTGCGGTGGATCCAATGTGAGCCAACAACAATGTCGAGGCTCTCTCAATTGAGTAATTGGACGGGGCTTAGCGCGCGCGAATACGACCGATTGCTTTTTGGGCTAGCGGTTTTTCATGCCGCCATGTACGGCGCCCTCTTGCTTTTTGGCTTTCAACGGGTGCCCGTGTATTTTAACTTGCCGTCGCTCGTCATCTTTCTTATCGTCGGGGCCCGGGCAGTCAGATTGGCCGAGGTCAGGTCCTGGAGTGAGATTGCAAAGCTTGGATTCGTCATGCGTCGCGTGATCGACGTTGGAGCTGCGTCGCTAGCGCCAATGTTCCCGCACGAAACCCGCTGGAGTTATCTGGGGTGGGCTGCCTTGGTACTACCCACAATTTTGTTCTGCGTACAAGTCGTGGCGATAGCTCGCCCGGACAGCAACTCGTGGACTTGGCGTGTTTACTTATGACAAATACACGTGCGACTGTTCCCAGCGGCACGATGACTTATCAGTGGGCCTATTTTGCCGTTTCCCAAGTCTGGCTCTTGGCTTCCCTGATCGCTTTTCCCACAGCTGTCATTCCGTTTCTAGTGATCCCGTTTCTAGCGAGCGATGTAGTCTGGATTATCGTTCTAAGGCAGATGGGTGCCGGGAGCGTAGCTGCTTACGGTTTCGCGCGCTTCGTCCTCGCGCTGGACCTCGTTCTCTTCATCATCGCACCTGTCGGAGATATCGCAATAGAGTCTTACATGACAAGAATCGGCCAAACGGTCTCTAACGACGTTGACCTCGGAAGGGTTACTTTGGTGTCATTCGTAGGCCTGATTGGTCTGTCATCGTTCATCGTCGCCTTTATCACAATTCGGCGGCCCCCGGTTGAAGCGCATTTTGGCTTCCGATGCCCCAAGTGCAACGCCAAAAATGATCCTGAATGGGCTCGGCACGAGCGCAGTTTCAAGTGCACCAAGTGCGGCCATGAATGGGGGGATTCCGCGCCTCCGTAGACGGACCAAGCAGCGGACTTGGTACTTTTTGCAGCCTCATGTTGCAAGCTCACGCGATTACTGACCTAGCAGCCGTTTTGTTACTGTGTAATGACCCCGGGCGCGCCCAGGCCTCGGTATCGATACCCCCTGAGTATTCTGCCTAGGATCGGCCATCTTGCGCGTACTTCCCAAAGACCACACGTCACGCGCTTTCGTCGGGCCACTGCCTTATCGGAACAGTCAAACCTGGCTCCACATTCGATTGGTCCGCTCGCTTGGATGTGCCGACGTTTGATTCTCGATCTCACCGTTTACGGCGAGCATCGACGCGCTCAAGGAGAGGAGCTTTGCTTTCATAAAGAACGGCTGGATTAATCCTGAGGTGTTTCTGACCAATAATCCGATACGTAAACTTATCCCAAGAACCGCGTTCCCCTTCTTCGCCGAGACTATTTATCTGTAGAACCCCGTTTTTCGCCTCCCAGTCGAAATGACTTACACCGTCCAACTGACCATCGTGAATTACCCCTTGTAGTCCACTTCCATCGTCCCGAAACGTAACGCGTCGTTCACGACCTTTCCGGTCAAGCGCCTTCCAATCACCGACGAGGCCCTTATCACGATTAGCCGGGCAACTCAGAAGAAGCAATATGAGGATAACACAACTACAGAGAGAACCAATAAACACACTGCGCAAAAGCATCGTTACCTTACCAAATGAATGTCATCCAATATATAGCTCCGCAAGCATGCCGGTCATGAATATAAATGAATCGGGACCAACCGTCGAATTTCGAGCTGGGGTAGCCGCCTTCCATTCGACACCCGCTTAGGCAAGAACACTGGGATCATCGCCACGTCTACTATGTGCTCCACGCCAGGCAAATGGTTCAAAGGCTGGCGAACCTCTAAAGGGACCTGACGATTTGAGTTGGTGAGGTTCGGCGAGACACTTTCCGGTACCAAATGCAAGCTAAGGTTGCCAGAAAAACGTATAGCATGATTGCGGTACCAGTGGATGCCACTAGCAGCGAGGGGCGCGTAAGCCAGCTGGGTTTGCTTTCCGAGCTAAGAAACTCCACTGCAGAGTCCGATGCAAAGACCAGCACCCGAACGGTGGACCAAACGGATCACGCCGAAACTGAGAAGCTGAATGAGGAGGATGCCGAGACGCTCGGCTTCTCGTGACACGGTTACCCTCAGCCGCCTAAAGAAGGATGTAAGAAGAAAGGCCGCCATGAAACTGCAACCCCCGAAGAACGCAAGCACGATCGCGACACCAATATAAGACGCCACATAATGTCGCAAGTCCCAATATGGCTCTCCGAGCGGAATGACGTGCGCCGACATGACAGACCCAAAGCCGAGGCTCATCATTACGCAGGCGAAGAACCAAGGTAAATGGCGGTTTCTAAGCCTGTCGTTCACGTTGGCAGTATATCGGCAAAGTGTCCACGTGGACGAGTTCGTAGCCTGAACCCGTGCAGCCCGTGGGTTCTTCGTGAATCATCGTCTAGCTGTAACCCTTGATTTACTGTAGAACTAGCATCGCAGCAAAGTTTTTCGCCGTCGAAAGTATAACCGGCCGCTTTCGGTATCCCTTCAGTTATCGGTTCGCCCCCCTTATGGCGTTGAACCGACACCTTAGCCATCCCACTCGGGGCCATACTTGGGCAGTGACGCGCACCAGCTTGGAAGAGAACGGCTTCCTGGTCGTCCGAGGCGCTGCTTCCCTATCTTTACAGGAAACGGCCGCTGCAGAGTTGGCAGGAGCAATTTGCGAAAGAAGGGGCGGGACGCGCAACGCGTTTCATTTCCAGTCAGTCAGAAAACTCGCGGCATCCGTTTCTCAAATCGCAGAAGCTGTCCTTGGTAATGGGGCTTTCGTGGTGAGGGCTATCTTCTTCGACAAAACGCCGGGTGCAAATTGGAAAGTGCCATGGCACCAGGACATCACGATCGAAGTTGCAGAGCGCCGTGAAGTCGAGGGCTTCGGACCGTGGTCATTGATGGAGAGCATCGTTTCTGTGCGGCCTCCGGAGAGCATTCTGCAAGGCATGGCAAGCATTCGAGTTCATCTCGACGATTGCGACTCCGACAACGGGCCGTTGCGCGTGATTGCCGGCAGCCATCACAAGGTGTTGGCTCCGCAAGAATTGGAAGAGGTGGTTCGGACCGGAAACCCTGTCGACTTGACGTGCGCGCGAGGTGATGTGATCCTCATGAGACCGCTCCTGGTCCACGCTTCTTCAGCGGCGGTGTCGCCGTCACACAGGCGGGTAGTCCACTTGGATTTCGCCTCCAATTCGCTGCCTGCAGATCTGCAGTGGAGACTTCAGACCATCCGCTGCGCGGCTAGTTGACCGCCGAGCGAAAAGTTTGGCGCCAACCTTCGATTTCGAGTCAGGTCGCCTCGTCGATTTTACGCGTCGTCAAGAAGCCGCGTACACTTTCACGCCAAACTTCGACCTCGGTGCCGTGGCATCGACTCCCGATACTCGGGAACGCCGCCCGAGGCGAGCGCGTTATACGAAGTAAGTGCGACGCATTAGGCGGGCCTCGATAGTGATCAGATTCCTGTTCGCGTTCTCGGTCGCCTTGGGAAGCACGGGTAACGCCCTCTCGTCCATCGTATGCCCTGCGGGCGCGATGTGGCAGTGTCTTCAGCGGCAGGCTAGGCAGGAGGCCAGCTATCCGGAGCCGAAGCCCTCTTGTCATCAGGCATCTAAGGCTGCGGTAAACCATTCAAGGGCAAGCAAAGATTGTTGCGACGATAACGGGAAATGTGAGCCGGCGAGCTGCTGCTGCGAGATGAAGCCGGCCAACCCGGCCGCCTACAGCGACCCATCTCCGGCGATTCCCACCACACCGACTTTCTTAGCTTTGCCGGTAGCGCTCGATCTTCCTTCCGCCCCCTTGATACGCCGCGATCGGACCATCATTTTCCATTCGGACAGTTCGCCACCTAGTGTGGCCTGGCATTCGGATTTTGGCCGTGCGCCCCCGGTGGCGTAGGTAGCGTCTTACGTCTCGCTAAGGGACGAACGAGGCTACCTAACAGCCCGGGAGCGCGTTTCGTGCTTTGAGCCTTCCTCAGCATAAGCGTCTCCTCGGGGAAGGTCGTCGCTTTATCAGAAAGCTGCCAGCCCTGCGAGGCACACTCTCCTTGGCTCGCTCTTTGTCGAAGGCCCCGACTTCGTACGGCGGAACCTCCCGCCACCAACCAAAGCAAAAAGGAACAAAAAGTGAACTTCATCAAGAAAATCAAAACCACGGCCGGCGCTTTCGGCCTGGCGGTCGTCCTCACCGGCAGCCTCGTTGGCACGGTGATGACACCCGCCATGGCTCATGAAACCAAGTGCCCGTACTGCAAACTGGCCGTGACGCAAGACACCAAGGAGCAGGACAACGAGGTGCTGCTGCGCGTCGGCAACAAGCGCATCGAATATCGGTGCGTGATGTGCGCCTTCGCCCAGTCCAAAACCAAGTTCAAGGGCGACCTGACCATCCTGGCTCCGACCAATGTCAAAGGCAAGAAGGTCACGATCACTCGCAAGGGCGGACAGTGGAGCGCCGACCCATCTACCGTTGTGTTTGTCTACCAAAAGGGCAACCACAAGGAATGTGAAGAACTGTACCGGGCAGTCGCCGATGAGAAGACCGCGGCAGCCTACGCCAAGAACAAGGGCTTCAAAGATGCCAAGTTTCTGACCCTAGCCCAGATGATCGAGGCCTCGAAGTAGCCAGGCCCTCGAAGCCGATTCAAAGGCTTAGGAGAATGTGATCACCATGAACAGGAAATGGAAAATGGCGATCGGGATCGGCGCAGCACTGGCTGCGCCGGTCGCCATCGTCGCACAAGAAGATACGGGCCAGCACGGCGGGCACAACGTGCCGGTGAAAATCGACGCCCCGAAGGGACCCAGGGCGCTCAAGCCGCTTCCAGAGAAATTACCCGCGTGGATGAAGAGCCAGCGCTACAGCGAGGTTTTCTACAAGCGCGGGCCGTATAACTTCGACATTTATAATGTCGATCGGATGGCCCGCGACTTCAATGCCGTCGCCGTCGGACACTCCATGGCATATGAGGACCTCGTGACCGGCAAGGCGGCCACCCTGGACACCCGCACCTTCGATCAAATCAACTGGGTCCTCAACCACCCGCCGAAGCTCATGCCCGGCGAAAAGTTCATCTCGCCGACATTCGCAAGGCACTACGGCGCCCTGGAGAAGGTGTTCGACTGGACCCACGTGCTTCACGCCCAGACCATCGACGTGCTGGCGAGCATGGACCTAACTCAAGAGCAGAAGGACCTTGAGATCGAGGCGATCTGGCGTTATTACAAACAGAAAGCGCCTTACACGGTCACCAGCTTGCCGCTCAATATGGACTATCTGGATAGTCAGGCGTACAGCGGCGCGTTCCGCCAGAAGTATCCCAAGGTGAACGGCCTCTTCTGGGGTTATCACTGGCTGCAAGGAGCGGTTTACGACATGCTGTGGAAGAGCCGTTCGCTGGCCGACATGAGGACGCAATATGACGTTGTCGGCAAGCGCTATCACGAGGTAGAGCTTTACCGCACGGATCGCGACTTCATGCCGATGTTCTCGGAGACTTCGCCGGAGTTTTCACGTCGGTTCCCGCAACTCGCTATTGCGTTCGACAACCTCCATATGCTGCATGACATGGTCAATGACATCCTGGTAAGCGACTGGATGACCGCGCGGCAAAAAGATGAGCAGATTAAGCGCGCCATTTGGATGGTGGTGGAGGATCCCCATAAAGGAGAAAAGCCCGGCGACTTCAAGGCCGGCGACTATCTTCACGACCACCGATTCATGGAAGGGCAGCCCGGAATGGGCATGATGAAGATGTCCACGCCGCAGCTTATGTACATGCCCGGCATGGGCTGGATGGATATGTCCAGTTGCGCACACTGCTCTATGGCGATCGACTTCGATCCCAAATCCGGAGCGGGCGCCACGGTCAGTGCCGAAGGATGGACGATGAATGTTCGTTGCGTCCTCTGCGCCCGTGACATGGCCGCCCAAGTCGAAGGGGAAGCCATCATCCGCGCCACCACCGAGGACCCGATGCGCCCCTTGATACTCATTTCGAACGAGGAGGGCAACCTAACGTCGAACATCAGGGACGTTATGTTCCTGGAGGTTCCCGCGTCGCACGCAGGCTGCTCGTCGTGGTCGCGCGCCTTCACTACCCGTGCAGCGTTTGACGTATACGTGAAAGCGCAGGAAGACGATGAGGATCTGCAAACCGCGAAACCGCTGACACTCGCCGAGTGGAGCCTGCTCGGTGGCGACGAACCGGACACATACGAGAAGAAGCAGGGACCGGTAGACAACCCGTACAAAAAACGTGAAGACGGTGGCATGGGCGGTGAGGCCGGGACCGCTATGGCAATCTCGACAACGAAGAAGCCCCGCTGCTGCTCAGGAGGCAGAAATTGAAACGCGTCCTGTTCCCGTCCTTGACGGCGCTGATTCTCAGTGTATCGGCTACAGCTCAAACCGACCACGACAATATCGACTCGGGTCGGCCGCTCAGCTTCGATGATGCCGAAGCTATCGCCTACCTCGGCAAGGCGGTCGAATTCGGGTTTGCCGGTAACTTTTTCAAAAATGGCAGGCCGGGATTCGAGTTCCCGGTCACGCTCATCTGGGGCGGGATGATGGACACGCAGTTCGAAGTCGGCCTTGCGGCCCGCGCTGGGCAGGGGGCGGGAAACGGTGTCAGCCCGCTCGATCTCAGCATTCTCCACAGCTTTCGTCGTGAAACCCGTGGCGGCCCCGCCATGGCCCTCAAGGCCGAAGTGGCGCTGCCGACTGAGCGCGGGGACACCGCCTCTTACCGCTTGCGCGGCATCATGACTCGGAATGCGGGGCAGTTTGACCGCCTTCACATCAATGTCGACGTGGACTTCCTCCCCGACGCACCCGCGGGCACCAACAAGACTCTCGTGGGAGCGGTACTCGGGTACACCAAGCCCATCGGTTATCCGAGGCATTTCGACACCACCGGCCTTGCCGAAATTGCTGTGCGGCAGGCTGAGCGGAGGGGAGACGGCGCGATCCTTTCGGCCGGCATCGGCGTGCGCAGGCAAATGACGCCGAGATCGGTTTTAGACTTTGGCCTACAGTCCGACATCGTCACCGGACGTGGCTCTAATTCGAACCCTTTGAGGCTGATACTCGGATACTCGACCGGATTCTAACTTGTGAAGAAATGTAAACGCGACGGGCTCGAAAAATACCTGGGCAGCGACCACAAAACGAAAATGAAATCATGAATAAAATCACACTAATTGCCGTCGGCGGGACGGCTCTCGCCTTCGCAGGGTGGCAAATCGCTACCACTGAAAGGCCAGCCGAGCAGGACGAGAAACCGGTGCCGTACCGGAACGCTGGAGGCAAGCTCGTTTGCCCCGTAATGAAGACTGTCATCGCTTCTGAAAAGAAAGCTTCGGGGTTTTCCGACTACAAGGGCAAACGCTATTACTTCTGCTGTGACGCCTGCAAACCGGCTTTCGACAAGAACCCGGCGAAGTTTGTTTCGCTCGAATCTGAAACGAAGAGCAAGAGGTTGCAGGAGCCGACCCAAATCGAGTCGGTCAAGTTAGGCAAGTACGTCATCGAACTGTGGCCGCCGGAAGACGGTGTCTTTGCGGGCGAAGAGATCGACATCGAGTTCGGCGTTTTCGACTCGACGCAGAAGGACGTTGAATTCGGCGGCATGAACGGCGTGGACTTCGACGTGAGGGCGGTCGTCACTATGCCGAGCATGCCTGGCATGCCGGAGCAGAAGCCGAACGTCCATAAGGAGGGCCGCGTCGGAGTGCAAGGCCTCGAGCTCTTCTTCCCGCACGGCGGCGAGTATCAGATCGACCTCGCCATCGCGCCGAAGGGTGGCGAACCGATCAACGCTGGCTTCAAGGTGAACGTCGGTGACGAGCGCCCAGCCGACGCGGCCAAGAAAAAGCCATATGAACTCAAGGTTGTCCAGTGGCCGGAGCACGTAAGGGCCGGCCAGCCGGTCGATCTGAGGCTGCAGGTCGTCGACACGAAGACGGGCAAGCCCGTGACCCAGTTCGACGTCGCGCACGAGCAGAAGTTTCACCTGCTCATCGCCAGCAAGGACCTCACGCAGTTTATGCACGAGCACCCGGCGATGGCGCCGGACGGAACGTGGACTTACCGCGCCACGTTCCCCGCCGGGGGCGACTGGTGGGTCTACGGCGACGTCGCTCCAACGGGCAAAGGGAGCCGCATTTTGATCAACAAGGTCAACGTGATGGGCGATCCGCCCGAAGGGAAGCCGATGTTCTCGCCGAACAGGGGCCCGATCACCTACCAGGGCTTGACGGGATTAATCGAGCCGGCTGAGTCGCCGATTCCGATCGGCAAGATGACCGTGCTACGCGTGAAGCTCACCGACGCCAAAACGGGCCAGCCGGTGGGGGACACCCAGCCTTGGCTCGGCGCCGCGGGACACCTGATGATCCTCCACGAGGACGGTCAGACGGTGGTTCACAGTCACCCTAAGGATGATGAAGAAACTCAGGCTCTCATGAAGAATGGGGAGGTTCGGTTCACCGCTCGTTTCCCGAAGCCGGGTCGTTATGTCGCCTACTCGCAGTTCAAGCGGGGCGGTCAAATCAAGACTTTGGGCTACACGCTGGAGGTCAAGTAGTGCACGGGTCCGCCGGAGTTATCGCTATCGTCGTCATCGCGCACGTCCTGCTAGCGCACATGATCTTGAGGAAGCTCGGGATTCGGCTGCCCCACGGCAAGCCGGGCTGCGGCTCCAGAGGCTGTGGGGGCAAGGCCAGGAAGGGATGATGCGGCCAATTCTGATGCTGCTGATCGCGACTGACCTCTTCGGCGCGCGGGGCCAGCGGCGGGCGTGAACGGAACGAATCGCCGGTCCCTCGTGGTGATCGGTGCGGTAGCGATCTGGGCGGCAGCGCTGGCGATTCCCCCTTATTGGGATACCTTCAGTGAACACTACAATCCGCCAAAGGGCTCGGCCCTGTTCAGGGCCAGCTGCATGACGTGCCACACGACCATGGCGGGAGGGCAGCAGCATAACGCTTATGGTAAAGACATCAAGGCGGCCATGCGCACGGAGCAGCTTCCCGAAGTAACGGTCAAGCTCTTATCGAATCTGGAGTCGAAGGACTCCGATCATGATGGCTTTACCAACATCGAGGAGATCCACGGCGGATTTCTCCCTGGAGACTCGACCAGCCGCCCCGCCCCGAAGGAAGGTCAGCCACGGGTGGAGAAGGTGCCGATGGCGAACGAAGTGGGTCAGCTGATCCCGCCCCACAGCTTCCACCCGCTTGCTGTCCACTTTCCGATCGCTCTGTTCATATTCGGAGCGTTCTTGGAGTTCCTCGGCAAGTGGCGACGAAACGGCGACTTGCGACGCTTCGCGATCTGGAATCTCGGGTTCGGAGCGCTGGCCTCATTTATAGCGGTGCCGACAGGCATCGCCGCATGGCTGAGAGTGGGGTTCAGCTTGGAGGGCAACCTCCTTATTCACTTCATTCTCGCCTCGGCGGCAACGGTGCTTATGCTAGCCGTTGCGGCCTGGAGGCGCAAGGGGGAGCACGATTCGCCCTTCTACTGGATTTCGCTGGCAGCTACGACGAGCATCGTCGCCGCCGCCGGCCACTTCGGAGCGCTAATGGTTTACGGCTAAACGACGCTCCCATGAATCGAACACCGCGAAGGCGAAAGGAACAAACACGATGAGAGCGCAAGCACCACCAGAACGAGTCAAACGAGCAGCAAAAGGAGAAAGAATGAATAGCAAGCTGGCAGTGATCGCCATCGCGTGTGTCTTTATCGGAGCGTGCACCGCTCAGCGCGATCCGGACACTAGCGAACCAATGGCCGACCAGAGTCCCTCGACGCAGATGCACAAGGCCATGACGTCGATGGGCAAGATGGAGATGACGGGAGACGTCGATCGGGATTTGGCGGTCATGATGGCAGACCACCACATGGGTGCGATCAAGATGGTGGACATCTATCTTGAGCACGGGAAGAGCGCGCCCCTAATCGCAATGGCAAAGGGGATGAAATCGGCCCAGACTAAGGAGCACGCCGAACTTCTAAAGCACGCGCAAATGAAGCAGTAAGGTTTCGGAGTTCGTAAGGTCAGGAAAGGCCATTGCAGAGCACCTTGGTCGCAAACTAATCGCACTCGCGGACGCCGGCTCTGCCACAGGCCGCCCCGGCCGCGCGTAGAAAAGCTCATGAGAATCAGGAATCTCGTTTCAGTCGCATTGGCGCTTGCCGCTGGAGCATCATGGCTCGGATGCAATACCAAGAGCACCGAAGGCGAGCCTGCTCCCGTGGCCTTGGGGGGCGCGCAGGAAGCAACCGTAACCGTGAACAACGGTTTCAGCCCGTCGACGATCAGCGTAAAGGCGGGCGAGCCTGTCCGGCTTACATTCGATACCATCAAGGCGGGGTGCGCGACCGAGGTCGTCTTCGAGAGACCCGAGATGCGGAAGGCCCTCACCGAGGGTCAGAAAACGGTTGTGACCTTCACGCCCGACAAGCCTGGAACTTACGCGTTCGCTTGCCCCATGGGGATGTACAAGGGGACAGTCGTCGCCAAATAATCGAAATCTTTTCCGCGATTGGCCACTGACTGGGGTAGCATGCCCTCATCCACAGACAACTAGCTCACAGGAGAAAACAGTGATGACCGAAACACTCAATCGGTGCGTTGAAGCGTGTATTGCTTGCGGCTCGGCGTGCCGCACGTGCGCCGAAGCCTGCCGGGGAATGACGGGCATGGAGGAGTGCGTACGCCTCTGCGAGGAGTGCACCCAGAGTTGCGACCGGTGCGTGCAAACAATGCGGACCGGCTCCAACGCTGACTGCACCGCCTGCGCAGAGGTCTGCGACCGATGCGCAGCAGAGTGCGAAAAGTACTCGTCGCACATGGACCAGTGCCGCCGGTGCGCCGAGGCATGCCGGCGTTGCGAGAAGACATGCCGCGATTCGGCTGCCGCCATCTAACCGTGCCGACTCAGTTGCGCCCCCGGTGGCATCGAGGTGATTCTACCATTTAGACTTGCAGCCCGAACAAAGCACGCGTGCCACCGTATATATTTTAAACGACACTTGGAGGATTATCATGCTTAAGAAACTTCTCGTTCTTTCCGCCCTTGCTATGACGACGATTGGTCTTGCCCACATCCTTGCGGTCGGCTCCTATGGCCACGGCACCGCCACCACTCACGACGGACGGGTGGGCGCGTTCGACTACTCAGTTTCCAAGCGAACCGCCGAGGGGCACCTTCCTCAGTTCGAGGGCCGACTTCGGTTCGAGCAGCAGCAGAACCATGCCGGGCCCCGGGTCGTTATCGAAATGGGAAAGCCGGCCATGGTCGGCGTGGTAGGCAATGTATGCGAGTTCGCTGGGCGCGGTTCGCTTACCAGGGAGCGTAACGGGCATCATGAAACGGTATATGGGCACGTTAGCGTCCGCGTCGTGGATCGCCGCAATCTCCATCATCCGCACAACGATGCTGACTTGTTCCGCATCACATTCCGGGACGCTCACCACAATTCGTTCGGCTTCGACGGCCTGGTCGATCATGGCGACCTCGTCGTGTTCTCGCGCCACGAGCACTAACGAATATATAAGCAGGACCGCATGGGGCGGTCCTGCTTCTGCCTTAGGAGCGGGTGGATCCATGAATACGCCGGTGGCGGTGAGGTGGCCATAGGGAAGTACGCGGGCCTGCAAATGTAGAACGTGTTCGGGCTTAGGCCGTGGTCCTTGCACACCTGGGCCCGCGTCTGGCACTTGCTGCCAACTGCAGAATCCGAACGATTTGCTCTTCGTTGTACTTCGATTTTTTCATTGCTTGCGCAAGGGAGAGAGACTACTCTTTCGACGACTTCATTTTCAGGGGGCAAGACCACCGGTAATCTGAGTGACTGCAAAATCCCATGTCCTCTGCCAATATTGGAACGCATCATCAAATGGCTGCGTTAACAGCCTAGTATTAGAGATGGCATTAAGGAGACAGATTTTGAGATCATTCACATCTTCAGTATTTAAGAAAATTCTCTGTAGCTTTGCGTTGGTCACGGCTGTCGCTGCAGCCCAAGCGGGCACTCTTATTGTTCAGTCTCCGGCAGATGGGGACTTCGTTGGAAGCAACACCGTAATCACCTTCCGTATCACCGGCGGCATAAATCAGGTCACCGTACGGGCTGTCATAACGGCGGATGAGGGCGGCGCGAACACGACCCTAGAAACGCAGGTCAACCCGGACGAGAACGGCAACGCCAGCGGAACGATCAATTGGAACCCGAGCGAGTCGTTCCCGGAAGGCGGCTATACAATCGTCGTCACGGCTACCGAGCAGGGCAACAAGTACAACACCGTCACGATTCACGTAACGCTCGACCGATTTGCGCCACGCCTGTTCGAGTACAGCCCACTCAACAACAGCTTTATTAACGGCAAGATTCTGATCACGGCCCGTATCGACGAGCCAGCAGAAAACATCGAGCAGTGGCGCGTTACCGTCAACGACGCGGACCTTCCCAACAACACCGGTTCGACCC
>JBPCLO010000039.1:0-20267 GCA_051003155.1 Fimbriimonadales bacterium | reverse complement strand
GATGCGAAGTTGAAGCCACCCGAGTCGACGTTGCTGCCGTATAGGGTGTAACCTGTCGTTCCGTTGTTCAAAAGGTCCTCGAAGTCGACGACCTGTGCATTCGATGCCACGGTCGCGGTTGCGAGCGTTGCCAAGGCCAATAGTTTGATAGTTCTCATTTTATTCCTCCGTTTCGTTGTGCTGGCCGACGTTCAATGAACATGGCCCTACTGATCTATTGGCAGGTTGCTCTCGATCTGTGACCGGAATCGATCGGAGCTCGGGGCCGTCGCGACATATAACTAGGATCGCTATGAGCGGTACGAGCAGGAATGGGCTTCTGCAGAGCCGAATTGAACGGTATGGAAAAGCGGATGTCGAGGCGTGAGTTCGGGAAGCTGGCCGCGTTGGGGTCGGCGGCGGCGATTAGTCCTGCGCTTCTGGCAAAGCCGAATGGCGCGGACGATGTTTCGGATTTGGAGGCGAAGCTGGGGGCGCCGTTCTCCGAGGGGGCCCGCAAGATAGCGGCGGAGAGCCTCGCGGCGATCGAGCGGGCGGCTGAGCGGAGGCTTAAGCACAAGCTTCCGGAGAACAGCGAGCCGGTGACGGTCTTCATCCCGAGGCGCGGCTAGGATGGTTAGCCCTTACTCGAGCATCGCGGAGCTCTCGAAGGCGCTCCGAGGCAAGCGCATATCCTCGGTCGAACTCACCGAGATCTATCATTCAAGGCTGAAGACACTCGGGAAGGAGCACCGTGCCGTGGCCGAACTCACCGAGGAACTGGCGATGGGCCAGGCGAAGGCGGCGGATGCGCGCATTGCGAAGGGCAGGCGAATCGGCCCTCTCGACGGCATTCCATACGGCGCGAAGGACCTCCTCTCGGCCAAGGGAATCCCGACGCGGTGGGGCTCGCCCGGGCATCACGACCAGGTTTTCGACTACGACGCAACGGTTGTGGCGAAGCTCGCGAAGGTGGGCGCAGTACTCGCCGCTAAGCTCAGCATGATCGAGATCGCCGGCGGTGGCAACTACAACTGGGCCCACGCCAGCATCGACGGCGCGTGTCTATGCGCATGGGACAAGACGCGGTGGGCCGGCGGGAGCAGCAGCGGCTCAGGCGCGGCGGCGTCTCTCGGCCTGGTTGGGTTTACTCTTGGAAGTGAGACGAGTGGCAGCATTACCTGCCCGAGCGCTTTCAACGGCGTGACCGGCTTCCGGCCGACCTACGGCCGTGTCTCGCGGCATGGGGCGATGGCGCTTTGCTGGACTCTCGACAAAATCGGCCCGATCTGCCGCTCTGCTGAAGACGCGAAGACGGTCTTGGAGGCGGTCTCAGGTTACGATGGGAACGACCCGAGCACTCTCCGCGAGCGGCTTAGCTTTCGTGGCGGACGCAAGAAGCTTCGAATCGGGCTACTTCCAGAGGAGTTCACCAAGAACAAGGCCGGGGCATGCGAAGAGGCGTATGGGGACACGGTCGCGGCCTTCAAGAAGCTCGGCCACGAGATCGTCGACGTGAAGTATCCGGATCTGCCGTATGGCCTGGCGATCGGCATTATCGTCGATGCCGAGGGCTCGAGCGCGCACGAGCATTTTATCCGCGGTCCCCGCCTCAAAGAGCTTACGGATGTCAATCAGGTGGCGGGATTGGCGGCCGGCCTCGAAGTCCGCGCGGCCGACTACCTTTGGGCCATGCGGTTTCGGACGGAGGCGTTGAAAGCCAACTCGATTTGGGAACAATGCGACTGCATCTTCACGCCCGTGTTCTATCACGCCGCCCCACTCATCGATCAACCTTTCGACAAGAGCTTTGCCCTAATGGGAGGAGACTCGGGACCGGCGAATCTGCTCGGCTGGCCCTCCATGGCCTTCCCGATCGGGTTCGAAGAGGGCGCGCCTCTCGGGGGCCAGATCATCGCCCCCCCGTTTGACGAAGCGACCTGTCTTGCGGTGACACAAGACTTCCAAATGTCTACCGATTGGCACTTGCGACGCCCAACCGAGGCTTAAGATTGAAATTAGTCTTTGCAAGCGGTTGCAATTGTCGCTTGAGATACGTATACTTGAAATATGTGCACCGACTAAAGGGCACAGGCGCAGGCTTCATTTTTGGCCGCGCCAGAACAAAAGAAGGAGAGCAAAATGAAAAGAATGTTAGTTGGTGCGGCTGTAGCCGTGCTCGCAGTTGGCGCCTCCGCACAGTGGTTCGAGGACTTCGACAGCTACAACGCCGGCGATAACTTGCACGGTGTGAATGGTTGGGAAGGCTGGGACGGTAACCCCGCTTGGACGGCGTTCGTTTCGAACGCACAATCGTCCAGTCCCCCGAATTCCGTCGACATTATCCCCACTGCGGACTTGGTACAGGTTCACAGCGGCATGTCTACCGGCGTATGGGTGTACACAGCCGACGTCTATCTTCCCACCAAGTACTCGGGTCAGAGCTACTTCATCCTCATGAACACCTACACGTCGGGTGGAAATCCGAAGGACTGGAGCCTCCAGATGGTCTTCGACAGCACCGACGGGATGATTCATAACCTGGGCGGCAGCGGAAACGTTGTCACCGAGACCCAAGTTGCGTACGACTTAGGCGTATGGCGTACGATCGACGTACTCATCGACCTCGACGCCAACACGCACACCGCTCGCTACAACGGCCAAGTGGTCGTGGAAGGTGAGTGGTATGGCGGCGCTGGTGGCCAGCAAAACATCGGCGCGACCGACCTCTACGGCAACGGCGCAACTTCTGTGTTCTACGATAACATGGGTCTTGAGCTCGTGCCTGAGCCAGCAACGATCGCCGGTCTTTCGATCGGCCTCCTGGCTCTGCTTCGCAGACGCCGCAGGTAAAAGACAGAACTGTCGAGAAGCGGCTGCAGTTTTCTGCGGCCGCTTTTTTCTTAACTTGAATTGGCGCGGACCATCGCGTGAATGGCACGTCCTCGGAATGGCGCCCGGTCGTCGCGTATGTGCATAATTATCACATGTTCAAGGAATTCAAAGAGTTTGCGATGCAAGGCAACATGATCGACCTTGCTGTTGGTGTGATTATCGGCGCAGCGTTCGGCGCGGTCGTCGCCTCCCTCGTTGCGGACATATTAATGCCTCCGATCGGCTTGGCGATGGGCGGCGTTGACTTTGTTAACTTGCACGCTGTGCTAAAAGAAGGAACACCTCCGGGCCCCTATGCGACGCTAGAGGCGGCTTCCGTCGCTGAAGCGGTAACGCTTAACTGGGGCAAGTTCGTCAACGAGATCATCAGGTTTTTGATCGTGGCCTATTCCATCTTCATGGTCGTAAAGGCTGTGAACAAGATTAAGAGGAGTGCGCCGGCAACTATAGCGATGCAAGCCTGCCCCCACTGTCTGATGGATGTGCCCGTCGGCGCGAGCCGGTGCGGCCATTGTGGCTCGGAACTCGCGAGAGTCTAGTTCTAGATCAATGCCTCGCACACACTTTAAGGGCCTGAGGCCCTTCCGTTCATTCCGCCAACCTATCGGCCGGCAAGCGCCGAGTTCTTCCTGCCGTCGCCGTAGCTTGGAGGATGGACTTCAGCGCTAAGAATGCAAGCGTTGGGACGATTAGAACATCGTCGAGCAAGCCGATGCCCGGGAACAGGTCGGGAATAAAATCGAGAGGCGAAATCAGATAAACGCCTGCTGCGAGGAGCATGAGCTTCGCCTTCAAAGGGACAACCAGGTTCTTGAGCACAATTCATATACTTGCGGAGGCTGCCTCAGGTTACGGTCTCTTTGCAAGGAACTCCAAGCCTGGCTCGTCCGGTAGAATCTGCCAACCCACCGGAGGATCTAATGATGAAGCTGAAATATGCATTTGCTGCCGTTGCGGCGATCGCTGCCACTTTTGTTATTGCCCAGGATAAACCCGCCGCAAGCCCGACCGACATCCAGGGCACAACCCCCCAATTTAAAATGACCGGCGCGGACGGCAAGGCGTTCAGCAACGAAGATCTCAAGGGCAAGGTCGTCCTCGTCGACTTTTGGGCAACTTGGTGCGGCCCGTGTAAGGTCGCGTCCCCTGCGGTTCAAGCCCTGCACGAGAAATATGGCGAGAAGGGTCTTGTTGCTATCGGGGCTAATTGCTTCGAGCGAGAGAACAAGGACACGGCGGCCGGCAACTACGCCAAGGAGCATAAGTACACATATCTAATGACTGTGAACAACGACGCATTGGCCAAGGCCTGGAACGTCCGCGGCATTCCGACGTTCGCTATCCTCGACAAGGCGGGCAAGGTGCGAAAAGTTCAGGTCGGCTTCGCAAAGGGAAAGACGGAAACCGTGCTCGAGGACGCCGTTAAACAGCTGCTGGCCGAGTAGATTCCACAGAGCCCGTTATTCCAATAAATAGGGCCGAGGGGCTCTCTTGTTACTGCGGCTTAGCTTTTACTTCGAGGCGATTCTCGATGGTGTATGCGTCACCAGCGATGTCCTTGGCTATCCGCTCCGCGGTTCGCCCGTCTTCATCGGATACCACAAATCCTCGCAGGTAAACCGATCCGTCTTCCTCGGTGTCGACGTCGATACGACTTGCGTCGATCTTGTTAGAACTCGTGAGAGCACTTTTTACCTTGGTGGTGTTAGCGACCCGCGAAGCCGCGTCGCCCACGCTCTCGGCTGCTTTGCCGATTTCGTCACCGGCTTTATCCGTGTTCGCCGTCACCTCATCCCGAGCGCAGCCGATCAGAGCAACACCGACAATTATCATGGCAATCGCTTCGAATGTTTTCACTGTGGATTTCTACGTTCACGGAACGGGATAGGATGCACCGGTAAACTACTCAATATCCGATGATTGTGGAAAGAGCACCGAGCCTGCCTCGAGGATATAAGGTCGTCACGTGGGGCTGCCAGATGAACGTCGAGGACTCCGAACAGATGGAGACCATCCTCCAGGGCCTCGGCTTGCCGGAAGCGAACTCCTTGCAAGACGCCGAGGTCGTGCTCCTCAATACGTGCAGCGTTCGCAAAAAACCCGAGGACAAAGCATTCAGCATGCTCGGTGTGTTGGCGGTTGCTAAGGATAGGAATCCAGACATGATCATCGGGGTTTGCGGGTGCATGGCGCAACTGCGGGGGGATGAAATACGGCGCAGAGCGCCGCACGTCGACTTCGTCGTCGGCACTGCACAAATATCGCAGATTTCCGGCCTGATCGCCGAGGCGCGCCAATCCAAGCGGTTTGCGAAAAGGCTCGAGCTCCCGGAACGCAAAGGCGCCATTGTGACCGATATCCCGAAGCGGTTCGTTAGCGAAAGGGCGTCGAAGCTAAGGGCGTTCGTTCCCATTCAGTACGGTTGCGACAAGTTCTGCACGTTCTGCATTGTGCCGACAACACGTGGCCGCGAGCGTAGCCGGCCGACAGAGGAAATCCTCGGGGAGATCCGCATTCTGGCAAAGCGGGGCACCAAGGAGGTCACTTTGCTCGGGCAGACCGTGAACTCCTATGGCAAGAACCTCCTGGAAGGCAAAGTCCCGTTCGCGAGGCTCCTTTGGGAAATCGCGGCGATTCATGGAATCGAACGAATTCGATATACGTCGCCATACCCACGAGATTTCAACAGCGACCTTGTTTCGGCGCACCGGGACTGCCCGCAGGTCATGGAGCACTGCCACCTTCCCTTGCAAGCCGGGCACGACGAGATGCTGAAAATGATGCACCGCGTCTACACGGTCGAATCCTTCGAACAGATCTACCGAAACTTGAGGGCTGTACCGGGCCTGGCAATCACATCCGACGTCATCGTCGGATTTCCTGGAGAAACGGAAGAGATGTTCCGGGCCACGATGTCGGTCATGGAGCGGCTCCGCTTCGATTCGGCCTTTATGTTCGCTTACTCACCGCGGCCGGGAACCCCTGCAGCAATGCTGCAGCAAGTTCCTGCGGCAGTGAAAAAGCGACGGCTCAACGAGCTCATCGATTTGCAGAACTCGATAACCGCTCAAATCAACGAGTCCGAGGTCGGCTGCACTTTCGAAGTTCTGGTGGAGGGGCCCTCGCAAAAGAATCCGGAGTTACTCAAAGGAATGACCCGGCACTTCAAAACCGTGCACTTCCGCGGTACCAATCGGACGGCGTCCGGCGGTCTCGTTCGCGTTTGCGCCGAACATTCTCACCCGTGGGGATTCTCGGCAAACGTCGTCTGAGATTAATCCTCCCAGTGCATTTCGGCGTCGCCGCCGATGGCCTGGTGATAGTTCAGCTGGCCGTCATGATAGGCCAAGTGCGTAACGATGAGCTTGGCCAGGTCGAGCGGGTTCGTGGTTCCTTTCGGAAGTTCGATCGTGCGCGTAAGTTGGTGCGGAGGCACTGAATCCCAGCCCGTGAGAACACCGGCGACCGACTCCTCGAACTGCTTTGTGACGTAATCCTTGTCTTGATAGTCCGGCGGTGCCGTCAGGAATCCCTCGCCGGCGGGCCATGGGCCAGGATCTTCGCCGCGCATACGCTTGGCACATCGCTGGTTCACGTAGACGCACTCGTAGGCGAAATCATAGGGCGTGCGCGCGACCCCGCCAGGTGAAGTTGCCAGTTGATCATGCGACATCGCTCTCAGGTCTTCGAGGAACATCTTTCCCGAATCCGAAATCTGATCGCGGATCGTGGCTTTCAAATCATCGCTCATGACAACGATTATTGCACGGGAAACTCGATGACCCGAGGGGCGCCATTTTCTTCCAGGACAGCGCGCCTCCATCCGATCGTTCTGAGCTGCGCCGAGCTGTCGGCAACCAAATTGCCGCGCAGCTGCGCTCTTGTGTTCGGGGGAATGCTCACCGCGTCCTGAACCCGCGCCTCGGGGACGAGGGATTGTACAAGTCCCGACTGTATGAGGGCGTCGAAGAGGCTTTCATCGGGGTCGATGTTGTGGTACTGCAGGTCGAGCGACTGCATCGTGGACGGTTTCCAGCCGCCTTCGGCTTCGGCGAATTGGTTCAACAATGCCAGCTTCGCTGCCCAGTCGCAGCGGTCCTTCAGTGTCAACGGGTCGTTGCGGAGATCGCCGAGGGCAAGCCGCCACTGCGCAAGGACCCAGTCCGTTTCCGCACCGCTGCCAACGAAATGTTTTTCGGCCGATGACAAATACGAGTCGAGCACGTCGGCCGCAGTCGTCCAGCTGCCGTCGTCCAACTCCATTCTCCACTCGAAGCTCTCGTCCTTGCTAACGCTTTCAAACGCTTTCACGGGGCTGCATACGTGCCAGGTCGGTTCCTCTCCGATTTCAATGAGACGAATCGCAATCTGGGTCATGGCGACCTTCATCGCCGTTGCCCATTCAATTCGATTTGCGTCCCCACAGATCACGTGAAGGCGGATCCACTTGTCCGCGTCTGCGTGCGGCTCATCGCGCGTGTTGAATATCGGCCGTCGATACAGAGTGTCAACACTCGCCAATTCGGATACGAAGTCTGCTCGTTGGGAGACTTGGTAGCGCGCGGGCCTGCCCACTTCGCTGCCGACCTTACCGGCACCCACAAACAACTGTCGGCAAATGAACAACGGGACGAGGCCGTGCGCCAGCTTCGAGAACTCGATGCTCCTTGGGACAAGATAATTCTCGTGGGTCCCATAGCTGGCGCCATGGAAATCGGTATTGTTTTTGTACACGCTCACTCTGCGCCCGATTGAGCCTTGGAACAGCTTCGCCATTCTGCGAACAATGAGTTCGCCCGCCCGGTCGTGTGCAACAAGGTCGAGGACGCGAGCACACTCAGGGGTCGCGTATTCGGGGTGTCCATGGTCGTTGTAAAGGCGAGCGCCGTTCGTGAGCACGCGGTCCGCGATCCAGCGTGCTTGGGGTTCGTCAGAGTCCCATTGAGCGTCGGCCGGGTCGGTCGCCAACTGGTCTGCTTCGAATCCTCGCAGGTCGGCCCTTGGGGTTTCGTGTGCATAGTCCCAGCCGGCAAAAGATGGCCCATCGAACTGCGCGATGAAAGCCGCCGCGTCCGCGAGCTGGGTGTGAGGCGAGCTGCCTTCGATCGCGAGACCGTATTCGGTCTCAATCCCGAAAAGGGGCATGACTCATGCTACCTTCCCCTTAACCCTGTGCTCGATGGAGTCGCAGTGCACCATCGAATAAACGCTCTGCAGCCCACCCAAGCGGCACGAGAATCGTGCAACCGTCGTCGAGGATCACCGCCGGGCCATCTTGACGTTGAACTGATTCCCGATCGACAACGGTCCCTTCGACCCACTCCCCGCGCCACCTGATCCGTGTGGGCTCTCTAATTGGTTGAATGGCTTGCATTGGTTGAATGGCGTGGTCGTCGGCATAAACCGCACTTTGTCCGGGCGCCGATTCTACTCGCACCCTAGCCGTAACCCATTCGACCGGCTTGCCCCGAAATGCTACCTTGAAGCGCGTCGCATGTTCGCCATGGAATGCTTCTATCGCCCCGTCCAGGCTTTGCCCAGCGGGTACCTCGATCTCGTGGGATTGACCCTGATAGCGCATGTCGGCTGTCCGATGCACAAGCTCCACCGGCTCTCCCACGTGACTCCTGGCTTTCGCCTCGAGATCATGGTAAACACGATCCCATTCCACCGTGCGGCCGAGCACGGAACCCGATTCCTCCCAAATCCGCGGCGCCGCGAGGAGGCCCACCGCGGAGAAAACACCAGCGCCAACCGGAACGATCACCTCGCTCATTCGCAATTCTTCCGCAATCGCGCACGCGTGCAGGGCGCCCGAACCGCCGTAAGCCACAAGCGTACAATCTTCGGGGCCGGACCCGCGGGCCGACGAAACCGCTCGCAAGGCACACACCATGTGTGCCTCGGCACGCTCGACGATCCGTTCAGCGCAATCTTCCACTGTGCAGGCAAGCCGCGTCGCAAATGCGGAAGCCACCAAGTTCAACCGCGTCGGATCCAATGCAAGGGTGTCGCGCTCGGCAAAACGTTCGATACGCAAGCGGCCCAAAAGGAAGTTTGCATCGGTAACGGTTAGCGCTTCACCCAGGCCATAAAGTGCGGGACCGGGATCGGCGCCCGCACTTTCCGGCCCCACGCGCAACGCGCCCGCCTGGTCGAGGTAGGCGATCGACCCGCCACCGCATCCGATGGAGTGGATATCTACGCGCCGCAGCCTGATCGGCAGTCCGGCGATTTCGGCCAGCGAAGTGTATGCGGGACCCCCGCTGACGAGGGCGACATCGGTGCTCGTCCCACCCATGTCGAATGCTATAAGCCTTCGAAGACCGTACCGGCGTCCCAGTTGGGCTGTGGCCACCACGCCGCCGGCCGGACCGCTCGTAATGCTTCGAATAGGCGTGTCCATGGCGTCATCGACACCGATTAGACCGCCCGAACTCGACATGATCATCAGCTTGCTCGCACTCGTGTTACGGCGCAGCTTTTCGAGGTATTCGCGCATTATGGGCGCCACGGCAGCGTTGACTACCGTTGCCATTGCCCGCTCGTACTCGCGAAACTCCGGAGAGACCCGGTGAGAGAGGGAAACGAAGGGCGAACCGGGCCGACGCTCGAGCTCCGCAGCAATGCGCCGCTCGTGTTCACCGTTCGCATAGGCGAAAAGTAGGCAGACGGCTACCGCTTCGTAGTTAGATAAATCATCCAGCTCCGACTCTTTAAGCGGTGTTAGCTCCGAGCCGTCGGGGTGCATTCTTCCGGTAACCGAATAGCAGTCATTCCTTTCGACCGGTGGCTGCGGCAGCCTGGGTTCGAAAGAGTATAGTTCCGGCCGAGTCTGTCTTGCAAGAAATAGAATATCTCGGAATCCGGAATTGGTAACGAATGCCGTCTTGGCGAGCTTTCCTTCGAGCAGCGCGTTCGTCGCCACGGTCGTACCGTGCAGAAGCTCGAAGGGCCCTGTGATCTCGGCCAGGCCCTGAATTAGCGCCCGGGCCGGGTCCGCCGGGGTGCTCTTCACCTTGAACGTTCGTGATCCGTCCGAATCCTGAACAACGAAATCGGTGAAGGTTCCCCCGGTATCCACGGCGATTCGTAGCATCGCTCGAAGTTTAGCCGTTGGCGATTCGGTTTGCCATAATCAAACGTCAGAACGAACGAGCTATGAAACTAATCGCTTTGGCGATCCTGACAACTGTATGCCTGGGCGCGCTCGCGTCCCCAGGTCAACCCAAGTGGAACACGTTCCGCTCTGAGGACGGCCGTTTCACCGTGACCATGCCGGGCAGACCCGACGGCTCGCGCAAAATGGTGAAGGGAGATGCCGCTTCAGTGAAGCTGCACGTCTTTATGGCCTCCACCGAGTCCGAGTCGTTCGTTGTTACTTACGCGGACTACGAGAGGTTCGACGGCAATAGGGCCAACGTAGACCGTATTCTAGACGCGGCAAGGGACGGCGCTGTGGCAAACGCCCGTGGAAGTTTAATCAGCGAAAAGAAGATCATGATCGGCGGCCGCCCCGGCCGATCGATACTTTTCACCACCGGCACGGGCAAGCACATTCAGGAGAAGATTCTCTTGGTGAATAACCGCCTTTATCAAATCTATGTCGTGTCGAACGCTGGAGGCGCCGAATCTGCTGACGCCAAGCGGTTCATGAAGTCGTTCAGGGTTATCCGAAAATAGCTTCAGATCACCATCGGCTCGCGAACAAGGTCTTGCTCAGCGAATCGTTGTGGCCGCAGGGAGAACAGGTCGAGCGTGCTGGTCTCCCCTTTGACAAGGATTTCTGCGACGGATAAGCCCGCTGCGGGCGAGTGCATGATCCCGTGGCCGCCGAACCCCGTGGCTACGACGATGTCGCCGCATCTGCCGATCACCGCATGACGGTCAGGCGTCTCGGCGTAGTAGCCGGCCCAACTGCGCTTGTAATCGAAGCGAAGCCGCTCAGCGAGAGGCATCCGGTGCAGCGCGACCGGAGCGAGGCGTTCAAGGAAACCGAAGTCGAAAGAAGGAGGCATGTTCACGTTCGGTTGCCGCGTATACGGGTCGTCATATCCGATCAACAGCCCTTGCCCCTCCGCGCGAAAGTGGAAGCTCGTGTCGAGGTCAACGATCATCGGTAGGTTCTCAGGCAGGCCCGACACCGGCTCCGTCAACGCCAACTGGTGCTTCTGTGGGGTGATCGGCACTTCGATGCCGAACTTGTGCGCCAGTTCTCCAGACCAATGTCCTGCGGCTAAGACGATCTGCCCCGCCTCGAGTCTGCCACCGTCGTCGAGCGAAACTGAGCCGCTCTCCGAGCCTATCGCTGCCGTACCGTAGACCGCGGATGCTCCGAGCTTACGCGCCGCCTTCTCGAAGCCTTGGCATACCGCGTAGGGGTCCAAGTATCCATCCGTGGGTGAAAACGCAGCTCCGGTTAGGTCGTCGCAATTCAGGAACGGAACCCTGGCACGCACTTCATCGACGGAGAAGCTCCTAGATGGAACACCCCGACTGCGCTGCAACTCGCCGACGTGCCCCAAGTAATCCGCACCTTCCCGCGTAGCCGTAACAAACAAATAGCCAACCTGGCGGAAGCCTATGTCCATTCCCAGTTCGATTTCGAATCGCTCGAAGAACGAGATCGAGTGGACGGACAAATCGACGTTGACCGCCGTTCCGAATTGAGCGCGCACGCCGCCTGCAGCGCGGGCGGTAGAGCCCATTGCGAACGACGGCTGCTTATCGATAACCATGACCTTTAGCTTCGGCGAGAGCTTAAGAACATGGTACGCGACGCTCCATCCGATGACTCCACCGCCGATGACCGCAACGTCTGCCGTTCCCACGGCCGGATTATGCCGCAGGGTACAACCGGCCGTATGATCACGGCCTTTCACACGATCTGGTGCCAAACGTCGGATATGGATAAGGGGATCGCCTTCTAGAGCGATATCCTGGGGCTGACTCCAGGCTACACGAGCCCGTACTGGAGCGAGTTCGATGTGGGTGGCCGGAAGCTTGCCCTTCACCACGCCATGCAAGGGACCCAGGCTGCGTTAGGTGAATACCAGAGAGGCTGGTGTTTAGGCCCTCAGACGGTTGATATTCGCGAGCTAAGAATGAAACTAGAGGAAACCGGGGCTAAAGTACATGGCGGATACCACGACACGCCAAACGGTGTAGTCATGGATTTCGAGGACCCAGACGGAAACCCGATTCAGGCGATTCAGCTAGGCCTTTCCACTTGCGATATGGCATCATAACGGCCGGAGTTGTGGCACTAATCAGCACATGGTTTGCGTCTAATTGCAAAGGGTATGAGAAAGCGAAGGGGATTCACACTCGTCGAGTTGTTGGTCGTAATCGCGATTCTTGCGATCTTGGCCGCGATTTTGTTCCCGGTGTTCAGTCGCGCCAAAAGGTCGAGCCAGCAAGCCACTTGCATCAGCAACCTTAATCAGATCGGTAAAGCGATCGGACTATACATGGTCGACGCCGACGATAAGTGGCCGTTCGGCGTTGATGCTGCCGACAAATTCACACCCCAAATTTGGTCAGCCTTTCCCGGGTTCCAATCTATGCTGCGCGACATCCCTTTGATGCAAGACCTTTTGTATCCACACTTGCCCAGCAAACAGGTGTGGGAGTGCCCCGCCGATAAGGGGCAGCTCGTGGACGATATTTCGTTCGAAAACATCAACACCCTGCCGAGCAGCTACAAGCGGTATGGCTCGAGCTATTACTATCGCACGGAGCTAACGGTCAGGCAACTCTCCGGCACGTCCTTAGGAGACATCAGCGGCGTTAATGTTTTTTTCGATGGATCGGGAGCCTGGCATACCGGTACCGATATTCTCCGTCCGACTGACGATTGGGAAGATCGCATCGACAAGTTCAAGCGATACCGTTACAACGTGCTGTTCGGCGATCTGCACACCAAAAACATTAGCGACGCCCAGTACCGCACAGCCTGGTCGACTCCTCTTTGATCCTTAGGCCGGACGCCGTCGTCCTTGCCGGTGGGAAAATCCAGCGTGGCGTAGAGGTATGCATCCAGGAAGGCAGAATCGACGCGATCCGGCCATGGACGACCGCGGCCCGAGACGAAGCCGGCCAGCTGCTTTCGCCCGCGTTCGTAAACGCCCATTCGCATCTCGAGTACTTCGATTTGATAGGCAAGCTGGGCTCGATGCCCTACTGGCCCTGGATTCGCGAAATAACAAGGATCAAACCGACCCGCAGCACAAACCAGGTGGCCGAGGCGGCGACCACGGCCGCAAATATGAACGTCGCTACTGGCGTTGCGGCGATCGGGGAGTATAGCGACTGGCCCGTGAGTGGCGAAGCGATGGCGAACGCAGGGCTGCGCGGCCGCATCTTCCAAGAGGTCATCACGCTGGGTGAGCCCGAGCAGAAGTTCGCGCAGGCGAAGCGGCACGCGGCCAAGAATGCCTCCCATGGAGTGCCGACACATCTTTCGGCCCATTCGACCTATACGGTTTCCGGAAGGGCGATAGCGCAGTTGGCGAATACGGGCGAGCCCAACGCGATCCACGCCGGCGAAACCGCATACGAGGACGACTTCTACGAACGCGGCGAAGGCCCGATCGCCGACCTGTACAGTCTGTTTGGCATCGAGATCGCCCCTCCAGGGTGCTCCGCGATCGCCTATCTGGACTCTTTCGGCGCCCTCCATGCGCAGACTCAGCTGATCCATGCCTGCGCAATCTCTGATGAGGATATCGAGATCGCCGCACGCGGCGAAGTAACGATCGCACACTGCCCAAGGTCGAACCTCGCACTCGGATGTCCTAATGCGCCAATCGCCCGTTTGCGAAACAAGGGCGTCAAGGTGGGACTCGGGATGGATAGCGCGGCAAGCTCAGGATCGATCGATTTTTTTGACGAGATGCGAGCCGCGATCGAAGTGTCGCGCCTGCGAAGCGAACCGCTTTCTCCAGAAGACGTCTGGACGATGGCGACCTCCGAAGGTGCGGACTCGATTTGGTTGCGGCGTGATTGGCGCATTGCCGAAGGCGCCAACCCCGACCTTATCCTGCTCCGACCGCATGGCGGCACACTCGGCGACATCATCACAAACGGTTCGCCGCCGGACGTCGTCAGGCTGATTCGCCTCTGAGAAATTGGATGGGGCCGGGAGAGGGTTCCGACCCCATGTGCAGGCAGGCAATCGTGTCTGCCGGTAATCCGGCTGACGCCATCTTGACGGCACACAAAAGATGATTAGTTCGCCTCGCAACGTGCCGCCTTCATTATCCGTCCCTTATGCGTGGGTCTCGCTCTAATCCTTGTCGTAGCCGCACTTGCCATTCTGATTTGGGGTTTCAACTCCCTGACCACGATGCGCAACGTCGTTCGCAATGCCTGGGCGGATATCGATGTTCAGCTGAAGCGGCGCGCCGAGCTAGTCCCGAATCTCGTTGAAACGACCAAAGGGTATTCAGGGTTCGAGCGGGAGGTGCTCGAGGATGTGACCCGTGCCAGGGCGCAGGCCGCGGACTCGGGCCTGGGGCCCGCAAAAAGGGCTGCCGCTGAGGAACAATTGGCCTCGCGTGTTACACAGATTCTCGCGGTTGTCGAGAGCTATCCGGAACTTAAGGCGAGTGCCCATTTCATGCGGCTGCAGGAGGAGCTGAGTGAGACGGAATCGAAGCTTGCAAGCTCCCGCCAGTATTACAACGCCGCCGTCCGAGACTTCAATACAATGCAAGATTCTTTTCCACTCAACACGATATCCTCGGTATTCGGGTTCAAGCGCTCGGAGTTCTTTTCGGTGGACGAGGAATCGGAAAGAGTCGCCCCAGCCGCAAGGTTCTAATATGCAGCGAATCCTCATTTCTCTGTCTGCTCTGTTGTTGGCCGCCGTTGCCCTTTGCCAGGAAGCGTTCGTTATCAACGATTTTCATGTGGATATGCAGTTGCGAAATAACGGAACGTTGCGCGTCAGTGAGAAGATAACTGTCACATTCACTGAGGATCGCCACGGCATATTTCGTTTGATCCCAGTAGATTACGAAACTGGACGAGGCACAGCGAGGCGCGTTACCATAACGCTCCAAGGCGTCACCGACGCCCAGGGCAACGAGTACGAAACGCAGACAGGCCGGGATGAGCGCAATCTGAGAATCAGGATCGGAAGCGCCGATAGGACGATTCCGGCGGGCACCCGAGTCGTGTACGTGATCGACTACGAAGCTCTCGGAATGATCAATTGGTTCGACAAAGATGCGACTTGGAAGCCGTATGCGGAACTCTATTGGAACGTGACAGGAGACGAGTGGCAGACTTCAATCGAGAAGGCGTCCTTTAAGTTAACCTTTCCCGAGGTTGCATCGGCCGAGGAGGTACGCGGGCGAGTTTTTGTCGGACCGCTGGGATCGACCGCTACGGTCACCCTGGACAAAGCCGGTTCGGCGGATGCGGCGAACGATGCGCTAACAGCCGTTCAGCTTTCGACTGGTACTTTCGCGGGCGAGCGTAATTCCGTCCTCGCGCCGATGGAAGGTATGACTGTCGTTTTGAATGTGCCTGTGGCCACGATCGATAGGCCCACGGCTCTCCAAACTGCAACTCTGTTCCTGTTGCCGAACCTGGGCTTTGGAATACCGATCATCGCCCTGCTCGCCATGTGGTTCGCGTGGGCTCGCTTTGGAAGGGACCCGTATGGCGGGCCGATGGTCGTACAATACGATCCGCCTGACGATTTGAGCGGACCCGAATGCGGAGCCATGATCGACGAACGCGTGGATCAACGAGATATCGCCGCTGGTATCATTTCGTTGGCCACCAAGGGCTACCTGACACTAACCCCGGAAGAGGAGGGGATGGTTTTCAAAAAGAAGACGACCACGATCGACATGACCGGTAAAGCGGATGACAGGGGCTCGCTCTCTAGTTTCGAGAAGCTGTTGCTTGCTTCCTTGGAAGCCGCCGGCCCCCACCTCGACGAAAGCGACATTCGCACAAACATCGCGCCCAAGGTGGGGAATTTTAATTCGACGCTATACAAGAGCTTGGTCGACCGCGGCTACTATATCGGATCGCCCGACGCCGTGCGCATTCTGTGGATTGTGCTCGGCGCAGTGGGGCTGGCGTTCCTGGCCGTCGCCTTTACCATGCTGTCACCGTTCAAGTCAGCGTTGCCGGCAATGATTGGCGCGGGCGCGGGATTTGTCATCGTCTTGTTATTTTCCTTCGGAATGCCCAAGCGCACGAAGGTGGGCGCCGAGATTCATCAAAGGGTAAAGGGATTCGAAGAATTCATAAGCCGCGCTAGGGGGCAAGAACTCGATTGGATGACAAAGAAACACCCGGATATGGCGCTATTCGAAGAATTCCTTCCCCACGCGGTCGCATTTAATTTGACGAAGGAGTGGGCGCACGCATTTAAGGATATTTTGACCGAGCCGCCTTCGTGGTATCGCACGAACTATGCGGGATTCAGCTACATCAATTTCGGTGGAGACTTGGGCACGGTGACCGATAACGTCGGCTATGCCGCTTCGACACCGCCACGATCTTCAGGTGGCAGCGGCGGAAGCTCCGGATTCAGCGGTGGAGGCGGGTTCTCGGGCGGGGGCTTCGGAGGAGGAGGCGGCGGTAGCTGGTAAGTGCTGAAACTCCACGTGATTATCGCCAGCACACGCCCCGGCCGTCTCGGATTGCCTGTCGCCGAGTGGTTCTTCGAATGCGCAAAACGCCATGGCAAATTCGAAGTCGAACTGGTGGACCTCGCAGAGATTAACCTTCCCTTCTTGGACGAACCGAATCATCCGCGGCTGATAAAGTATGAGCACGAACACACCAAGAAGTGGAGCAAGATCGTCGCGCGGGCAAACGCCTACATCTTCGTTACTCCAGAATACAACTACGGCATGGCTCCCGCCCTGCTGAACGCGTTCGACTTTGTCTACCAGGAGTGGAATTACAAACCCGCCGGTTTCGTCAGCTACGGCGGTGTTTCTGGAGGGACACGCGGCGTGCAAATGGCGAAAAACGTACTTTCCACGCTAAAGGTAGTGCCGGTCATGGAGGGCGTGTTCATTCCATTCGTGGCTAAGAAAATCACCGACGGGGAGTTCGATGCCGATCCTCAGTTGGAAGGGACCTGCACTGTGATGCTCGACGAACTGCTACTGTGGGCAGAGGCGCTACGGCCCCTGCATGCTCGAATTCAGGATCAGATCTTGAAGACCGAGTCTTCGAGGCCCTGATTGACCTTGATATCGCTTAAGAGCGAAACGCCAGCGAGCCTGCCTTCGGCATTCTGTACGCTCATCTTCTTTGGTACCCAAACTCCGTCGAACTTCGCGTGAAGCGAATAGGAGAATGTGGCCATCAACTCGCCCTTCTGGCTGTACCACATGCGCTTTGTTATGACCCTTTTAACGGGGTCGACCCAAACGCGGTGGCGGCTCGTGTCCTTTTCGTAAGCATAGCGAAGGTCGAAGACATTTTCCCCATTCTCTTTGCGCACGAATTTGCCCGATATGAAGCGGTCCTTCATGCCGGTGGTGACTAGTCCGAAATCCAAGAGCGTCTGCCGCTTGCCTGGAGCTGCGCCGACCTTTTGATCGACCTTGGCCCCGAATCGAGGAACGTACCATGTCTTCGTGTCGCCCTTGATAACGTAGATCGCCTTCTGGCCGCTGATCTTGGCAGTCCCGCGAAGCATGAGCGGGTCTTTGTACTGCACCTCCGCCGTGTGGGCCTCGTAGCCCATCGCGAAGTCGCGGTTGATCTTGGAGAGCTCGGCCCGACTGCTCCATTCGAGCTTTACCGTGAAGCTGATGTCGCGCAGCTTCGGCTGGACGGCGTCGGCGAAGGCCTGGCCGGGCGTAAGGACGAGAGCGGCGAAAATAAGGATCACAACGTTATAGACGTCCGAGCGTCAGAATACAACCCTGTGAAGAACTTCGTTTGGATTCTTATAGCAATGGCCGCGCTGCCCGTGCGCGCGGCGGTCTACGAGTTGAAGGCGTCTGCAGCCGAGCAGTCTGTCACCGTTCAGCTCACTTTGCCGGAATCGACGGCAACGGAGTTCAGGATGCCGGCGTGGTCCCCGGGCGATTATCGAATTGTTAACTTTGGCGGGCGGCTCAAGAACGTGCGCTTCAGCCTCGACGGAAAGTATGTGGACGGGGCAAAGATGAGCGCCGACGCCAACGTATGGTTTGTCACAACTGGAGCAGACACGGTCACCTATACCGTTCCTGCCGGTGATCCGGGAATATTCAGCGAGAACCTGAGAGTGACGGAGCAAGAAGTGTTCGTTCACGGCCCGGCCGTTTTCGGCTACTTCGTCGGCCACGCGCTGGAGGCCCACGAGCTCGGCGTGGCCTTGCATCCCGACCCGCGGGCAACCATCGAATGTTCACTCGACCAAACGTCCGAAGGGCCAGGCCGTATCGTGCTTACCGCGCCCGATTACGACACTCTCATCGACGCTCCGTTTGCGATGGGTTCCAACCTAAAGGTCAAGGAGTTTCTTGCGCACGGCAAACCGCACAGAGTTGTGGCGTTTGGTAGGGCCGGCAACGTCGATTTGGACGGGCTCGCCGACGTAGGAGCCAAAATTGCGAGCCAATGTTATGCTCTTTTCGGAGAGATTCCTACCAAAAGATATATATATCTCTACGATTTCGGCGGGCCAGGCGGCGGCCTCGAGCATGCCGATTCCGCACGAATGGCGATGTGGCCCGGACTGACTCCCCGGAACGCATCTTCCTATATCGCACACGAGTACTTCCACCTTTACAACGTGAAACGCATTCGAGCCAAACCGCTCGGACCCTTCGACTACACTAAACCGGCCATTACAGGAAGTCTCTGGTGGCTGGAAGGGGTGACGGATTACTACGCAGAGGTGTTGACACATCGAGCCGGACTGCAGTCGAGGGACACCCTGCTGGATACACTCAGTGACGAAATGCGCTCGTTTAGGCGAGATCCAGCGCGTCTGAAAACGTCCGCGGATGAGTCGAGTCGCCGGGTGTGGGAGGCGGACAATAGTGCAGGTTTTGGCATCGGCTATTATCAAAAGGGCAAGCTTATCGGCTGGTGCCTCGACTTGGCTGTCCGCGCTGAGAGCCTGAACAAGCGGTCGCTCGACGATGTGATGACCACTCTGTACAATGAATGCAAAGGTGGAAAACCCGGGTTCTCGGAGGGCAGGATCCGCGAGCTCGCGGTCCAGTTCGGAAGCGAGGCAGTCGGGCCAATCTACGACCGGTGCGTACTCCAAGCCGTTGAACTGCCGATCGAAGAGCTACTGGCCAAGGTCGGCCTACAGTGGAAAGACGGCAAGGTCACGGTAAACGCGCAGGCTTCAGAGACGGCAAGAGCAATCGGCTTAAACTGGCCGATGCTTGTGAAACGAAACTAGTCCGAGGTGATATTAAGGAACGACTTTAGGTCGTTCTCGTTGACGGCTGGTTCGCCGTGGCTGACGTTGTTCAGCTTCCCTGCCAGCATCCACTTCTCGAGCTCGTCGACTTGAGCGAATAGGTGGTCGAACGAATCGACGACAAAGAGGAGTGGCTGGTAATGGTCGATCTCGAAGTATTGGTTCACCACCCATTCGAGTTGGAACGGATAGCGCTGCACTTCCGGCGACTCGATGCAATATTCAATCTCGCCGAACGAACTGAGTAAGCCGCTCCCGTAAACTTTCACGGAGCCATTCTTCCCTCGCATCAAGCCGAATTCGACGGTGAACCAGAAGAAGCGCGCCATCGCCTTGATGATGCTTTCGACACTCCGCAACCTTTGCTCACGGTCCCCGATTCCGGCCGCGTGCTCGGCGGCAGCCTTCGCAGCTTCGCCGAAACGGACCAGCACATCCGAAAACTGCCGGTCCGTGTGCATCGGTACGTGGCCGGCCACGTCGTGGAAGATGTCAGGCTCGGGCAGATAGTCGAGGCTCCCACCGTCGCGGATCGTGATGGTCGTCGGAAACTCCCGGTTACGCAGGCAGTCGAAAAACAGGTACGCCGGGATGTATCCGCTAACGGCCTTCGCCTTGAAACCGCTCAATGGACTTAGGAACTTGTTGATGTCCTCCAATCGCGGAATTGCATTCGGATCGAGCGCGAGGTTCAGGACGCCCTCGAGGAATTTCTCGTTCGCGTACTTCTGCCACCGTGGCTTAAGGCGTGCGTAGAGCCGCCGCCACGTCTCCTGGTTCTCTTCGCTGTAGAGTTCGTACGGCTGCGCGATGAAAAGCTCGCCGTGAGCCTGCGCGTCTTCAATGAAAGAAGCCCGCTTGGTTGTCAAACCGGTCGTGGTTGCATCCATGGCTCTCAGACCATTATGACGAACGAATCATCGGACTGACATCGGTGGGGGGGGGGGCACCCCACCCCCCGGAGGGCCGGAAAACACCAGCG
>JBPCLO010000038.1:0-44738 GCA_051003155.1 Fimbriimonadales bacterium | reverse complement strand
GGAGATGTGTGTTTGTGCGCGGGAGGGAGGGGGTGGGGGGGGTGGGTCGGGGAGGCAGAACCCCCCCCCCCCCGACCGCAGAAGGTCACTTCTTTGTGTACGTGCCCTCGATCATCTTGGTCCACTTATCGCCATCTTTCATTTCGAGAAGGAACGACATTTCCCTATCGGACACCTTTGTGGCGGTGGCTCGGAAGGTTTGGTCACCCATACCATGCATCGGCGTCGGTTTGCTGATCAACGTCATCGTGTGGCCGACCAGGTCGCCGGTCATCTCCATGCCGGCAGAGCTCATGGAGTCGAACCAGGTTGCCTTCCACTTCTTGGCATCCGGGTCGTAACTGAGCATCTGCATGCCTTCGAATGAGCCCATATCGCCCATCGAGAACGTGGCCATGGTATGCAGATACCTGCCGCCAAGAGCCATTTTCGTGCTCGAAGTGCCGGTTGAACTCATCGGCTCCATGCCTTCCCCGGGCGGATACATCTTGAAGCTTGTGGTCCACTCCCCGACCATCCACTCGACCTTCTTCATCTCGGGTGGCGGCTTCATGTCCATCATTTCGTGTTGGGCGGACGCCGTCAGGCCCGCCAAAATCAACACAGTCATCACTGCGAATTTCATGGTTTCTCCTTGTAAGCCCGTCATGGGGCGGTTTGCTCTAGGCTTGGCTACGCAACCCGCGACAGTATCGTTCGCCCCGGGCGTCTTAAAGTATGACAAGTCGATCCGTCGCCGGAGGTGGGAACGAATCCCTCGCCGACGGCATTAGAGATAGTAGAAATGATAAAGACGATCCTGTTCACTTCTTTGCCCGTCGTCGCGGCGCTCGCTGTGGCGGGTTGGCGTTCTATGGGTGGCGAGGAGCTTTCCGAGGTGGGAACGAGGCCCGGCGGAGTGCAAACGAGGCTCGACAACAACAACAGCGCCATCATAAAGGGCCGCGAGCTCGCGCTATTTGCGGCCGGGTGATTCTGGGGGATCGAGGCGGAGTTCCGCCGCACGCCCGGAGTCGTGGCAACAGCAGTCGGTTACACAGGCGGGGCGAAGTCACATCCTACCTACGAGCAGGTCTGCTCTGGCGGAACCGGCCATGCCGAAGCCGTTCTCGTCGAATTCGACCCTAAGAAAGTCTCGTATGCACGGCTCTTGGACGTTTTCTTCACGACCCACAACCCTGACCGGCAATGTGCCACGGGCTATCAGTATCGCAGTGAAGTCTTTGCGTACAGTGATGCCCAATCGGAGGCAGCCGGGAAAGCCGTTAAGGATCGGCGGACGAGCACCCGAGTATCCCCGGCCTCGACGTTTTGGATGGCCGAAGCGTATCACCAGCAGTATTACGGCAAGAAGGGTGCAGGCTTCTGCAAGATTTAGCATGTACAATGACCTCATGGAAGCCAAGGTGGAAAGGCGCGAAAGGGACCTTCCGACGCCAGAGCGCAAGCCTGGGGACGATGACGGTCCGGCTAAACGAGACGTGAGCAAGCCCGGCGGAGACAACGAACTGCTCAGGCGAATGCGGAAGATCGACCCCGACCAGGCCAAGAAATATCGTCAGCGAAGCGGTGAATAGCCAAAAAACTTTGTTAAGTTTGCTTAAACTCGCGATATACTAGTCATTGGCGCTCGCCGGGCGAACGGTGAGATGCCGGAGCTTACTGTCGATGCGCGAGATAAATGCATTCAAGCGGGACAAGGGATTCGCGACGCAGGTCGTTTATGCCGGTTCGGCCATCATACTAACTCCTAATCTCGCCGATCGATTGCTGCTCGCGGCCGGTCTCCGATCGAGCTTCGAAGTACTGAAAAGAACTAAGAGGACTTTCGCCAGTTGGCGCCGTATTCATACAATCAGCGCCGCGCAAAACGCGCGCGTGGGAGGCATACTATGAGAAAGCGATCTGCTTTCACTCTTATCGAGCTGCTCGTGGTTATCGCGATCATCGCGATTCTCGCGGCCATCCTGTTCCCGGTCTTCGCGTCAGCCAAAGCGGCTGCGAAGAAGGCCAGCTGTATCAACAACTTCAATCAAGTCGCCAAGGCCAACGCCATGTATATTGGCGACAACGATGACACCGGCCCACTGTCCAATGCGGGCAGTATCAACGGTCCCGGCTGGGGCTTTGGCCGGCCCGACGTCATCTGGGGCGAAGTTCTTCATCCTTATACAACCAGTTGGCAAGTGTTCCGGTGTCCCAGCGACCCCAACGCAACCGACCGAGGATTGTCCTTGAACCCGTACGGCCAACCCGCGGATCCGTCTGACCCCAGCTTCCATTACTATTGGATGTCTCGGGCCAACACCGGGCTGAACTACGACTTCCTGAGCCCGTGGATTACGCAACAGGTCCAAGGCGGAACGTACGTCGGATCTACGTCGATTAACGTTGGATTGATCGCGCAGACGGCCGCAACGATTCTCTATGTTGACAGCGTTTGGGATCGGACGGCGGCCGGCATACCCGTCGGCGGCGGCAACTGGGTCGTCGAGGCCCCTTGCGTCAAGGACAGCAACGGGCAGCTTCTCGAGCCCATGGGGCGATTGAATGGCCAGGGTGGCAACGGTCTTTGGCAAAACTACGGCACGGGCTGGTCGAGCAACCAAAACAGCTGGCTCGTTTACGGCGGCTGCTGGCCTTGGCACACCAAGCAGTGCGCGGTGGCGTTCACAGACAGCCACTGCAAAGTCATGAAAATCGGGCAAATTTCCGCCGGTTGTGACGTTCGCCCGAACTTCGGCGGCGCAGCCTATGATGGAGATGCATACTTATGGGATCTAAGGTAGGAAACAACAGGCCTTCAACCCTCGTCTGGGTCGGCGCTGCGCTGGTGCTTGCGGGAGCGGCATATCTCGTTGTGCGCTCACAGGCGCCGGAAGAGGTGGACACCAAAGTTCCGCCTCCTCGCGCTGACTCGCCCGACTTCGGACCGCTCGATGACAAATACATCATCGGCAAGGATCCGAACGGGCCAAAGCCTCCTGGGAAGTAGGCTTCGATAGAAAGGAGCGGGGGTTTCGCCCTCGCTCCTACTTCTTCAAGGCTCCTGGGCGGTATCCATCGCCACCCTTAGCGCAAAGGCTACCACCCGGGCGGCAGTGACTCCCGCCTGGAATGAGCATTAATCCAGCTTGAGAGCGGCGCGCCGGCAGGTTAGTGTTTACCAACAAGGAGAGAGGTTCACGGCAGATCTCCCTTCTTGTTAGTCTCTCTTGTAAGGGCCCCAGATCTTCAGGAGATATGCCTCGTATATCGCGTATTGATCCCTTTGCTTAATGTCACCGCCGAGGCCGTGCCCACCCGGTCGGGTCGACCACGAGCTCCACTAGCGGGCCCTTTCCAGCGCGTAGGAGGGCTTGGTAGACCTTGACCGTGTCTTGGAACAACACGTTCGTGTCTTCCATGCCGTGGAGCAAAAGAAGATGGCCTTTCAGATTCTTCGCAAGCTTGGTTAGGGAGAACTTGTCGAGGTCTTCGGGCTTGCCTTCGCGAGAATCGCCGATAACCCCTCGCGAGTACCAGTTGTTGTAATTCTGCCATTCCGTCGGACCTGCGCCGGCGATGCCAAGCGTGAATACGTCGGGAGCGGTGTAGAGGCACATCTGTGTTTGGAAGCCGCCGAACGACCATCCGCTGATTCCGACCTTCTTGCCGTCTATTCCACCTTGTGCGATTAAGTACTTGACGCCGTCGGAGAGGTCCTCGACCTGCGCGACGCCCGGCGCGCCGAAGTTCGCGCTCTCGAACACGGCTCCATAACCCGACATCCCTCGCGGGTCGATCGTCGCGGTGACATAGCCCATCGTGTAGGAGACGTACATGTTGAACGAATTGAAATTGCCACTGACGATGTCCTTGGAGGTCCCCAAGGGGCCGCCGTAGGTGTAGAGGAACAGCGGCCGCTTGTCGGCTCTTTTGAATCCCGGCGGGTAGTACGCCATGCCGCGGACGAGGTGTCCGTGGCGGTTGCGGAACTCGAACGGTACGGGGGTGAGCTTGGTGACTTTCCAGAAATCTTCCGCGTGTGACTCAGTCAATTTGCGCTCGCTCTTCCCATCCACAACGTAGAGTTCGTTCAGGGTCGTCCAATCCTTGAAACTCGCGGCGAACTCGTGGCCACTGTGGCTCATTGCGGGCGAGCCGTAGGCGCCCTGGCGATGTGTGAGCCGCGTCATGGCGCCGTCGGCCAGATCTACCCGATAAACATCCATCCGCCAGGAGTGCTCCTTCCATGAGGTGGCGATAAGACCCTTGCCATCCGACGTCAGTTTCCGCGGATACACCTCGAAGTCGCCTCTTGTCAACTGCGTCGCGCCCTTTGCGAGCGGATCGATGGACCAGACGTGCCTGTAGCCGCTCGACTCCAGCAGCGCGACGATCTTCTTGCCGTCTTTAGTGAACATTGGGTCGGCCATGCCCGGCGATTCGTGCCCGCCGGTGTGCTTGGCGGAGTACACGGTAGAGGTCTTGCGCGCGGCAACGTCGGCGACAACTATCGCGAGATCCTTTTGCGTCCGCTTCCACGTGGCGAAGACCAGCTTCGTCGAGTCGGGACTCCACGGTTCTTCGTCGAACGCCGTTTGTTGGTACTCCATGCCGCCCGGCCAATGATAAACCTCCCACGGCTTACCATCGTCCTTAGTGATATCGTAGAGGAATACGTATGCCTCGTCATTGAACGGGTCGTCAGCCACCTCTCGCTGTGCCGTTTTGGCTTCCGCGAAGCGGCCTCGATACGAGATATACGTTACATCGCGCGACCGGCCCTTTTGACGGGACGCGGTGATCATCATCTTCGTCTCGTCGGGCGAGATGCTGTATCTGCCCATAGGGAGATTGTCGGGTAGCTGTGGATTCAGCTGCTCCACGAACGGTGAGTCAAAACGCATGCGAAAGACGCCGCCACCACGACGGAAGAAAAAGCCCGAGTCGTCCTTGAGCCACTTGGTCGAACCTTCGTTTTCCTGAGTCTTTGTCAAGCGGACGGGCTTATCGTGCCCGATTTTCAGGCGGTAGAGGTCGCCCTTGTATTCGAACAAAAGCTCATCCTTGCTGTTCGCCCAGGCGAACCCTGAGATGCCGTTGTATTCCTTAAGCGGCTCTTTCCGCTCCTCTTCTTTCTTCTTGTCCTCTTCTTCGAACTTCTTGCGTTCTTCGTCGGTCAGCTTCTTGCGCCGCTCCTGCTCGATTTTGTCCTTCTTGTACCTTGCGTTGATTTCGGGCAGATCCTTATCGAAGGCCGCCATGGATTCGATGCTGGTCAGGCGCATCGCCTTTCGTTCCTTGGTGTCGTAAACCCACAGGTCGGAGCTTTTGACGTTGTATGGATTCCACAGGTAGCCGAGGTATCGGTCTTTGTGCGACCACTCCATCGCGCGCGCGGTTTTGCCGGTTAAGGGTTTGTCGCGATAGAGGTCCTCGAGCTTGAGGTCCGAAGAGGCGAACGCAAAGGTGGTTGCCACGGACATTGCCGCGGAAAGAAGGCATTTATTCATGGGATAACTCTTATGATTCGAACCGATGTTACCAAAAGTTCCGATTGGAAGGGCGGTGGCCCTTGGTTCGGCGATGTGCTTCATAATGGACGAGAATGGGCTTTATTGAGACTTTGAAGGCGCGCATCCTTATTCTGGACGGCGCCATGGGAACGCGCCTTCGCGAGTTAGGTTACGACGGCCCGCTTCAGGACCTTGCCAACCTCCATGCTCCCGACCTCGTGAGACAAACGCACCGCGAATACCGGGAAGCCGGCGCGGACATCCTCGAAACCAATACGTTCTCGGCGAACTCGTTCCGCCTCAGGGCGGCGGGAAGTGAAGCCGACGCGCGCGAGATCAATTTGGTGGGTGTTCGCCTGGCGCGCGAAGCGGCGAATGGAGCGTTCGTGTTCGGGGCCATCGGACCTTGCGGCAAGCCGTTAATGCCTCTCGGCACAATCGAATCAGCGAGCGCGTACAATGCTTTTGTAGCCCAGGCGGAGGCGCTCGTCGAGGGGCGCGTCGACGGCTTCATCCTGGAAACGTTCGCGGACCTCGATGAACTGGAGGTGGCGATCTCGGCGGTTCGGTCGGTTTCGTCCTTGCCGATCATCGCTTCAAAGAACTTCATCGAGGATGGGGAAACGCTCGCGGAGGGCTTTCCACTCCGGGCTGCCCGGAGGATGGCAGAAGCGGGAGCCGACGTTGTAGGGGCGAACTGCGTCGTCGGCCCCCAGCGGATGCACGACATCATTCGCTGGATGGCTGAGGCGGGAGACGTGCCGATCAGCGCGATGCCGACGCCAGGGATGCCGATGCTCATGAAAAAGGAGCTTACGTATGACACGACGCCCGAGTATTTCGGCGCGGCGGCGGCGAAGCTGATCGATGCCGGAGCGAACATCGTCGGCGGTTGCTGCGGCACCACGCCGGCGCATATCGCCCAACTCGCCTTATCGATAAAGGATCGGGCGCCGAGGGTTCGTGCTCTCGCGCGCACCGCGGAGGCGGCGGCAAGGAAGCCGCTCGAGGTCTGCGAGCCGAGCGAATTGAGCAAGAAGGTTGGTAAGAAGTTCATCGTTACCGTAGAACTCGACTTGCCTCGCGGACTCGACACGAGCAAGGTTCTCACCGGAGCGGCGTCGCTCAAAGAAAAGGGCGTCGATACGATCGACATAAGCGATGGCGCAAGGGCCCGCCTGCGCATGACCCCCTTGGCGATTTGCAACATCATCCAGCGAGAGGTGAGGATCGAGACGATGATGCACGTTGCGTGCCGGGACCGCAATTTGCTTGCATTGCAGGCGGATTTGTTGGCGGCCCATGCGCTTGGTTTGCGAAATGTTTTGGCGATCACGGGGGATCCGGCAAATATCGGAGATTTTCCGAGCGCGACGAGTGTTTTCGATATCGACGCCGTTGGATTGGTGAGAGTGTTATCGCGATTCAACGAGGGCGTCGATATGGCGGGAAACAGCGTCTCCAAGAAATGCGCGTTTACAATCGCAGTCGCATTTAATCCTGTTGCGCGCGATATTCAAGCCGAATTAACGCGTTTGTGCAGGAAGGCCGATGCGGGCGCGCACATTATTTATACGCAGCCTTTGTTCGAAAAGCAGCATGCTGAGTTTGCATGCGAGCAAGCCATGAAACTCGACTTACCCATATTTATAGGAGTTCTTCCCTTACGCAGCCAACGCCACGCCGAGTTCATGCACAACGAGGTGCCGGGAATCGAGATTCCCGATTGGCTAAGGAAACAAATGGCCAACGCGGGCGATGACGCCGTTGAAACGGGCATATCCGTAGCACAGGAGTTGGGAAAGAACTTGCCGACTATGGCTCAGGGAATCTATTTAATGCCGCCGTTCGGAAATCATCAGGTGGCGGAGCGGGTCATCGAAGCGCTGTCCATTTAGCGCAAGATTCCGCAAACGGTTCGTCAATCATATTCGACCGGCTGGATGAGATGTTGCACTTTCAAGAATGCTTCGGCTATTGCCGATTCGAAACGCGCGCGCACCGCGGAAATTGCCTCGTGCTCCGTATGCGTCTTGTTTTCGTGCACCAACTCGTCGAACAATGTTGCAAGCTCGATCACTTGTTTGAGTTTGGCCGGAAGATTCGCCTTGTGCATTCGCACAGCCACCAGATCGCCATCGCGTGCACCCAGTTCATACGCAGTGGCGACGGCATAAACACTAATTCGGTCGTCTCGGGCGCTCAACCGCGCACCGCAGCGGCGATGGCTTTCTCCATTGCCGGGATCTCATCCGAATCGACAGTTCGCATGTCGAGGCAGACTCTGCCCTTTTCGATATATCCCACAACCGCCGGGCGGGACAGCCTGAGCGATCGCGCAAATCCATCCGGATCATCGGCCGTTATCGCCACGCGGTAGCTCGGCAGCGAAACTCCCGGCAAAGAACCTCCTCCGATTTCGCAGGTGGCAATTTCTACTGATGATTCGACCTTTCGTTCGGCGAGCTTTTTCGCTAGCTTATTCGCGAGGCTGCGGACATCAGTTGCAGACCTGGATAGGTACGCAATGGTCGGAATTTCGCCCTCGATACCGTCCGCGTAAAGCTTGAGCGTCGCCTCGAGGCCGGCGGCTGTTTGCTTATCGATTCGCACAGCCCTGGCGATCGGGTTCTTTCGTACTCTGTCGATGATCTCACGCCTGCCGAGGATGATTCCTGCTTGCGGACCGCCGAGAAGTTTGTCGCCGCTCGCAGTTACGAGCTGCGCGCCTCCTTGCAAAGAATCGGAAAGCGTTGGCTCGTGTGGCAGGCCGTAAGCCGCGGTATCGATGAGGCAGCCGCTGCCCACGTCGTCGACAAAAGAAAGATCGTGCTCGGCGGCGACTTCGGCAAGTTCGGAGATTGTCGGCTCTTCGACAAATCCCGTGATCGTGAAATTGCTCGGGTGACAGCGAAGTATGGCCGCGGTGTTTTCGGTAACGGCGTCCGCGTAGTCGGATGCGCGGGTGCGGTTGGTGCATCCAACGTCTACCAGATTTCCCCCAGCGCCACGGATGACGTCGGGCATTCGGAACGAGCCGCCGATCTCAACGCTTTGGCCGCGGGAGAGGAGAACCTCCATGCCGCAAGCAAGGGTGTTGATCGCAATCATGACGGCTGCAGCGTTGTTGTTCACGACCAACGCCGCGTCGGCCCCTGTCAACTCGCAGAGTAGCCTTTCCAGCGCAGCCTGACGGTCGCCACGTCGTCCGGTCTCCAAGTCGAGTTCCAAGACAGTGTGCGATGCTGCTGAGTTCGCGATCGCTTCGACTGCAGCTATTGCGAGTCGCGCGCGGCCCAATCCTGTGTTCAGAATTGTGCCTGTGCAGTTGATTGCCGGACCGTACGCGGATTGGGAACTGCGTTTCGCGATCTCAGCGGCGCGTTCCAGAATTCGATCGGCACTCGGCCTCCCGTTTTGAGCCTCCCGAGCTTCGCTCAGTGCTTCGCGTGCCCCAAGCACTGCGTTGCGATGAGAGAACGCGGCGAGTTCGGGCGCAGCAATCAGCTTCGCAACGCTGGGCAGATTCCTCAGTTCTTCTCGCGCCATCGGTTCATTTTAGCCACTGGAGGCCCCGTTAATCGTATAATCTATGGGAATCTGATGAACCTACCAATAGCATTTCTGGCAATGAATGAGGTCATGTGGATCGCTGTGATCATCTTGGTCTTGTTCGGCGGCAGCCGCATACCTTCGCTTATGCGTTCGCTCGGGCGTGGCGCGGGTGAGTTCCAGAAGGGCATCGACGAGGGCAAGAAGCTGATGGATAAGGCCAAGCAGGACGCCCTCGAATCCGATACGCGGACGGAGCCCTAGAGCTCGAAAGTGCTGGGCTCCCAGCCCAGCCTGTCTACAGCCCTTTCGTAATCCGCTTTCGTAAGTTCTTCGGGTTTTTTTCCGAGAATCGCCACCAGGGCCGCCTCCATTACGTTCGTTCCGAATGACTCACCATCCACCGTCGGCGTGCTCGCGATCGCCTTCTTGATTCCTGCCCCCCTTAGAAACTCGAGGTCGTTCTTCCGAATCGTGTTGGTGATGATTGTCTTGCCGTCCATCCGGTCCGGACAATACCGCTTGATGAAGTGCCAGTCACCGCAGATCACGTCGGCCTCGTCGAATGCCCCGGCGAACTTCGGGGTTCGCTTGTCTTGCTTTTCACCGGTCGGATAGAACCATTTGAAGGGGAGCCGGGTGACGATCGGCAGTAGGATCCGACCGACGATCTCGACCGTCCGGTAGCTGGTGAGGCGAATCGGCAAGCCGAGGCTGAACATGAGGTCGCCGTAAACCACGCGCGGGCAAACGTTGGCGAGCGCTTGCGCCATTCCGAACCGATCGACCGCGCCGGTAAGCAGGCAGCGGCTACTCTTGAAATCCACGACGCCGTCGTCGTTTAGTCGCGCGATCAGCCTTGGCTCCAGGGTGTTTTTCAGGCCGCTGCCGTCCACGACGGGGGTTTTTACAGCCCCCGAAACCAGAGATTTAATCTGGCGGAACGTGTACCGGCGGTCTCCCAACCAGAGGTAGAGGTCAGCGCCCCCGATGCCAAAAGCGTCGACCTCGCCGTCGAGTTCTTTGAACATGGCGGCGAACTTATCGAGATCGCCGTCGACGCCGATTCGTTCGAGGCAAAACTGCTCGCCCAGGAGGGTGGTGGCCGTGCTCGACTTGTCGCGTTTGCTGGAGCCCAGGCTCACGCTTACGATCCGTTTCATGAAGAACTATTGTTCCCCACGATCCCCGACGCGCGCCTTTTTATCGGGGCATAGATACGCGCAGCGGCCGATATGAAACGGACCAATGTAGGATTCAAGAATCCGCTCCTAAGCCGTTGCCTCCATCATAGATTTCAAGCGATCGCCCCAGTTGTGGTCGTACTTTCCTTGATCGATCACTTGGAATCGGAACGTGTGATTCGCAAACTCTTCTCCAAGCCCTTTCCACGAAACGCGCTCACCGGCTTTCGATAAGTACTCCATCGGGGCCTCTTTGTATTTTGTGTCCGGGTTGTCCGCAAGGTGGCGGCCCTTGCTTGTTGCGGGAAGGGATGTGAAGAACCGGACGAACCTATCCATCCTTGGCGATGCCTGCAATCCGCGTCTAACCGAAACGGCCGCTTACGTAGTCTTCGGTCTCCGCCACTGCCGGCCTCTGAAATATCTCGTCCGTCTTGGCGTGTTCGATAACTCGTCCATTTAGGAAAAACGCCGTGTACTCGCTCACCCGCGCGGCCTGGTGTAGATTGTGCGTAACGACGATCAACGTGTAGTCCTTGGCCAGTTCATGGATCAGTTCCTCGATCTTCGCCGTGCTTATCGGATCGAGCGCGCTGCACGGCTCGTCCATCAATATGATGTGCGGCTGCACGGCCAGCGTTCGCGCGATGCAGAGACGCTGCTGCTGCCCCCCGGAAAGCGCAAGCGAGCTTTTCTTGAGCGAATCTTTCACTTCGTCCCATAGGACCGCCTTGGTGAGCGCCTCTTCGACCAAATCGGCGAGTTCCGACTTCGATAGCCCGTAGTGAAGCCGAGGGGCGAGCGCGACATTGTCGAAGATCGTTCCGGGGAACGGCGCCGGCCGTTGGAAGATCATTCCGACCCTGCGACGAAGTTGGACAAGGTTGGTGCGCCGGGAGTAGATGTCCTCGCCTTCGACGAGCACCGTTCCGTCCATCCGAGCGCTCGGTATGCGGTCGTTCATGCGGCTGATGCAGCGCAGGTACGTGCTTTTGCCGCAGCCGCTCGGCCCGATCAAGGCGGTAACGGTATTGCGCGGAAAATCCAAGCTGACGTCGATCAGCGCCTGGTGCGCGCCGTAAAAGAAATTCACGTCTCGCGTGGCAACGACCGGCTCGGAAATCGTTAGTGGAGCTCCTGAGAGCGCCTCGCCCGGTTGCGAACGACGATAGCCGTTAGATTGACCAGAAGCACGAGCAGCATCAGTGTTAAGCAGGTTCCCCATATGTTGTTCTCCGGTATGACCCCACCCTGGCGATATCCTTCGGCCAGATGGTAGGGAAGGTTGGCGACGGGCTGGCTGAGCGTGTCGAGATTCAGTTTGAGGTCAGCCGTCGAGTAGTAGAGGCCTGCCGTGAGCAGGATTGGCGGCGCCTCACCGGCGGCACGGCCGGTCGTCATTACAATGCCGGTCATGATCCCCGGCGCAGCATAAGGCAGGGCGATTCGTCGTATGGTCTGCCATTTCGAAAGGCCAAGTGAGAGGCCCGACTCGCCGAGAGCAGGAGGCACGGCTCGCAGTGCGTTCTCCGTGGTGAGCACGATGATCGGCAAAGAATACAGCGCCAGCGTCAGCCATCCCGCCATCAGGCTAAAGCCCATCTTCATCGAAAGCACGAAGACGGCGAAGCCGAAAAGGCCATAGACTATGGACGGCGTGCCCGCGAGCGCGACGACGCAGGACCGGACGCTGCGCGTCAGGAGGTTGTCCTTGCTGTACTCGGCAAGGAAAATACCGCCAAGGACGGCCGTCGGCACAACGATGAGACCGGTTCCAACGAGGAGCAGCAAGGAGCCGCGAATCATCGGCCAGATGCCTCCGCCGGTCATGCCTTCGGTGGGCCGCGAGGCGAGAAACTCCCAGCTCATCGCGGGCAAACCCTTGATCAGGATAGCAAGGACAATCGCGACAATCAAGCCGCAAACAGCTATTCCCGACGACCACAGCCAGACCGCATTCAAGGCGCTGCGCCTGTCGCGGGCTTGGTCGCGTTGTGCCAGCTCCGCAGTGGCAAGCCTTACTGCCACCGTCGCCTCCCCAGGTTGAAAGCGGCGAGGTTGATTGCCAATGTCAGGCAAAACAAGACCAGCGCGATGAGGAACAGATGTCCGTAGTGAACTCCACCGAATTCGACGTTGGTGGTTTCGATGGCGACGGTGTCGGCGATACCGCGCGTCGACGAGCCAAGGGTCGTCGCCAGGTTGGGCTTCGGCATGGTGACCGTGCCGCCGCTGAGCATCCACACGATCATTGTTTCGCCTATCGCACGGGCAAATGCGAGCAGGGCGGCGGCCACAACTCCGGCTTTGCAAGCGGGGAAGATTACGTTCTTGAATGTTTCGTGCGAGGTTAGGCCGAGGGCGTGCGCAGAATCCTTCAGATGGCGAGAAACGCCGCGCAAAGAGTCTTCGGTGAGCGACACGATCGTCGGCAAAATCAGCAGCGCCAAGATAAGGGAAGCGGTAATCAACGAACGCCCGGATGTCATTCCTAGTGCCTTGCCGAAGGTGCTCTGGATGCCTGGAACTACGATCATGAGGCCGATATAGCCGAGAATCACGGTTGGGACACTCGCCAGCAATTCGATAACCGGCTTGAGCCACTCGCTTATTCGCCGCGACGCGATCTCAGACAAAAAGATTGCCGCGCTCACGCCGATCGGTAAGGCGATCAGCATGGCGATGCACGCCATCAAAGCGGTGCCCAGAAGCAGTGGCACGAAGCCGTATCTGGGATACTGGGAAAACGGCTGCCAATCGGTCGATAGGAATCCGGCCATCGTTGCGATGAAGCCCGTCTTGGAGGGCTCTGCCGTTAGTTCAAAAGTGTAACCTTTGGTACGGTCGGAGTCAGTCTCAGCAATATAGGTGGGAATCTCGACCGATCCACTTGGCCGTTCCGACAGATCGATCTCCCAGTCCCTTGGCAATGAGCCCACGGCCGCAGAAACGACACGCAGCTTGAAATTGAACGGAGAAGAGCTGGCCACAAAGTCGCTGTCCGGCTGCCAAACGAGACGCATTTTGTTCTCGGCATAGCCGGGCATTGCGAATGCGTGCACTTTGAACGATTCCGTCTTGCTAATCCTTTGGGGTCCCCTCCAGTCATCTTTGTAAAGGGTTCCGGCGACAAGAGGCGTGCCTGTGGCCAGTGGGAACTCTGCCATGGGATCTCCGACCGATAGGGCCAGAACTCCTTCCTCCTTACCGTCGACCCCGTCTTCGCCCTCGGGATTCGCGGCAAGCAAAGTCGCATTGATGTCCGTGCTCAGATCGGTGACGAGTTCGCCGGTGACAGGATCGGGCTGTTCGACGAGCGGCCGGACGGCAATCCGAAAACCGTAAGTGTAAGGCTGGTCGAAAGCAGAGCTCGACTCACGGCTTAAGTAGAAGAAGAGGGCCAGGACAATGATGACGAGCAAACCGCCGGCCACGTAGACTAACTTTTCGGCTATCCATTCTCCCGCCTTAAACTTCATAGATAGAAGTGCCCCAGCCAAGGATGGCGGGGGCACCAGGCATCGCTATTTGACGCTGTAGTAGCCGACTCTCTCGACGATTTTCTGGCCATCTGGGGAGAGGCAGAAACGGATGAACTTTGCGACGTCGCCTTTCGGCTTGCCGTTGGTGTAGTAGTAGAGGTACCGCCAAATGGGGTACTTCTTCGTCCGAACCATATCCTCTGTCGGCATTACAGGAGCTGCGCCTGCGCGTGGAGCGACGGCGACGATATTCGTGTTGGCTTTATTCATGAAGTACGCGACGCCGCCGTAGGCGATGCCGCCCTTCGTCCGGGCAACTTCGCGGGCCTCTTCACTCGTTGAAGGAAGGAAGCGGGTTGCGCCGCCCCAGGCCGCGTTGCGAAGGACCCTCTCCTGGAAGAACCCGTAAGTGCCTGAGTTGCTATCGCGGCTGAAGACCACGATGCCGAGGTCCGGGCCGCCGACTTGCTTCCAGTTCTTCACGCGGCCCGTGTAGATGGCCGCGAGCTGCGGAAGAGTCAGGGATTTGACAGGATTGGCATCGTTCACGAGAATGGCTAGGCCGTCGAGCGCGACGGGGATTGCGTTGCTAAGCGAACCGCGGCTGCGCGCCTTGTCGATTTCGCTCTTCTTCATCGGCCGGGACGAAGCCGCGATGTCGGTGACGCCGTTGATGAAGGCGCTGATGCCGATGCTCGAACCGCCGCCGGTCACGGCAACGCTGACCTTGGAATCGACGCCTTCGTAGGCTTCCGCCCAACGCTGATTGAGGACGAGAAGGGTATCGGAACCCTTGATGCTAATTTCCTTGGCGGGCGCCCCGATCGGCGCTGCTGCGATTGCTGCTGCAAGTGCTATGGTCATCATGATGTTCTCCTTATGATTTCGGCAATAACTAGAGCTTGAACTGGCTCCGAAGGGTCCAGACGTTGTCCCTCTTTTCCGTGCCCTGTTCATTGGGCGACTCGTAGGTCAACGACAATCGGAAGGCGGGATTGAACCAGTGGGCGAGAGTGACACCCCAGGTGTCGATGCGGTTGTTGCTGCCCGTCACATCGTCGGTATCCGGGTCGTAGCTGTCGAAGCGAACCGTGAGCTGGTTCGCAAAACTGAGGTTGTAGGTCAACTGCGCCTGCCAACCCAGCACGTCTGTCTCCTGATCGAACTTCGGATCGGCAATACCGCCTAACGGATCCCGATCCTTTCCGAACATGACCTCGGCGCGAGCTGTCAGGGCCTCGGTGAAGAGTCCGATATATGAGCCGTGCAGGAAGACTACAGCACGGTCCGCTTGTGAGACTTCCACCCCGTTGTCCGCGGTGAAAGCGGGCCTGTTTCCAAAAAGCGCCGAGATGCCGTACTCATGGTTCACCGCCTCTTTCTTCGCGCCGACCGTGAAGGCGACTTTGTTGTCGATGTCGCGGAAGCCGGAGGCCTGAGGATCGCTGACGGTCAAGCCGTTCCACATGCCGATCTGCGCCTGCCAACCGGCGCCCAAGCCGTGTCGGACCATAACGCCTCGGTCGCGTTCGCCAGCGAAGAGACGTCGGTTGTAGAGGGCTCTTTCGGGCATCTCGCGCTCGCTCGACGATCGCTCGAGGTCGAAGCCTAAGGGAAGCGGCTGCTGGCCCATCTGGACTTCGGTGCCCACCTCGGTGACTGTCGGCCGGATCGCATAGGTGATGAAAGCGTCCTTCAACTCGGCGGCTGTTCTGTTGCTACCTGTCGAAACATCGAACGTCGCCTTTGCGCTCGTTCGCTCATCATGAGTGTAGGTAGCACCCACGCGGAAGCGTCGAAGTTGGAATCCGTCGTTTCGCTTACTCGACCCGTCTTCGGAATCGGTGTCTTGCCACTGGAACTGCGTATAAAAGCTCGTCTTAATCTTCTTGAGTGCGGCTATGTCGGCTTGCATAATGGGTAGGTTTTCGTTCTGGCCCTCGATCCATCCGAGAATGCCGTCCACGTCTTCCTGAACCTTCTTTAGAGCCTCATTGGTCTGCTTCAACTGATCGACCAGGTCTTGCAGGACTTTGATCCCCTCGTCGCTGGTCGGCAAGTTGCCTTCCGCAGCGAGCGTGCCGATCTTTTGAGTTACCGACGAAGCTTTGTCCTTGAGCCCTTTGAGCTCAGTCATCTTGCCCTTGAGCGTGGTTGCAACCTTCTGCGTGTCGATTTGAACCGGGACGGCCAACTTCGACAAGCTCTTGCCTAAAGCCTCGAAGCTAGGGCTCAGAGACGCATGCGAACCGATGGCAAGGCCGCCGATTCCGACGCTCGCCATGGCGAGCAACAATGTCCTTGATTGAGCGTTCATATTCCTCCGTGTCGCGGGTGCCCGCGTACACAGAGGATGGGCCGCCAACATTAAAGGCTAAGTTACGCCTATGTTAGCGAAGTATTAAGGCCTCAGAATCGCCAAATCTGCCACTGGGGGAGGCCCCAGCCGTTATTGTAAAAGATCGGCGAAGTTCCGCCATACCAGTACGTCGGTACCGCCATGATAACGCCACCGGGTCCGAGGGACCACGTTCCACCCTGCAACGTCAACATCCTGATTCATTTGTGTCTGGGGCTCTTCGCGCCATGCCTGCCAAGTTGGGTTGCCTTTGGCGTCGCGTAAGGACAAGGTCATGCCGCGAAGCTGAAGTGAATATGCGGAGACGACGCCCTTGCCGTTCGCCAGCGTCTTGAGTCCGTCGACCGTGACCTTATCTCTAAGCTTGATGCGGATCATTTGGTTCTGAACGAACCAGTCCGGACCTAGCCGGACCAGCATGGTTCCGGCGTTGGAGGCTTCGACGAGGAGGCTGACGTCTCGCCCCGCGGACGTTTAATTTCCCACCACATTTCCGGAGAACGTCAAGCTCTCCTGCGCGACCGCGCCGCTCGTGGCGGCAAGAATCACGAATGTTGTGACGATGATGCGGTTCATTTTCTTACTCCGCCTTAAATTACGCCCATTGCGCGCTAATCCAATTCAGAACCGAAGGTTGGGCTGCTGTAATTCGGAGGCTCTTTGGTGATCCAGACGTCGTGCGGATGAGATTCGCGGAGTCCTGCGTTTGTGATTTTGATAAATTCTGCGCGACCGCTCAGTTCACCGAGGCTGCACGCCCCGATGTATCCCATTCCCGAGCGCAGTCCTCCGACGATCTGTACCATCGTCTCCTGAAGAGGGCCGCGGTAGGGAACGCGGCCCTCCACGCCCTCCGGGGTGACCATCGTTCCCTCTTTGACCGCGAAGTACCGGTCGCTGCTGCCTTGCCGCATCGCGCTGACGGACCCCATACCTCGATACACCTTGTAGGCGCGATTGCGGTACATCTCGATTTCGCCGGGTGACTCATCGCAACCCGCAAACATGTTGCCCATCATCACAACGTTCGCGCCTGCCGCGAGAGACTTCACCACGTCGCCGCTCGAACGAATTCCTCCATCGGCTATGGTCGGCACTCCGGCCCCCCGTGCGGCTTCGGCGCACTCGAGTACCGCCGAGAATTGGGGAACTCCGACACCTGCAACAACGCGCGTTGTGCAAATCGAACCTGCCCCGATACCCACGCGAAGGCAATCCGCCCCGATCGACGCAAGCTCGCAAACGCCGTTCCTATCGATCACGTTGCCCGCGACGACTTTGAGTTCGGGGAGCTTCTCCTTCAATAGCTTCACGCAATCCATCACGCCTTTGCTATGGCCATGCGCCGCGTCGATAACCACGAAGTCAACCCCGGCTTCAAGCAAGGCTTTCGCGCGCTCGTAGGGTTCTCGAAGCGCGCCGATCGCAGCGCCTACCACGAGGCGGCCCTTGTCGTCTTTAGTGGCATAGGGGTGCTGTTTGACCTTGAGGATGTCCTTGATCGTAATGAGGCCCTTGAGGATGCCCCTTTTGTCGACGATCGGCAGCTTCTCGATGCGGTGCTCCTGCAAGATGCGCTCGGCTTGTTCGAGGTCGGTGCCTTCCTTGGTCGTGATGAGGCCCTTGCTAGTCATTCGTTCGTGGATCGGGCGCATAAATTCAGTTTCGAACCTGATGTCTCGGTTCGTAAGAATTCCGACCAGGGTGCCGGCTTCGTCCGTGATGGGCACGCCACTGATGTGGTAGCGCTCCATGATCGTTAGCGCGTCTTGAATCGTGTCGTCCTTGCCTAGGCGAATAGGGTTATGAATAACGCCGTGCTCGCTCCGTTTCACGCGGTCGACCATGTCGGCCTGTACGTCGATGGTCATATTGCGGTGAAGAACACCGACGCCGCCCTCGCGCGCCATGGCGATCGCCATGCGAGCCTCGGTAACGGTATCCATCGGAGCGGATACGATGGGGACGCGCAGGGTGAGACCGCGCACAAGTTCGGTCGAAGTGTCGACCTGGTGGGGCATGATCTCCGTCCTCTTTGGGACTAGGAGTACATCGTCGAAGCTAAGGCGCTCGTGGAAAGCGGGCAATCCAACCTCCTGGGCTTTTCAGCATTATGGCAGGTTCGGTGCGCCAAAGAGCCGGAAAAGCAGTATCATCCATGCCACTTGCCCCAGGAGGTTGGATTGAACGTACCCCTTGTAGACTTGAAAGCCCAATATGAGGAACTCAAGGCAGAGTTGGAAGACGCGGTTCTCGAAGTCATTTCCAGCGGAATGTACACGCCGAGCAAACACGTCGCAGCCCTGGAAGAAGAGATTGCCACCTTCTGCGGCACCACGCACGCGATCTCGTGCAACAGCGGCACGGACGCCCTAAAGATCGGCCTTCAGGCCATGGGAGTTACGCACGGCGATGAGGTCATCACGACTCCGTTCACCTTCGTTGCGACGATCGAGGCGATCATCCAAAATTACGCGACGCCGGTCTTTGTCGACATCGACCCGCAGACTTTCAACCTCAACGTCTCCAAGCTCGAGGCGGCGATCACGCCAAAGACAAAGGCCATCCTCCCCATTCATCTGTTCGGCCAGATCGCCGAGATGGAGCAGATCATGGAAATTGCGGACGCCCACGGTCTATACGTCCTCGAAGATGCGGCGCAAGCGATCGGGAGCACCCGAAACGGCCATCCGTGCGGCTATTGGGGCAAAGCAGCGGCATTGTCCTTCTTTCCCACGAAGAACCTTGGAGCCGCAGGCGACGCCGGCATGATCTTAACCAATGACGACGAAGTCGCATATCGAAGCCGCAGCCTCCGGGTGCACGGCATGGCCAAGGAGCCGTATCTTTACGAAGACATCGGCCACACGAGCCGACTAGATGAGATTCAAGGCGCCATCCTGCGGGTGAAGCTGCGCAAGCTTATGGAGTGGAACGACTTGCGGCGGCGAAACGCGGCCATTTACGGCAGCGCATTGGCTGGTTCGAATGCGCGGCCGCCTCACGGCGAAGCCGAAAGCACGTACCACCCCTATCACCAGTACACAGTTCGACATCCGAATCGCGATGGATTGATGGCGCATTTGAAGGAGAACGGAGTCGGTTGCGCGATCTATTATCCGGTTCCACTTCATGTTCAACCCGTTTATGCCTTCCTTGGCCACGCACAAGGAAGTTTTCCGGAAACCGAACGCGCATGCAGGGAAGTTCTATCTCTGCCGATTCAGGCTCATTTGACCGAAGAGCAGGTTCGGTATGCCGCCGGAATCGTGTCGGAATTCGGTTAGGAGCCTGGAGAGATGCGCACTTTTTCTTGAAGGAATCCAAAATATCGCGTAGAATGAGGGAGTAGGCAGCGCAACTTCTATCCGCTGCCCATACTCGAGTAAAAAAAGAGAGGTCAGTACTAATGAAGAAACTAATGGTTCTCGCAGGCGCGCTATGCATGGCGTGGCCGGCAGTTGCGGGTGGCGTTTGGGGTGAAATCGACGCAGGTCCATTGCCCCCAGGCGAGATGACGATGGGTGAAGGTCCTCTGGTAGCGATCCGCGGCGGTCTCGATTTCAACGATCTCGAAGACATGTACTGCATCACCATCACCGACGTTGCCGGATTTAGCGCATCGACGCTAGGCGGCGCCGATTGGGATACACAGTTGTTCCTGTTCGATGTCGACGGCATGGGTGTCACCTTCAACGATGACTCGGGCGGCGGTGTCCAGTCCACCATTACGGGTGCGTTCGTTCCTGATGTCGGCACGTACTACCTCGCTATCTCAAGCTTCGATAACGACGCGCTGAGCGCAGGTGGTGAGATATGGGCGGATACGCCATTCGGTGAGGAGAGAGCTCCGGATGGCCCAGGAGCAGGCAGCCCAATCACGAGCTGGGACGGCGGCGGCACCAGCGGAGCCGGCTACACGATCGCCCTGACTGGCGCCGGTTACTGTATGGTTCCCGAGCCTGGCACGTTCCTTGCCCTCGGCGTTGGCTTAGCGGCGTTAGTCGCCAGCCGCCGAAGAAAGTAACGCTAAGCTCCACGGGCTTAGTCGAATCGCGAGCCGTCCGCCCAAGGGCGGCTCTTTTTCCCTAGGAGCAAAGTCCCGATCTAGTCACAATTGCCTGTCTAGCCGCCAATTATAACATTGCAGTTAGGAAAGTGGGCGTTTGAACGATCTCTCGAAGGCTGAGTAAGCCCAAGCGGGCCGTCCCCTCTCGGTGGCCTGCTCTCTTGTCCGCTGGTCGAGGCCGACGCAGCTGTTAGGCAGTGTAGGTGAGGGGAAGTACCTCATGCGGCAATGACTCGGTTCGGAACTTTCATGAGATATTCATAGGAAAAGCACGGATAGGGAGCGGTTTTGCATCTAAATTGGTGTAGTAATGATATCGGGTGGTTTTCCCGCCCGCAAAGTTCCTAAGAAAGGAGGAGACAAATGAAGAACTTCATCAAGTTCGCCCTTACTGCGATGATCGGCGCAGCGACCATGCAGGCGAATGCCACCCTGTGGATTTTCGACGACTCCATGGACGGAGGCCAAGAAGTGCCGCCGAACGGCAGTCCCGGCATCGGCCTGATCACCGGGAATTACGACGACGTCACGAACATGTTGTTGATTGTTGTCGTTGCCCAAGGTTTGACTTCCCCCGTAACCGCTGCTCACATTCACAACGCTCCAATGGGCGTCATTGGTCCCGTTATGTTCCCGCTGAGCGGCGACACGGGGGGTACTACATATAGTAGTAACGACACGTTCACCTTCGACGACCTCCAGGAAATCGAGTTCCTGGCCGGACGGGTATACGCGAATATTCATACCGTCGAGATTCCTAGTGGCGAGATTCGCGGCCAAATCAATCCGGAGCAAGTTCCGGAACCCGCGACTGTCGTGGGAATGCTCGCGGGCATTGGCCTGCTTGCAGCGCGACGCAGAGTCAAACGCTAACCGCGGCGTAAGACGACAGAAAAGTGCCGATAGCCAAGGCTTGCTTGGTTGTCGGCACGTCCTATTTGAGTATCATCGGCGAAGAATTTATTGTAATGAGCCTCGCAAGAACAACAATCGGTATCGGCAAAGTCTTAGATAGGCTTGCATCCGGCAGTCCCGGTAGACGTAACGTCCTCGTAACTCTAATCGTTCTGTCGGGCTTCATGCTGATCGCTGCGGCCCTGTTCATACTTCTCGCGACGAATCCGCGAACGCCGCTATTAATTCTCGGTGGGTCACTCGCCGGCATTCTCATGTTCGGCCTCATGCTGGTCAGGCCGGAATGGATGCTCCTCTTGGGCATAATCTTCGGCCATACAATTTTCTACGGGCAGTTTCCGAACTCGCTCGGGATGCGGATCAAAGACTCAGTTGGCCCGGGCGATATCCTATTCTTTCTTGCGTTTGTTGCAATGATCGTGTACTGGGTGAACCAAAGAAATAGGCCGTCGATGCCTAGGGCGATGCTGGTTCTGCCCATTTTGCTGTTCACATACACGACCGTCTACGTCATCATCGCGTTCTTCTTCTGGGGCCGCCAAGATAATGCTTTGATTCAGGCAATTGGTTGGTTCTACTTCACGCTCGCAATACCTACGTTTCTGTGCTTGACATCCGGACGAATCTGGAGTTCGTTTTTTACCGTCATTTTCGTGAGCCTGCTCGTCGGTTCGGTCTTCGCTCTGTGTGTCGAGGCGGGCTGGCTCAGCCCCTTAATCGAGAAGATGGGCTACGGGGGAAAGAGTCCCAGATCGTTTGGCGACCTCTCTGTTCGCACGAACCAGCTTGGATTCGCGGTGTTGGGTACATTGATCGGCGTTGTCGTATTGGCCTTTGCCAAGACCTCGTACTGGAAGATTATTTCCCTGGTCGGTGGCCTGGGCGGAGCCTTCATCATCTTCCTCGATCGCGGCCGCGCGTCTTACGGGGGCATAGTCGTCGCGCTCATCATCGTCCTGGCTTTCATACCGGGCATCCCTCGTTTCCGATTCCTGCTCCGCAGCGCCACCGCGCTGGTGACCGCCGTGCTGATTATTCTCGCTATCGGCGGTGAGGTCGGCGAAAAGTTCGGCACCGCCTACGAGAAAGCCGAACGGGCCGTCGCCCTTACCTCCAGGGAAGCCATCCAGGCGGACGAAGGCATCACCTACCGCATGCGGCTACTCCGCCAGGCGGACGCGATCTTCGAACAGAACCCACTATTCGGAGGCGGGCCGGGAGTGTGGTTCGGTACAACTGTCAATCGCCAGTTCGAAACCGACTTTATTGCGTTTATCGACAACTCGTGGACGTATCCACTCGCTGTGGGCGGACTTGTGGGGATGGCCTTGATTCTGTCGTGTTACGCCTCATTCGTATGGCTCACGATCTGGGCGTTTTTGCGCCTGCGCAACCCGTTCCACCGCGCGCTGTGCTCGGTTCCGCTGGCGCAAATGGCCTGGCTGCTCGTTTGCAGCCCGGTTAACTGGTGGATGGTCGACCGCTTTCACGTAGCGGCGTTTTCGATAGGCGTAGGGATGGTCACGGCCCTCGTGTACTACGAAAAGATCAACGGTTCAGATACGTCTGTGATCGACGTCGGAACATAAGCATGAGTGTATCTGTATTGGGTCAAAGGCGAATGCATTGCCGCGACTAATCCATCGCGCGGCCCATATGGCATTTCGGATTTTCCCACCGCTAAAACGGTGGGATTATCTCGTTAATGGCCTGAAGAGCCGCTTCCACCCCGTCGACGAAGAGATTCAAGTTCGTCTGCTGGGCGACCGCAAGATGATCATCAATCCCGCGGACGGTGTCAGCTACGAAATCTACATGCGCGGCTGCTACGAGCACGACACGCTGCAGCAAGTGAGGAAGTTGCTGTGGCCGGGCATGACTTTCTTCGATATCGGCGCTCACTTCGGCCAGTTCACCCTCGTCGGCGCTGCTGCGGTGGAGGAGAAGGGAGCCGTGCATTCGTTCGAGCCGGGGCCAATTCAGTTCGACTTTCTGACGCGCAACGTGAAGCTCAACGACCTCGACAACGCCACCCTGAACAACATGGCGCTAGGCGAAGAAGAGGGCGAGATGGGCTTCGTCGTTCCTTCGCTGCGCGATTTGGGCCAGTCGCACCTTGCCTTTCGCGGTCCGGGAACGCGTACGGTAAAAGTCACGACGCTCGACCACTATTGCGAGGAGCACGGCATCAAGAGCATCGACGTGATGAAGGTCGACGTCGAGGGCGCGGAGATGCAGGTGTTTCGCGGCGCGTCGGGCCTGCTTGCCAATTTTCCGCCCGCCGCGATTTTCTACGAGAGCATCGACATCCTGAACAAGAACTTCGGGCACACGTCCGCCGAGATGCACGATCTGCTCGAATCTTACGGCTACGTGGTCAACGTGCTAAGGGGTCGCAAGTTCGTTCCGGTATCGCCGGGCGAGCGCGACGGGCACAGCGATTTCGTCGCGCTTCGCCCCCACGGCTCCGTCTGAGTCAGCGAACATCTGCCGGATCCATCGGAATGCCGCTTTCAGGCATTCTCGCTACGCACCAATGGTTGGCTGACGGCCTCGTTCCAGGGTCGGCGACTCCCCGCGGTGGCGGGTTAGCCTATTCGGCTCGGAAGGTCCGCTGCAGGCTTAGAGCCGCGGGGTGGCGTAAACGTGAACGGGTAGTTGAAGGTCTCGGGGTAGAGGAAAGTGCCCGTGAAGTCCGACACTTTGAGTGTGCGGCCCGGCATGTCGATCCGCTCGCGAATCGTAAACGACTGCATAGCGCCAGACGTCTGGCTGAAGTAAAAGTTGAGGTCCGTCCCACGCCAGTCGCCTTCACTGCCCACCGGCACGACCGTGTGCAGCCGAACGTGGTGGCTCTCCGATTCGATGGTGGGATTCACGAGCCAGCGCGAACTCTGAGCCAGCAGGCGCAGCGGCCTCTGCATTTCGGAGCGCGCCCACGCTACCGCCACGCCGAAAGTTTTCTGGATCGTATCGGGTTGAGCGAGGTACGTGTACTCGTTCGCTGCCGGGTCGTACCGCCAGACCTTGGCGCTGTCCGCCAGGACCATCAGCCTGCGCTCATCGTTTACGAAGGCATCCGCGAGCATCTTTTTTCCTTGAATGTACACCCTCAGACGGTATTGTTCGGCGGGGCTGTTTCCCATCTGCGTCCATCCGCCTACGTCCACGATAACTTGTGCATGTCGAAGAGAAATATCGACCGCGCGCTCGATCTGGGTGTACGGGTCCAGCTGCGCGAAGCAGGCGCTCGAAGCGATCGCAACTATGCAGGACGCGGTAAATCGCATGCCTCTTAGACCCCTGCGCTCGCCCTTAAGTTCCCCAGGACGTCTATGCCGCGGTGAAGCTGCTTGTAGGTATACTTTTTCGACCGGTCCAAGGAAGGAACCGCAACAGGAGTTTTAGATTTTGAGCACCGAAGCGTCGGTTGCCTCTCCGAAGCTGGAGAAGGGCGAAAAGTTAACGAAAGATGCAAAGCCCGCGAGCCAGAGGGCTCGCGATTTATTATCACCGCAAGACCATCTTGAAATGCTGCGCCAGCTTTATTTGGCGCGCTACTTCGACGTTCGGCTTATCAAAGAGAAGCGTCGCGGGAGGCTCAGGGGAACACTCTACTCATCCCATAACCAAGAGGCGATTTTGGTCGGCACTATTTATGGGTTGAAGCCGGACGACTGGCTGTCTCCCATTCACCGTGACATGCCGGCGTTCTTCCTGAAAGACCTGCGCTCAGGCGCAGATAACCCCGAGCGCAGGGGCATGACGATCGGCGAGGTGTGCGCCCAGGTTTGGGGGAAGGTGACCGCTCCTGGCCGCGCACGGGACAACTGGTCCCACATTGGCAGCTTAGAGAAAAGGATCATTTGCAGCACCAGCATGCTCGCCGGAACGATCCCGGTCGCTGCTGGGATCGCGTACTCATTGAAGCTGGACGGGCAACAGAATGTCGCCGTGACTTACAACGGGGAGGGATCCACCGCCCAGGGAATCTTCCATGAGGCAATAAACTTCGCCGCGATCCATAAGCTTCCAGTCTTAACGATCATCGAAAACAACCAGTGGGCATACGGCACCCCCGTCGAACTGGAATGCCCGACCAAGGACGTTGCTGACCGTGCCAAGGGGTTCGATATCCCAGGGCTTATCGCTGATGGACAGGACGTGCTCGACGTCTACGACAAGATGATGTGGGCGACCGAGTGGGCACGCCGAGGCAAAGGCCCGGCAATCATCGAATGCAAAACGTTCCGCGCTTATGGCCACGGCGACCATGACGACGACCGCGCGGTGAAATACCGCACCCCGGCCGAGGTCGAAAAGGGTAGAAGCCGCGACCCGATTGCTATCTATAAGAGGCACCTGGTCGAGATGGGAATCTTGAGCAAGACCGACGCAGACAAGTATTCCCCCGAGGGTAAGGATGCTCCCAGCACCACGGACGAGGATTTTCCGCCCGAAGTCGTGAAGGCGCTTAAGGAAGGCGTAGATTTTGCGGTTGCGTCCCCCGTACCCGAGGCCGAAGAAGGGTCCAAATGGGTCTTTGCGGATGGCTCGCTGTGAGCGCGGTCGCCGAGAAGGGAACGGTAGCCAAGAACCTTCTGACGGGCCTGAAAGAAGCCATCCGCGAAGAGATGCTACGCAACGAACGGATGGTCTGTATCGGCGAGGACATCGGCATTCTTGGCGGCGCCTTCGGCGTGACCGAGGGTTTGCAGGCCGACTTCGGCCCTCAGCGTGTGATCGATGCGCCGATCAGCGAGGCCGCCATCGTCGGCTCCGCTATTGGCATGGCTATGATGGGCCGCCCGGTCATGGTCGAGATGCAGTTCATCGACTTCATTTCTTGCGGTTTCGACCAGATCGTAAACAACGCCGCCACCATGCACTATCGCACCGCCGGCGACGTTTCTTTGCCAATCGTCATTCGTGGCCCCAGCGGAGGCTATGGCGGAGGTGGGCCGTATCACAGCCAGCAGAACGAATCGTGGTTCGCGCACTCGCCTGGCCTGAAAGTGGTTGTGCCGAGTACGCCGCTCGATGCGAAAGGTCTCTTGAAATCCGCTCTTCGCGATCCTAACCCGGTCATTTTCTACGAGGTCAAAGAGCTCTATCGGAAACGCGAGATCGAGGAGGTGTTCCCCGAAGAAGATTATTTGGTTCCGCTCGGGAAGGCTTCGGTGCGCCGTGAGGGAGGCGACGTCACCCTCGTGAGTTACGGCAATCCGGTTTACTTCTGTCTCGAGGCTGCCGACAAGCTCGCCGAGCAGGGCATCCAGGCGGAGATCATCGACATACGCACGCTGGTTCCCCTGGACGAAGAAGCGATCCTGGCCTCGCTTGCGAAGACGCACCGAGTGGTCGTCGTAAACGAAGCGAGCCGCACCTGCGGGTTTGCTGGTGAAATAGTTGCTCGAATCAACGAGGCAGGATTCGAACTCCTCGACGCTCCCCCGTTGCGGGTCACGCGTGAAGACACGCCCGTACCTTGGGTTAAGCCCCTGGAGCTACACGTGCTTCCCAGCGTGGATGATATCGTTCAGGCCGCGACGAAGGTGGTCAAGTTCTAGCTATGGCGACGACAGAGATTCTGATGCCCGAATTGGGAGAAAGCGTCCACGAGGGCACAGTAAGCCGCTGGCTGAAAAACGTCGGCGAGACCGTCAGGGAAGACGAAGCGGTCGTCGAGATCATGACCGACAAGGTCAACACCGAACTCCAGGCTCCGGCATCGGGTGTCCTGGTCAAGATACTTATTGGAGAAGGTGACAACGTAAGAGTTTTCGAGCCGCTCGGACTTATCGATGATGCGGCCGAGGCCGCCGCTTCCGCGAATGCACCGAAGTCCGCGCCCGTCGAAAAGGCCGCCGAAGGGACGCTCGCGGCCGAGCCCCCTGCTTCGCCACCTGAGCCCGCCGCTCCGGCGACGATACCGATGCCGGTCTCCGAAAACGGGAGCCGTCGCTGGTACACGCCACTGGTTCGCTCCATGGCAAAAGAGCGGGGGGTTTCGGACGCAGAGCTGGCGGCGATCGAAGGCAGCGGGGAAGGGGGCAGGGTTACCAAGAAAGACCTCAAAGCTTACATCGCGGGCGGCCGAGCGCCCCAGGGTTCGCCCCAGTCGGCGGCGCCGCAACCCATGGTGCCCACGCAGGAATTCAAGCCGGCAGAGCCCGGAGTCGCCGGTCCAGTGCAGGAGAACATCACGCTCGTCGGGATGCGCAAAGCCATTTCCGAAGCAATGACGCGGGCACACGCGATCCCTGCGGTAACCACGATGACTCAGGTGGACGTTTCGAAGCTTGTCGAGTTCCGAAAGGCTAACAGGGACACTTTCCAGCAGATGTACGGCGTGAAGCTGACGTACACGCCGTTCTTTATCAAAGCCGCCACTGAAGCGTTGATCGAAACGCCCTACGTGAACAGTTCACTTGGCGACCACGACAAGCTAACCGTGAACCACGCAGTGCATATGGGAATCGCCGTCGCGTTGGGGGATGGTAGTCAGGGCCTCGTAGTGCCCGTTATTCGCGACTGCCATAAGAAGAACCTCATCGAAATTGCGAAGGACCTAGAAGGCATCGCAAAGAAGGCGCGCGAGAGCAAACTCGAGATCGCAGATTACCAAGGTGGTACCTTCACGCTGACGAACCCTGGTACGTACGGTGCGCTGTTTGGAACGCCGATGATCGCCCCTGGACAGGCGGGCATCCTAGGTACATACGCGATTCAAGAGACCGTTATCGCTAAAGAGGGAATGTTCGGAATCAAACCGCTCATGCACCTCGTGCTCAGCTACGACCACCGGGTCGTGGACGGCATGCTCGCGGGCAGGTTCCTTAAGGCGATTCGCGATCGCCTGGAAAGCTTTGACTTCTTCCGTTAGAGAATCCAAAAGGATAACGGTCCTCATCCATACTTGGCGAGGACCGTCTATTATCGGAATCGAGGCTCTAAGGGACGATCGTCCACACGAACCGGTCGACGCTCGGGACCCACGGGTAAATGAACATCGCCCCGGTCGCCCGATACGAAAGCCGCGCCCTGATGCTGCCGGCGGCATCGATGAATCGCTCCGGATTCGTGGATATAGTAACCTCGAAAGAGCTGTCGGAGCCGACGGTCGAAAGTCGCCGATCGACCTCTTCCCAGACCCCGGTTCCGTGGACAAACAGTTCCACACGCTGTTCGATGCCGCCCGTGCTCGCCTGTGATTCGACGAGCACCTTCAGCTGGCTCGGCGTAAGGTCTGACGATACGCCATCGATCAGCGCTCTGATCGCGTACTCGGTGGTCGCAAAAACGGGAGCCGGGCGCATCCCAACGCGAGCGTCGTCGCTGATCGCTAGATCGCCAACGGCGCCCGAGATGATTGTTCCGCGGTCCATCGTGAGTGACGAAGGCGTGACGACTGTGCCCGGAGAGCTGATGGTCCAACTGAAGATCGAGGTGCGCCAATCATTGTTCGCTGCGACGCCCATACCGATGCCCCAAAAGGTGGTGTCATCGACGGGGTCCACATCGATCCCAAAGTAATCACCCCATCGGCCGCCCGTGTACCGGTTACCGGAACTGCCCTCCAAATTCACCGGCGTGCCCATCGTTCCGACCGGGTCACCGACGAACCTTCCTGCGCGCATGATGTCGGCGGTTATGCCGGTGCTGCTTCGCGTAAAGATAACGGAAACATCGCCGACGGAGTTGATGTTGGCAACACCCATGTGGTGGTGAACAGAGGTTGCTCCGACGTCGCCGGCCATATCGAGCGTCGGCGCGCCGGAAGTGGGCCAGGTGTTTGTACTGAACTGGTACCAGCGCACGCGCAAGAATGAGCCGACCTGAATCGTGTGCGCGGCGACAAGCTTGCCGCCCCGCCACGACGCGTTGAAAATGCGGCCGTCGAGGGAGTCGAGCTGTGTGCCGTTCGTGCTCGAGGCGTTGATCTGTGGCGGATTGCCGGCCGGAACGGCTACCGTAGTTTCAGTGATAATCGGGTTCATCGAAGTGAGATCGCGCAAAGCATAAACGCCGATCGAGGTTGTCGTATCACGCCTCGCTGCAAATATCTTGTCGTGTGAGGCGTCGATGGTCTCGGCGATTTGGGCAGAGGCGCTGTTTGCATCCCGCAAATATCGGACCGTCGCCGTGCCTCCGGTGAGCAGCGGAGCGCTGGGAATTAACAAGAACTGAACGCCGGCGAAGCCGCTGCCGAAGCTAAACATGTTTCCGCAAACGACGAACGCGTCCTTGTTATAGCCCACGCCTGGGTAATCGATCCAGTAACTCGAGCCGCCCGTGACCAGCTTTGCTTCGAACCGATACTTATGCCACGTTCCCGCCGGATTATTGTCGTCTGAAACGGCGACCAGCACCTTGCTGATCTGCGGCGAGTTATCCTGCTCCAGGTAAACGACCACGAACCGGTTGTGGACACGATCGTAAAAGCACTTGGGATCGAATAGGAAGTTCCCGGCGCCAAGGCCCGAGAAGAAGGTCTGCGAGGTCTGCATGAAGGTCCTGGTGCCATCCTTGTTGAAGAATGCCAAACTTGAATTAACGACCGCGACGATTTGATTCGGTCCTACGGCTAGATCCGGATCGGGCGGTGTCCAACCGGTGGCGCCGATGGCAGGAAACGTCGGGCCTGCGCTGCCGCGAGCGATGTCCCGAACCTGACCTGCCAAAAGGCCGTTCGCTGTCCCCGCCTCGGCACCGACCTCGATCGGGTTTTCGGGCCTCAATGGATGAAACACGTAGGCGTCTTGTATTTGTGGCGAGTAGATCGCGGTGTCTTCGCTGACTGCCTTGAATTGCAAAGTTCTGAAGGGCTTTATCTGCGTTGGCGCTTCCTGAGCGACGGCGCTTGAAACGAGCGCGGCCAGGATGGCAAGCGGTATTTGTGACTTGTGAATCATAACCTCTCCTCATATGCAGGGGCATGACTTTCGGGGGATAGCGCCTGCGTCGTAGTTTAGAGGACGGCGGCCAGAACCGGGAACGTTCACCTGGACGTAAAATGATGTCGAATGCTTCTTGCGGTTGCTGCGGGTTTGCTTTGCTGGACCTTGGGGCTGCTAACCTTCGGTGGCAGCATCACGGCCGCAATCGTTGGCGCGGCAGTCTGGCAAGCTGGCGGCTGGGCTTGGGCCGCTCCGTTACTAATCTTCTTCGTCACCAGCGCAAGGCTCAGCAGAATGGGAGGAAAACCCGGGCAATCCGAGACGGGCCCGAGGAACGCGAAACAGGTTATCTCGAATGGCGGACCCAGTACAGTCTGCGCAATTCTCTACACGGTCGCACCAGACCCGGGGCTTCCTGCTGCGTTCCTGGCAAGCATGTGCGCGGCCAATGCTGATACTTGGGCAACCGAACTGGGCACCAGATTCGGGAGAAATCCGTTCAGAATCTCGAACCTCGAGCCTGCGGAAGGGGGCAGGAGCGGCGTGGTCTCCAATTGGGGTCTGCTTGCGGCGTTCATCGGATCGGCCGCGGTCGCATCGGCTGCGCCGCTGCTCGACCTGGCAAGCATGCTGCCCGCTCTAACAGTGGTGGGCTTTACCGCCTGTCTTTTGGATAGCCTCTTGGGCGATCTCGTGCAAGCCGTGTACACGGACGATGAGGGCAGGGAACGTGAGCGGCCGATCGGGAAACTGACCCGCGGCTGGCGATGGATCGACAACAATGCTGTCAATCTGATATCGACGACTGCCGCGGCGTTCGCCGGCTATTTGCTGGCAGCCTGAGCCAATCCGTAGAGCATGTGCGCGTAAATTTTCGCCATCTTGAGGGGGTGGGAAACGTGGATGCGCTCGTCGTTCTGGTGTGCAGGCCCATCTCCGTCCCATCCGGTCCCAACGCTAACTGTGTTCGGAACGGCGCGTGCGTAGGTGCCTCCCCCCATAACTCCCGGAGGAGTGTCGTCTCCCGTCTCCTGACGGTAGATATCAACGAGGGTTGTGACAGGCTCTCGATCGATGGGAAAATAGAGCGGCGGACTATCGTCGAATGCGACCATTTCGAAGCTTGGAAGCTCTTTCACGAGGTACCGCTCGCACGCTTCCCGGACTCGGGAGCCAGTCCATGTAACCGGATAACGGACGTTCACCGTGAACGTGATTTGTTCGTTCTCGGTCTCGACGATGCCAATGTTGGAGGTTAGATCTTGGCTCACGTCGTCTTCTCCGTGGATACCGAGCCCAACGCCGCTCGGATGTCCAAGCAGGAGCAGCAGCGAGTACTCCTTCGACTGTTCCGGGGGTGCCAACTCGGCGATTGCACGCAGAATTCGCACGGCTGCGCTGTCACCCGCGAAGGGTGTGCTGCCGTGGGCAGCCCTCCCCAGCGCCGAAATTGTGCAGCGCCCCCCATCGAACGAGAACGTAACGTTCTTGTCCCAGTATTCGTCCGCTGCGGAGCGTGTGGCTTCCAACAGCTGCGGTGCGGCCTCGATGACAGCCTCGGCCTTATCGATGACGATGTTCGGGCGCTGTCCACCCACTAGCGAAACAAGCCTTAGTGGTCCCTGAGGGGAAACACCCCTGAGGATGATATTGGCGATACCTTTTTCGGCGTGGTAGAGGGGCCAGCCAGAGTCAGGAGCAATCCCAAACGTAGGCGATTCTTCGACGGAGAAGTACTTCTTAACGCAGGCAAATCCGCTCTCCTCGTTGCACCCGAAGACTACGCGAATGCGTGCGGGAAGTTCGGCCCCCGTTTCCTTTAGGGCGCGTGCAGCATAGAATGCTGCCATCGTGGGGCCCTTGTCGTCTTCCGCTCCGCGGGCGTAAATGTAGCCTCCATCGATCTCAGCGCCAAAGGGCGCATGTTTCCATCCGTCGCCCACCGGGACAACATCGAGATGCCCCAGCGCCATAATGAGCTTGTTCGATTCACCGAATTCTGCGTGCCCCGCGTACCCTTCGACGTCTCGTGTTCGCATCCCCCAGCTCTCGCCCAGCCTGAGCGCGAAATCGAGGGCTTCTCGGCATCCCTTGCCGAAGGGCGCATCCGGTTCGAATGGTTCTTCGAGGCTTTCGATACGCAACATCGTTCGTAGGTCTTCGATGAGATCCGATTCGTGGGCTTCGAGCCAATCTTGGGCGCGCTGCACGGCGGGGGGCTTCGGGGCTGATTCCATTGCGGAATCTTACCGCCCAAGGCGGCGGGTATCCTTCCTCCGATGCTGGATGTGATGCGCGACACGCTTCTTCAGGAGGCTAGGGCCATCGCTGCGCTCGCCGATCGATTGGGCCCTCCCTTCTCTTCGGCAGCGAAGCTCTTATTGAATTGCAAGGGAAGGGTCGTCGCTTCAGGAATTGGCAAGGCAGGCGATATCGCAAAGAAATTTAGCAGCACGCTTTCGAGCACGGGAACACCCAGCTTCTTTTTGCATCCGGCCGACGCGGTCCACGGAGATCTTGGGATGGTCGGGAAGGACGACCTAATCGTCTTGTTTTCCAAAAGCGGCGAAACCGAAGAAGTGCTCCGACTGTTCCCGGCACTTCGCCAAATGGATGTGAAAACGATCATCATCACCGCAAAGCCCGGCAGCACAGCTGCAAAAGAGGCCGACTTGGCGCTCGATGTCGGCGTCGAGCGAGAGGCGTGTCCCCACAACCTTGCTCCCACCACAAGCACGACCGTCATGCTGGCTCTGTCGGACGCTTTGGCGCTCACGGTGATGAATGAGCGCAGGTTTTCACCGAGCGACTACGCACTCGTTCATCCGAGCGGGTCCTTGGGGCGCAGGCTACTCATGCGCGTCTCGGACGCGATGCGCAAGGGCGCTGACGTGCCGCTGGTCGCACCCGACTGCACCTTCATCGAGGTTCTAACGGCCATCACGAAGGCGGGGGCGGGTGCAGCCTGCGTCGTCGATGGCGATGGCGCCCTGCTCGGGCTTATCGCGGACGGGGACGTTCGTCGTCACCTTGTTACGGAAGGTGCGTCGGTGATGGAAGCTGCGGCGTCCGAAGTGATGACCCCGAGCCCTATGAGCATAGGGCCCGACATGCTCGCCATCGAAGCCCTGGAACTGTTCGAGAATCATCCCAAAAAGATCGGAGAAGTGCCGGTCGTTCAAGATGGCCGCGTGGTTGGACTCGTCATGCTTAAGGATCTTGTCCGCGCCGGGCTCGTTTAACTCCTTTTGCCTTCGCCTGTTAAGAACGCGACCCACATTTCACGATCGCCCTGATGCCCAAGTGCCTTCGCGTAGTCGAGCGGAGTTTTTCCCGATATGTCTCGTGCGTCCAGCTTCGCTCCGTGTCCACGGAGGAACTCCGCCTGCTCGCGGCGCTGCATTTTGACCGCGAGGTGCATGGGTGTGGTTCCATCTGGGGCCACTTCGTTGACAGTACCGGTGATCGTGAGCGTTTTTTCAAGGACCTTGATCGATTCAACTTGAATTGCAGTACCGATTAGTCCTGCGCTCTTTGCGTCGAATTTCATAGTCGATGCACCGCCCGCTTTCAGGAGTGCCGCCATCGATGGTTTGAATTCGAGACCGCGTTCATCATCGGGGTTCGCCCTTGCACGTTTTGCGTATCCATCGGGACGCCGGCTTCGATCAGCGCCTTGAGGCTTTCCCCAATCTCCATTTCGATCGCGTAATCGTACGGCGAACGCTTGGACGGTTGAGACAGGGTCGGCGTAACGCCTTGCGATCGCACAAACTTCACCATGTCGGGCGAGCTCAGCTCGGCAAAGTGGTACGCGCATTGTCCGTTTTCGGTGGGGGTCTTGAAGTCGCCACCCAATGACTGTAGATAGCTGACTATTTTCGGATCCATCTGGGTCAAAGCGAATGTATCGGGCCGAGCCCGGCTTTCGAGCGTACGTCCATCAAAGTTCGATCGGCTTCGAATGCCTTCTTCACTGCGGCGAGGTCTGCCTCCATGAGAAAAGCGTATAAGATCATCGGGTCGTGAAGATCTGTTCGGTCGAGAAATGGCGACGCCTTGGTCAACCGCACCGTGTACGTTGCGTCACGCCGCCGGTGCCGGACGGAAGCTCGAACGCGAACCTGTGCAACCGAGCCGAATGCATCGGCATCAGCACACCCTGCGACAGGTTGCCGTTTCCGATTAAGGGATCTATTTTCGTCGAACGCGTATATGTTTGCGAGTCACCGGCATAGGTGATCGAAACCTCGGCCTCGATGTCCTTTACGGGAAGCATGCTGCGGTTTTTGACCAGAATGAAAGCCGCCATTCGACCTCGTCACCGCTCTGCCCAGTCCAGCCGGCCCAAGCTAGATTTGCTTAGAGGTTCCTCAGGACGCTCTCGTCGCCGGACGAATCGCTGGTGTCCGATGTCGCGCCTCCTCCGCAACTTGCGACCGCGAGCAGGACGAGCAGATATAAACTCCGCATTGCAGGATGTTACCAGTAGGGATTGGATTGGGAGCAATCGACCAGGAATCGCGCGCACTATTCAACTCGTGTCATACTTTCGCGGTTCGTTAGACTGAATACTGCAGGGTGGCCGGCGTCAGTATCGGCAGGCAAAGAAACAACACATGGATAGACGAGAGTTTTTGCGCCGCGCAAGCATAGGCGCGGCAGGTGTGATGGCTGGGGGGCTCGGCGGCATCCTTCCCGCTAAAGGGGGTCAGCGAACACGCGGTCCGCTACTTGGGATAGCGATCGACAACGAGCGCGACTACTGGCCCATTCTTCCTGGGCAGGAAACGTTTGTCCAACGCATGGTCGTGCGTCATCTGGAAGGAGATCCGAACAAGATCGAGCCCATGCCAGGTTCCTTTCTCGCGCCAACGCTTCGCTTGAACAAGGGCGACACCGTGCGCTGCTTGATGACCAACAACTTGTATGATCCGAGCATCATCCACTGGCACGGGATCAACGTCTCCGAGCACAACGACGGTTTGCCTAATCACGCCGTCGATCAGGGTGGCGTCTACAACTACAGCTTCCCGATCGGCAACCGCGCCGGTACATATTGGTACCACCCGCACCCGGATAACTTCACTGGCTTTCAGGTCTATTACGGGATGGCTGGCGCGCTGATCGTCAGCGATAGGGAAGAGCAAGCGCTCCCATTGCCGAGAGGCGAGTTCGACGTTCCTCTCATCATCCAAGACAAACGATTCGACGATAATAACCAGTTTCTGTACGGAGTTAACCCGTTCATCGGAACGATCGGCGACCGAGTGCTGATCAACGGAAAGCCCGACTTCGAAATGTCCGCCGCAACGAGGGTTTATCGCCTCCGCCTGATAAACGGGTCGAATGCGCGCCTCTATAAGCTGGTCTGGAGCAACGGCCTTCCGCTACACGTGATCGGAACCGACGGTGGCCTGTTAGATAGACCGGTCCAAAAGCCCTACGTCATGCTTGGGCCTGGCCAGCGTATCGAGCTCTGGGCCGACTTCAGTAAAGTTCCCGTGGGCACAACGCTCACCCTAAAGAGCTTGGGGTTCCCGGGCAGTTCGGTCGGATTCGGAGGGGGGCAGGGCCCTCAAAACGGCAGCCCAATCGATGTGATGAAAGTGCGGATCGACCGAAGCGAAGCGGAGGCGCTGACGCTGCCGGGAGTGCTCACGAACATCGATAGATACAATTATCACGAGTCTGTCAACGCGGACAAACCGCGCGCGTTCAAGTTTTCCTTCGACGGTGGGTGGTTCGTCAACGGCCACGCGTACCAAGAGGGGCAGGTCGCTCGAAATGAGGTCGTTCTAAACCGCACGCTCGAATGCTGGGAGTTCGTGAACGAGACCGGCAGCCTAGCCGTAACGCACCCGATGCACATCCACGGACCGCTCTTTCAAATCTATCGCAGAAGCTGCCTGTCGGAGTTCCAGTCCGCGTGGAATGGGGTTCGGGATGGCTACGTGGACGAGGGATGGAGGGACACCGTGGTCCTGATGCCCGGTGAGCGAGTTCAAGTGCTGATCAGGTTCGGCCCGCATGCCGGCCTGTCGTTATATCACTGCCACAACCTCGACCATGAGGATATGGGGATGATGCGCCACTATAAAGTCGTCTAGCCGCCGGATACCTTCACCGTGGCCGGCCTGGCGACGTACACCGTAATTGGCGTCCCTGCGTACGCCTTGATGTTGGAGCCTTTCAGCCGTCCCGGGATCCATCCGCCGACCTGTCCTCCTATGTTGGCAAGCTCGCTCACCGCGCCGATAACCAGCCCGGCTTCGGCCCCGGCTATGTGTGTGAGTCCGCCTCGCCCGATGTCGCGCAGTAGCTTTTCGATGGTAGCGAGCCCACCCTTTTGAGCGAGAGCGAGCGTATTCGCTAGGCCGAGCCTGCGGGCGACATCTTCCGTGTTTGGCCGGAAAGAGGGTATCTCGCCACCCTCGAACATCTTCTGGACTTGCTCAAGCGTTTCCTTTGCATCGACGTCATTGAGAAGTTCGGATAGCGCCTCCGAAGCCTTTTCGCGCTCGGTGTTGTCCTGGGTTAGCCGGTAGCGGCCCTTTTCATCTTCCTTGTCGGCTTTCAGCCCGACGGCCTGCCCGTCCACCGCTGTCGTCCTGTCGATCGTTATTGCCAGCCTGGATGGTTCGTTCGCCAAGCTCGTGAATGTGGTCGCTCCGCGAGACCAGGCAACCTTTCCATAAGCTATCGATCCCTTGGGTATCAAAATGCTGCCGGACGCATCTTTTACGTCCTCCATCACCAGGAGAGGAACGGAGTCACCCCCCCTTGAACCACCCGATGTGAGTTCTCGCAGCAGGATCGTCTTGATTTCGGTTCCGGCCTTAAGCTCGCTCGTTTGCGCCAGACTCTCAGCGCAACCAGCGCCTACAACCAAACACATGAGAAGAATCGGGCATTTCATGTTATCAAACTAAACTTACGCTCATGCTCGGTGTTTCTATCCAAAAAGCCGGCCTCGGGCCGAGATTCTGCCATTAAGTTCGCGTCCGGCTCGCCGTTGCCATCCACGTCCGCGCCGATGCGCCAGACCGCGTCGGCCAACGCCATCGCGGCTTCGAGCTTCATCGATGCCTTGTGCTTCTCTTTCAGGAGGCTGCACATGCGTGCCTCGGCGTCCGGGGTGCCGGCCGAAACGGCGTAGTGCTTCCGCGCCTCGAAGTCGCCGTCGTACCTCAGCTTGAAAAACTGGTCGTTCGCCGCGCCTTCGTTTAGCTCGGCGAAGAGCGCGTGGATGACGAACGGCGCCGCCGAAATGTCTCCGAATGCGCGCTTCATCGGGCTGCTGAGGGCGAAGCCGACGACCCGCCCGATCGTGACATCCGCCTCGCTTCGGGAGAAGCCTTCTTTGTGTGCAAAGTCGACCGCGGTGAGGCGCAGGTTCTCGACGTCAGCCTGCTGGCCCATGGCCGAGAACATTAGCCTGTCGTAAACCTCGTACACCTTCCGTACCTGCCGCCTGTAGGTATAAATCAACAGCCCCTCGTCAAGCGACATCCCGACGATCGGAGATCCGCCGCGCAGCCGATTCTCCGTATACTGTGCTCGTTGGACGACGCTTTCTTGCCAGTCATAAGGAGAGATCATCGCCCGCCTCCTGCGGCCGGCGCTCCACCGCCTCGTTGGCCGGCGTCGCTTGCCTTCACGTCGGCTACGGCGCTCGCGATCTCCTTCGCCGCGAGCTTTCGAATGCCCTCGGCTTCGACAACAATCGCGAGCGGAGGAATCCTGTCCAAGCCTCCGGTTGCGCTGTCGAGCTGTGCCGCGATGTCGAGCATCGTCAGGCCGTCACGCAGAACATCCGCGAACGGGCGAGCGTCGAAGTCGCCCTTGACGCGCGTGATGTAGTCGAAGATGCCGCGAATCCTTTCCGAGCCCGAGCCCGCCGCCCCGAAATCGCCGCTTTCGAACCTAGCGCCCATGGCGTCGTAGAAGTATATGCCGAAGGTTTCTGACCGGAGGTCGTAAGCGCTGATCAGAGGGATGAAAATGCCGACGCCGTCGAGAGTCATCGGAAGGTTGCCGGAGAGCGCCCGCGTGACCTCTTGCAGCTTGCCTTCGAGGCTCAGGTCTTGAAGTTGCGTCCGCGAGTAGTACTTGAACGAGTGCTTCAGGTAGCGCACAATCTCGATGCTTCGGGCGTAGGAGCCGGAGATCGCGATCAGCGTCGAATCGTCGAGCGGCATGACCTTCTCGGCCCTGTCGTACATGACGTAATTGGCCGCCGTCGCTCGCCGATCGCCCAAGTTCAAGATGCCACCCTTGTAGCGCAGAGCAAGCACAGTTGTGCCGCGCGTTTCCTTCATGCCCGACGGCATGGTGCCCAAAGTGGCCGGAAATCCCACAAGCTCAGCGAAATTGCCGCTCATGGCTAAAGTATGCCTGATAGTCAGCGGGGCTCGAACAGTTCGATTGGGTTGCCCGACGGATCGTCGATTAGGATTTGCCGGCCTCCCGGCCCGGAGACGAGTTCGTTGCGAAATGACGTACGGAGTTGGTTCAAGCGCGCGACCGTTGCGTCGAGGTCCTTCACAATGACCGCGATTCTGTTCCAGCCGCCCGGCGCGGGCGTACGGCCGTCGGGCATTGGGCGCGAGGCCGATGCGCCCGGGCCGGCAACCCAGAGCTCGAGTTCACCCGACCGCAAGATTGCCCTGGCATCGCCGAACCGCTCAAGTTACTCGAAACCCAAAGCCGAAGCGTAGAACTCCACGCTCGCGCCGACGTCCTTCACGATGTACCGGACGGCCGCACTCATAGCCACATTGTGGTGCATAAGGGCCTCCAGGTTCGTCAGGTCACCATGCCGGCTTATCGATATGCTCCGCTCGATGGACTGACAAAGGCAGTGCAAGTCGGAGTCGGCGTCTCGCTGGCCGGGGAGGCCGTCGCGTGCGCCATGGAATTCAAGCTCCTGTCCCTTCTACCGCAGTTCGAAGCGGGAACCGTCGGCGCGGCCGAGGCGGACGCCTTCGATGCGATGAATCTGAAAATCGCGATAGGCCTTATTGCAACGTTCGTCATCGTCGCCATCATGTTCCTGGTCTGGGTGCATCGGGCGAACCGGAACTTGCACGCTCTCGAAGTGCGCGAAGTCGAGTACACGCCGGGCTGGGCCGTCGGTTCGTGGTTCATTCCGATCCTCAACATCTTCCGGCCGTATGCGATCATGCGCGAGATTTGGCGAGGTAGCCGCTCGCCCTCGAACAGCGCTGCCGAGGGGCACGCCTCGGTCCCGGCGAGCCTCGGCGTTTGGTGGGGCGCCTGGCTTGTTGCCGGTGTTCTCGAATCGCTATCGGCAAGCTTCGTGCGCGGCGAATCGCCGAGTATGGACGACTTCAAATCGAGTGCGTACCTCAGTATTGGCTCAAGCCTGCTCAATTTCGTAGCCGGAGTTATCATCATCGTGCTCATCGGGACGATCGCGCAGAGTCAAATGCGAAAGAAGCAAGGGCTCGCGAGCCAGCCGCCTCCTCGCATGGAAACCTAAGCCTCACTAGACAATCCCTGAGAAAATCGAAACCCGTTCCTCAAGATTTCGGTAGGAAGGGCTATGAGCGGGAATCCTATAACACACGACGATCTCCCCGCCGGGCTTTCCGATCTTGGCGAATGGCACATCAGTGAGTTCAGAAGCGACCAAGCGCAGCTCCAGGTTAAGGGCCGGTTCAAGATATCGCCCTTTCAGAAGCTCTCGGCAGATCAAGCGAGTTTTCTCATCACCTTTCTTCGGTGCCGCGGCGTGATCAGCAGCGTCGAAAAAGAGCTTGGAATTAGCTATCCGACCGTGCGTTCGCGCCTCGACGCGCTCCTGAAAGCGCTCGACCTCGCCCCGTCTACGGACGCGGTCAATAACGGCCGGCGAGAGCTATCCGATTCGCAGAAGCAGATTCTTGAAAAGCTCGAGGCGGGCGACATCACGCCCGAGGAAGCAAAACGTGCCATGAAGGAGGCAGCCAAGTGAAGGACCAGGTCCTTAGAATTCTTAAGATGGTGCAAGAGGGACGGCTCTCGCCCGAAGACGCGTTCGATCTGATGGACGCGTTCACAAACTTCGACCATGATCAGGCGGCAACCCCACCGCCCCCACCACCTGGCGAGAAGGAAAAGCCGAAGCACGAAGAGCCCTTTCGCAAATTCGTCGACAGCATCGAGAAGATGACCAAGGAGGCGATCGGGGGCGTCGACTGGAGCAGTGTCGCTACGCAAGTCCGATCGGCAACGAAGAAGGGCGTGGACACACTCCGCGACAGCGTCGACCACCTGAGCAAGGGCAACTACAAGTTCCCGTGGTTCGGCCCGTACGAAACGAAGACCGTCGAGCTGCCGCTGAGCATCTCACCAGGCAAGACGATCCGGTTGGAGCGCACCAGTGGCGACGTGAAGGTCCTCGGCGGCTTTTCCGAACCCAAGCTGATCGCCACTGCCAAGCTGCGCGGAACCGATAAGGACGACGCCCACAACAAGGCGGAAGCTTGGACTCCGGTCATCGAAGAGAACGACGGATCGGTCACAATTCGTCAATCTGCCGAAGCCCTGGAAGAGGATTTGGAGCTTCAGGTGCCCTCGGGAATCGACCTCGACATTCGCATACAAAGTGGTGACGTGAAGGTTCGTGACACGAAGGGAAGCCTAAGGCTCGACGCCAAGTCGGGCGACATCGAGGCGCAAGACCTAACCGGCAGCGTCGAGATCATCAGCTACGCGGGCGATGTGCAGATCAGGCAATCCGACGCCTCGCTCATCGAAGTGGAGAACAAGTCGGGCGACGTGGCTCTAATTAACACGAAGGGAAATATCGTTATCCGGTCGGCGAGCGGCGACGTTCGCTGCAAGGACGTGTCAGCGGCCGCGATCTCCGTGGAGTCCGTGAGTGGCGACATCGACCTCGACGTCGCCGAGCCGATTGCCGGGGCGCTTAACGCGCGAACGGTATCGGGCGACATCCTGATCGACATCGCAAGCGGCTCGAACTGCCGGGTCTCGCTATCGTCCCTGAACGGCTCGGTCTCAAGCCGGATCGATCTCGACGAAGAGCGTCAAACGGAAGAGCGAATCACCGGCACGGTAGGTTCGGGCGAAGGCACGCTCGATGCAAGCGCGGTCAGTGGAGACGTTAGGCTCGCCTGGCGCGAGCATCAGTAGATTAGCCGACGAGTTCCGCCGCCAGGTCTTCGCGATGGGCTTGGCGGAACTCTTCGATGATGTCGAGCACTTTTGCCACGCTGGGATCACGGAGGCTATAAAGCCGCGTGGTCCCGTTCGACGCGCGCGCCAAAGCTCCGGACCGCAAGAGCACCGCGAGGTGCTGCGAGGCGTTCGCTTGGGATATCTGAAGACCCGCAGTAATTTGGCTGACCGATAGCGGCTCTTTGCGCAGCAAGTTCACAATTCGCACGCGAGTAGCGTGCGCGAGGGAGGTGAGCAATTCAGCCGCGAACTTATTTTCGGACCCGTTGGCTAGATCAGAAAGGATTTCGAAGCCAGACGAATGCGACCGGAAGCCTCCGGCCAAAGTCTGCTCCTCCAAAGCCTCTTCTTTGTCTTCCATTCAAACCTACAATTGAGTACGGCCAACCAAATGGACGTACTCCGAAGGGAATCTGGCACGCCAGATTTGGAAATACAGGAGTTCGTCCTTAGTGCGAAGATTCAGAGTCTCCTTCTTTTCCTTCGACAGGTCCTCGTCGGTGAAGACGGTTCCCGCGTATTCTTCGAGCGCCATCGTGATGCCGGCGTTGAACGTGTCGTCGTTGTCCGGGCGATCGACGACCCAAGCGGGCAGCAGCGTGCTGAACGCTCGGCGAAGAATCCACTTCGATCGCCCCTCCTCGTTGATCTTGAGGTTTGCGGGCAGATGGAATGCAGCGTGAACGAGTTTGCGGTCGACGAATGGCATTCGCGCCTCGATTCCGAACATGGACGTCATCCGCTCCCACCGAAGCAGGTTGGTTTTGTGGAGGTCTTGCGTAATCGCACGGAGCTCGTTCGCCAGCTTTTCGCTGAACATGGGCCGCAGGTATGCGTAGCCGCCGAACAACTCGTTGGCTCCATCGGAACTGATCAGGCTCTTGACATGCTGGGACGCCTCTCTTGTTGCAAAGTAGTCGGCGACGGCATGGCGAACGAGGCCGGCGTCGAAGGATTCCAGGCCGTGAACGACGCCTTGGATGCTATCGACGACCTCCTGCTCGGAGACCTCGACATGTTTGTGATCGGTGTTCAGCCAGCTTGCAACGCGTTTCGCGGTGTGGCCGTCCTGCGAGCCTGCAAGGCCGACGGAGAATGTCTTGATCCTCTTAACCTTCTGGGCGGCGAGCGCGGCGATGATGCAGCTCTCAAGGGTGCCGGTCAGATAGATGCCCACATCTCCGTGGGGCGAAATGCGCTTCTCGATCGAGTCGCCGACGAGCACGCGAACCATCTCGACCGCGTCTGTCAAGTTCACGTGCTTGGTGGGAGGCTCCGGAATCTTAAAGTAACGTCGGGCGCCGGTTTCCGAAGCGAGATAGCATCCGGGGGGAAACTCGGAGACCTTCTTTACGTCCGGACCGAAGGCCTTTAGCTCGGAGGCGAAAAGCCAGCCGCCGTCGTTCTTTGCGAAGTAGAACGGCTTTACCCCGAGAGGGTCGCGGGCGGCATAAAAATCGTGTCCGTCGACAATCACGAACGAGAAGGGCCCGTCTAGGTAGTGTACGCACTTCCGGCCCTTGAGCTTGTAAAGGCCGAGCACGATTTCAGCGTGCGAGTCTGACTTGGGCGCTGGCTTTAGGAACGGCTTGAGCTTATCGGCGTTGTAAAGATCGCCCGAGAAGACGATCGCCTTCGAGCCGTCGGCGCTCTCGAAAGGAACCGTGCCCTCGCCGGACCCGCCGAGCACCATACCGTTCTTGGAAAGGACCGTTGGCTTGATTTTGCCATCGACCGCCGTCGAAAGCATGCCCTTGATGGTCTTGCCGTCGCCAGCTCTAATCGAAGCTGCCATCGATGCCATATAAAACTCCTTTGTGCACGAAGCGCACGGCTTGCGGAGAGCGCTTGGGGCTACTCTTCGGTGTTGGTCTTTTCTGTGGTTTCTTCCGTCTCGCCGCCTTCAGCTTCCGCCTCACCAAGCACGTCCGTCTCCGCAGTCGGAACATCGAGGAGAATGACGGTCGGCGTGGTGACCGAACAAATAACCGTATCGGGGTTAACGGCTTCACACCCGTCCGGCATGGGAATGCCCCCCGCGGTCAGCACGTCGCCGACGAGCATCCCGCCGATGTCGAGCGTGATGTGGTCGGGCAGGCTGCTCACCTTGGCGTGGACATCGACGGCTTCGTTGCTCTTGATAAACTGGCCCGAGCGGTCGGTGACAGGCGCGGGCTCTCCAACAAAAATGAGCGGCACGGTCGTGTTGACGACCTGATTGCGCTTGACCTCTTGGAAGCTCGCGTGTCGCAGCTTCCGCGTTACTGGGTGCCATTGGAGCTCTTTTAGCATCCCAAGGTGTTTGTCTCCGCCGTCCTCTATCAACTCCATGATCCCGCCCATCCCGGAGCGGTGCACGGCCTTCTGGAGTTCGGCTGTTTCGACCGTGAGGGACACGGCGGCGCTGCCGGAGCGGCTAAGCACGACGGGTAATTCACCCGCTTCGAGTTTCTTCTTCTTCTCCGAGGCGGTCCTGGCTCCATCGCGGGTCTTGATTTTCACGGTTTGATAATTCATCGGAGTGCTCCTGTCAGCGCAGAATATTAGTATATTCGAATATGCGCATAAAAGTCTCGGGGAGGGCGATCGACGGGCGACTGCCGACTGGCGAATCGGGATCAAAAAAGGTCCCTCCCCGCGATGACGTACCGCGGAGAGGGACAGGAAGGCCGCTCTTACTGCAGAACGTGCCAGCCAGCGAAGTCGATCCGCGCGAACCACGGGTAAACGAATATAGTGCCGACCTGCTTATACGAAACCTTAGTCCGTACCGCTCGCGTACCCGCTTGGACGAACCGAGTTGCGTCGTAGGTTGCGTGAGCATGAACGACCGAATCGGCTGTGGTAGCGATCCGTTCGTCCACGATAACGTAGCTTGCCGACTGCCAATCGTAAAGCTCGATCTTCTGCGTAATATTCGGTTGGCTTGTGTGTGCCTCCAGCGTGAAACAAAGCTCATTTGGGTTCGGAAGCTCTTGGGGAGACGTTCCGTTCATCACGAGCTGGATGGGGTATTCGCCGGACACAAACACAGGACCTGGTTTATACACCAAGTACTGATCATTCGAAGTCAGCAACGAGTTTACATCGCCGCTTTCGTAAGTACCACGTACTACGGTGACGGATGTGACCGCCACGTTACTCACCGGCTGCGTGTACAGGATCGACAGGTAATCGATCGTAGATGCCTCGACGTGCCCCGTCACATGGGCGTTCCCGGCGCAGGAGACCGCGATGGCGAGCCCGAGAGCTTCGCCATACAGCTGATAACGGATGGCATGTTGCAGCTGTCCGGCCTTGTTATATTTCACGGTCGCATAGTCGAAGTTGGCCGAGCCCATGCTCTGGCCGGTGACGTAAACATTCCCGTTGCCGGCAACGGCGATGTCGTTTGCCCGGTCGATTGCGTTTCCGCCGAGGCCGGCATAATGCGTTACCCAGTCATGGGTGAGCGCATTGACACCGTTGTAGCGCAGCGTGGTGTAGTCGGTGCTCGTCGAGCCCGGACCCGGAGGAGCCTCAGAATATCCGGTGACGTAAACATATGCTGCCTGACCGGTGTTGTTGGTTT
>JBPCLO010000037.1:0-33658 GCA_051003155.1 Fimbriimonadales bacterium | reverse complement strand
CGGCCTTAAACACGAGCGCCTCAAAGCCCGGCGTTATCGGGGTTCCAACCTCGATGCTCAACGCAGCAGCGCGCGCGATCACTTCCTGTGGATCGGAGATCTCGGCCGGGGTGATCTTGTTCATCACTTCGTCGGCCGTGTACCCGAGCATGCGCTCCGCCCCCACGTTGAAGATCTGGATCACGCCCTGCGCGTCGGTGGCGATGCTCGAGAAGGTCGCGCTGTTGAAGATTGCGCTCTGCAGGGCGCCGGCTTTGAGCAGCGCTTCTTCTGCCTCCTTACGCGCCGTCACGTCTTCCATAGCCAGGACCAGAAGCTCACCGTGGCTGCCCGCGCGCAGCTTGCGCGCATTGAGCAACATCACGCGGCGCCCGATGATCGGGAAGGTGTGCTCCAGCTCAAAGTCGCTGAACACGGAACTCGTGGGAATAATGTCTTCGAGAAGCGTCCGCAAGGCGGGGATGTCCCATTGGCCGTTGCCCAATTCGTAAATGAGGCGATTCTCGGTTTCCTCTGAGGTCACCTGGAACGTTTGGTAGAAGGCACGGTTGGCGCTCCGCACCCGCAGTGTGGTGTCCAGCATCAAGAGCGGCTCGCGAACTGTGTCCACGATGTCCTGGGCGTAGGTCTCGATGTGCTCGCCTAAGTGTTCGAGTTGCGCGTCCGGCGTGTCCGTCTTTGAATCTTGCTGAAATGCCATTTTAGTTGCGATGATCGTATGCCGGTGTAGAGCGCAGTAACCCTCGAACGCCTACGAGGTGCTCAAGGTCTAATGGGACACCTATCCTTACTGTACGCCGTTTGAAGTCGCCTAGATCTTTCTCCGTGTCAAATGAGGGCTTGCCGGCTTATTCTTAGCTACCGCCATTGACAGGTTTCAATCCTCATCGGGAGATTAAGCATTCAATCCTATGGATTCAATGCCTCTGCTAGAAATGGTGGTGACCGGTCCCGAATTAGGCAAAAACCCGCCTAACGACACATTGCGCGCAGGGTCGAATACTATGCCGCACTGATCAGCGGATTGGTATAAAGGTTGCACATTATTCAACTGAAGTAGGGTGGAGAACATTTCCATCCCGGTAATAATCAAAAGGAGAATCAAGAAATTGCTTTTTCTAATAGGTGCAGTCTTGGCGTTCGGACTAACAACAGGACTCATAATGGGCGTGGTTTGGATCGTAGCACGGCTTATCTTTGGGGGTAAAGGAGAAGAGTAGTGAGACAGAACTCTCCCGTGGTGAGTGAAGCGCAAAGACGGGCCGCGAATATCATGGATGGAATTATCAAGCGCGGTACGTTGTACGAAGACTAACTCCGGGGCCAGACGCCCAAAGAAGACGTTTCTGTGCTCTGTCTCCCAAATGTCTTACGTGGCCGGGGAATCCGCCCGTTCGAGCAGCGTCGCGAATGTGCTACTTGTCCTCTTTCTGTTTGTGTTACTGGCTTGCTTGCTTTCTGCTGTGCGCTTCAAGACGGCCTCGCTGTATGCGTCGAACTGCCCGGACATTATATTTCCCTCGGGTCGGCTCAAGATTGCGCAGATATCGGCAACTTTGGTTGGGCCGCCCGCCCAACATTATATCGAACTGTTTTGTCCTTATCCTGGGAAAGCCCACCAAGCCTTGTCGATGCGGCCGAGCCAGGGATAGACGAATGTCGAGCCGAGCGCGCGGTAGCTGACGCGGGCTCTGATGGCCATTGTGCCGGCTTGTATGAAGCGCGACGTGTTGCTTGTGACGTTCACCGTGTCGTCTGAGGTCGTCGCCAAGCGAGTGTCGAGAACCTCGCACTGGCCAATGACCAGATCGAACTGTTAGCTCATAAGCAATTGTGGGGCAGGCGCGCCGCCTGCCCCTTGTCGGGTGGACGTCGGCTACATGCCCTTGTGGGGCTTGTCCGGGAACCCTGTGTTGCCCTGCGGCACTCGGAAAGTGAATCCACTAGTGGACGCTCTTTGCTCCGCGTTCAGGCTGCCCTTCATAAAGGCCATCGCCGTCTTGGCGTAGAAGTCGCGCGCCCCGCTTACCGAGCGCTTACCAGTTGCGACGTCGATGGCCAGATTGATCGCGAGGAAGTTCATTTCCTCCTTGTCGCACCGCGCGCTGATCTCGCCCGGGGTCCGATCAATGACGACGCTGCCGTCGTAGTTAAGCAGGTCGTTGAACTTGCGATCAGGCACCCTGTAGTCGATGCCCTGCCTGAGCATGTCGTGATGGTGCATCGGGAAGTTGTGTGGAATCTCCTCGTTGGTGAGGATGGTAAACTTCCACGGGCCCGAGTTGAACCAGACCATGCGGGTTGCGGTGGCTTCGTGAGGCTCGCCGTACTTGGCGATGGTTTTTTCCGCGACCTCACGCGGCTTGGCCTTCCATCCCACGAGCAACGTGTTCAGCTCGCGGCGCTCGACCCGGCGCATCTGGCCGCTTGTAATTAGCTTCGAATCCTGGGTCTCGCACGAACACTTTTGCCCGAGGGCGAAGGACGTGGTCATTACGGTCGCTAACGCGGCGACGATTAAGTTGCGAATCATGTTCTTCTCCTTTCTGCCGCCGAAGGATGCCCTTCGACGACATGATCAATGACGAGTACAGTCGCGATCCCCAGTTTTCTAATGCCGCTGGCAATTATAAAAAAGGTCCGAGGACGCTGTAGTAAGTAGGGACAGACAAGTTTATGACTGACGAGGAACTCGCCAGACGGGCTTAGGCCGGAGACGGAGATGCGTTCGTCGAGATCGCGCATCGCTACCAGCACCTGGTCTATCGGGTGGTGTACCGCTTTGCCGGGACCGCCGAAGACGTTGACGATCTCAGTCAGGATTGCTTCGTCCGAGCGTATCGCCAGATGAACAAGTACGACAGGAGTCGGCCCTTCAAGCCTTGGCTGATGAGGCTCTGTTCAAGTGTATGTCTGAACTGGGCAAAGGGTCGATCAAGAACCGTAGCGTTCGAAGAACCGCTCCGCGATGACAATTGGATGGACGCAAACAGCGATATAGAGGACGAAACGCTGAGGAAGATTGAGCGGCAAGAAATGCTCCAACAGCTTCAATCGTTGCCGACTCAAACGCGGCTTCTTCTCGTAATGCGTTTCGTGTCAGGACAGACGTTGAGAGAGATATCGGAGCAAACGGGAGTCAAGTTGCCCACTGTGGCTTTTAGAATTTACAAGGCTATTAAGAATCTCCGGACCAAGTTGACGCCCGAGGGAGTTTGAATGATTGAGTGTCGCAATTTAGAGCAGCGGCTGACGCTGTATGTGCTTGGTGAACTCGACCGAAGAGCCGAAATTGAGGTCGAGGCGCACCTTGCGGGGTGTCGGTTTTGTTGCGACGAGGAAACTTCACTGCGGCGCGATGTTGACCGCCTGAGGGACATTGTATCGACAGATCTGCGAGCTCCAGCAGGCCTCATGCAGCAGGTGGAGAGCCTCGTTCGAGAAAAACACTCGCATCGCCCGACCGGTTTTCGTCCGTTGGCTCTGGTCGCCGGCTTGGCGATCGCGCTGGTCTTGTTGGTCACCTTCTTTTTTCGAACGGGTATTCCCCCATCAACCATGGCAGTTTTGGTCGACGATTACAGCCGCAACAGAGCAATCATGACCGGACCACCAAGTATGGCCCAACTCGCAATGCTGTCTAAAGAGGTTGGCTTCGTAGTTAAGGCTATGACTATTTCCCCCTCTGCCAAACTTGTCGACTGTGGGCCTGTGACGGCCGACGGAATCAAGACCGCAAAGCTCGTTTATGACGATCGGGGCCGGCGCATGATCTTCTATCAGTTGCCGATGAAGGAAGCCAGAGTTCCTGAGGCCAGGCAAGCCACCGTTCATGGACGAGCCGTTTACGTTGTAGCCGACCGCGGCATGGTCGCTATCGGTTGGCAATGCGATCAATCTTTTTATGTGCTCGTTGCAGAAGGCGAAAAGGAGTCGCTGATGAAGACGGCTGAGCCCTTGATCAAAGTTGCGTGAGGGCGCGGAGTCTCTGCTTGTGAGAGGGCGTCTAAAGTTCGCCCAAGAATCGAGTGATTGAACCTAATATCGCCGATCCCTGAAAGCATGTCGGATTTAGATTTTGGCGGCCTCCGCTGGACCTCTTGCAAGTCCAGTTGCGCATAGACCCGCGTGGTCGCGATCGACTCGTGGCAAAGGCTCGATCCATCGTCGAGGGCACTACATCTTCTTGCCGCGGGGCATGGTCTTGACCTGGTCCGCTGGTGATGATGCCAAAGCCGCATCGCTTGCCGGCGCCAGCTGGAGTCGCGAAGTTTTACGGCCCGCACGGGGTACCGAGCGGAGCAAAACCACCGACGAAGAAGATCGTTCTGCCGTTCTCGGTGTACTGTAGCGGCTCAGAGGTCAAAGCTCTGAATCCCCATAAGCCGTGCGGCGAGGACGCGGAGGGCCACCCGCGGGCCGTTGTCTAGGTTCATGTCCGCCCGTTTATAAGCTTCACTCCGAGGTAATGCGTGTCCCTGGATGCGTTCTTTGGAGGCTAGCTATTATGATGGTCGCCATGTCTAGGTTTGGGAACATAGATCTCGAGAAGACGAAAAGCAGGCTGCCCCTCTCCGAGAGTGAGGCTTGCTGGTCTCCGGAATTGACTGCGATCAAGACCGAATCGATTGAGAAGGAAATTGGGGCGGGGGAAGAGAATATCTTTGGCCATTCCGTAGGGCCGTGGTACGCTACGGTGTCCCAGCTACTTCATTGCGAGTTGTTCCGCACTCGCCGTTCCGCCTCATCAAGCATGGGGGCGGCCTCCGGATGAGTGTCCCTGATGAAGTCCTTCTTTCTTTTCCACACGCCCTCCCAGCCCTCGGTGCGCACGATGTTGAGCCCAAGGCCGAGGCCAATAAGGGCGAGGACCAATACGACGCCGACCAGGACAGTCCATGCCTTCTTTGTCATAGCTCACCTCCCATTGAGCACCAGATGCAGCCAAACGCTTGCTACGTAGCCCAGCGCTACCGCCCAGGACCACTTGAGATGCGCCCCAAACGTGTAGATCCCCCGCGCCTGGCCCATCAGCGCCACACCTGCCGCGCTCCCAATGGAGAGCAAAGACCCGCCCACCCCTGCGGTCAAGGTCACGAGCAGCCATTGCGAGTGGTTCATCTCAGGAGACACGGTAAGGATCGCTGCCATTAAGGGAATGTTGTCGAACACCGCCGACGCGACCCCCACGCCCACGTTCGTCCAGGTCGGTCCGAGCGAACCGTACGTAGAGGATGCTGCCCAGTGCAAAAACCCGAAGGCGCCCAAAGCCCCGACGCAAAGGATAACTCCATAAAAGAACATCAGCGTGTCCCATTCCACTCTCGCCAGCAGCCCGAATACGTCAAAGGAGTCCTTCTGCGGCTCATCCGCGACCCCTCCGAGCATCCGTGCCACCTCCTCGCTCTCCCGGTTCTTCTCTCGGATCGCCCGTCGCAGGAAGTGCCCGTAGAGGTGCAGCACCCCAAAGCCCGTCATCATCCCGATCGCCGCGGGAAGGTGAAACAGGTTGTGGAGGAGGACGGTCGAGACGATCGTCGTCAGAAACAAGGCGACAACCACTCTCGCCCCAGGCAAGAGCGCGGCCTGATCGGCAGGAATCTCCGGTTTATCCTTGGGAACGGCCCGGGCCATGAGCACAGCCGGGATCAGCCAGTTCACGAGCGAGGGCAAAAACAGCGCAAAGAACTGTGTAAACTCCAGATGCCCCTTCTGCCAAACCATCAGCGTCGTAATGTCGCCGAACGGGCTGAACGCCCCGCCTGCGTTCGCCGCCACCACGATATTGATGCACGCCGGGACCACGAAGCGCGGCACGTTCCCGCCGACCGAAATCGCCACCGCGCCCATCACGAGGGTCGTCGTCAGGTTGTCCGCGATGGGCGACATCAGAAAGGCGATCCCGCCCGTCGCCCAGAAGATGCCTCGCAGAGTCAGCCCTTTGCGGATCAGCCAGCCCCGCATCACGTCGAACACTTGCCGCTCCTCCATCGTGTTCACGTACGTCACCGCGGCGAGGATGAATAGGAACAGCTCGGCGAACTCCAGGATGTTGTGCCGCAGCCTTTCGCCCGCGATCCCCTCCAGCACGGGGGACACCGAGACCAAAATCCATAGCACCCCCGCCGCAACGATCATCGGGATCGACTTGCGCAGGTGCGTCTTCTCCTCCAGGATCACGAACGCATAGCCGACGGCGAACAAGCCGAGCGCGAGCCACGCCGTCCAATGCCGAACAAGCTCAGCCGGCAATAGGTCGGAGCCGGACGCAGGGGTGAGGGCGGGCAGACCGAGGAAGGCAACGAGGAGCGCAAGGCGAAGTGGGGCTAGGTTGGCGAGCTTGGGCATGCTGTGCTGGCCCGCCAACGCTGGCGAGCACCTCCATCAAGTGCCAGGCTCCTCCGGGTTGCGTCCATCGAAGGGTCAGAGTACCCCTTACCGCCCGAGTGCTAGACGCGCAAAGTGGAGCCCCGCGAAGCAAGCTCCCATGCTCAGCATCACACTCTGTATCGCGCATATCACGCAAGCGAACAGCGTCAGCACATCGTCGTACTCGCCCTGCGTGACCTGGATGGAGCAGGGGGTGAGGCGATCGTGTTTCACGAGCTGTGATCCTCTATGCTCACACGCCTGCTTCGCTGGCTCACGGTAGCCCTTTTTTATAGCGGCGGTTTGCTTAGGTAAAGGATGCCTCGAAACGACGATTGCCATGGCGACCCCATGGGTCACTTTTTCAAGCTGCGTTTGCGCGATTTCGTTCATTTTCTGTACTTCCGCAGGATGGCGAGTACGTGAACCCATTCCAAGAATGCTCCACATTAGTCGATTCGCTTGGGTTACGACAAGGGGCGAACAAAGTCGGGCCACGTCTCGGTGTCCAATGGCTGGACCGTCAATTCCTTCGAGTCGCTGTTCTTCATGGTTGTTGTCGCTCTGGTTCTGGCCCGGAATAGCGAACCTCTGCGGATAGCGTGCCCACTCTGAGTTTCAGGGTCAGCGGAACCCCGGTTAACACAGTTAGTTCGCCGCCTTTGTACCGCAGTATGTTGATGTCATAGAAGCGAATCCCTTCTGTGTCGTTGACCTCTACTGCGATCACGTCGCCTATCGTCAAGTAAGTAGGCTCGGCAGTGGTTTCTCTCGTTGATCGCCAAAGCCTGAATACCCGGCTATCGCCCTTTTGCTCCAAAATCTCATCCAAGTCGAACCACAGATCATGGATGTGATTAAATAGGTCGGGCAATCGGTTGGGGTCTTCCACCCGGATGAACAGCTCAGCCACCCCTAGCTATGTGCGATCACCGTCAGCGTCGCCGACCAGTCGGTCGTCACCGCGTCGTTGTCCACATACGCCGCCTGGTGGCGCCGCTCCTCGGGCGGGCCGGACACCAAGCGCGCGGTTATCCATGAAGGGAGGGTTTATGTCAGTGCCGAGCTCGGTACAAGTGACCTCGGCGCCAAGTGCGAGGAAGGCGATGGCGCTGACTGCATCTTTCATTTGGTTTTTCTCCTTATCCAGGAAAAGTCCACCACGCCTTATCTATTCGTGCGAGCCAGGGATAGACGAACGTCGAGCCGAGCGCACGGTAACTGACCCGGGCACGGATGGCCAGGGTACCGGCTTGGATGAAGCGGGACGTATTGCTTGTGACATTCACGTTCACTGTGTCGTCGGAAGTCGTCGCCAAACGAGTATCGAGAACTTCATACTGGCCGGTTACGTAGTTGTAGAGCGATACCTTCTGCTCGGCGTTGGCGATGCTCGCGTTCGACTCCAGCGAGAAGCTGAACCCTTTCGGCGTGGAAGTCGGCGCGGTCGCGTTGAGAATCACTTGTATCGGCGGCTCCGCATTGGAGAACACGGCCCCCGGCCTCATGACCAGCCTGTCGTTGTCGCTGTTCTGCAGGGACGCCAGATCGCCCGAGATCACCGAGCCGCGAAACATGCTGTAGGAGCTTGGCGCACTGGCTCTAGAAACCCACATCACCGCATTGCCGGTCGTCACGCCGTTGCCACCCCATCCTGCCACATAGGTGAATTCGCCATCCTGCCAAATGTCATTCGCTTCGGAGGCCTGGGACCCGGGGAGCAGGAAGGCGCTCAGGTTCACCCACGAAGCGGCCGTGCCGGTCCACAGACTGGCGTAAGGTGCGAAGCCAAGCCAGACGAAGCCCACCTGTTGGCCGCCGTCCACGCCCAAGGCATACGAGCTAGTCCACTCCCCCCGCGGATGGAGTCCACCCATGACTCGGCCGATCCGTACCACAGGCTGGCGTGCGAGATGCCATTGCCCATGTTGGTCGCGCCCACCTGCTGACCCCCGCTCACTGCGATGGCGCGCGAGTCTCGGGCTTCAACGGGATGCAAATCGACCCACGAGCCGGCTGTGCCGCTCCACAAGCCCGCGTGAAAATCGTCGCCAAACATGGCCCCGCCCACCTGCTGGCCGTCCTGTACGCCGGCGGCATACGAGCGAATCGCCCCGGCAGGGTTCAGGTCCACCCACGAGCCGGCTGTGCCGCTCCACAGGCCAGCGTGATAAAAGCCGCCAAACATGGCGGCGCCCACCTGCTGGCCGCCCCAGACGTCCTCCGCAACCGATCCAGCCGCCCCGGCAGGGCTCAGGTCAACCCACGAGGAGGCCGTGCCGCTCCACAGGCTTGCCCGCCTAATACCGCCAATGTCGGCATAACCCACCTGCTGGCCGCCGCCCACATCATCGGCGCGGGATTCAAACGCCCCGACGGGATTGAGATTCACCCACGAGCCTGGAGTGCCGCTCCACAGACCGGCATGCCTGTCGTCGGGGCCGAACAGGGCCCAGCCCACCTGCTGGCGGCCGTCCACGCCGTAGGCCTCCGACCATCTCGCCCCCGCCGGGTGCAGGTTGATGACGGTCCATTGGGCGTTCGAACAAACCGCGAGGAAGAAGGCGATGGCGGTGGCTGCATATTTCATTGACGTTCTCCTCATTCTGGAAAGGCTCTCCCACGTCCGGCCGATCCGGCCAAGCGTAACCGAACGAACGCCTTCCGATAGCTGACTATGACACACGTGAGCATCCGGGCTTGGCCAAAAACGGCGGCTACACGAGCCGTAGCCCGCGTTTAAATGCCCCGCCCCTGCCGATATGCCTACCGGGTTTCGCGGACGAACACGGACGCCCTCATATGGCATACAAGATTCGTAGCTTCCCCGGAGGAGCTTCCCCTTGCGCACGGCCCGCTGAACCACCGTCCGCAGCTATACCGTGAGCATGCAGAGCCTCTAGACTCCTCGCAGCTTCTCAAGGCACAGGCTGAGCAGCGCGAGGGTCGAGTGGAAGTCCTCCCCGTCAGCCGGTGTGCGGCTGGAAGTGGCGGGATCGGGCCGGGTGGCCCAGACGCGATCGATCAGTTCGTGCCATTGGCTCGGCAGGCGCCTTTTAGCCCACTCCGTGCTCGCCCTCTTGCTATGCACGCACCCGGTTTCCATCGTGTGCAGCACTCGGCAGCAAGTGAGCAAGATGAGCCCCTGATAGAACCTGTTGGCGTAGTTTTCCGGGCGCTCCAAGATGTCCCTTCCCCAATCTAGCAGCATTTGCCGAACCTCTTGACGCAACTCGTCCGCCCCAACGGGATGGAGAAGCGACCGCACGTCCGGCCCGCAGAGGGCGGTGGTGCTCTCGAGCAATGTCCACCGCACGACGAGAGAGTTGCAATGGTCCGAGCGCTCGAGCGTGGTGCTGCCGTGGTCAAGGTACCAGACCGGCTGACCTGCAGGGCCGAGAAGCTGCTCGCAGCTGAAATACGAGCCTTCGAGATGCCTCGCCCACTCCGAGGGCAGCTCGAAGATTCGGCGGTGCATCTCCTGGACCGCAACGGCTTCTTCCGTCGTCAGCTCTTGCTCGGTTACTGCGATGAAGTGGGCCGAGAACGTCCTCAATCCCCTGTCGCAGTTCGGCAAGAACTTCGTCCAGCTCTTGGTAGGATGTGGTCCGCACGGCCTTCATCATACTGGCGTTGCGGAGAGCTCGGTTCGGAAAAGGCGCTGGGGAAAGATCGAACGTCAGGCAGTCGGCCCGGGATCCAACCGGCGCAATTGGATGGCTTGCTTCGCCCAAGTGAGCCCGGTCCTCGCGGAGTCCGTCGAAGGCTGAGCCGTTGTTGTGGTTGCTCAGCCCATTGAACGCAAAAAGCCCCCTCGCCGCCCCGCAGCATGCGTTCACGGCGTTCTCCCATAGTGTCCAGATCGAGCGCGTCCACGGTCGGATCAACCAGCCGGCCGACCAAGGCAATGTACTCCAGGATCACCTTTTGCCGGTAGGCAGCGGTCTCCTCCGGCAGCTCGTACGGTTCGACCTCCAGGGCCGATCCAAAGCTCGGGGCAGCCTGCCGGTCGGCCTGGCCATGGCTGATAAGCCGCCTCGTTCTGGCCTAGATACAGGTGCGTGAAGTACGCGGCATGGAATGCGATGCGCCAGAAGGGGCGCGGATGCTTCCCCGAGATCCAGAGATCGTCCGGGCATCGCTTTACAGATTGGCGCAGCATGGCGAGGCCGGCGTGATACTGCTCCTTCAGGGCGGCTCGTAAGTCCATTCGGTTATCTTACCGGTGGTCCCGTGTTCGATCCGCCAGGGGCCTAGTCCGTTGGTCGCGAAGATAACATGCATTGAGATGGTGATGGCCACACGCAATTCTGGCCCGCTAGGGCAGCAGGTTTGGGAGGCGACTGCGCAAAGTATCCTGTTGCCTGTGCACAGCCCCGTTTCATTGTCGAAGTCCGATGCCCGGCGGGCGCTGGTCCGGCACCACTTTGCGCCGTGCGCGTCGCAGATGGACGCCTACGACCGGCTTCGCAGCATACAGTTCGACCCGATCGCGCCGGTCGGATGCAACCACGACCTGGTCTTGCAGTCCCGCGTCCCCGGCTACAAGATCGGGGACTGGCAAAAGACCGTTTACGAAGACCGCCTGGTCTACGACGGGTGGGACAAGCAGGCGTCGTTGGTGCCGATGGAGGGCTGGCCGGTGCGCCGGGTTCTCCACGAGCGGCACAAGCAGCGCAGGTTTCAACGCATCTTCAACGATCACGCGGATGCGATGGACGCGATCTTGAAGGAGTTGCAGGAGCGCGGGCCCTTGCTGCCTCGTGAGTTCAGATTTCAAGAGCGCAAGGAAGAATGGAAGGGCTCTTGGTACGGCCCGAGCCTCGCTAAGCAGGTCTTGCGCGCGCTGTGGCACTCCGGCCAGGTCATGACCTCGGGGCGGCGGAACGGCCACCACGTCTACGACCTCACGGAGAGGGTCGTGCCCGCGCGGCTGTATAACCAGCCGATGCTTCCCGATGAGGAGGCCATGCGCGAGCTGGTCCTCGAGCGCCACCGGGCGACGGGGCTCCTTAGGCCGACCGCCTCGTACGAGGTGTGGTCCTATATGTATTCTCCCGAGCGAGCTACCCACCTCGCGGAATTGACCGCAAGCGGAGAAATCGTGCCCGTCGACGTCGAAGGTATGAAGGCTCACGCGACGCCTGAGTTCCTTTCCCTCCTGGATCAGCCCTCTTTGCAGCCTCGGGTCGTCTTCATCGCACCCCTCGATCAGTTTATGTGGGACCGCAAGATGATCGGGCACCTCTTTGACTTCGACTACGTTTGGGAGATCTATGTGCCCGAGGCCAAGCGGCGGTGGGGATACTACGTCTTGCCCGTCTTGTTCGGTGATGCTTTGGCTGCCCGTGCCGAGTTCTGGTGCCGTGAGGGCGTTCTCGAGCTGCGGAGGTGGCACTTTGAGCCGGGAGACCCGCACCCGACATTCTTCGCTGAGTTGGAGCTTTCGCTGGGAGGGTTTATGAAGTACTGTTCAGCGACGCGGATTATTATCGAGGGGGACATCGACCCCAAGGTCCGCGATCTGGCTGGCGAATGAGGCCGCGAACGTGGCATATGCCGATGAAATTCTGCTCGGCTCGATACGCGTTTGGGAACTGTCGACACCTCTCCGCGATGCTGTGTGCGCGGGGAGGGGGCAGGGGGTGGGTAAAGATATGAGTGCGAATAAATGGCTATCGCTGCTGTCGGGTCTGTTCCTTGGCTTTGGGGTCGTCGGAATGATCCTATTCGACGACGAGAACGAGCCGGGCGGTCGGCTCCCTGCCTATATCAGTTTCGCAATTGGCGCGCCGCTGCTCGTCGCAACCTTCATCGTCAAGGAACCAACGAAGAAAGGCTAGCCCCCGTCCTTGAGGAAGGATTACAAGAGGGGAAAGCCTGGTTGCTTCATGTAAAGAGAGCGCAGTGCGAGGAATGGAGGAATTCCTGAAGACGTTCTCATTTGTGCCGGACGATAAGCTGAATTGGACACCGTCGCCGACGGCAAAGACCGCCATCCGGATTGCCGCGCATACGGCGATTTACGCAGGCAACTTTGCAAAGATGATTCGCGATCGGAAGCTGCCATTCGGCGACGAGATACCCGAGTACGTGCGCGAATGAAAACTGCGGAAGATGCGCTGACCAGCAGGACCGAGATGGAGAGCCTGTTCCGCAAGAACACGGATGAAGTGATCGCCGCTCTCGATACATTGACTCCTGAAGGGATCTGCGCTACTCTAGATACTTCGCTGGGCTGGTCCATGCCGATGACATTCCTGATGAAGCTGCCCGGAATGCATGCCATTTCCCATGCCGCGCAGATCGACTACCTACAGACATGCTGGGGCGATCAGGATGTGCATTTCTGATGATCACGCTCTCATTGTTCGGAAAGACCTGCACCCGGTTTTGACACTTAGTTGTCGTTCGTCTTGTGGCCCATGAGGTGCCGGACCGAGAACGCCTGGCCAGTGTGGTACGCGACGTGGAACACCATATAATCGGCGAACTCTCCGAACGTGCGGCCGGGGCCTTCGAACGTGAGCGGCTCGTCTCGACCGAGCTCGGCCTGAAGAAAGACCACCTTCGCCGCCTGTTGGACCCGAACCAGTTCCTTTGCGACCTCGTCTACCGACATCTCAAGCTTCAGAGGCTGGTCGACGTTGGTCAGATAGTAACGGGCCTCCTTGCGGTTCAACGGCGACTCGATGCCACAGGAGGGGTCCAGCTTGTTGGCGTACGTGGTCTGCGCGTAGACCATGTGGCACACCAGTTCGCCGACGCTGAGTAACCGTGGATCGGCTCGCCGCCACAGGTCTTCGTCGCTGAGGTCCTCGAACACGAGGGAGAACTCCCAGTGGGCACTGTCCCACGCTGCGTACTGGCTGTCTAGGAACGACATGGCCCGATTCTATCCCCGGCGCTCCTTCTTCTGCTTCGACTGGTCCGTCGGAAAGACCTCTCATCTGTAGAGTGGGCTGCAGCTGGATTGCGACAATTTGGACGAGGAACGAAGCAGCATTCCGCCCCGACGTGCTTCGCACCATAGCCGAGCCTGAGACGAGAACATGTTAAATGGCAGCGAACACGCTCGCGCCCAAATTTGAACCTGGAAATCGTGGTACACCGAAGTGTACGCGCTTAGAACTGCCCTTAATCCTTCTGCACGTATCTGAGTATTGGTTCGCTTCGACACCATGCACGCGTTCTTCGCGCTTACCCGCAGGCTCAAGATGCGCGGCTACAAGAACGGCCGATTCAGATTCAACGTCAAGGGCGGGCGGTGCGAGGCGTGCAAGGGCGACGGCATCATCAAGATCGAGATGCACTTCCTGCCGGACGTCTACGTGCCGTGCGAGGGCATCAAGGAAGGGACATAATTGGAGACCAACCTCGTTGCTTGGTATTACCACTTGTCCGGAGTCCACCCATGACCGCACAACAAATCGTCTCAGTGATCGAGCCCCTCGGAACCGAGGGCTACCGCCGCCCGAATGGCGTTATAGTCCCGAGAGGATCCGGAGGTCGAGGCGGCAATGAAAAGGGTTCGCGCGATCGCGGCAATAGATCCCTAAATAACCTCTCTGGTATCAAATATGGTATCAACCCGAGACCAGAGCGAAGACGGAACCTAGTAATTTAAGTTCAAAAATTGGAGCCGGAGACAGGATTTGAACCCGCGACCCGCTGTTTACAAAATATCGGGCAGTGCGTTCATAGCGGTGCTCTGATGTTCGTATTTGAACCTAAATGTGTGATATAATATCCGTAGACGTTCGCGGTTGCTAGCAGGAAACCGTACTCTCTGCTAGCAGCCTGCTAGCTAAAACGGAGGACCGACGGATGCGAAGAACAAAGAGCAGAGGCACACGGCGGAGCGGTCAAGGCTCCATCTACCAGCGCAAGGACGGGCGTTGGCAATGGGGAGTTTCAACGGGCTATGACAGCGAAACCGGCCACCCCGCAAGGATTCAGGGCACAAAGCCAACGCGGGCCGAAGCCGCCGAAGCCTTGAACGCCGCATTATCGAATCTCCGCCTCGGCCTGCCCGCCAAGGCGGAAAAGCAAACCCTTGGCGAGTTTATGGAAGGCTGGCTCCGAGACTATGCCGACACCAAGAGCGGGAAGACCCCGAGACACTATCGACAGATGGCAGCGCATATTCTGCCGGCGTTCGGCCCTGTGCCTTTAGGCAAATTGTCCGCTCAGATGATACAAGCACTAATAGGCAAGAAGATCCAGGAGGGCCTTTCAGCCCGAACCGTCGGCCACATTCGAGCAGTGCTAAGAAACGCGCTCAACCGAGCGTGGAAGTTCGGGCTGATCGTCGACAATCCAGCCCGCAAGGTTGATCTTCCGACGGTCGAAAGGAAAGAGGCCGTCTATCTCTCGGTCGACGAAGCCGCAGCCTTGAAAGAGGCCGCCAAGGGCCACTACCTTGGTAACCTCATTACGTTCGCTCTGAATACGGGGCTCCGAATCGGTGAAGCGACGGGGCTAACTTGGGCGAGCGTAGACCTCGAAAGGAAGCAGGTTAAAGTTACTCACCAGTTGCAGCGCCCGAACGGCGTCGGGTCATTGATGCTCGTCCAGCTAAAGACGCGCGACAGCAGGAGGACTCTAAATCTGACCGAAGGGGCCCTAGAATCCTTGCAAAACCAGCGGGCCAACCGTCTTTTGTGGGCCTCAGTTTTGGAAGATGCGGACGCTCTGGGATTAGTCTTCACCTCGGAACGCGGAACGCCGCTCGACCCGCGAACCGTCGACAAGAAGCTAAAGGAGTTAGCAGCAATGGCCGGCATCCGGAAACCCGTTAGCTTTCACAAACTACGACATACCGCCGGAACGCATTTGGTGGCAAACGGTGTTCCGCTCAACGTGGTCAAGGAGATTCTCGGGCATTCGCAGATCAGCGTTACCGCCGACCTTTACGCGCACGCCGTTCCGTCCGCCCATAAAGCCGCGTTTGACGTTTTGGAGCAGGCATATCGCCAAGGATGATGGCCGTTTTGTCAGACTGTTCTGGCTGGATGAAGCGCAGCTCGATGTCTACCGAGGAGCTAAATGCGGCAGGTGGATCGAGGTCGATGCGTTTTTACCGAGAGATCGTGGGCTGGTGGGGATGTGGTTTGGAAGGTTCACGGTCAGTCATGTGTTCTGCTGGTCTGCGATGGAACGCAAATGCGCATCGACCTCGGTCTGCTGCCGAAACTTTTGGCTTTGGCGAGGTCGATGCTACCCATCGTTTTTGAACGGCCCTGCCGAGTTCGGTAAGAGCCGTTTTAAGAATATTTAAAAGCTGACAACCATTCAATCTTATGAACAACGTGGGCAAGCGATACATAGTGTTTGCAGCAGTCGTAGTTACTTGCGCAGTGACGTTATGGGGATTTACCTATTTATGGGGTACGCGTCAAGCATTGCTGCCAGACATCGTCCTACGCAAGGTCAGAAAAGGTGATACTTACGAAGAATTCTGCAAGCGCCTTGGGGTTTATGCGCCGCCAGAGCTTGAGGCTGCTGGGAATGGATATGTGGTCGTGCTATGTGAAGCTCGCTTGGGCTCGCTCTTCGTCCCGCAACACACGATCAGGATCACATTTGATGAGAATAAGAGAGTATTGGCTGGTGTTGCAAGCGTGCATTGGCGTACTGATGAGGAGTTTTTGGACTTTGAATTGGACTAAGTCGGAGCGGCGCTAACACGAGCTACAGAGTTGTCGTTAACTTATCCCCCTTTGTAGTTTCCCAGTCAAGCCCTTCCTTGGAAATGTTTGGGTGCGATGTTTTTGGAGAGATTACATTCGAACTCTGTTATCAGAAGGACGAGAAATCTTTCCGAAGCTGCCTGACTTCGTCTCGCTCACCGATCCAGGCGGTGATTGCTAAGAATCTAGAATCGGACATATCGGATGACTTATGGTAATTCAAGTATTTAAAGCAAATGTTTTCGAAGGTAGCTAATATATCCGCATATAGAAAAGGTCTGTACAATAGCGGTCATAAAAACCGAGCTTAAATTAGTATTCGGAGACTTGTCCCTCAATCTCTGAAATAGTTCGTCGGCTCAGAGCGCTCGTGGCGCTCCAAAATCGATGTTAAATCGTTTCTGTGTTTTCGACCAAGGTCATCAAATGAGTCGCAATGTAACACGACTTACACTGTTAGCGAATCGAGGCAAACTAGACATCTAATCACTTGGTTTTTGAAATATCTTGCCAGCTTCCGACCTGAGCGCGACCGATGATCCTAATCGCAGGATTTCCAGCGAGGTCGGGGGCGAATCATTTATTGATGTTCTTGTAAAGAAACGAGGCCTTAGAGTCACTTTAGTACCCTCAATGAGGAAACTCCCCATAGAGCGTCTAGCCATTACCGGTCTAGAGTGATACCAAAAGGTCCAGTCACTAAAAAAAGTTATCGAGGCGCGCGAGTCAGCACCTTTTTGATCCCAAATGCCGAGAATGCTTTCGGGTGGCAACTTCCAACCCGCAGGGACGCCGGCCAATTCGTTTGGCGAGGGACGTCCAAAATAATATCCAGCCGCGAAAGCGAAAGTTACCAATACCAAAACAGCCAGAAATGAGATTACCCTTTTTGCGACTATGGGAGGCATGTCTCTCCCTCCTCCGTGGATGGCAATTCGTCACATTCTGCGGCCTTGTAGCGCCTCTTTCCGAAGAAAAAATAACCGTCGCACTCTGGAAAGAGAAAGCGGGTGCAGTTAAAGCACTTGCAGGCCTCGCGAGGGCTAACGGGCTCAACGTTGTGAGGATTATGTTTGAATCCACAAACGTGCATTATTTCGTGGAGCAGAACACACTTTATGTCAGTGCAACCTCTCAGGGGATGGTTTGGCGAACGGCTCGGAAGCGATCTGCCACATATCACTACTTCATATCCATCTTCCGTATGGGCACAATCGGTGGACTCATCGTCTTCGCAGTCTCCAAACCACCGAAGCTTACTCGAATCGTGGGACCGGCAGTGCCGGATCTTCGATGCGGTCGCCTCTCTCATAACCGATGAGAACCGGCATGTGAAGCCCCTCGGAGGACGGCATGGCGCTCGATGGCCAGCTCGCCCACATGCACAACACGAGGAAGTTCTGGCTCAAGCAGGTCGCGCCTGAGCGGGCGGCACCCCTTAGTCGCAGCTATGCCGACGACCAAGGCACACCGATCGCCGACCTGGACGCCATTCAAGGGGTGCAGCACCTGAACGGCAAGCGACTCGAGGCGGCGGGCATGCTCACCTACGATGAGAACGCGGCCTATGAAGGGCGCCGCTACCGCGGCACATTCTTTTTGGAGCGACGACGGCCGCCCGCTCGTGCTTACCGGCGACTTCTCCGGGGGAAAGCTTGTCATGACGGGGCGGCGCAGTTGCTGGGCAGGGAGGCGGGACTCGTGAATTCTCAAGAATCAGACCCTTCGATGGAAGCCCATCGCGTCGCAACCCGGCCGCCGTGATCCCAAGCCCACCTATGAAACTGGCCCGTCACGTTCCGGTGCCCTCTAAGGGAAACGTGGACCACGGCAACATACCCATGGCGAAACTTCATATCGTCGGCAAGGTACTCCATATCGAATGCGCTGACCCGCTGTACGTACGCTTTCCGTTGTTCTTTGCGCCAATGCGTTCGCGTCGGCGCTTCAGTGCGGCAGAATTGGCCAGCTCATCCCAAGCAACATTGAGCGTATGGACCTTCCAGGTTTTTTCGTCAGGAAGTCCAACCGACTTCACGCCCGTCGCCTCAATATAGTGGTACGGCCTAACCTTGGCATCCTTCCTTATCACAATGATGGCGCGCTCCAGGTCAGAGCGCTTGACACTTACGCCGTACGAACGCGAGCCCATGATGTCCGCGGGAATCTTCGCCCGCCGCATGATGTTGCCAACGTGCACGAGCGAGATACCCATGCCGTCTACAGTGGCCACCCAATGGAGGTCCGGCTGCTGGGGCTGGGCAGCCGCCATTGCGAAGACGGTCGCCAAGATCATGCTCATCATTTCAGATTATGGCAACAGCCGGTCGGAAGGTGCCGTAAAACGCTGCTGATCGCATGCGGCTGGGGTTCCTACATACTGCCTCGTGGGTATAACAGCCAAAGGTACCGCGCGGCGAGATCGGGTCGTCATAATCATCTCACGTGTATGTCGTTCGCCTTACTATGAAGCCCGCAGCAACATCCGCTAGCCTGAAACACACTATCGTTTAACCTAGTGGAAAGGATGTCCTATATCTAGCCAGCCAATCACTGTTCCGGTCTCAGCATCCACGGCTGCCTCGTAGGGGCTGGTTCCGTGGATAGGAACCCTCCATCCAAGGCGCACTACATACGGAAGATCGTTTCCATTCGTCAAAACATAACCAAATTCAGGTGGACCGACGCTGCGCGGCGCCGAACCGTACTGGCGAGCCGTTTCTCGCATCACAATTGCTTCGGCATCGGCGGCCCTCACCTTCCATTCTGACTTCTCGATGATGAAATCGAATCGGGCGCTGTAAGAAGAGACCTTGCCCGTCGTCGGGTCGAGGTGCAACGCGATGGACGGCCCCCCGCAAAACACGGGCTTGCCACTCAACCGCCACTCATATTCGGCCCCGACGTAACCCCGTTTTCCCGACGCCGGAGGTTCGTAGTGGCTATCGATCTGCATCGCTTCCTTCGGCAATCCGAGTCTCGAAACGACGCGCTCAATGTATGATTTAGCTTGCCCCCGTGATTTGAACGCCCATCCCTTTTTTGCTCTTTCCGTTTCGTCCCAGTAATCTGTTACGCGCCCATCGCGCGAATTGACCAACATCGTGCGATCCCCGACGAAGGTGATTTCGTATAGTGAAGTTGATCCACGCCGCTTTGAAGAGAGAAGCTTCGCCGTCCTTGCGTCCGGCGCTTCGATGGCTTCCAGGAAGCGTCGGGCCACCACCTCGGCTTCCGCACGGCCAAGGACTGGCGTTTCAGGTGCCTTTGAGGGAGGACTGGCGCATCCCAATACTGATGCGAGGGCGGTCAGAAATACAATCCAACCCGCACACGCTTCGTAGCTGGAACCCGTTCTTATCACGCCTCTATCAGTTGCCGGGCAATGGTGCATCTTGCCACTTACCATTTCGCATTACTTTAACCTTGGGTTCGCCGGAAACGGACAGCTGAATTGCCCGCATCTCGTTACCTTGTCCAGACGCCACTGCGATGGAGCCCTCGGCGCAGTCCAAAATGATTTTGCTCTCACCTTGATAGAATAAAATCCGATTGCCGTTTCCCAGGGTTACCATAATCCGATCCCGATCTTCGGGCCCGTCGATCTGCAACAGGGAGCCAAACTCCGTCATGCCGAGACCGATCTTTTCTCGTCCAGTGGGATCAAACATCTTCAGCCAGACGGCATCTTCGTAGACCCTATTCGCGGCTGGAGGTACGCTTTCGGCTGCAAGCCTCGCAACTATCCTGCCTTTGCTGTCTACCACTTCAAATGATCGAGCCCTAACCGTATCATCGGTCGCCTTTCCACAGCCGAGCAGCGCATAAGGTATCAGGGCGAGTGCGAGCTTCATAAGCTAATGATAGTCGCATTGCCCGCCGGCGCGTGTACGTCTGACCGGTCCCCGATTTCTCTCCAGGCTAAGAATATAGAATCTCCGTCTCCTTGGTTGCTTGCAGCCTCTGCTTGAATCCCGCGGGGGTGAGGCCGCCGAGTCCAAGGTGAGGTCTGAAGTGGTTGTAGTGTTCCGAGAAGGCCTCGAGGGCGGCCTGGAGTTCAGAGCCTCGTGCGAAGAGTTCGCAGGACAAGAGTTCGTCGCGGAGCTTGCCAAAGCGGCTCTCGATTTAGCCGTTTTGCCAGGGTTTGCCCTGGCTACACTGGTTGGTAAACCGTCGCCAGGAGGCTGATCGTCGTTAGAAGAGTTTTCAGGTCATTTTGTCCCAGAAGGCAACATGTAAATTCTGAGCAACCATCTGAAGTTTCAATCGATTTCCACAGCAACAACGCGGGACCCAAGGATAAACAACCTAAAGATTGGCGACACGACACGTCCGACCGAGGGCTTGCGCTTCAGCTCGCCGCCAAGATGACTTTCCAGCCCCATGTCGTCATATAGCATCCTACATATATATGAGCCGTCTTTTGTGGTGGCGAGCCTCAAGCGATCCCTTATGTCAAATCGACCAGGGATTCTCCCTCCAGGTTCAACGTCAGTCACGGGAGCTAATGCAGCTACGCCATGGCCCGCAATGACCAGCGGAGGATCGGGATCTAACTCCAATGTAACATACTCGTTCGGGTAGTAGGCTGGGCGTGTCTGCTTGGAAATGTTCACTAGTGCGACTTGTAGTATTGGATCGTCAGATCCGTGTAGCTTTGTTACTTCCAGCCTCCAATTCTTGTTCGGCGGACCCTTCGATCCAACCTTCGCGTTTTTTAATGGTTGATGAGCGCCGCGTTTGTAATCCGCGCAGCCAAAAACGATTAGGAAGCCACTAATCAAATAAGAAACTATTCGCAATCTTCTCATTAGATGTGGGGGTTACTGAGACATTTCTCGACACACCGTGCGTACTTGTCCAACCTCCATTCTGGAACAACAGAGTGCAGATTGCAATCCTCGCCGCAGAGATGGCCCAGCTCGTGAAATAGTGTTGGGATCATGCTCACATCGCCCTCGCCACAGCCCTTTAGCGGCACTGAAGTTGGGCACTTGCATAAGAAACCTAGCTCGGTTTGGGGCACCGCCGCACACAGTAATGACTTCCGATGCGATTTGCGGTTCCGCGCGTCGCTCGTGGCCCATCGTCGCGAGGCAGTCGGAGACGGACATGACCTGATCAACTGCCGGCGCCCCGACTAAAGCCAATGCGAGCAGGGCCGCAACAGCGAATCGCCCTAACCTCACCGCCTCGACTTTCGGATGAGCAGTGTCCCGGACAAAATGCATCGGGACATTGTAGCCCAACCGGTTTCGAAGGTCAGAGTTGCACGTGCGTTAGTGCTAGCTGAACGGACCCGCGATGACTCCGGCTTTGGGCTTCGGCCCTCTGTTAGCGGCGCCAAAGCTTGGAAAGCCGGCCGAATGTGGATCGAATGTCAGGCGCTTCAGGTTTGTGCCGTCAACGTTCATCACGAAGATATCCGCTGATCCATAACGCGTCGATTGTTTCAATTGGAGCAATCGCCGGCGAAATTTGCGTATATCGCCGTCAATCACCTTAGGGTCCTTTTTCAACCGGTGAAGCTCGGGGCCGAATATTTGAATCAACTTCCGCAAACCATCAGATTGCGGAGCCCAACTCCTCAGTTCTTCGATCCGGTCCTTTATAGAAGCAGCCATCTCCGTACGATGGTGCCGACAATCAAGTTCGAGCGCTTTCAAGTGCTTAGCGAATGCTTCGTAGCAATCGTAGATGTTGCTCGCCATCTCTAAGCTGTACGGTGGCCGGCTCATTTTGAAAAGGCCGCGGCCCTCAAGATTCAGTATTTTCTTTGTGTGCACCTGCCAGAGAATGTCATACATCCACTGGTTTTCTGGCAGAGGGGCGCTCTGCCATAGCTCGAAATCTTGGTCCAATTCATCGAATGGTGACGCTTTCTTTTGGGCAGCATAAAGAACCAAACGCTTTAGATCAAGCGTTGAGCGCGGCGTGAGTCTCATTGGTAAGATGACGGCGTCGGGTACTGAAACCTCTCCGTTTCCCGAACCCGCAATTAGGAACCTGCCGTCACCGGCGTTAGTTATTTGATAAACGGTGTGGTCTTTTGAAAACGATGAATACTCATTGCCTAGAGTTTTCCCTAGACGCGGTTGCACTACCGAGGCAAATAACATCATCCGTTCGCCCACGACCGCGTTGCTGGTGTCAGATTGATCTGCCGGGCTAGCTATAAAGTAGAGGTGAGATCGTCGTCGCTGCTTTGTCTCGCCAGCTACCCACGTTTCGACTTCAAGGTCCGCTACCCGCGTTTTACCCATCGCCTCAATGCTCACGACCTCGCCAACTACAATTGCGTCTGCGGTGAGCGCAAGCCTCGCCAGAGTTATCGGGAGGACTGCGCATGCTGACCCGAATGCCAAGCATAACCACACCAAAATAAGTCGCATTCCATGGACTCTTTGCGACCTCATAGCGGCTCCGAGTCGCGGCCGGCCGTCCTGTTCCACGATTAGCTCATCGCCTGCCTGCAGCCGCTTACAATGCCGACGTAACTTCCACAGCCAACCCACACCCAAAGCCCTTTGACCTCCCCACTCCCAGCTGATCACCTTCTAACTGGTCCCCCGGACAGGACCACTCCCCGTAGATCGTAATCAGCAAGTTCGTCCTCTGTCACCCGGTGGTCCGCGCTATAATACGCGACGACATACTTGACATCCTTCATACCCTCGAAGTGTCTGTTCAGTTGGTCATCACGACAGGGCACTGTCCAAGCATCTCCTGCCCTCAGCGTATATAAGCTCCTAAAGCCCGCATCTCCTCCGAAGGAGCCTGGCCTTGGTAACGTCATGGCAATTTTGTTCCGCAGCTCCAACAATTGGCCACGCCAATCATAGAAATAAAAGAAAATTGTGAGCGTGTAACTGGGATGCACGACCATTAGATCGCGCTTCCCGACGTTTCTGAGAGTATACTTATACTCCCCACGACCGTCGTAACTAAACTGCAATTCTACTTCGGCCGCGGTCGGGTTTTTATTGACAGCTGCGGCATTTCTTCTCTTTACTTCCTCACGCAAAGCCGATTCAATCGAGCTTGCGTACATGCTCGACCAGATTAAGTACCCCGCCATGGCAACCGATGCCATGCTCACAAAAATGATGGCGTGGATGGGTTTCCGCACTCAATCGCCTCCCGATGCATCTGGCAGCCCCATTAATCCTCTTCTGATGACCCGCATTGACGACGCCCTGGGCCCGACGAAAGCCCGCCGTGAGCGCGTGCTTGGTGCCTTCGTCGGCCGTGCTTGAAGGAACTCCTGTATATCTCCTTTGGACTGCCATACATTCCCCGCAATCGAAGCGGAACGCCAACAGGGGACGGGTCAATGACAAGTTGGCCAGAATCGCGCTGTCGTTGCCATGGGTACATTTCATCATCGGGAACGTCGTAGATGAATCGGCACAGTAACGCAGCCTTTCGACCCGGGTCTTGATTTGCTTGATACATCTCCTCTGGGGAGTAGTGCGGATGCTTCTCCTTGATCGCTGCAAACCGCGCTTCGCCGGCATTCGCGGAGTAGTTTGCTTCGAGGTCGTCGGTTAGCAACTTGATCGTGGAGTCGTTGCATTCCCTCAGTTGGAGAATAACTCGCATTACGGTATCTACATTGCACTCTGCTATGGGTCTTGGCATCAAAACCTGCATGAGTTGGCCGTAGTTGTTCGCCCGAAACTTCTCCGGCGAAACGGTAAGAAGAGACAGCAGCGCAAGTGAGGGGCAAGAATTCAGCAGGGTTGTCGCTTGAAGTGCACTTAATTGGCGGGACGTTGCTGAGCTCCGCACGGCGGGCCCCACAAATCGCGGAACAAAATTAACGAGACGGTCCAATGTCTCGTCAAGAGGATTAGGTTGCAAGCAAGCAGCGACGAGAGCCAATGCAAAAGTCATCGGTTATGCCCTGGACTCACCCGACGGCAATGTCACGATGAAGGAGCCCTCCCTTCCCTTCCGGTTCCTCCCACCGCAGACCAGAATTCTCCCATCGTTGGAGATGGCCCAGATCCAATCCGGCTTCCATCCATTCAAGAGCACCCCATGGACCTGCAGGTACTCGACCAGCCGAACGGTGCCCATACCTTCGCGCCAAAGCCACGGAATACTGACGGAATTAGTGTACATCACTTTCTTGCCGCCTGCTGTCTTGACCTGCTTGAAAACCAGCCAGGCCCAGAATACATCGCGCTTGTCGCCTGCTGTCTTGACCTGCTTGAAAACCAGCGCGGCCCCGAATACAGTGCGTCCGTTGCCGGATATGCCATACGCCTCGCCGTAGCCAACCCATTTCAGACAGGGCAGCCAACGAAAGCCGCCTGATATCGACCAGGTAAATGGCTTGTCACCCTGTTTGGTATTGCCAAAGCCGCAGAACACTCTGCCATCGGCAGAACAGCCGGATATCTGCGTTGTGTACAACCCGTTCGGGCGGCCGATGCGGACGGGAGGTAGGCCGCCAATCCACACGGTGTCCCCCAACATACCGTCTTCAATACGAATGCCGGTACTTGGGCCCGCGCGTAGTCCGGGTCTCTTTGGCCCGACATCGGAGTACCCCGCCAAAACAGTGCCGCTCTTTGAGACGCAGGTCGCTCCGGAGTAAGGACGGGCGGCTAAGGAGGGCCTCATCTTTATGATGCCCGTCTTTTCCGACCATTTAAATGCCCCATTCGACCCGCCGACCACCCATTTCCCGTCGCCAGATACCGCAACCTCTCCGCTGGTGGTGGAATCCGGGCAGATAACCTTCGCCGCGCCTCTTCCTCGCCATACGCATACCCAGCTCTTACCCTTTATCTGTGCTGTGCCGACGATGACAGTGCCGTCATCGGAGACATCCGACGCACCTGCCGATGACGCGTCCTTCGGCATTGGCAGAAACCGCGTGCCCTCCCTGGCCGTCCATTTCCACGCGTCGACTCGCTTGCCGCGCTTCGCTGACCCCACGACCGTTTTCCCATCCCCTGAGAGGCCCTGGCCATAATCGGGCAGTTCCCGCACAGCGGACGTCAATCCGGTCTCTGCGCAGGCAGGCATTGCGAGTGTTACCGTGGCAACGTAAAGGCATCCTCGTAATCCGATGTTCATCTTTTTGCACCACTCGGTCAGCTTCTTGCTCGCTCCGACCACAGCATGTGAGTGCAGTATATCGGGTGGTTTGTTCAATCAACTGTCATTCGCGGACGATTCGCCTATAGCGCGAGGTTCTTTTGCGGCAAGAGGCTCGTTGGGCAGCGCCCCTAGCGACCGCCCTATAGGACCTGCGGGGTTCTCTGGATGACGGACGGATGCCGAGAGGCTGTCTTAGAGGTGACGCCTTAGCGCAGCCAGGCATTGGTTCAGCGTAGCTCCCTTCCCGTTGCTCAGCCGTCCCTTCCAAGTCACAGAGTCGTCGTCGTTTCGTGATGAAGTTAAACGCGCGAGCTCTCGACGATCCGAAATCCAGATGACGTAAACCGATTGATCATCGGCAACCGCAGCGAGCCGCTTCCCCACGAATGCGCCGAGTCGATACGGCTTATCGGACCGGCAGAGCAGACGCTTGCTGCCCCGAGTAACCAGATACAGCGCCATTTTGCTCGGGTCTCGCCTTATCTCAAATCGCCGGTCCGGAGACGAGACCGGAAACTCGCCCTGCCCAGGTGGCAATGTCGCCTTCCTGGTGCGGCGCACACTCGGCTTTCCACCACGAACGGGCCAAGTGAGTCGCGTTGTCCACTCCCCCTTGTCGTCGAAAGCAAGAGATTGTCCAAACAGTTGGGCCGATCCCTTCGAAAAAGAGAGAGCCGCGTAGTCGGTCGCTCCCGCGTAGATCCGCAATGTCTCACCGCTCGTTCGATCGAGCAGATACACGTCCGAAGGGCCGCTCCATCCATCCTCGTCGACGGCGATCCACTTGCCGTTGGGGGCAAAGGCCGCGTGCAAAGTGCGGCTATCTACTTTCCGTGCCCAAACTCGCCTGCCGGCTTTGAAGTCCCACAACTCGAGCCAGGGACGTGGCGCGTCGAAATCAAAAGTTGTTTGCCGTCCGGTGAGGTCGCCATCAGCGCGAAATCTACAGGATGCACTTCTTCGGCTGGTGGCGTGATTTCGGGCGCTTCAACGGTCTCAGGCAGCGTCTGCGTCTGCTCAACCGGCTGTTCCTTCGGTGCATCTGTGGCGGTGCATCCGAACACAATGGCAGCGCAAGTAATCGGCAATAACCGAATCCAGTTCGTCGGTGTCATTTGTACTCCATCAGCGCGATCTGAGCGATGCAAACTGAACCGCGCGATTCTCGACTGAATGCACTTTACCCCTGTGAATCCGGTCGTTCGGCAGCGTCGCGCTGTCGTAGCGCAAAGAGGGCACGTTGTGCCGAGCCATAATTTAACTCGGAGTTGCAGAAATTTGAGATCCTTTTACACGATAGTTATTTGGATGATCCTGGGCATCGGCGCTGCGAACGAGGATTCGATTCAACGATCCCTCCGCTCGTTCGCCGACCAACTCGGCGTCGCGCTTTGCAATGGCGACTGGAAATCGTTCAGGAAGCTGGCGACGCCGTACATTGCGATCGAGGAGCATTGGAACGCCTATGACGACTACTTTGACGATTCCTTCGAGAAGTCGAAGGGGAGGGTAGGCTCGCTCGGGTGGCACGCGAACATGTCGATAGAGTATCGAACGGTAATTCAGAACACCGCCAACGTCCCGGCGAATCATCGGCGCCTGTTCAAGAGCTTTTGTAAAGAGGTGCGCGATTCGAAAAACTACGCCGCAGCCAGACCGGACTGGCTTGATGTCCGTGCCGTCTACGGCAAGCATATCGCTGACTCGTTCCCTGTGGCTACGCCACACCTCTATGCCACGGTAGCAAGCAACGAGGACATCATCGTCGAGGTAGTTGATACCGACTCCGGCTGGCGCGCTCAGCGGCTCATGGTTGTCGGTCATTGAGGCAGGACGCCAAGGTCGGTTCAGAGGGATTTGCCGACTCGGCGAGTTACGCTTCGAATGGAGAGACAATGGTTTACCAAAAGATAGCAATAGTTGCATGTGGATGGGTGTCTCTGTAATGTTCGGTGGGGAGGCAGAGCAAGCGCGGGATTCTATGAGAGCGCAGGCTAGACTCTAGTTTCAAGGTAGCCTGTCTAGGAGACCATTGCAAATGAGACCACTCCGCAACAAGATCGCTCACGCAACCGGCACTCTCCTGCTGATGCTGACCTTCGCACTTGCAACGGCGCAGTACGAGCAGTTCCCGAATACGCCTAAGAATCGTTGGGTTTACGACGCGCTCCACTCGATGCAAAACCACGGCATCCTCGTCGGATACCGCTTCGCCGAGCCTGGTCAGTGCGGCGACGACCGACACACCCGTGTCCACGAGTTCCGCATTGTGATCGCCGGTGCGATGGTGCAAACCTACACGCGGCTATCGGAAATCTGCGAGGGTATTCAAGCCCGGATCGAGCAAATTTACGAGAAGTTCAAAGAAGACCCGGCGAATGTTCAGGAGCTTCGAACAGAGTTGGATAATATCAAGAAGGCCGTTGAGATGCTGTCCGAATTCGATGAGGATATCAGCGCCCTTATTAGAATGATGCCAATCTTCAAGACCGAACTCAAAGAGATGGGAGTGGACTTCAAGGCAATGAAACGTGAACTTCGGGATATGCTGCCGCGCGTGTGTACCGGATATGGAGAGAAGAGGGCCTGAGGCTTTGCCGCCGGCGCCGCAAGCGCCAAAGAACCAAGCCTTCAGGGTGAATCGGATGAGGACGACTTTTCCAGCATACGGACTTGTCCTCAGCCTCATCGCCTTTCTCCTTGGCTGTACTAAACCCCCAGCCGCCCACCACGCAGGGCATTCACCTGAAGCGGTGATCGTATCTGCGGTCTCGACCGAGAAAGGCATTCAAGTGGAGAAGCGGGTCCGCGGGGCGGGACTCCCCCAGAGCTCAAAAGCGCTACCGGACAGCAGCGGATTGTTCGTCGACGACTTGAACATTTCTGCGAACGGCGACTTAGTGCTCATAACAGCGACAAACCGCGACCCTAACAAGCAGTCTAATCTCAGCCTCGAGGACACCATGACGCCCACGCAAAACAGCACCTGGATACTGAGGACCGAAACGCTGGATACGGTGGCAAATTTCGAGCTGAGCGGACCCGTATCCCAACCCGCGTGGGTTTCTCCTCGATCATTTAGGTTCGCGCAGAGCGACATCGGAGACAAGAGCTTGGATGTAACGGTCGATGAATCGGCAGCCTTGTCCAAGCAGTACATTGACCAAACGTCGATACCGAACGAGTCGAAGCACAGCGTGGAAGCAGCGGAGATTGTCAACAAGCGCGGCATCGAATGGCCAGTAATAGTTCACGGCCCAAGCGCGTTTAATCCGATGCAATTCAGCAACCACAAGGATCTAGCTGTCGTCTCGGAGGACGGCAACACGATCATCGTCTGCGCCAGAGCTGGGGAATCGTTTACTGAGTCACAGGTTCTTCTTCTTAGGAGGCGCGGCGAAACTTGGACAACCACCCGTTTGGGGAGAGAATGGTCCCCGATATTTGTGCTCGTCGAACCGACATTGTCCGTTCTATTCTCAGATAACGGCGTGCAAAAGTGCCGCCTCTACGACACAACCAGTGGCAAACTCGTTGAGGAGTTTCGTGCTGATGCGGTGGATATCAAAAGTGTGATCGCGGGCCGCGCCGCGTCCGAAAACAACGTGCCCACTTCCGAACCGGCGGATTACATCATTCAAGCGTTTCCGAACGGGATAGGGATGTGGCCCGTGCGAGGGCCAACCTCATTTGCGGACAGGCACAATCCTACGGCTCAAACCACGACCAATCAGTCGCCGTCGTTTCCCGTAGTCGGTTCGCCCACCGAAGTCGTGCAGGAGTTCCGATTGCTGTCTTGCGACTTCTTGCGCTCCGGCCGCCAACTCGTCTTAGCGCGTCCCTATGTTTACGACCCGCCGCACTCCGACGCGTTCCTCACCGAACAGCTATTCATGATCTGGGGCAAACGTGCATTCATAGTCGACTCTCTGGACGATTTACGTGGTCACGTGATGATAAGAAGAGCTTATTCGGCACTGGATTTTGTTCGCCTGCGAACGTCGCCTGTGACATTCCATGCTTTCCGCCCGTATATGTTCTTCAGCCGTCGCAACGCGGAGAATTACGAGATGGTTAAGGTTGCAATGCAACTGGAGGTTGCCCGGCCGGCCGTCTTTGAAACGCTTCCGGCCTTTGGGGCGGGGCCGCTTTGGCCGCGCGTGGTGCAGATCGATGGTTACTGGGGATGGCTGTCATCCTCAACGGCAACTGCTTGCAAGTTGGTGGATGCAACCGTTGCCGCACATGGAAGGGAATATGAGATAAGGCGAACTATTGTCGAAGCATCCGGCTTGAAGACGCCGCAGCTGACGCTTTTCCCATACGTTGTTTACGACGTTGTGGAGTTGGTTGCTCAAAATGGAACGTATCGAGTTAGGAACAAGCGGGTGAACAATAGCAGAGCTCTGAAGAATGTTCGGTGGGAGTTTCGCACGAATCGGATGTAACACAGGCAAGTAGGACTGTCTTGAGGATCTTCGCCTCTCGGAGACCTAAGATCGCTTGACGATCGGGGCCGCTGAGAATGACTAGGAAACCTGACAGCCAGGTATGGACGAACGACTTGACACCCGGCCGTTTCTGGACCGAGCAAGAATTTTCCAGATCTTGAACCCTTCGCTTACGTCGGTACACTCACAACATTGGAGGTGATGCCGTGAAAAGCATTCCTATTATATGCATCGCCCTTCTCGTTGGGTGCGCGCGCGACCAAACGGCCTCGGCGCAGACACATCCCGAAAGAAAGGGCATCGAACTGACCGTTTACGCCGACGATTTCGGCATGGTGCGCGAGTTGAGGCCAGTCAAGCTCTCCAAGGGGAACTCGAGGCTGATATTCCAAGACGTGAGCAAGAGCCTCGACCCTCAGTCCGTTCTCCTCAGTTGGAACGGCGAGGCTGACGGCTTGCCGCGCCTCGTATCACACTCTTACGACCTGGGAGTGGACACAAGCAAAGAACTCCTGCGCCGCTACCTTGGCCGCGAGGTGGAGTTCGTAAGATATGGGGACTCCGGCCGCGAAGCCGGCCGCAGCAAGGGCCGCCTGATGGTGTCCGCCGAAGGCGACATCGTCCTGCAGACGGACGGCAAGTTCATCATCAATCCTGCCGGCACCGTTGTCGCCCCCGCCGGCGCCGAAATGGTGACGATTCCCCAGCTCTCGCTGCAGGTGGATTCAGGCAATGCGCGCGATGCGTCCCTGGAGATCGCCTACCTTACGCGCAGCCTGTCCTGGAGCGCGGATTACGTCGCCACCGTCTCGCCGGACGATAACTCGATAGCGCTCGAATGCTGGGCGTCCCTGGTGAATCAGACCGGCACCGACTATCCTGGCGCGAAGGTCGTCCTGATGGCCGGGTCGCTGAACCGCGCCGCGAAGCAGGAGATGTATCGAGCCAACAAGGTAGCCCAAACCCCCGACCCTATGTACTACGATGCCGGCGCAGGCATCGAAAGGAACATGCCCTCGCTAAACGCGCCACCCCAGGCCGTCGGAGAGCTCCAGGCCTATCGCATCGCGAAGCCGGCCGACGTCGTTCAGGGCCAGATGAACCGCCTGCTCATGATCGCTAGCCGGAAGGTCGCGATCAAGAAGGACTACAGTTCGCGCCTGCCTAACTTGGAAAGCTACGGCTACTACAACGAACCAGTGGGCCGCCGGTCGCGAGGCTCGGTGCAGTATGCGTTTTCGTTCTTCAACCGCGACGCCGACGCGCTCGGCGTGCCTTTGCCCGCGGGCGAGCTGCGCGTCTATGCGCGCGACAGCAAAGACTCGCTCCGCTATGTTGGCGCCGCGGGCGTGCGGAACACCCCGAAGGATGCGCGAGTGGACGCGACGCTGGCCGATGCGTTCGATGTTTACACCGAATACCGGGTAACGAAAACACAAAAGGTCAATAAGCGTACAACCCGCAAATGGGTCGAGGTGACGCTGCACAACGAGAAACCCGCGAAAGTCGACGTGCGCCTGGTGCAGGCGTTTTACGGGCGATGGAAGCTGATCTCCGAATCGAAGCAGCACGTGAAGCGCGACGCCGCGACCGCGCAATGGAAAGTCTCGGTGCCGGCCGGCGGGAAGACGGTGCATACCTTTGCGGTAGATCTGAGCTAATTGCGCGGGAATGCAGGAGTACCAACCTATCGCTGCCACCACCCCTTTGCAGCGGCGGCACACACTCGGCTCGGTTTGTCCCCGGGTTAGAATGGCGCTCGATCATAAACCTGAGGCGCGGAGTGATACAATGGCGGAACCATGATCTTCCACGAAAAGGACGTCGAACTGCTCCGAGTCGATCAGCGAACGACGAAAACCGTCAAACCCCATGAACATGACAAACGCACACCTCAGCAAGAAGGATCGTGACTATGCTCGTGTTCGGTGGTTTCTTACTGCCTTTTTCGAGGCAGAGGACTCACTTATTATTTCTTGTTTCGTCTCGCACGCCAAACGAGGGGCACGACCAGTACCAAGAACGCAAAACTCTCCTCGCTCGTTGATCGCCATGGTCCTACCAGAGTCTGCCCAGGGCGGCAGAATCTCATCGAAAATGCCATCCGTCGTAGTCGAGTCCTGTAATCTGACCCAAGTTGTTTAGGCCCCGGGCCGCGGTGTCGTTATCGTCTCCCTGAATACCGATGTCGATGACCTTGCCGCCGCTGTAGTACAACGAGTGCTCGGTACCGGTGCCTAGAGTGTCGCCCCCGATCGCATCTCCGTTGTCCGCCAAATCCGTTAGGGTCCAGCCGGTGCCCTTGAACTGCGGAGGAAGTGGGCCGCTGATAAGTTGGACTTCAATGACGAATATGTCTCAAACAATATGGCTAGTGCCTTGTTCCCCAAAAAATGACCACCCCTTGCCTTGTTCCCCAAAAAATGACCACCCCTGAGTTTAAGTTTTTCGTCTCCAACTAAGGAGACAGCATTGAACAAAGGAAATCGTTACACGGAGGACCAGATCATCAAGGTCCTAAAGGAAATCGAGGGCGGAACTGCCTAGTCCCCATTTCCTGACCAGGTCAGAGTGTAGGGTTCCGTCTCCCGTAGTATGGTCGAATCGGCAATTTCCTTGAACCGCGCGGGCGTTAGGCCGGGCAGACCAAGGGAACTAGTCAGGTAGCAAAACGAATAGGGCGCCGACGGCGCCGATCGCGGCCCCAATGCTTCCTAGGAGTACGAAGCCCTTGGCCGCGCTCGCAATTCCCAGAATCACGGCAAGGGGACCGGTAAAGCGGGCTGCTAGATAAACCTCATGTATGAAGCTAAAGAATCGGTCCGTGGAGCTACCTGGGACGAGCCTTTCGCCGGTGCCAAACATGGCCAGGAAGAACGCAAAAAAAGGAACTAGGCCAAGCACAATGCTTGCAATGCCGGCCGCGAGCCACAGCGCCTTAGTTTTCCTACCTTTAGTTTCTCGCATACGGTACCCCTAGATCATATCCCCGCACAGGCGTCTATTTCTCGTTTCCCGCCTGTCCGTTGCTCATCCTTGGGGAAAGTTTACGCGATTCGACATTCGGCGTGGGCACCCGAAATGTGGAGCGAATCCGCAAGATCGGCCACCCGACCGCGGAATGTTCGCGCCCGTCTTCCCTCTTCACGATATTCATCAGGCACGTCAACCGAACGGTACAACGCTGTGGGAACCAGCAGCTGCCCCGGAAACGTCAGGTCCCAAGCACCTCGCTTCATTGCAATCGGCCAAGCATGCCTGCTTCGTCTTATGAGCCCTCCATGGACGCTCCACCGCTCCAACACAATGTTGCGTCCGATCGCGGAGACGTCGTACCCCGCCTCTAGACCTGGCAGCCGGCCCACCTTCAATGATGCCGGACTAAAAACATACAGATAATTGCCGGGCGTAGGCGAGTCATCCGGTGTCACCCAGACTGTACCAATTAAATAACCGTCAAGTTCTACTACATCATCGCCTCCAGCTCGTCCGAAGCAATTTGGAACTCTGAGCAACCTATAACGGTCGGAAAAACGTCGTACAAAGAAATGAAAGTATCGACCGGCCGACGACGTCAGCAAGGCAATAATGCGATCGCCCGATATAAAAACCTTATCTAAGCCTTCGCGCTCGAACCTAGAGTACGGGAACCGAATAATCTTCCTTAGCTTGCCCCTTTCTTGCATGCCTAAGTACATCAACTGGCCATCTTTTTTGTTGGCCTCACTCAGAATGCAGTATTTGCCAGTGAATTTACTTGTTCGCTCTATCGCACTCACAGGGCTAGCAACTGCAATATTAATGATGAGGAGCAAGCTAATCATTCGGCCGGCTGGTGGACATGGCTTAGTTTCGGGTGCTGAGGATAAGCGTCTTGTAAGTCTCATAGGCTGGGTCGTTCGTTATGGCTAGTCCCCATTTAATGACCAGGTCAGAGTTTTAGTTCTGCCGCCTCCTGCATTGTGATTGAAAGCTGGGCGATGAAGCTTGCAGGGGCTAGTCCTTGCAAGCTTCGGTGCGGACGGCGATAGT
>JBPCLO010000036.1:0-3696 GCA_051003155.1 Fimbriimonadales bacterium | reverse complement strand
CTATCGCCGTCCGCACCGAAGCTTGCAAGGACTAGCCCCTGCAAGCTTCATCGCCCAGCTTTCAATCACAATGCAGGAGGCGGCAGAACTAAAACTCTGACCTGGTCATTAAATGGGGACTAGCCACCATTCCTAAAGTTTGACGTAGCCATAATGCCTCATTAAGTCGTGAACCTCTTGACTAGCCGTTTCATCCTTTGCTTCAATTGCGAGGAACTCATCGTGACTGATGATCCAAGTGCGCAACGACGAAGGCTCGTACAAGAGCGCTCCCCAGTCGTTGTACAGAACCAGCGCCACGATCCCAGCAAGATCGTCTGCTTCTCCTTCGTCGAAGAGATGCCCAGGCGCTTCGTACAGAGTACGACTCTCGCCAAAGCTGTTTCGTACCATTCTAACTAGCGGCAACTCGTCCTCCGGTTGCCAAATGTCGTGCTCATCGATCCAAAGCAACGCCGGCGGGCGAACGAGAAGGCTAATGCCTCGAGCGAGGGCGGTTTTGCGAGCGGAAGCACTTTCGAGCTTGAACGCAGGCACATCTTTCACTCGCTGCCTTACCTGGGCGGGATCATTGAGGCCGCGAGCAGCTAGCCACCCTTGGCCTTCCGCTGACGCCAGGATTTGCATCAGTACCTGCGAGGCTTCCTGCTCTTCGGCTTACCTGTAGACGATTTTACTCTTTCGGGCATGCGGGTGGACCACAGGGGTGAAGCGTACCTCGCGTGCCACGGATGAGCGACGGGTGGCATGGGCAGATTCGTCCAACACCAATTGCTCATGAAAGGTTCCGTGACGAATCTGCCCGTGTTAACGAGAGGTGAACCTTACCGTGTTCCCGACGAGTGGGCGCAAGCTAACCGGGCATCCAATATCTCGCGATGAATCGCCATCTTCACGTACATTACCTGGCACGTCGGTTTCGTGTTGCCGAGATTCTTGGCGCGTGACTAGTGGAAACGAGCTTCGACTCATGGCATCCGTGCTTTGAGTCGCGCTCGAAGTTTTGCGAGCGGTGTCTCGTTTTCTATTTCAGCGGCAAGCCAGGAGTTGCCCGCGAGAACGTCGATCGGGCGGCGGTCTGTGACGTATTCGTAGGGCGGGCGCCTCCAGGCGAATCCGGGGAGGCGCGTTTCGGTTGAGTCGGGTTTGAATCGCTCGTCTGTCGGGCCTTCGGCCACGTGCAGGCCGGTTTGACGGATCGCTTCTTGCATTACGGCGCAATAGGTGAGCACGGGTTCGAAAGTTGTTCGGTCGGTAACGTGCAGGAAGCATCCTCCGCAGACCTTGCCGGCGTGCTTGTTGAATGTCGGCTCGAACTCGATCGGGCGGAAGATGCAGCCTTCGAGGCGCATCGCGTTCATGGCGTCGGCGAACCGCCATGCGTCGAGGAAAGGCGCGCCGAAGATTTCGAACGGGCGAGTCGTTCCTCGTCCTTCGCTTAGATTCGTTGCCTCCAAGAGGCATGCGCCCGGGTAGACGACGGCCGTGTCCGGTGTCGGCATGTTCGGTGAAGGCATCGCCCAGGGCAGGTCGGTTTGCTCGAAATACATGTCTCGTTCCCAGCCTTCCAGAGGGATCACCTTCGCGTCCGCATGGAATCGCCTGGCCAACTCGCCAATGGTCATGCCGTGGCGCGCCGGAACCGGATACGCGCCGACGAAGCTTTCGAATCCATCTTCGAGCATGGGGCCTTCCGTTTGACTACCTGAGATCGGATTCGGCCGGTCGAGCACAGTGGCGGCAATTCCGTAGGACTTTAAAGCGCCCAGGCATGCCTTCATCGTGGAGACAAACGTGTAATACCTGGCGCCTACGTCCTGCAGGTCGATGACCAATTCATCGATTCCTTGCAGCATTTCTGCGGTGGGTTCGCGGCGCTCTCCGTAGAGCGAATGCACGCGGAGTCCGGTGCGGGGATCGATTCGCCCCTCCCACTCGATCATGTTGTCCTGCTGGTGGCCGAATGGCCCGTGCTGGGGTCCGAAAACGGCCTGGATTTGGATATCGGGTTGCTCGAGAAGGAGATCGAGGATATGTCGGTAGTCTCGCGCGATTGACCCTTGGTTGCAGAGGACGCCGATGCGTTTGCCTTTGAGCTGCGCGAAATTGGTTCGGCTTAGGACGTCCAGGCCGGCAAGCGTCATGTGCCTCTCGTGTTTCCGAACAGATCGATATGGAGGCGCGGCGATAGTCTCCAGCCCCGTTCGACGCAGATGGGCGCGAGCTCCCTTTGTCGGCGGTGCTGGGTTTCCGAATCGATTCCCTCAGCCATAAGAAGGATTCGATCTTGCCGGACGGAAGGCAGTCGGTTCAAGAGGGCGTCGATTTGAGCGAGGTCGATGGCGGTTTCGGGGGTTACGACGAACTTCAGCTGGATGTAGTACTTCGCAATTAGCGAAGACAGGGCGTCGAGATTGGTGCGCGTTTGCTCGTGCCTCGCTTCCCAGCCACTGTCCTCGGGGGGAGTTGAATTCGACAGCTTCGGGCTGATCGACATGAGATCGCACGGCAGGTCGCGGAAGATCGTTCCAGCGGTTTCGATTGTGATGGTGTGGCCGCTATTCTTAAGCCCTTCGGCAAGGGGTTCGATGGCGTCGAAGAGCATTGGCTCACCGCCGGTGAGCACGACGTGCTCAACACCCGCGTCCTCGACCTGTTTCGCGATATCGGGGACACGCATCACGGGCCCCTCGGGGCTCCAACTGGCGTACGGCGTGTCGCACCAGACGCATCGGAGGTTGCATCCGGAGACGCGAACGAAGGTGGACGGTGTGCCCGCCCAGATGCCCTCGCCTTGGATGCTGGTGAAGACCTCCGCGACGCGGAGCTTAGGCTCGGGCAAGAGCCGGGTCCTCCATATCGAGTTCGGCGAACGCACGTTGTCGGATTAGGCACGAATCGCAGTGGCCGCAAGGGTCAGGGTCGGGATCGTAGCAGGAATGGGTAAGCCCATAATCGACGCCGAGTTCGAGACCCTTCTTGATGATTTCGACTTTGGAAAGCGACAAGAGGGGGGCATGGATTGTGATTCGGTTGCCCTCCACGGCGCGCTTTGTAGCGAGATTCGCGAGCGTTTCGAAGGCTCCGATGAACTCGGGCCGGCAGTCAGGGTATCCGCTGTAGTCGACTGCGTTCACTCCGATGAAGATGTCGTCCGCGCCGATCGTCTCCGCGTAAGCCAGGGCGATAGCGAGCATGATCGTGTTTCGCGCCGGGACATAGCTCACGGGTATTCCCGTTTCTGCGCGACCCTTCGGGACGGCGAGATCATCCGTAAGCGCAGACCCGCCTATGCATCGCAGGTCGAATTCCATCATCCGATGTTCCTGCGCTTGCAAAGCCATGGCGACCCGGGCCGCAGCCTGCACTTCTACGTAGTGCCGCTGGCCGTAGTCGATCGTCAAGGCGTGAGCGTGGAAGCCTTCCGCGATTGCGACGGCGAGGGTCGTCGCCGAATCGAGCCCGCCTGAGAGCAGGACCACTGCGCGTTTCATTCTCCGAAGATTCTACACGTCCCTTCTCCCCTCGTGGGAGAAGGTGGCCGAAGGCCGGATGAGGGGCCCTAAGCCTATCGGCGGCGGGACCCCTCACCCGGTTCGCAAGCTCGCCGACCTCTCCCACAAGGGGGGAGGTGCGAACCAACCGCCGGCTATCGCACCAATGGTTATGCAGGGCTCTTCACCGCTTGCCCAAGCA
>JBPCLO010000035.1:0-28331 GCA_051003155.1 Fimbriimonadales bacterium | reverse complement strand
TGCGGGGTGAGGGCGCCCCAGATGCCCAGCTTCCCCCACCACTCGTAACGAATGTCCGAAGGCGCAAACCCATGTGCGTCCCTCGAAATGCTGACAGCATGGCGCGAATGCGGTAGGCACCGGCTGCGTCCCCTCCAAACACTCCGTGCCGTTTGAGTGCGTTTTAGCCATCGGAGTCAATTCTACATCTCAATCTCGCATGATGCGTGATAATCTATGCGAGGAAAGCCTGATGTACTTCTGGAACATCGATAAGCTCAAAGAGGAAATGGCGGCAGGCCCCTTTACGGACCGGCAGCTCTTGCCGTATGTTGTCACCCTTACCGCGCTTTCCTCGGCAGCGGTTACGCTGCTGGTGCTTGTTGGTTCCTTGACCGGCATGAACCTGTGGGACTGGCTAAGCGGGGCATCGAGTTTCCTGCTCGCGATTGTTGGCACTCTCTTTATCTATCGAAGAAACGGTGGACCGGAAGGCAAGCACTTCCTGCAGCGAATCCTCGTGGTCGGCTGGGTTGTCAGCATACGCTGCCTCGTAGCCATGGTCGCAATCATGTTCCTGTTGGCTGTCCTAGTGTGGAGCGATGAGACCGTCGACACCAAGTGGTACGATGCTCTGTTATTCGCCGTTGTCGAAGCGGTCGCCTACTGGAGAATCGGCTATCACGTAAGGGACCTGGCAACAAGGACGGCCGATGGTCTGGCGTGAGCTCCTGATATCCGAAGAATGGGCCGTTGCGAGATGGCTGTCCATACGGAATCGCCGAGCGCGTGATGGTACGCTGACCTGGATCTTAAATGGGGACTAGCCAGATCGATGCGATGTAATTCTGCCCCGAAAGGTATGCGTTCACGGACATGCTGATCGGGAAGTTCTCTTCGCGAGAACGAGAAGTCGCGCGTCCGTGCCACCCAACTTCGCTAAGATTCGGAGTCATGGTCACCCAGCCGCTTGAAGTAGGTCACGCGAATCTGGCCGTGCCACCCGGGGGAAATCTTCACACCACAGAGGGCACCCGCGCGAGAGTTAGCTCGGCAAGTGACTACCCGTCACCAGGCCTGGAAAGTCGGGCGGTAGAACCTGGCGTTCGAGATAGCCACAGCCCTCCTGCAGGACACGATAAACCCCGATGTCGCCCCATTCGGCCGTGTGAACGAACCGACAGATCGCTTCGCAATCAGGAAACGCATCAAAGAACTTCTCGGCCGATTCAACAACCTTTGCAAGTATACAATCGAAATCCGCCTTACCCACCTGCTCCAAGTCGAGCTGGAAATTTACCCTGTCGCCTAGATGGAATCGCCAGTCCAAGTGGAAATTCTCCGAATACGGCAACAGCGCCCTGACAAGAATTGCGAAATTGATATAGAAAATTTCCGGTCCGTACGAGGATCTCTGCAACTCAATTAGATCGTGAAGGTGATTTCGATCACGTTTCCAAACCCACCGGGAAGGGAGAAAACGCAACGGCGCAAGGCACCTCGAAAAGTCATCGTGCAGACTTCGTTCGACAAGTTTGCGCTCAGCTCGATTCATTGTGCACACCTTGCATCACCTATATGGCACCTCCGGCTCCTACGCAGACAGGTCGTAAGTTATGACTTTGCCCTGCGAACCTTCGCCCTCCCGCGGCAAAACCCCATTCAGTTCTTCTATACTCTCTCAGCTGCCGCTCCCACCGGGAAATTGCCCGCGGACTGTTTGGCTTTTCGCGCAGAGGTGCGATAGCAAAAGAAGCCCCGCGAGTGCGGGGCTTTTTCAAAGCATCAATCCGGGCAGCGTGCTAGCCTTGCAGGCCGTTGCCAGCCAACTACTTTCGCCGCTGAGGGGCTTAACTGCCGTGTTCGAGATGGGAACGGGTGTTTCCCCCTCGCCATGGCCACCCGAATTGAAATTGTCAAAGGGCGCCAAGCGCTTTGACAGTTGCATGTGTTGTGGAATCAGCATTTGTAATGCCCATTTAGTTAAGCCCTCGACCTATTAGTACCGCTTATCTGAACACGTTACCGTGCTTACAATTGCGGCCTATCAACCCGATTCTCTTCCGGGGGTCTTACTAGCTTATGCTATGGGATATCTAATCTTGAGGTGGGCTTGGCGCTTAGATGCTTTCAGCGCTTATCCCTTCCCGACGTAGCTACCCAGCTTATGCTCCTGGCGGAACAACTGGTACACCAGAGGTCAGTTCATTCCGGTCCTCTCGTACTAGGAACGACTCCTCTCAAATATCCTGCGCGCGCAGTGGATAGGGACCGAACTGGCTCACGCCGTTCTGAACCCAGCTCGCGTGCCACTTTAATGGGCGAACAGCCCAACCCTTGGGACCTAATACAGCCCCAGGATGTGACGAGCCGACATCGAGGTGCCAAACCATGCCGTCGCTGTGAGCGCTCGGGCAAGATCAGCCTGTTATCCCCGGGGTAGCTTTTATCCGATGAACCCTGGCGTGCCCACGCACAACCAGAGGGTCACTATGTCCGACTTTCGTCTCTGCTCGACTTGTTTGTCTCACAGTTAAGCACCCTATATACCATTACGCTCGGCGCCTGATTTCCAACCAGGCTGAGGGTACCTTTGAACGCCTCCGTTACTTTTTGGGAGGCGACCGCCCCAGTCAAACTACCCGCCTAAGACGGTCTCCTTACCGGATAACGGCAAGGGTTAGTAATTCAGAGTGCGAAGGGTGGTGTTCCATTGGTGCCGAAGCTCCCACCTACGCTCTACATCACAATCCAAATTACAATCTCAAGGTGTAGTAAAGCTCCACGGGGTCTTTCCGTCCTACTGCGCGGAACCCGCATCTTCGCGGGTGCTACAATTTCACCGAGTTTCTTGTTGAGACAGTTCTCAAGTCGTTACGCCTTTCATGCGGGTCGGAACTTACCCGACAAGGAATTTCGCTACCTTAGGACCGTTAGAGTTACGGCCGCCATTCACTCGGGCTTCAATTCGGTGCCTCGGGTTACCCCTAACACCTCCGATTAACCTACGAGCATTGGGCAGGCGTCAGCCCCTATACGTCGACTTTCGTCTTAGCAGAGACCTGTGTTTTTGGTAAACAGTCGCCTGAGATGCTTAGCTGCGGCCCACCGAAGTGGGCGCCCCTTATTCCGAAGTTACGGGGCTCGTTTGCCTAGTTCCTTAACAAGAGTTCTCTCGAACGCCTTAGTCTTCTCGACTCACCTACCTGTGTCGGTTTACGGTACGAACAAATACGAATATAGTCTATAGAGCTTTTCTCGGCCCCCAGCAGTCCTAGTTCGTTCACGCCGAAGCGATCCCTTCCCCCTCATCAGCGATTCCGCGCGTTTTCGCCGCGCCACGCCGATTTTGGGCCCACAACAACCAACGGTGTGGGATAGAACCTTTAGAAGCGTCCCTCTTGACCAAACGTACTTGGGGACGGAATATCAACCGTCTGTCCATCGACTACGCCTTCCGGCCTCGCCTTAGGATATCGCCTAACCCCCCTCTGACGAACATGGCGGGGGAAACCTTGGGTTTTCGGCGCAAAGGATTCTCACCTTTGTGATCGCTACTCATGCCTGCATTCTCACTTCTGTACGCTCCACCTGTGCTCACGCTCAAGCTTCACTGCATACAGAACGCTCCCCTACCGCGACGCCTTAACGACGCCACCCAGAGCTTCGGGACACGGCTTTAGCCCGCTTAAATTGTCCGCGCGAGATCACATTCGGCCAGTAAGCTGTTACGCACTTTTTAAAGGGTGGCTGCCTCCAAGCCAACCTCCTGGCTGTTTACGCAATCTCACATCGTTTCACACTTAGCCGTGGTTTACGGCCCTTAGCTGCTGATCTGGATTGTTTTCCTTTTGACGACGGATCTTAGCACTCGCCGTCTCACTGCTACGCTTGATCGTATGGTATTCGGAGTTTGATTGGGTTCAGTAATCTGGTAGGACCCTTAGCCCATTCAGTGCTCTACCTCCATACGAGAACACGTAACGCTGCACCTAAATGCATTTCGGGGAGAACCAGCTATCTCTGCGTTCGATTGGCATTTCACCGGACTAACCACAGCTCATCCCGAGACTTTTCAACGTCTATGAGTTCGGCCCTCCATGAAGTGTTACCTTCACTTCAGCCTGGCCATGGCTAGATCACGCAGTTTCGGGTCTGCTCGCACCGACTGAACGCCCTATTCAGACTCGGTTTCCCTCCGGCTCCGCGGCTTAACCGCTTAACCTTGCCGGTACGAACAACTCGCAGGCTCATTCTGCAAAAGGCACGCCATAACGCATTCTAGGATTGCTCCTAGCATAGCGCTCTGACTGTTTGTAGGTAATACGATTTCAGGAACTATTTCACTCCCCTAACCGGGGTTCTTTTCACCTTTCCCTCACGGTACTATTCGCTATCGGTGACAAGAAGTATTTAGCCTTATCCGGTGGTCCGGACAGATTCGCACAAAATTCCTCGTGATTCGTGCTACTTGGGATACCAATCGTTATCGTCGACTTCGTGTACAGGGTTATCACCTTCTATGACCCTACTTTCCAGTAAGTTCCACTCGTCTATTTTCACTAAACATGGTCCCGCAACCCCAATCAGCAAGCTGACTGGTTTAGGCTCTTCCGATTTCGCTCGCCGCTACTTACGGAATCTCTTCGATTTCTTTTCCTCTGCTTACTTAGATGTTTCAGTTCAGCAGGTTCCCCTTCACTAGCCTATTGTATTCAGCTAGGAATGACTGGACATTACTCCAGCCGGATTTCTCCATTCGGGCACCCTCGGATCGACACTCTTGTGCAGTTCCCCGAGGCGTTTCGTCGCTTACACGCCCTTCATCGGCTTCTTGTCCCTAGGCATCCGTCGTATACCCTTTGTAGCTTAACAAAATGGTCATTACAAATGCATGGTTCCACAACACAATATGCAACTGTCAAAGAGCTCGGCACGCGTCGAAATCGGCCTAACGAAAGACCAACTCGACCGGCAAGGGGTAGTTATACCAGAATCCGCTGGCGATGTCAAGTGCCCGGCGATCAATTCTATAACAAAACCTCGGGCAAGCCGGTTCCCACGGCGTACTTGTATCCCATAGCGACGCCAGAGCAAGCCGTTACGTACGACTATCCGACTTACGACCTTTCCGGCAAGGCTTGCCTCGCTACGGGAGGAACGAAGGGCATCGGACGGGCTATGGCATTGGCTCCGGGGGGGGCAAGGCGCCCAGGTCATGATCTTCGGGAGGCACGAGCGGGAGCTCGAGTCCGCTCTCGCGGATTTGAATCCCGTCGCACAGCCCGGCGGCATGATGGCAGACCAAGCCCGGCGCGACGAAGTGGCCGAGGGATTCGTGCAAGCAGACCGATTGCTGTGCGGTCTGGATGGGCTGATATACATCGCCGCCGTGCCCGGCGACACGAAGAAGAACAACGACGAGTGGGAATACGTGATCGGCGCCAATATTCTAGAAGCCATGTGGTGCTGCGAGGAGGCCGTGCCGCCGATGAAGAAGCGGGGTTGCGGTCGGATCGTCAATATCGGCTCGCTCAGCGCAAAACCACGCGGCGCGGGGACGGATGTTTATGTGGCAACGAAATCGGTCTGCCCGGCTTCACAGAGGCGTTAGGGAAAGGCGTGGCGGACGAGTGAGCACGGATTTCTTCAAGATGACGAAGAAGGAGAGGGACAAGGAGACTAAGGCGGGCAAAATGATGAAGTCCGAAGACATCGCCGAACGCGTGCTCTTCCGGCCTGCGCCAACCCGAACGGTGCCTCGTGTCGATGTGGCAGGTTCGTCCGTTTATGGATATAGACTAGTTATCTTTCGTGGCGGCAATGCCCCATGCTAATGTAAGCGTCGTAATCTTCCACAAGCCCTGTCTTCTCGCGCGGACACGCGTTACGATCCCTTTCAGGCGGAGGGCAGCGAGAGCCACAATTCCTAATGCATGCCACACGGACGCAACCTTGCCGTTCGCTAGGCCGTCTCTCAGTGGGGAGTCCAACGAGGATGCAATTCCCGTAGATGATTTGGGTCTTTCTTGCGCTGCTTGCGATCGCAGCCATCGTTTGCGCTGTCGCAGTTTGGTATCACATCAAGAAGAGGGCGGCGCGCCAGGCTGCTTTGTCCGCGGTCGCCGCAAGCAGTGGAATGCGCTTTCTGCCCGAAGGATTCAGCAGCCGACATTTGTGGACCTCCGAGCCGTTCGATTCCGTTCGGACATCGAATAATCGCTTCACAACGCAATTGGACGAATTCGACCCGTTTCAGTTCCGCGGCGGGCTGACCCTGGAAAACCTCCTCCTGCTCGAGGATGGTCCCGCATCCATTTATGCCTTCGACTATCGTGCCACGCGGATGATCGAGGACCCAGGTGGGGGGAGTTCGCAACAACTTGAATATGGCGTCGTCGCAATGCGCGTTCCGTTGCTCATGAGCAAAATGCGCCTGACACCGAACGGTTTCCTCGCGCGGAAGGCCGTTCCCTTCGGCGTAAAGGATATCTCATTCGAATCGGAGGACTTCAACTCCCGATACTTCGTTTCCGCCACCGACGTCAAATTTGCTTACGACATACTGCATCCGCAGGCGATCGAATACCTTTTGAGCATTCCTGCCAGGGATTGGCAGTTCGGCAACATGTGGATCGTAATCACCCAAACCGGCTTCTTTGATGCTGAAGAAATCGGCGACATTTGCGCCGAGTTGCGTACCTTTGTCGGTATGATTCCGGATTACGTCTGGGAGGACAGGGGCTTCGAGCCTAAATGGCGATCGGGGGTGGATATCTGACGTACTTCTGGTTTCTAATTCCTTTGGCAGCTCTGCTTGCGTTGATGATGTGGTCGATTCTCACCTACAATCACTTCGCCAGGCTGCGCAATCTAACCGAGGAGTCGTGGTCCGATGTGGATGTAGCTCTGAAGCGGAGACACGACTTGGTGCCGAACCTCGTCGAGGCAGTCAGAGGATACGCAGCCCACGAGAGAGACCTTCTCGACCGTGTTTTGGCGGCCCGAAATGCCATCGTCGGGCAATCGGATGTGCAGTCTCTGGGGATCGGCGAATCGAAATTGTCGGGTGTTATCGCCACGCTCCTCGCACGTGCCGAAGCGTATCCCGATCTCAAAGCGAGCGAGCAATTCTTGGAACTTCAAGAGGAATTGGCGAATACGGAAGACCGAATCGCCGCAGCTCGCAGGTTGTACAACGGCAATGTACGTGACTACCGAATCGTCCTCGAATCCTTCCCTTCCTCGCTCTTGGCCGGTAAGAGCATTCGCCCTTCCTACTTCGAAATGGATCATGCCGATCGGCTAACCCGGGTTGTTTCCACGCCGTCACGGTAATGGAACCCTTTGGCTGCTGACTGCAAGCCAGCGCGGCGCCGGAATGTGATACAACACGCAAATGCTTCTATCGGCACTCGCGATCCTGCTCTTGCACCCCCAGGGCGGCCAGACCATAACCGATGACGGGGCGTGGTGTTGGTTCGCGGACCCGAGGGCGGTGGTGGCCGGCGGAGCGGTTTACACGAGCTGGACGAGCCACGTCGGAAGCATCGTCGTGGGGAAAGTCTCGCCCTGGGGAATTTTGCCCGAAATCTTCACGCTCCACGAAGAGCTGCAGGCAGACGACCACACGAACCCTTCCCTGCTCCTCCTGCCGGACAACCGCCTGATGGCGTTCTACTCAAAGCACTCCGGGCCCGATATGTTCATGCGTGAAACGGTGGAGCCTGCTGAGACATCGATCCAAAACTGGACGCCCGAACGAAAGCTAAACCTCAACCCCAGAGACGAGCCACCCAGAGGCTATTGCTACCCCAACCCCGTCTACTTGGCCCAAGAGCAGAGGATCCTTCTAACGTGGCGCGGCGCCGAGTGGAAACCAACACTTAGCTGGTCCGATAACTTAGGACGCACGTGGACGAAGGGAAAAATCCTCTTCGCGAAAGACGGGGCGGGCCACGACAACCGCCCGTATATGAAGGTTGCGACCGACGGCAGGGCCAGGATGCACTTCCTTGCGACAGACGGCCATCCGATCAGCGAGCCGACGAACAGCGTCTATCACTTCTACTATGAGATGGGCGCGTTTTTCCGAGCCGACGGCACGCAGATTGCCACGATCCACACGCTTCCCGTGCGACCCGAAAACTGCGACCTGGTCTATGATGGCAGGCTCGAAAGAGTCAGGGCATGGATTTGGGATTTGGCAATCGGCGCGGACGGATTTCCCGTTGCCGTGTACACCCGCCTCCCGGAAAGAAGCCGCCACGAATACTACTATGCCAGGTGGGACGGCAGCAGTTGGACGGATCGAAAGATCACCGACGCGGGCGGATGGTTTCCGCAGACCGGGCCGGGAACGATCGAGTCGGAGCCGTACTACTCGGGAGGGCTCGTGCTCGACCACTCGGACACAAGCGTCGCATATCTAAGCAAGCCTAATGACGGAAGATTCGAGATTCAGCGCTGGATCACCGACGACTACGGAGACACCTGGTCGTCCTCGACGCTGGCCGTGCCGGCGGGCTACGCCGCGGTTCGCCCGATGGTGGCCAGGGGGCAGTCGAACGACTCCTCCTACGTCTTGTGGATGGACTTGCAGCGATACTCGCATTGGACCGACTACCTCGGTTCGATCAAGGGCCTATGGGATGATCGCGGGACTTTATCTCGTAGGCCGCAGCCGGCAGCGAATCGAGGAGCACGCTGCCAAGTATTTAACTTACATCCGTAGAAGCGATGCGGCTGCTCCAGTCGCGAACAGCAATGGCTAACCGAGCATGTTCAGGCCGGCCGAGCCTGGGGTCATCGCTCACCATTGCGACCGCGGCCTGCCGCGCCTCTTCGAGAACTTTGCCGTCCATCAGCAAGTCCGCCACGCGAAGCTCCAGTTCCCCACTCTGCTTCGTCCCATACATCTCGCCAGGGCCCCGGATGCGCAGGTCTTCCTCCGAGATGCGGAAGCCGTCGGTGGTCTCCACCATCACCCGCAACCGCGCCTCGGCGTCCGGGTTATTCGCCGCGCCGATCAGCACGCAGAAGCTTTGCCGCTCCCCGCGCCCAACGCGCCCGCGCAACTGATGAAGCTGGGCCAGGCCGAAGCGGTTCGCGTCCTCGATCACCATGATCGACGCGTTCGATACATCGACCCCGACCTCGATCACCGTCGTGCTCACCAGAACGTCGATCTCATGCCGCCGAAAGGCTTCCATCGCTTCCTCCTTCTCTCTAGTCTTCAGCTGTCCGTGGAGGAGCCCGACTCGAAAGTCAGGAAAGACCATCTGGGACATGCGGAGGTAGAGCTCGTTTGCCGCCTGAGCGAGCATCTTCTCGCTTTCCGAAACAAGCGGGCAGACCATGTAAGCCTGGGCGCCCTCCTGGAGCAGCTTACGAACACCTTCGTAAACCGTGTTGCGCTCGGTCGGCAGCTTCCAATGCGTTTTGATCTGCTTGCGCCCAGGCGGCATTTCGTCCAACACGCTGAGGTCCAGATCACCATAGAGCGACAAGGTCAGGCTCCGCGGAATCGGGGTAGCGGTCATGACCAGAACGTCCGGGTTTCCGTGACCCTTTTGCCTGAGCGCGCCCCGCTGCAAGACACCGAAGCGGTGCTGTTCATCCACTACAACGAGGCCGAGCTTTTTGAACGCAACCCCTTCTTGGATCAGCGCATGGGTGCCGATCGCAATGTCCCCCGAGCCGTCGGTAGTCCTGTCGATCGCGTGCTTCTTCTGCTTCGCGGTCTGTTTCCCTACCAACAGTTCGACGCGGATGCCCATACCTTCGAATAGCTGATGCAGGCTGACGAAATGCTGCTCAGCCAGGATTTCTGTAGGCGCCATGAGCGCCGCCTGATATCCCGACCGCACGGCCGCGAGCATCGCCGCAGCCGCGACCGCGGTCTTCCCGCTCCCCACGTCGCCCTGCAATAGCCGGTTCATCGGATGCGGCCGGCGCATGTCCCCGCAGATCTCTTCGATCACGCGCGTCTGCGCGTGCGTGAACTCGAAATGGAGAGCGGATCGCAACTCTTCAATCAGCGTGGGTGACGCTTCGAACGCGATGCCCGGCTCCTCGCCCGTTTGCGCCCGCCGCATTGCGAGCCCGAGCTGCATGACAAAAAACTCTTCGAAGACCAGCCGCCGCCGCGCGGCGAGGCGGTTCTCCTCCGTGTTCGGGAAATGGACTTGCTTGATCGACCAGACCAGCGGCTGGAGACGGTTTGCCTTGCGCAATTCCTCCGGCAACGTCTCCTCGATGTCCGTCGGTTGCAGGGACGCTACAGCGGTTAGCGCCGCCTTGCGGATGAGCTTCTGACTCAAGCCCTCGGTTAGCCGATAGATCGGAGTAAGCCGCGCGAAGCTTGACGCGTCGTCCGCCGGATCGACGGTCTCCCACTCGGGCGAAGCGATCTCATAGCCGTAGTTGCCTTCCTTGACCTGGCCGTAAACGATGATCTCGCCTTCGTGCTTTTCGAGCTGCGTCTTGATCCATCGCTGGTTGAACCAGATCAGTCCGATAGCTCCAGAACCGTCGACGATCGCCGCGCGAATGGTCGTGAAGTTGCCCTGGCGATTCCGGCTGTCGAGGCTGACCACCCTCCCTTTGAGCGTCACCCATTCTCCGGGACGTACGTTTCCGATCGGCCGAAAATCGCGTCGGTCCTCGTACCGAAACGGCAAACAGTAGAGGAGGTCCTTGACGGTCTCGACGCCGAGCTTCGCAAGCACCTGCGCGGCCTTGGGCCCGACGCCCTTGAGGTACTGGACGCTTGTATCGAGGCGGCTCGGAATACTGCTCACCGGCATACTCTTTACGGACGCGTCGGAAGGCCGAATCTTATCTCAGTAGGTAGACTTATGTCGATGCACGTTCGCGACTGGGTGCGCACACTCTCCCCACTTCCGCTGCCGAAGGGCAGGCACGAGTGGCAGTCCGTCTGCGCGGAGGCCCAGGCGCTACTCGTCGCAAGCCTGTTCCTGAAAGCGGGCCGAAGAGATCAGCGGTTCCTGGTCGTCAGCCCGAATTATGAACGCGCACTCGCCTGGGAAGCCAAGCTTGTTCTTCTGGGCGTTCCGGAGCGGGTGATCATGCACCTTCCGTCGGGCCAGGGCGGTCTCTACGACGACGCGCCACCCGAGCTGAACGCCCTCTCAGACCGAGCGCGCGCACTCTCTGCGCTTGGGAGCGGCGAGCCCTGTATCGTTATCGCCTCTCCCGGTTCCGGCCTCGAGCGCACGATGACGCCGGAGGAGTTCCGTTCTGCAACCGTCGCTCTGCGCATCGAGGACGAGGTCGACATCGTCGACCTGATGAGGCGGCTCGTCGCGCTTGGTTACGAAAACGAGGAGCCCGTGCGACGGCCTGGCACTTTCAGCCGGCGCGGCGGAATCCTTGACATCTTCCCCTCCGGCGACGACTTCCCGGTTCGCTCCGAGTTCTTCGGCGACTTCGTCGAGAGCATGCGCACTTTCGACTCCGATTCCCAACGCAGCATCGTCGACGTAAAGCGGCTAACGCTCGCGCCGGTTCGCCCGGTCATGCCGCGGTTGGGTTCGGCGGATGCGGATCGTGTCTCTCGCATGTCCGAAGAGCAAGCCAAGCACCTCGAACCTGGGGCCGCCGAACACTTGAGAGATGCCGTCGGCGCAGACTTGGCCGCCCTCGCAACCAATGCGTATTTCGACCGGCTCGAGCTATACCTCCCTTATCTCAACAGTGGCGATGCGTGCGCGTTTGACTACGTCGGCGAGGGGCACGTGTTTCTCGATGAACCGATCGAGCTGCAAATTCAAGCTGAACGGGGCCGCGAAGACCTGAACCACGCGCTTGAGAATCGGCACCGTCGCGGCGAAACCCTTTCGCAAGCCGCCGATGACTTCCTTGCGCCCGATGATCGACTCGGAACATCCGCCAACGTCCTATCACTCAGCGCTCTCAACGCGATGCCGGATTGGATGAAGGAAGACGAGAAGACCGAGATCAACATAACCTCCCTCGCGCCTTACCGCGGCCGGCCGGAATCCCTCGCGCAGTCGGTAATCAGTTGGGGTGAGGGCGGACTCAAGATTGTGGTCGCTAGCGATCAGCCCACACGCGCACGCCATGCATTGGGCGCGATGGACCTCAACATCGTGGCCGACGAAGTTCCCGATGAGCCGAAGCCGAACACGGTCTACCTCATCTCCGGCAACCTCGCCGGAGGTTTTGTCTGGACGGATGAGAAGGCAGTCCTGCTCACAGACGCCGAGCTGTTCGGGGTCGGCCGGCTGCGCCTGCCACAACGACGGTTTCGCGAGGGTGCGCCAATCGCCACGGTGCTAGACCTTAAGCCCGGCGACTACGTGGTCCATATTCAGTTCGGAATTGGAATGTATCGCGGGCTGGTCACCCGCGAAGTCGAGGGCCGCGAGAAAGAGTATCTGCGGATCGACTACCAAGCGCCCGACAAGCTACTCGTGCCGACCGAACAGTTAGACCGAATTCAGAAGTTTCTAAGCCCGAGCGACGCCCCGCCCACGATTCACCGCATCACCGGCGGCGAGTGGCAGCGCTCGGTCAGGGCCGCCAAGAAGGGCGCCGAAGAACTTGCTCGTGAACTGATTTCGATTTACGCGAAAAGGACCCAGGTGACGCGCCCCCCTTTTGGCGAGGACACCCCGTGGCAGCAGGAGATGGAAGCCACGTTCCCGTGGGTGGAGACTCGGAGCCAGGAGAAGACGATCCGGGAGGTCAAACGTGACCTCGACCGTCCTTACCCGATGGACCGGTTGGTCTGCGGAGACGTGGGATTCGGAAAGACCGAGGTCGCCGTTCGCGCCGCGTTCAAGGTGGCACAAGAGGGCAAGCAGGTCGCGGTTCTGTGCCCCACAACCATTCTCGCCGACCAACATTTCGAGACCTTTCGGGAACGGCTTGCGCCCTACCCCATACACCTTAGCCTCCTAAACAGGTTTCGAACGGCCAAGCAGCGCGAAACAGCCGTTCGCGGCCTGAAGGACGGCAGCGTCGATATTGTTATCGGCACCCATGCGCTGCTGCAAAAGAAAGTCGAATACAAGAACCTCGGACTGGTTATCGTCGACGAGGAGCAGAGGTTCGGCGTCAAGCACAAGGAGTTCCTAAAGGGCCTTCGCGCGAACGCCGACTTCTTGACGCTCACCGCAACGCCCATCCCTCGCACACTGAGCATGTCGATGATGAACCTTCGCCAGATGTCCGTCATCAACGACCCTCCGCCGGGACGGATGGCCATCCGCACCTATCTTCGGCCCTACGGCGACGATGTGGTTCGAGAGGCGTTGTTGCGAGAGCTGGCGAGGGGTGGGCAGGTGTTCTATGTTTTCAACCGGATCGACGGAATCGAGCACGTGGCAGAACGCATTCGGAAGCTCGCCCCGAACGCCCGGGTCGCGGTGGGCCACGGCCAGATGACAGCCGACGAGTTGGAGCCGATCATGAGCGCATTTTTTCACGGCGAGGTCGATATCTTGGTCAGCACCAGCATCGTCGAGAACGGAATCGACAACTCGAACGCGAACACGCTGATCGTGGACGGCGCGGACAAGCTCGGACTTGCGCAGCTCTATCAGCTTCGCGGACGCGTTGGTCGCAGCGACCGGCAGGCTTACGCCTACCTTCTTTACCGAAGCGGCAAGAAGCTGACCGACACGGCCGTCGCGAGGCTCAAGGCTCTGCAAGAGTTCAGCGACCTGGGCAGCGGCTACTCGCTGGCTTTTCGCGACCTTCAGATTCGGGGCGCCGGCGAGCTTCTTGGCGCCAAGCAGCACGGTACGATGCAAAGCGTCGGTTACGAGCTCTACACCCAGCTTATCGCCGACGCCGTGAGCCAGCTTAAGGCTGCTTTCGACGATGGCGGAGAGACTGCCGCGCGGCTAACCGCGGTCGATCTCGATGCCGGGCCGGAGTTCCATCCGCTTCCGGCTTTCGACGTCCCTGCGGCGGCGTACCTGCCGAACAGCTACGTGGAAGACCAGAACCAGCGGCTTTTCTTCTACAAGAAGCTGATGGAGGCACGCGACGAAGAGCACGTCGCCGAGGTGGAGGCGGAGCTAATCGACCGCTATGGCCCCCTGCCCGAGGAAGCGCGGGCCGCCGCGAAGCTGGTTCGCTTGAGGCTCTTCGCTCAAGAGCTTGGAATCGAGAAGATCGATGGCCGATTCGGCAAGCTGACCATTGCCTTTGTGAATGGCCGCGAGTTGCCTCTTCGAATCGTGCACGAACTGGGACGACGCCAGCTCGACCTGAAATATCGTCCCGACCGCGCGGAGTGGCGCTACGGGAACGACGCTCTCGAATCGGTCGAATCCTTTCTCGATCTCATCAAGGGCCAACTCCAAGAAGTTGCGAACATCCGCGCCGCACGGACTTAGTGGATGGCAACGCTTCAGCTAACCAATGGATCGCTCGGCAGTCGTCAGTCGGCAGTCGGCAGGCGCCCGGAGCTAGTCCCCACCGGGGTATCCTATATCCCCTTCCCGCGCGCTCGTAGCTCAGTGGATAGAGCGACAGGTTGCGGACCTGTAGGTCGGAGGTTCGAGTCCTCTCGAGCGCGCCAATTTTCGAAGTCTAGGCCTTTGTTTGGTGTCAGGAAAGCGCACGGTCTTCGGCGACGTAGTCGAACGCGGCGAGATTGATTTCGGGCGGATTCGGACTCCCATTCGACGGTTTTGCGAATCGCATCGTCCGATCCAGCCCTTTCTGAATATCCAAGATGCTTTCGTATCTTGACAGTGCTGGCAACCAACTCTTGCTGCAGCCAAGCATCCTCTATCAGATGCTCCGGCAGATTCGCATCCGGAACAATCACGGGTTCCGCGCCGATTGAGCGGACCCATTCTGCCTCGGAAAGCGCCTCAGGCTCCGCGACATTGTAAATCTCGCCCGCGGAGCGGCTATCCGTCACCGCCAGCGCGATGGCGTCAGCCACGTTCTCTACATAACCCCGCGAAGTCCTCCAACGCGAAGCCCTTTCGCCCAGCAGGATCGGACGGCCGTCTTGGATACGCTTCACATGCGCGAACAGCCGGTGCTGGTAGTCGCCTGGACCGTAAACCATCGGTAACCGCAAAACGGTTCCCGGCAAGTTCGTGCGGCTCATTACGATTCGCTCGATAGGAATCTTATCGTAGTCCTCCAGAATCGGCCGGCCGTGATCGCCGCCTCGGTAAGGGTAGAGCGTTTCGCGCAATGGCGACTCCTCGGTCAACGGCACCGGATCGGACGGGCCGGGCTCTTTGCCGATGAGACGGCCGTACGCCCGGTACACATCCATACTGCTGATCACCACAACCCGCGCGACGTGGCCGTCGAAGACGTCCATTAGGTCCTGGCCGTCCTTCTCGACGATCGGGATCATGTCGAGGACGATATCGGGTTTCGTGTAGCGCAGCCGGTCGGCTTGGGCTGGCAGATCGTGCCGGTCGCCGAGAATCTCGGCCACGCCGTCCGGCGCCGAACCCGTCTCACCCCGGTGAAAGATGGTCAGGTCGTGCCCGAGGCAAAGCAATACCGAAACTGTCGGCGGTCCGATAAACCGCGTGCCGCCTTCCACCGATTCCGCGCAGCTTGTTCGCGGACGTACGACCGAAAACAGCCACTGGGCGATCATGAACAGCAGCGACGGCTACTGGAGCATCGCGCCCGGGCCGGTATTCACGAACCAGCAGAACCCCATATCGATGATCGTCAAGGCACTAATCTTTTGAAAACGAGATGATTCATTGTAGCCACCAACTGCCAGAAACCAGGTGCCGTCGGATTCGACGATCATATCCAGCGAGGTGCGGCCTTGGCCCTGTGAGTACTCCCACAGCATCGTGCCGTTCGGAGCGTACTTCCTGGTTCTCGGAGAGAGTTCAGTGTACGAGTTGAGCGCCGAAGGTCTGATCGTGGCGTAGAAGTTGCCGAAGGAGTCGAATCCAAGAAAGGCGCCACGGGCGTTCCCGAAATAGTCGTGCCATTGAACGGTTCCGGCAGGAGAAAACTTCACAACGCCAGTAGAGTAATAAGTGTCACCCCATTTGCCACTTGTTTGACTGTCAATGTGAGTTGCGAACGCGCCGCCGTCCGGTGTGGCGACGACATGCGACGTACCATTCATGGGATCCCCTGGGGTGGTCCAGTCCGTCTGCCAGATAACGTCGTCGGCGAGAGCGGCCGTGGCCAGGATGGCCAGAACTGATGAAATTAAGTGCTTCATTTTCTCCTCCACTGCGCTCAGTGCGCACCATGTAAAAGGGATGAGTGAACGATTTGCATCTTGATAGTACACGATTTGCGCCGCTTGGGCTCGGAGCGAGAACCCAACTGCGGCTGGGACGCCCCACATAGGCGCCGCCTTCCTTGCTCTCCAGGCGCGGTGCCGGGCATCAGCGCGGTTTGCAGCCGAACCTATTCGTAACTCCCGATCTACTCCCGCACGCCGACATCCCCTTCGCGAGCGACGATATGCCTTCCAGAACGACGTTCTCGCCTTCCTAGACGACCTCCCTCTCATCCTTCACATCGCCACACAGTTGCGCCCCCTTTTGATGGGCACCCCAGCCTGACTCGGAGTAACCTGCTCCTAAGTGAAAGTAGCGATTGTCGGCCTTGGGGCCGCGGGGCTTCGCGCGGCTATGCTTCTCGAAAGGCAGGGAGTGGATATTACGCTTTTCGATGCACGTTCACGGGTCGGTGGGCGGCTTTGCACCACAGATCAGGGAGATGAGGCCGGTGCGGAGTGGATCGACGGCGACCATGTTCGGTGCCTTTCGCTTCTCGAGGAGCTGGGCCTGTCCCCGATACCGGATGCCAACGAGCCTTACCTCGTTGCGTACAAGAGTGAAAAACTCCTGTCCGCGGAGCTTTGGCCCGAAGCCGTCGAAGACGCCGGCCGGGTTCACGAACAGGCGGCCGCCCTATGCTATGGCCCGCCACCAGCGGCTGATGCAACGCTGTCTTCGTTCCTCGATCGACATTGCTGGAGCCAGCGCGGCAGGTGGTGGAACGAGGCTCAGTGGCGATCTGACGAGGGCGAGGACACAAATCGAATCGGGCTGAATGGCTGGCTCGCGGGTTATCGCCACTACCTGGGTCGGCCGGGGGGAACGATGAGCGCGTACCGATTCCCGGGGGCGAATGCCGTAACCGACGCGATGCTCGCCCGTTTGAACGCGAAGCCGAACTTGTCGCATGCATTGGCCAGGGTGGCCACCGAAAGTGGAAGCACGCTCGAGTTCGCGAGCGGTCAGACGAGCGGACCATACGATGCGGTGGTGTTGGCGATGCCGCCTCCATGCCTCGGTCAAATCGCCTTCGAACCCGAGCTGCCTCCGGAAACGGCCGCCGCCATCCGCCGATGTCCGATGGGGCGCGCGATCAAGGCCTCTTTCGAGTTCGCCGAGCCATTTTGGGAGGACGAAGGTTGGCACGGGCATATGTTCACCGACGGCCCATTGCAGCAGACGTGGAACTCGTCCGTAGGCGGGCGGCACCTGCTGAGCGCATATATTTGCGGCACCGATGCGGAGAAGGTCATTGGCTCTCCCGACCCGCTCGCCATGCTAGGAGACGAGTTGTTGCGAATATCCGCAAGGGCCCACCCGGTTCGAGCTGTCCTTCATGACTGGATATCCGACCCGTGGTCCCGAGGGGCGTTTTCCTACACGCCGGTAAACGCTGTGGACCGGTCGGTGCTCGCAGCGGGGCACGGCAGCATCCATTTCGCTGGGGAGCACACGACTTCTTGGACGGGATTCGTCGAGGGCGCGTTGGAAAGCGCCGAGCGGGTCGCAGCCGAAATTACTCGGACAGACCCAGCTCTTTGAGCCGCACCGAGCTGTCGCGCCAGTGCTCGCCAACCTTCACAAAGAGCTCGAGGAACACGTGCGCGCCGATGAGTGATTCGATTTGGGCGCGCGCCGCCGTGCCGATCTTCTTGAGCATCTGGCCCTTCTTTCCTATTAGGATCGGCTTTTGGGATTCGCGCTCCACGACGATGAGCGCGGAGATACGGGTGATCTCGCTCGTGTTGCCATGCTGAGGCTCTTCCCACCCCTCGATCTGAACGGCCACGCCGTGCGGGACCTCTTCCCGCGTGTTATGTAGAACCTGCTCGCGGATGAGTTCGGACGCCATGTCTCGGACCGTCTGGCTCGTGTAGAAATCAGGATCGTCGAACAGCGGCGGACCCTCAGGCAAAAGCGGAACCAAAAGGTCGAGGACTTTGTCCAGGTTCTCGCCCGTAATCGCGCTCGTCATCATCATCTGGGCAGGCTTGGTTAGCCCTTCGTACTCGTCGTAGTTCGACTGAACGTACTCCGGACGAAGCCTGTCCATCTTGTTGAGCACCACGACCACCCGCTGGAAGCCGAAGTCCTTAAGCAGTCGGGCTATATGTTTGTCTTCGTCCGTCGGGGGCTTGCTAACGTCCACAACGAAAAGCGCTGCGTCCGCGTCGGGCAGCGTCTGCACGGCGAAGTCGACCATGACCTTGCCCAGCTTCGAATGCGGCTCGTGGATGCCCGGCGTGTCGTAGAAGGCGATCTGCGCTCCGGGACGATTGGCAACGCCTAGCAGCGAGCGGCGAGTGGTCTGCGGCTTGTTCGAGACGATGGCGACCTTCTGCCCCACAATGTAGTTCATCACGGTGCTTTTGCCCGCATTGGGACGCCCGAGAATCGCGACCGAACCGCTCCGAAATGACATAAGCCTAACCCTTGTCGCGGAACATAACGCCTATGCCGGCTTCGGTATTGGGCGGGCGGGCTGCTTTTTTCGGCCGAGATTCGGGGCGCGGCTCTCGCGGACGCCGCGGCTTTGGTGGTGGCGGGGGGTCGACGGGCTCGTCGTCTTGGTCGTAAACGTCGGAATACTCAGGCGCGAGGGAAAGCGACAGCACGGGCACTTCTTCTTCGAAATAGTCCTCATGAACCGTATCCTCCTCAAGCTCCGGAATCTCGCCGACAGCCAGATACTCTTCCGGATTCATCGACGCGAGGTGCTGGACCTCGGCTTCCTCGCCCACAAACAAAACCTGGCTCGCGCCGTCGGTCGCGTCGCTGCGCAAGTGTGTGGCATCGGAACCAACCATCTTGGCTTGCAGCGGATCGTAAGCATGCCACCTGTCAGGCAATGTTGCGATTCGGTGGCCGGTGCCCGAATAGTGAATCGAGAGGAAGGGTGGCCTCACGTGGACAACGTCACCGTGATAATTCCAAACATGCGCGCCCGCGTACTGGCAAAGTCCTCTGATGAGCTTCTCCGTGATGAGAGGTTCGCCTAGGAATACGCTCCGCCAAATGCCGTGTTCTTCGTCCTTGATCTCCCTCACAACGAAGCTCGGCAAACCCGTTTGCGTGTACTCACCGAGAATGGTTGTGCCCTCTTCGGGGATGGCGAAGTAGCTGGGCTCGAGCTGCTCCACCGTGCTGAGGGCGCGCTCTTCGAGCAACTCTGTCAGTGCGTGTTTTCGATTGAGGATCGTCGTCCCCGCTCGACTGTTGAAAGGTTGCGGCCGGATGGCGATGCCGGTAACTTCCCGAACACGTTCGAGAGCCGGACGGCCGGCCTCGAAGAGCCCGGCGCTATAGAGCCAGAACAACGTCTTGCCTCCACCCTGAATTCGCTTGATCGCAGCTCGGACCTCCGGCCGCGTATCCCACGCGTTGAGGAAGATGTAAAGCTTGGCGTCAGGGAACTTCTTCCGGTGCGCAAGGTCGCTGAGCAAATAGAACCCCGCGCTCACGCCGGCCCTGAGAATCGCCTCGCGAGAGTTCTGCACAAGGTGCTTGAACGCCCGAGCGTCGCTCAAGTAAGCCAGGCTTCGCTCATCTATGAGCACCGCCACATCCGGATCCCTTGCCGGTGTGGCGATCGCTTTGATAAGGATATCACGAACTTCGGACGCACGCTGCCATATGGCCGGCGTATTCAGCCATCCGTTTCCCCAAAGGTCCATCCAAGCGATGCCGGTGCTATGGCTGAGCGCCGATCCGACACCACGCCAATGCGAAGCTTCGAGAGCCTGAGGAGTCGGCATCACCGGGTTGAATTCATCCGGCTCGACAACCTGCCCGATCGGCGTCTTGAAGTCCTCCTCGCTAAGGAACAGTTTGCCGTTAAGCGCGAAGCTGTCGATCGGCCCTGGGAAGCCGGCCGTGCCTCCCAACGAGCGGTCCTTGTAGCTTGGCGGCCCGGCTATGATGTCGATCTCTGGAGACCTCAGGAGCTTGCCCAGGCTAAGGTGTCCGGAGGCGGGGTGGGACCATTCGAACGTGTATCCGTAACTTGCCGCTACCAAGAGCCGGCCATCGCTCGCCTTTTTAACTTGCCAAGCGAGAAACTGAATTCGCTCGACGATCGCATCGCTCATAAAGAGGTGGTAGTCGACCCAAATACGTTCCTTGCGACGCGCCCGCAAAAACCCTTCGCTAGAAAGTGGGTAGTCGTTGTAGCTTGGAATCTTTAGCGTTTCGAACCGTGCATCACCGCTAAACCAGGCTGATTGCAGCGCGACGCGGTCCCCGCTGTAGCGGAAGGTCGCCCACTCGCGAAACGCCTTTTCCGCCGCGGCGCTCGTATCGTATCCCCAGCCCTCAGCGAAGAACCACTCACCTCTATCCAGGTGCAGCCCTATGAGGCGGTCCGATTGATCGTGTGAGCTTATACCCCGCACATATCCGGCAAGAAGGTTGGCCGCGTCTCCCCAAAACTCGTCATCGCAGAAGCTCGGTTCGGCCTCGACGCCGTCCGCATAGCGAAAAGCTGCCTTCGGGTATTTCCTCTCCCATCCGGACGCTCCTGCGAACACGAGCCGAAGGATGAGCCTTCCGTTAGGATCGGCTTCCAGCGTTTTCTGCAGGAGGTACGCCGATAGATCGAGCGCCTCCTGCGCGCCTTCCTCGCTGATGGCGAACTCGACCATCAAGCTGTGAAGGTGAATCCCTTCCTTCGCCGCCTTTCGGATCTGTTCGAAGACTGTTTCGGCCTTGGTCTCATCGGACGGGTTGCCGAAGAACATGAACGGTGGGACGATCTGGCCGTCAATTACCAGGCACGGCCGCCCGTTGCGGATGATGACGCGAGGCGCTCCTTCCGGCGTCAGTATCCGTTCTCGCACGGGGCGAGCGGGTGGGTTTGGCTTTTCGGGCCGTTGCGGCGTTCTGACTACGGGTTTACGCTCGACGGGCCCTTTGGGACCCTCGCCGCGGTCGCCACGTCGTCTATTTGGCTGGGCCCTAGGAGGCCGAGCAGGCGGTGGCTCAGCGGCCCGAAATCTAAATCCGATCGCGGCAGGCCGAACTGATTCGGATAGCGCCTGGGAATCCGAATCCTTCTTCGCTATGCGAGGCTTTCTTGCGGGCTTGGGCTGGTTTTCTGTCGGCGTTTCGGCCCCGGGCCTTCTCGTTCGATTCGGCGGTTCCGCAATCGCCTCGACCTGAGACACGGGTTCAGCCCCTTCGGTCTTTGGTTTACGCGGCCCTCGTGTCTTGGGCGCTCGGGTTGGCTTTATGTCCTCTGCGCTCTCGGCGTTTTCGGTTTTCTTACGTGGCATTCAGGTGAAAATCCTTTCAAATGGGTCCAAGGAGCTGAGGTTGTTCGGCCCAAGTTGGTAGAAAAATGTAAGTCGCTCCTCTGTCGCGATTGACCTCTAGTTTACCTGCTACCAGCCCGACCCCGTACCTATGTCAAGCGGCTGGCCCAATCGGCCCACACCGAACGGAGAGTCGAACGGCAGGCCCTTAAGCCGGATAAAGAACACAATCTCTCTTCCCGGACGAAACCCTACGTTGTTTTCCAGAACTTGAAGCACGGCCTCAGCACAGTGAAGGTCATAAATCAGGGAAAAATGCCGCGATTCGAAACGGTGGAGGTAACCATTGTAAAGCAATATCGTCGAGAACTTAAGCCGCCCCCATTTAAAGGCGTCGAGAAAAATATTCAGGTTCCCCAATGTGTCGCGCAATGCGTCGTACCTAGCCGCAATTCCAAGGTAGGTGGCACCCGCCTTCCAAGCCAGGTCGAGGCGGATGTTTCCCCAACTGCCCTCTTGAGCCATGTAGTTCGCCAAGCCCCTAACCCTCAACGATTTGCTCGGGTTATACTCGAACCGCAAAGAAGGAGAAATCCAGGGAACATCGCCTAGGACACGTTGATGAAAGTCGAATCCTACCTGCCCACCAACCTTTAACTCTCCGGCTAACTCCCCGACGACGTCCAGACTAGCCAGGTTGTATTGGCCGCTACGGTCGGAGGAAAGCGGCGAAAAGCCGTGCGGGCGGCTGTAGTTATATCGAAAGTTCGCCGAGAACTTCGGCGTGGGCTTCGCTCGCAGATGCAGATTCAAGCTCGGCGTGTATTGCGCCGTGTCGTCGGAATAAATACCCTGCCTAAACCCGGCGTCATAAGACAGCGATAATTTGGAGTCTTCAGAACCGACCCGGTTCATACGAAAATCAAAGAAATATCGCGAGACATCAATTGCGTTGAAATGATCGTTATAATTTCCGGCCGACAGCAGGGCCGTGAAATTAGGAAACCATTTATGCCTCTTACCGTTGAATAGCCTTTGCGAATCCGTCCGAATAGTCACCTCCGGGGTTTTGTCGATTCCGCCGAAGAAGTTGACCGTGCTGCCGATCGGGATATTTCGCTGATAGTCCAGCTCGGCGACAACCCTGCTGAGGTCGTAGCTAGATTGGAGGCGCGCGTCGAGGACTTCTCTTTCGCTAAGCACCTTGCCAGCATCCCGCGCGATCGAGCGGGCAAGATTGAGTTGCAAGTTTGTTCGAAATCTGCCGCTCCATTCCCTCACATCGTGGGCCCCCGCGGTCGAGTTGTCGCTTGTGAACGATAAGGACCGAGTGCTGTTATGCGTGAAGAAGATATTGCTTTGCGCACTGCCGGCCTGGTTTGGCGTAAAGGATAGCCTTGTCTGCGTCGCTACATTGTCTTCACCCGTGAGAAACGAGAAGCGGCGGTAGTCCTGATAGCCTTCGATTCTGCCCCACCTGAAATCGTTTCGATACGTACCGCTTGCGGTCACGCCGGGCGGGCCGTCTGGGTTGAATATATTCGAATAGACTCGAAATTCTCCGCGCTGGTTGCCCCGTAGAAATTCATAATCTGCTCCTAGTCCAAGGCCCTTTTTCGTCATCACATCGACCCGTGCAATGGCATCGTCGCCACCCACGGGCAAGCCAACTTGGGTCTTTATGAAATATCCCTCGTCCAGAGAGTTGCCTACTTCAGGAGTAATACCGGAGGTTCTCTTGTCCAAAGGAATGACAATCCGCGGAACACCAAGAATAGTTCGATTGAGAATACGCAGCCTGAAATCTTCAAAGATAATACGCCGGTTCGGAATGACCGAAAGCCTTTCCGCATCGAGTGTGTAGTGTGGGTCCGGATATTCGCATGTGGTCACGCGGGCCCTTGTTGCGGTTATCAGATCGTCCGTGCCTTCCACGCTCGCGGCCCGGACGTAAATATCGCTCTCCAAGCGGCCCTGCAGCATCGCCTTCTTAAGATCGACCTCGCCTTCGACAAAGCGAAATCTGCGGGCACGAAAATCGACGAACACTTGATTGCCTCGAACAACGTGGTCTTGGCCCAGAATGTCGACATTCCCTCGAAGGACGAACTGGTTGGTGTCGAGGTCGCCAAGAACCTCATCCCCCTTGACCAAATAACCCCGATATGTAAACTCGACGTCCTTACCCACGACTTGGTTATCCTCGACGACCCATTCGGCGCTTCTGATCACTTTCAATTCGTACGAAGCCTGATCCGAAGCCATGGGCGGAGGGAGGCGCTCGTCTTTCGGAAAGCTCGGAGGGAACCCCGTCGGTTCAAGTGGGTTCTGAGGAGGAATCTGGGCACGTGCGTGGACAGCCAACGCAAACGCGGCGGCGAGCGCGGCTACTCGAGTCGCCACAGCGCGATGACTCCTGCAATTAGAAAGATGAGATTCGGCAGCCATGCCCCGGCGATGGGCGGAAGGATCCACTGTTTCGCCAAGACCTGCGACGACAAAACCCAAAAATTATAGTAGAGAAAAACGACGATAATGCTAACGAGTACGCCGATAAATGCGCCACCACGCACAAAGTATAGGGAAAACACAGGCGAAAATAGCGCGAAAACAAAGCAAGCGGCAGGTACGGCGAATTTGTTGTGGTAATCGACTTCCAGAACGCGAGTGCTTTGTCCTCGTGACCGCCAATTCTCGATCGACTTTCCGAGTTCGCGGACACTCATTGCCTCGGGCAGTTTTTGCCCGAAGAAATCGTCGAGGCTCACCCGTACATTAATCTGCCATTTCTTGGGCGTCTTCAAGATCAGGCGCTCTCCTTCCAAAATCCAAATCTTCGGATTCTTGAACTCCAGGATGCCGTCGTCATATACGGCTGACGGGGACTGGACGAACCAGTCGACGCCCCGTTTCGGCTTCTGGAATACGAGAACATCTTTCATGAGAACCTTCCCGCCGTCCCCTTTCGATGCGGTGCCGATGCTGGCGTGATACTCGCCCCGATTAAGCTGCAAAAGGACGTTCGAGTGAAGACCGATCGCCTCGGCGCTTGCAAAGATCTTCCGCAGCGTAGCCGTCGCACGTTCTTCGGCGCGTGGTGTGACCTTTTCCGTAAGCCAGAAACTGAGACCGGCCACCAAAGCTCCCATGATAAGCATCGGCAAAATCACGCGCCGTACCGGGATGCCCGCGGCACGCATGGCCGTGAGTTCGGATTCACGCGCTAGTCTGGAGATCGCAAGCGAGGACGCGATCGTGACGCCAACGGGCAGAGTCATGTTCAGCGTCTGAGGAATCTTAAAGAGGAGGTACTGGCCGACCGCGCTCATTGGCATCTCTTTTGAGAAAACCTGCGGCGAATAGAAGATGAGGGTGTTCGCCAAAAACATGAGCACCACAGATATAGTGCCGATGATCAAAGGCACGAACATGTCCTTGAATACATACCGGTCGAGATGCCTCACGGCCCGTGTGCCTCGGTAGTTGATGATTTCCTACTAAACTTATACTCTTCTCCCTTCATCAGGCGGTTGATATTAGCTCTATGCCGGTAGGCGATCAGGGCGGCCAAGACTGCGTATGCTAACATTATCACCCACGGATATCGGAAGGCGGCCGCGAAGATAGGCGCGCTGACCACGCCGCAAAGGCTGCCCACGCTCACATATCGGCATATGCCAAAAACGATCAGGAATACGAGCAATGAAAGACCGGCGACTTCGGGGGAAATGGAAAGCAACACCCCGAGCGCTGCTGCGACACTCTTGCCGCCCTTGAACCCCAGGAAAATCGAAGCGCTGTGTCCCAAGACCGCGCAGGCACCCATTAATAGTGCAAGTTCATAACTGAATATTGTATTATTCTCAAATAGCCGAGGAATCATGCCGCCTGCAGTAGCGGCAATAAATCCCTTTGCGGCATCGAGCAGAAACACCGCCAGACCGGCCTTCCATCCGAGGGTTCGCCAAACGTTCGTGGCCCCGATGCTCTTGCTGCCTTCCCGCATGATGTCGATGCCGCGTGCCGCCGCAATCCACTTTCCGAAAGGCAGTGATCCCAACAGATACGCCCCGATGGCGATGAGAGCGATCATCATGGAGTGCGGAGCACCAGATCTTTGTACACACGCATGACCTTGTCGCGTTTTTCGTAAACTGCCTCGAGCACGTCGTTCGCTCCATCGAGCTTCAGAGATGCGGCCATCCGATGCAACTTCTCCGGGTTTTCGGGGAGAACGGAATCGCTGTCGAACTCGAGCAAGTACATGATGTTTCTTAACCGCGCAAATAGAAGGGCCGCGTCGGCGAGTTCGTCCGCCTCGCACTGACCAAGTATACGAAGCCGACCCAGTTGGCGGAGCATCGACGCGGTCGTCGCGGGCCGAATTTGCGCCTCTGGATGGCGCAGCCGCAGGATCGAGCACAGCCACTCCAAATCAAGCAAGAATCCCTCCCCGAGTTTGATATCGCGCAGCAGTTCCCACGAACGTGCTCGCTCGTTGTGGATTCGTGACCGCATTTGGAGCATCTCGGTTTCCTGCTCCCATCCCCACTCCGAAGCCGCTACCGCGTCCACAGTCGCTGCTGCCGTTTCCGGCCATCTCCGAAGGGAGCGTGCCCGAGCGAAGGCAAGTCGTTCCCAAGTCTGCATGGATGATTCGGCGTAGTTGTTAAAGCCAGGGATCGAGCGGACGACCAGGCCCGCTGAGCCTTCGGGCCGCAAACGAACATCCAGCGGAAAATAGCCCGACGTCATACTGATCCTGCGCGCCGTCCTCAGCCAATCCTGGCCGATGCGCTCAGCGACGGCCTGCCTCGCCGGCTCCTTCACAAAGAGGGTTACGTCCCAGTCCGACGGCAAAAGCAGCTCTGAGCTCCCCAATCTGCCTAACGCGACGATATCGATGTCCTCGCCTCCCAGACAATCCAAGGCGCCGAGCAGCGAAGCTTCCGCGACCTTCGTTAGATATCCGAACGTGCGCTCGACATCCCGGTGCAGGGCATCCTTGATGCACGCGGCCATGAACTCGCGTCGAAGAAATGCCGACAGGGCGGCCTCCCACGAATCACCCGCATCCCGAATCCTCTCGCGAACCAGAGAGTCGGGATCCGTCTCGTCTCCAGGCATAAACTCTATCTCTTCGGAAAAGGCAACGTCCCAGAGTTCGCGATGGAAGCTGATTTCAGGAATCACACGCTGAGCAAAGCTCGCGATCAGCTTCACGCGCTCGGCCGTCGAACGATCCTCGCGAATCTGGTTCAAAAGAGAGTCGGGAGCATCCGAGAAACCGATGAGCTTTTCGGCAGCTTGAACTTGCGCCGTTTCCGGGCGCCAGCCCAGCGCCTCAGCGACCCCGACGGGTTTCGACCGATCCGCCCTCAAGAGGGGTATTCGGCTTTCCAAGAGCTCGCGAACTTGTGCCCGCCGCCGCCTAATCTCGCCGTGAAGGTACTGCCAATTCGACGACCCCACAAGCCTTGCAAGCACTTCCCGCTCGTTTGGGTCTGCCGGCAGGTTGTGTGATTGCAAATCGTAACGAAGTTGGATTCTGTGCTCGATTTGCCTAAAGAGTCGATAGCTTGCCATCAGGAACTCGGCATGTCTAGCGCCAAGGTGCCCGCCAGCCGCTAGAAACTCGAGCGCGGACGCCGTCGACGCACCTTGGAGTTCCGGCGCTTCTTGGCCCACTACGAGCTGCAGCGCCTGGACGATAAACTCGATGTCCCTGATTCCGCCCGGGCCGAGTTTCATGTTAGAATCGGTCTCGCCCCGCTTACGAACCGCATCTTCGTATCTTTTCTTGGCGTCGACGATCGACTCCAAAAAGATCTCGGATCGGGCGCCGCGATAAATGTATTCTGAAACATCCGCTATGAACTGGCTGCCCACGTGCGCGTCGCCCGCGGCCGACCGGGCGCGTATCATCGCCAGGATTTCCCACGGCTCGCAATAGCTTTGGTAGTAGTTCAGCGTAGCAGCCTTGCGCAAGAGCACGGGCCCAGCCCTTCCCAGCGGCCTAAGCCTCAGGTCAACTCGGTATAGAGCGCCCCGCCCCATTCGCCCTTCAAGCGCCCTCGTGAGCCTTTCACAGAACTTTGACGGCCGTGCTAGGTCTGCCTCCGAATCCGCTGCGATGAACATAAGGTCGATGTCGGATGAGTAATTGAGTTCGTTCGACCCATGCTTGCCCAAGGCGATGACTGCGACCGGTGGATTCCCCTCGCCACCCATCTCCGACCAGACAACCCGACCTGCAAGCTCGATGATCGCGTCGGCAAGTATCGAAAGGGACGTCCAAACGCGCTCCGGCTCCCACGATGAGTTCAGGTCGTTCCATACGATTCGCAAAAGCGTCAACTGACGCAAATATCGCAAGCGGTCTAGGCGGTGAGAAAAAGATCCCGCATTGAGAAGGAGCTCTTCCCCTTCCCGAATTAGGGACTCCACGCTGACCTCCCTCGCCAGTTCCTGCGGATCTCCCAATAGCAGACCGAGCTCGGGGTTTTGAACGAGCACATCAGCGATCGCCTGACTAGCGCCCATGAGAAGTGCTAGCCGATACATCAGCGCGGGGTTATCGGCCAGGGAAGACATCCGCCCATACGCCCCGGTGCCTGTGGATAACCATCGCTCCATGTTGGCGAGGGCTCGATCGGGGTCCGGAGATTTGCGAATCGCGGAAAGCGCTTCATCCATTTCCGCGCCCAACGATGTCAACCTGCCTAAGATCGACTCGGCGCGCGCCGAGTCCACGAAGCCGACCGACAAGGGTTGTCTAAGCAAGACCACTCCGGTAGACTATGTTGATCCTAGC
>JBPCLO010000034.1:0-3087 GCA_051003155.1 Fimbriimonadales bacterium | reverse complement strand
CCGTCAGGGCGCGACTCCTGAAGGTGTCCAAGGAGCGTCGTGAGGACTTCACGCTGACGCTCATGAACTACGCCGCGGAGCGCTTTCTGTACCGCCTATCGCGTTCGAGGTTTCGGGACCAGTTCGTCCTGAAGGGAGCCATGCTGTTCGCCGTGCGGATCGGAGAACGGTACCGTCCGACTCGGGACCTCGATCTGCTTGGAACGGGCGAGGCCACGGAAGCGGCCATCGAAGCGGCCGTCCGTGACATCAGCACAACGGCGGTCGACGACGACGGCGTGAGCTTCGACCTTGGCAGCCTGCAGGTCCAACCGATCCGGGAAGACAATCGCTACGGCGGCATCCGAGCGGTGATGCAGGCGCATCTCGCCGAGGCCCGCGTTCACCTTCAGATCGATGTCGGCTTTGGCGACAAAATCACGCCGGGCGCAGTAGGTCTGGAGTTCCCGACGCTCCTCGCGGACATGCCAGCGCCAAATGTGCTTGCGTACCCGACCGAAACCATCGTCGCTGAAAAGACCGAAGCGATGGTCGATCTCGGCAGCTCGAACAGCCGCATGAAGGACTTCACGGACGTCGCGATGGCGGCCCGGCGTCTGGCTTTCGATGGGGATGTCCTCACCGTGGCACTTCGGGCAACGTTCCGTCGCCGCAAGACGCCCTTGCCTGACACCGAATTCGTCGCCCTCAGTGAACGGTTCGTGCAGGACTCGAATGCTCAAGCAAACTGGAAGGCGTTCGCCACCAGAAACCAGCCGGGAGGATTCGAGTCTCTGGCCCAGGTTGTCGCCGAACTTCGGTCCTTTCTTCTGCCACCGCTTGAGCATGCCAGGACCGGCGAACCGTTCGCCGCGCGCTGGAATCCCGGTGGCCCCTGGACGTAGCGTGCACTCGTCGACAGATTTGACCGTCGCTCCGATAGTTGCCGGCCCCACCGGGAGCACGCCGGGCGGGTCAAGGCCGCGATAGCGGCGAGCGTAGCGAGCGGAGCCTTGACGCGCCCAAGTGCTCCCGCAAAATCGAGGCCGGAGCGACGGCAGATCGCGGCCTCCTGGTCGAGCAGCTTCTTACGGGAAACCGCCTGCACATTCCACGCTGCACGCAGCGTCCCGCGCCGAGCGAAATTATCGTCCCTACCGCGTTCGATCGCAAGCACGGTTCGGCCCAACTATCGCCAGCGCCCTCCCCAACATGGACACCGACAAGTGAGGCGTGAGCGACCCTGTGGACGGGAGCGGGGCCGGGCTCGCGCGCCACAGGCGGGGTCGCTCACGCCTCATCTCTGTCCTGCTGCTGTGCAGTGGCGCTCAAGCGGCGGCATAAAACGCCGCCGCTGTTCGGGCTGCTCACTAACGGGAACCTAAGCAGGCGAAGAAGTTGGCAGCCGCCGTGCCACGACTGTCAACATGAAGGTGTCGGTCGACTTGGCTCGTCGATCGGCCGGGCGAGGGGCCAACCGCGCCTTGGGCCGTGTTCCCCCTCCTCGGCCCCCATCCGTCACCTCAAGCGCGTTCGCCGTCGTCCTTCAATTGAGCCCGGCCACGGTCGCGGGCGAGCCGAAAAAACTCCGGGTCCTCGCGGTGCTTCAACACGAGCCAGTCGACGAAGGCTTCTGTGTACTTTCGGGGAGAATGCTGCGCCTGATAGCAAAACATCGGTTCATCGTCGACTCGGTGAACGCGACGAACGCACTGCAGGTCATGCCCGGTTAGCGACACGCCAACCAAGCGCTCCGCCAGGCGCTTAACAAGCTCCTTCTGCCTATAAAGATAGATCTTGTCAGCCTGCATCACGCTCAGCGTGGGAGCATTCTCGTCTGTCGTTAGCCGGATGGCCGTCGCCTCCGGCGTGTCCCTCAGCACAACGCTGTTCGCGCCCACGGCCGGCGCGCCCTCATCGGTCGTCAGGCGAACGGGAACTGAATCAGAACCATGCGTTATCGCGTGCTGGACGATCTGTACCGAAGAACCCGCCGGCGCAGCCATGACCTTGCCAATGCCATCGAGCCAGAATCCCTTCACGTGCTCCAACTCACGTTCCAACGCCCCTTTCAAGTCCTCGGACGTTCCCGGTTCGCTCTTGGCCCCATGTCGGAAGTACACGCTTCCTTTGACGAAAGCAGCCTTCTGGCCGCCGCCTGACACGGCGTACCCACCGTGCGCGGTGAACACGATCGGAATCCGCGAAGAACCGATCTTGATGACGGCGACAGGGTGGCCAAGGCGCTGTCCCGCGAGAACCTCGAAAGCCGCGAAGTGTTGGTCCGTATAACTGTGTACGCGATTCATGACGTCGGCGGGATCGACGGCCAAGAGGGGGGCTACGTCCGAGTTCGAAGGCCCGCCGTCATCGTCGACGCCCACTACGACCAGGCCGCCGCCGGAGTTCGCCATGGCGACGATATCCTTAAGCAGTTCACACCAGTCTTGCTTCGAAGTCGGGTCGAAGGACGACTTGAAGTCGACGGTCGCGGATTCACCTACGATGGCGTCTAGGTCCGTCTCCATGATGCAACTGAGCAGTGATTGCTCAGTCTACATTGGCCAGTACGGTCTACGCTTCAGGGGTCGTTCCACTCCGTCGAGGAGGGAGCTCACGAGATGGCAGCCAGGGGAGAGAGATGCCCGTAGCGGTGGCCGAGTTCAAGCGTCTCGATTCTCCCGGCCCCAGCCTGCAGGGCGTCCTGGATGGCGCCCGACGCCAGGCCGGCGAGCGCCGCGTCGCCCTCCTTCTTCCAGAGCTTGAACAGCACGTGGTACCTCGGCGCGGCGAGCGAGTGGCGGTTCTCGACGTAGTGATCCGTGGGACCGAAATCGAACGGGTAGTGCTGCGTTCGTACATTCTCGAAACGCTGACGCACAGCCGCGATGGCCTCCTGGCTCATGGCTGGCGCCGCCAGTTGCGTGGAGAACACCTGCTTCACCCGCTGCGCCAGATCCGAGAACTGCGGCGGGATGACGACGCGCACGGTCCACGCACGAAGGGCGCGAAGGACGGCGGAATGCCGTTCCAGGAACAGGCGAAAATCGTTCAGGGTCGGATCGAGGACGACGTAGCCGAGGACGCCACGGCCCGCCAGATGAATGC
>JBPCLO010000033.1:0-25383 GCA_051003155.1 Fimbriimonadales bacterium | reverse complement strand
GGCGGGGGATTGTTGGAGCTCTGGATTTTGTGTGCGAGGAAGGGTGGGGGGAGGCGGTGGGTGGGGACGCCAACCGCGGGGGGGGGGGGGGGGGGGTGGCCCCCAAGCCCGAGTATCAGGCGTTTATGAAACGGCTTTACGGCCCTGGCTTGGGCGAGGACCTGTAGCTGTATGGCCGGCCTTCATCAGAGACTGAATGCGCGGATGGCTTTAGTGCGAGCCGACCTGTACGAGGTTCTCGGGCGACTGAAAGACGAGGATCTGCCGTGGGCGCCGAGTAGGGGAATGCGGACCATCGCAGGGCAGCTTGCGGAGATCGCCGGCACGGAACGCCAGCTTATGGCGTGGCTGCTCGATCAAAAGCAAATCTCGTTCGAGGTTGCCAACGAGTTCGGAGACCGCGGTCTTTCCCTTGCAGGTATGAAGGAGGCGCTCGACGAGGTGAGGGCGAGCACACTAGTTTTTATGGACTCACTTGCTGAGGAGGATCTCGAGACGCCCGTACCAATGCCGGAAGGGTGGTTCGAGTCCCTGGGCCAGCCCGAGATTCAGCCGAGCGAGGTCTTTCGCAGTCTGGCTCAACACGAGTGGTACCACGTGGGGCAGCTCGTTTCGTATCTGTGGTCGCGCGGCGACGACCCCTACAAATGGTAACTCTTCTCGATTCTTTCTAACGCCGTTACGGTTCGATGCCACGTTTCATCCGCCCAGGATCGCACATCGACCAGACTCCATGCGCAGATACGCCATGGGTCGAGATCGAGCTTTTGCGCAAAACGCGCGATTCTCTGACGAAGGATCGATTCGGGATCTGACAGGTTCGAGATCGTCTCCAACGGATTTCGCAGGAAAGCGGTGGGCTCGAATGCGGGGTCGCCCACGACGCCTTTAGGGTCGATAACCACCCACCTATCGCCGTGGCGAAGGATGTTGAATTGGTGCAGGTCGCCGTGGAGGAAGACTTCGCGCTCGGTCGTCGCCAAGAGTTCGCGGGCGAGAGGGTCGCCGGTCCCGACGAATGCAGCCAGAGGTAGGCAGCCCGAGGTTTCCTCGCACCACATCGCGCGAGCGAATTCAGCCGTTATCTCCAGGGCATCTTCATCGGGAAGGCTCTCGCCCACCGGCGTGCCGGGGATGAGGCGCTCCATCAGAATACCGCTTGTGCCGGTGTCGCTTTGAAACACCCTCGGACCGCGCTTGCCCGCAATCCGCAACGCGGCGACGAAGCCGGATTCAAGCTCTTCGCCTCGGAATGGAGCCTTCAGGACGCGGGTCGCGTCGGCGTAGACCTTCGAGCAGTGGCCGCCGGGCAGTTCCGCTTCTGCTATGAACCCCCACTGTTTGGCGAGAAGCTCGATCCTATGTTCCATCGGTGGGAGTATAGAATCAAGGGCATGGAGGCTCGACTTTTCTTCGGATGCCCGGTTCCGAAGAGCGTGGCGGCGGAACTGCATGAGTGGGCGTCGGAAACGCTCGATACGGACAGCCTTCGGCTCGTGCCTCCCGAGAACTACCACGTAACGCTCGTCTTCTACGGGCAAGTGGACGCCGAGCGCCAAGCCGTCCTCGAAGAGTTGACTCATCGAGTCGAGTGGGAACCCGTGCAGGCGATATCCGACAAGGTCAAGCTGTACGGCAGGTCGGCCATCGGTGTGAGCTTGAAGACCCCTCCCGGCGAACTCCTGAGGCTCGACCGCCGGTTAAACCGGCTGGCGATGAGGCGACACAACGCCGACCTCCGGAATCGGCGTGCACCGAACTTGCATATTACGATTGCGAGGATGAGGAAGCCATAACGATTCCCCCCGATCTAATGCCTCCGAGCGTCCCGTTCGTTCTCGACCGGTTGGTCCTTTACCAAAGCATTCTCGGCAGCGGCCCGGCGAGGTATGAGCTTCTCACACAATGGCGCCCGGCCCATCGCGGATAAACTCCCCCACGTGGACATACCGATTCAGCAGTACTTGAAGGACCTAGAGAGGAGCCGCGGAGATTTGCTCGCGGAGATGGAGCAAGGGGCCCGCGACAAGGAGTTTCCCATCATCGGGGCACAGTGCGGGCGCCGGCTGATGATTTTCGCGATGATGGTCGGGGCGAGCGAGGTCTTCGAAATGGGCTCGGGCTTCGGGTATTCGACGGTGTGGTTTGGCCATGCCGTCGGGCCGCTCGGCCACGTGACGCATACGGACGGCGATCCGGCGAACACGGAACAGGCGAAGGAATACATCGCGCGCGCAGGCATGAGCGGCCGGATTCGGTTCCTGACGGGAAATGCGATCGCTCTGCTCCGTGAAGACGACGGCCTCTACGACGTGATCTTGATCGACATAGACAAGCAGGATTATCCCAAGGCACTAGAGGCGGCCGTTCCGAAACTCCGAATCGGCGGCGTCATCCTTACGCACAATGCGACTTGGAGCAACCGTGTTGCCGATCCAAGCGAAACGGACGAGACGACCCAGGGTATTCGAGAATACAACCGTCTGGCTTTCGAACATCCCGAGTTGGCGACCTTCCTCGACCCAGTCGACGACGGGCTCGCGATCAGCCTGAAGCTTGATCCTTCGGTCCGATCTGCTCTGCCGATCTGAGGACTGCCACGATGTCCAGGGTAATTTGTCTGGTAGCCTAAAGGAGCAATTCTAGGCTGCAAAATGTCTTCCCGATTCCGGGAAAGGAGATTCCGCAATCAGACTCGCAACACCTGCAGGAGATGATGCTCCTGATCGTGCCGTTTAAGGTCGACCAGGGTCGATTGCGCACAAACCGAGTCTGTTGGAGCACAAACGGAGTCCCCGGAGCATGATCAGGGCGCCTGATCGTCCCTCGTCCGCAAATGGATCTTTAGAATCCGGCGATGGGGCGGCTCCAGGGCTCCACTCTGACCCTCGCGCCAAAGCTCAAGTAAGTTTCACCCAGGGCATTTTTTTCGTTCCAGGATTTGGGGGAAGGCGATCCTCGCTTGCAAGGCAGATCTTTATGCCTCCACTACCTGGCGTGGAGGCTTGCGCGCCACGCTAAACTGCAAGCAGTTGACGGATAGAATCCTGAAGAGATGAGGCGAGATTCCGTCTAACGGGTCAGTAGCCGGACGTAGGTGTCGTATCGTTCCGGTTTGATTCGCCTCCCCACGCTCGCCTTAACCCCGCAATCCGGTTCATGCGTGTGCGTGCAGTCGGAGAACTTGCAGCGGGCTTCGTCGAACTCGGGGAAGTGCCACCTTAGTTCTTGCGGGGTTAGCTCACCCAAACCGAGGCTTCGTATTCCCGGCGTGTCGATGATTCGCGTTCCGTCCTCCAGTTTGTGCAAGCTCGACCAGGTGGTCGTGTGGCGGCCACGGCCGTAGCCTTCGCTGACCGGGCCGGTGAGTTCGGCGAGGCCTGGATCGAGGGCGTTCAGCAGGGAAGACTTGCCCACGCCGCTATGCCCGACGAAGGCGCAAAGCTTGCCACACACCAACTCACGCACCGCGCGGATGCCTTCGCCCGATTCGGCCGAAGCAAGGATGATCGGGATGCCGACGTCACGATAGGCGGACAGCTTGGAAAGCTCTTCGGCCCGCTCGGCTGCTTCGAGAAGATCGAGCTTGTTTACGACGAGCGCCGCCTGGGCCCAACTGCGCTCGATGGCGATGAGGTAGCGATCGATGATCCGGACGTGGAGCGGAGGCGACAGGGCCGAAACGACGATGACCACGAGGTCGATATTCGCCGCTATCGGCAGCTCCGTGTTGGGGTTACCGGGGTCCGGCCGGGACAGGAGGGTCTTCCTTGGCAGGATGCCTTGCACCCTGTCTTCCGAGTAAACGACCGAGTCTCCGACCGCAACCCGATGGCCGTTCAGCGCGCATTCGTCCGAGTCGACGCGGCAGGTCTTGCGTCCGACCCAGACGACGGTTCCGGTCGAGGCCGGTCCGTCGCTAGATACGATCGCTTCCTCTTGCTCGAGCAGTCCGAGCACAATTTCGTCGAGCGAATCCGGCTTGCCGTTTTTCGACCGTGTGTGTTTCTTCACTTTCGCGGCCTGCTTGTAGAGCGTGCGCCGCTCGTTTCCATCCATGTCCGAGAGTTTTTGCGCGAGAATGCGCTGGGTTTTTGCTATTCAAATTTTCCTTGCCTTTTGACACGCGCGCTGAAGCGCGAACCGGCGAGTTCCGGCGCGTGAGGCGTAAAGACGAGTAATTCGGCCTAAGCGGCCGCGGCACCGGAGGCGAGTGCGGATTGGGTGTAGGTTTCAATGTTCATCATGTGAGCCTCCTTGGGTTAGGTCTTCTGCCAACAGCAGAGATATGTTTATACCCTATTGCCGTACGGTTAGCCTGATCCGTTGGTCACGATCTGAGCTTCGGAACGCGGCTAAAGTAAGGCCCGATCGCCGCAGCCGGCGCCGAAACGTCTTCCCCCGGCGCGGGCGCGCCGAGCCCGCGCTCGACTCGCTGCGTCGTGTCGTCTAGGAATCGCCCTTCCGTAGACCCCCGATTCTTTCAACGCGCTCTGCGCTTCGTATTTGCTCGAGGCCATTCCTGCGAGAAAATCGAGCTTTGCGACGGGGTTCTCGGGGACGAAGTCTGCGGGCTTGGCCGGGTTCGTGTTGCACAGCCCGGAGGGGTCGGTACCTCCCACTGGCCGCCCAACTTGCGGATTTGAACATGGACATACATGGCCGCGATCAATTGGCATCCCTCTGGTGTGAGCACCTATCGAGAACCGCGTAGCCATACTCGCCGAGGTCGCTCGTTTTTCGGGCCCAGTCGAGCTTGGCCAAGCCTTTATATGTTGTTAGCACCGCGGTCATGCCGCGGACTCGTTGTCGAGCAAGGCGCGTTTGCGCCCGATTCCCCAGCGATATCCCGAGAGGCTGCCGTCGGTCATTACGACGCGGTGACAGGGGATAGCGACCGCGATCGAGTTCGCGGCGCATGCTTGCGCAACCGCGCGGACCGATTTCGGTGCGCCGATGCGGTTGGCGATGTCGGAATAGCTGGCGGTGGAGCCGGAAGGTATCTCCCGGAGGGCGTTCCAAACGCGCTGCTGGAATGCCGTCCCGCGAATGTCGAGCGGCAGGTCGAGGCCTTTTCCTGGCGCTTCGACGTAGCCGACCACCTTTGCGACCAGCCTCTCGAAACCCTCGTCGCCGCCGACGAGGTCAGCCCTTGGGAACCGGTCCTGGAGGTCTCGGACGTGCGCGTCGGGATCATCGCCAAGCAGAATCGCGCAAACTCCTCTTTCGCTCTTGGCGACCAGGATCGAACCGAGGGAGCATTCCCCGACAGCGAAGTGGATCACCATGTTAGCTCCGCCCGCGCGGTAATCCTTGGGCCTCATGCCGAGCATCTGGTTCGTCGTTTCGTAGAACCTTCCGCTAGAATTGAAGCCGGCCTCGTAGATCGTCTCGGAGATCGAATGCTCGTTGGCCGCGTCCGCATAGGCCTTGGGCGTGACTCCGGTTATAGACTTGAAGATTCGGTGAAAGTAGTAAGGGCTCATGTCCGCTGCCCTGGCCAATTCGTCGAGTGTCGCGATCTCGTCCTGTGATCCGATAAGCCTGCAGATTCCGGCTATCTTGGCCGCATATTGCTCAGCCATGGGCGGCTGGTCGGGCTTGCCCCGCTTGCAGGGTCGGAATCCCGCGCGCTCGGCGTCCTCCCGCTTGAGGTGGAACCCCACGTGTTCAGGCTTAGCCGGCCGCGCCGCGCAAGACGGCTTGCAGTAAACGCCGGTCGTTTTGACCGAGTAGTAGAATTCGCCGTCGAACGCGCTGTCGCGGTTCAAGACCGCCTGCCATCTCGGGTCTTGCTCCGTCGCTTGGGACTTGGTTAGCACTGCGTTCATTATCGCCTCCTTTGTTAGGTGGCTATATGTTGACGCGGGCCACAGACCATAACACTCCGTCTCTTGCTTTTGAATCGAATCGCGAACGTCACCACGACAGTGCCCATTCGGGAGGAGGGACTTTCCTGAACGCTTCAAGGTCCAAGTCCGCGATCAGGGTCGGGTCGCCATCAGGGAAGCGGTTCCAGGCCCAGAGACACCCCCCTTCAGCGAAGACGATCCTGCCCCGCCCGTCGACGTCGAGCCACTGCGGCTGCCACATAGGAGGTTTCCAGGACTTGACCTCCGCGCCCGAATCGTTGTGTGCGCTCCAACGATCCCCGACGGCGGACGTCTCGCGCCTTAGGAATCCACTTCGGAACGGCTTCTCCTTAATGCCGGTGACATCGGTACGATACTTCGGGATGGAATTTTCCAGGTCCCTCATGAACGCTTCCATTTCCTCCATGAACGAGGGATCCAGCATCGAAGCCTCAGTTGGCAGGTTCCGTGAGTTGAGCGAGTTGGCGTGCTCCTGCCAGTCCTCGTTGGTGATCACTGTCCGTTCCTGCCTGCGGTCTAACCATCCCCTCCGCTTGAGCCGCATCGAAAAAATCGGCTCGTCTTCCGAGGATGGCAACCCCAAAGATTTCACCTTGATCGATCGCGCCGGAGCGAGAGCTTCGTGCCAGAGATACTCGAACTCGTTCACACTTAGTTGCTTTTCTGAGCGCCAGATGCCTCCGCCGTTCCATGCGCAGCCGGTGAACCACAGGGCCAGCGCCGAATAGTATGGTGGCCTGCTTATTGCGGTCCAACCGCAAGCCGTCCCCTGCTCCGGCAGAGGGTGAACATTTCGCTTACCGTGAGATGGTGCGTAGTTCGTCGCGGCAATCACGACATAGCGGCCATCGGGGCTGACATCGCAGCGTTTGGTGTAGACGTGCCCGCTCAGCCATCGGCCGGCGCGCAATTCGTCGGTGGACATATCCCAGACGAGCATCTGACAACGCTTCGACGGCCCGCGCCGAAAGACGACCGCCTGGTTAGACTTGGTCGCGATTACTGCGTCGATGCGACAGTGAACGGCTTTCGGCATATTCGGAGATTGTTGCCTCGCTATACCCGGCGAGTTTCGCTCGTGGGGGTGTTACCGGCAAATTCTGACTGTCTAACACGGTTCCAGGGCAGCTGCCCAAGCAATAAGGCCATGCCGCAAAGGCCGGTCGCGCCGGCGATAGTCAAGCCTGCCCCGATGAAACCGCTTAAGATTGCCCACCTCACGTCGACGGTCGCTGCCAAGATCGAACCGATTAGAGTCAGCGGCCCGGCGATGAGTTGGACCTGACGGATGATCGGCAGGCGGTTGGACGTTGCGGCGATTAGCGGTAGGCCGGAATTGATCCAAGCTCCTGTTCCGCCTTCGAGCAGAATAATGTCGTCGCGGTAGTGCTCCAGCAGATTGCACGCCATTTGAGCTCGTTGACCGCTTTGGCAGATTAATACGAGCGGATCCTGGCGGTGCATGTCGTCAAGGCGAGTCTCGACTTGCTCTAGCGGCAGATTAATGGCTTGCGGAACGTGGCCGGTCGCATACTCCTGTGGGCTTCGGACATCCACCAGCTGATAGCGGGCGCCTTCACCGAGGGCCTTTCTTAGTTGTGTTGCATCGATCGTTTTGGACACTGGTAATTATTCCCGACCCCAATAGCATTGTATCCGAATGTGCAAACCGGCATGAAAAAAAGTGAGCCATCGGACGGCTGACACGTGTGAGTGCTCCGTTATGCGTGGTCGGGATAAGCGTCATACAACTTCCGGGCGCAGAATCCCCTTCCATTGGCTTATCCCGGGTACCCGGCGAAATGGAGTACCCTGAGTTATGAATCGTCGTTCGAAGAAAGAGATCAAGGAGTTCGTCGAGAACCTGAAGGGCAAACCCTTCGGCACGTCGGGCCTCAAGCCCTACATCGGCAAGCTCTCCGCAAAGAAGACCAGCCAACGAATCCGCAAGCAGGGAGTGTAGCTGCAATGGGTGATCGAAAGCCAAAGAAGAACTCGTCCGGCTCCGGCGACGCTCACAAGGCGAAGCTAGCGAAGCAAGGGGCTGACCGCCCGCCCCTTGACCCGCGAGCGAACGACAAAGGGAAGGGCAAGAAAAAGTAGAGCCGTGGCGGACGGGTAGCCGTTGTGGATAGTTGACGCGAGTTCGCCGAAATGGAATCGGTTGGCAGCCGGGGCAAGAGTTGAGCTTTGAGCGCATCCTCCCACCCCGCCATCTTTGAGGCCAAAAAGGTCTCCTGCTTGCTGCTGGTTGCCGTAGCTTCTCAGCCGCGATCTCTCAACGCCTGCCGCGGCCGCGATAGTACCAGCCACCTCCGCCGAAGAGAAGAATGAGAACGATGATGATGAGGATGGTTTGCGTCGACATGTGATCTCCTGGGCCCAAGCCGTTGCCGTGCCTAATTTAACTGACGCACGGCGGCCTCCAAATGAACCAAATATAACCAAAAACTCCGCGGGGGGCAGGTCACGGGTGAACATCTTACTTTTGATCGATTTGGCCGTTGGCAATCTATAGGGTCGTGATCCAGATTAAGGATGACTGCCGCCGCGTGCCGACGTCGCCCTTTATGAATGACTATGGATCGTGGAGCAACTTCATGACCGCGAACCATCCGCCGGAAGAAATAGGAGGGGTTCGCCCGGGCCGATCGATGGCCTAGAATGCCTACCTGACGGGTCGGGCGAAGTCCATGCCTGCCCGTGCCATTGCGCATGGACGCGCGTTGGTAAAATCTTACGATGAACGTTTGCGCACTGGTTCTGCAGAGTAAGGCGGCGGCCCCCATGATTTTGTTGCAGTTATCAGAGGAAGGCCGCCGAGAATGGTAAAAATGCAATTTAATCCCAGCAGAATATTCTTCGACGACAATTTGACTGTTTTGAAGAGACTGCCTAGCGCGTCTGTTCAACTGATCTACATAGACCCGCCGTTCAATACGGGCAAGGTTCAATCTCGGACGCGAATAAAAACAATTCCTTCGGACAGCGGCGACCGCGTCGGATTCAAGGGCCTCCGATATCAAACTATCACCGTCGGAAAGAAAAGCTATTCCGATCTGTTTGACGACTACATGGCATTTCTTGAACCTCGCCTCGAAGAAGCTCACCGAGTCTTGACACCGAACGGAAGCTTGTACTTCCACATTGACTACCGTGAAGTTCACTACTGCAAAATATTGCTAGATCTTATATTTGGCCGCGAATCATTTCTAAATGAGATTATATGGGCGTACGATTATGGCGCCAGGACGACTAAGAAATGGCCAACCAAGCACGACAACATTTTGTGGTACGCGAAGAACGCGAATGACTACATCTTTAACCATGACGACATCGAGCGTATACCCTACATGGCTCCGGGGCTCGTCGGACCCGAGAAGGCCGCCAGGGGCAAGCTGCCGACGGATACATGGTGGCATACGATTGTGGGGACAAACGGACAGGAGAAAACGGGGTATCCGACGCAGAAACCGCTTGGGGTACTTAATAGAATCATAAAGGCTTCTTCGAGGCCGGGTGACACCGTAATGGACTTTTTTGCTGGCAGCGGGACCATTGGTCAGGCGTGTCTGCAGCTTGACAGGCAATTCATTTTAGTCGATAATAATTTGGAAGCAATGGAAGTAATGGCGCGTCGGTTTGCAGACGATCCGAATATTGGGTGGGAAGGATTTGACCCGTCCCCATATCGGCACGGGTCACGACGTAATTGATCCGTCCTAGATAATCGTACGGACTAATCCCATCGTAGATCCGGATGCGGCGAAGCTCCAATAGCCGCCATCCTATGCGGCCATGAACAGGAGGATGAAACAGAGAAGGGCGGCGGGCTCGCCAGGGATTGAGGCCGCAATCGTCGCAGCTAACGCTTGTCGGCTTTGTCAGGCGGTACGAACTCCACCCGATGCCTTGGCGCAGCTTCGGTCATCTTCTTTATGAGCTCGTCCGTGATGGCAGGAGGGGTGGCCGTTCTATCCTCCGCAACGGGGAAAACCTCTTGGAAGAATTTTTCCATGCCGGCCGGTACGAACGTGCCGATCATGACGGCGGTATCGCTGCCGACGTTCTTGAAGTTATGAACCGTGCCCCGTGGGATATTCACGAAATCGCCTGCACTTGCCTTGATAGTCTTATCTCCGAGGCGCATCTCCAGGGCGCCATGAACGAGGTAGAACGTCTCGTCCTCTCCATGATGGATGTGGGGTGGAGGCCCGCCCCCTTTCGGAACGAGGGCTTCGAACTGGAAGTAGGCATCGTTCGTTTCCTCTCCCGTGGCCAAAAGCGTGTAAAGATCGCCAGGGCCCCAATATGCAGGGCCTGTGCCTTTCGGCCGGTAAAACGGCTTAGCGTCTTGCTTCCTACTGGCCGGTTCAAGTCCCGTCTGTTCCTTGAGCGAGGAGTCCGCCTTTGCGCCGGGTTCTCCTGTAGTGCAACCGTAGGCTCCTAGAGCGAAGCCCAATAAAACCAGAGTCTTCGATAACAAGTCGCCGTTCATTCCTGTCCTCCTATTACACACACCCACAAATTTGGGACTTTCGAGCCACACCACTGTACCCGCTCGCCTCGTTCTCGACGATCCGCGACTTGACGAGTCGGGGTTTGACCGAAGGTGCTGACGGAAGTGTCTAACGCTTATCCTCGGCGCCCGCCCACAGAGTCAGGCCACCCCGCCCGACGGAAGCGGAATCGTGAAGCAAAATATGCCGCCTGGCTGGTCGCCCTGCGCCTCGACGGCCGCCTTGCAAAAAGTCAAGCCCAGACCGGCGCTCATTGTGCGCCCGCCCTCGCCTTCCACGACTGTGTAGAAGCCGCCGCCGCAGGCTTGAGAACGCTTCTGAATCAGTCCGAACTGCGCCAACACAGATCAAAAAAGGGGTATAGCTACTCCATGGATTTGGACGGCAACAAGGAGACCGTACGACGCGCTTATGAGGAGGCTTGGAACCGGAAGAACGTCGATGCTCTCGACGAACTCCTGCCCGAGGACTACGACATGCACCGGGGCGAGAAGACGGGCGGGCGCGCGGCGATCAAGGCGATCATCGCCGGCTACCACCGCGCCTTTCCAGACCTGCGGGTTACGATGCACGAATTCGTGGCAGAGGGTGACCGGGTCTGCGTTCGGCTTACGTGGCAAGGCACGCATCTAGGAGAATTGCAGACCGCCTACGGCGTAATTCCGCCGACCGGCAAGGCCGTCACCTGGTCGGGCAATCATTTCTTTCGCATCGAGAACGGCCGGCTTGCGGAATCCCACTACGGCACGGACGCTCTCTCGCTATACCAGCAGGTGGGCGCAGTCCCGACTCCAGATCTAAGCTGAACGGGACGGGTGGCATGACTTTGGGGATGCGTGCCCAGGATAAGCGTTCCATAACCTCCGATGGCGCCAAGTTCTGCTAGCTTATCCATGATTCATTTCCGATTCGGCATTCCAATGGTCCCGGGGCGTTGAGGCGCCGGAAAACCTGGATCCAACATATAAGGGATACAGCCTCATCGAGCCCGAATTTACACCCGGTACGCATTAGGGTATAAAAAGTTGATGGAACGATTCGCCTTGCTCGCCCGACTCGAAGCCCGACCCGGAAAGGAATCCGAGGTAGCCGAATTACTCAAGGGGGCTCTGCCGCTCGCCCTATCGGAGGCGGGAACCCTGAGATGGTACGCTCTGCAGATCGGCCCATCGACCTTCGGAATCTTCGACACTTTTGCCGATGAAGGCGGGCGACAAGCACACCTCGACGGCGAGATCGCGGCCGCCCTTATGTCGCGAGCCGGCGAATTGCTCTCCGCGCCGCCAACCATCGAAAAAGTGGAAATACTCGCCTCCAAGTAGCTCCTTTTGAGAGGACAAGCGACTGACAGTTCCCAGGGCCAAGAACGGTTGCGAGCTCTCCATGACGGCTTCCCGATTTCGTCGTCGGTATTTGAACGTCGCAACGAGCGATCTGGGGAGTTGGCGGTAACCGGCGGTAGTTGATCGAGCATAAGGGGCGCGGTGCCGCCGTGGAAGGGCGCCCCCATTCCAGGGGACGCCCCTGCAGGCTAGTCGTTCCAGACGAGTACCCCGGAGTACTTCCGCTGGGCGCTTACCATTTTGGCTGTTCGTAGTTTGCACCCGCCAACCGTAAGCCTCCTGACCCGATATCCAGGGCGACGTCACGTTGCCGAAGTAGCACCCGCGTTTGCTATAAATGTCGCTAAATCCATTCGAGCTTTAAGTATGGGGGTTCTTCGCCTGACATCACACCCATCGAACCTGCAGGCCCGGCTCCAGGCGTCTACGTCGATCTCTTCCACCAAAACAAATCGGACCACCAGGCACCGGGGCCGAGAGGAGATGGGTATGGTTTAGACATGGAGCCTACGGTGCCTAAGATGTGGGAACACCTCATCTGGCAAGACCCGGACCGCATGAGCGGCTCGCCGTGCATTTATGAAACGCGCGTCCGGGTGCAGGACCTATTCGACTGGATAGCCAACGGAGGCTCTCTGGACAGCTTTCTCAATACGTACCCGCACATCCCCCGCGACCGTGTTGTGGGAGTTTTGCGCTTGGCAGAGAGCGGTCTGTTGCGCCAACTAGAAGCTGCTTGACGCGGATCTTTCTCGACGAAAACGTTGACCCGGACCTCGCAATTCGGCTGGAGGGTCACCACGTCGAGTCAGTTCGCTCGAGAGATGGTTCGGCATTTCGAATGGCGAGTTGCTAAGGCGAATCGAAGGCCACTTTGATGTTCTCATCTCTCACCACCGGGGCCTTGAACATCAGCACACGTGGACCGGCCGGCGGTTAGCGCTCGTCATTATCCAAGCGGGCAGCACTGAGCTCGCCGCCTACGAAGCGAACCTTCAGAAGCTGATTGGCGCTTTCAGCGAGGTCCATCCGGGCAAGGTTATCCGGTTGGCTGCTTGACGCCTGCAAAACTTTCGTAACCCATCTACCGCTAGGGCCTGCGGGCAGCGCGTCGCATGGTCCCCAGCGCACCGACCAAGACGACCAAGATTGTCGCGGGCTCCGGCACGGGCGCAAACACGATTTCGTTGACGTGGCCAAACCCACCAAGGAAGTCGTGCGCGTTCGACCCGTCGAGGTTCATCGTCATGATCTTGCCGGTGTGACCTTCGATCTCGATATCCTGGCCCCAATAGACTTGGCCGGCCACCAGGTCGAGCGCGATGCCTTGCGGATTGCGATTGAACGGCGGCGTGTAGAGGTTCTGGATGCCCGAACCGTCCAGGTTCGATCGCCGCACGATGTCGACCACGTAATCGGTCCAGTAGACCTTTCCGCTGCCGATGTCCAGGGCGAGTTTGTTCGGCTTGAAGCGTTCGTCGTTACTGGCCAGGACGACCTCTCGATCCGAGCCGTCGAGGTTTGCGCGCCAGACTTCGCCCTTGAACTGGCTGATCGAAGTGCTCCAGTACATCTTGCCGTTCACGCTGTCGATGGCGAGCCCGCGATGAAACGACGTCGAGAAAAGAACCTCGGAGTCGGACCCGTCGAGGTTGGCGCGGTTCATCGTTCCCAGGGTCTGGTCGCCCCAATAGAACTTCCTGCTGGGGTTGTGCACAGCGAGCGCCGAGGGAAAAGGCAGCTCTTTGCCGCTTAGCTTGAGGAGGTTTTCCTGGCCGCTGCCGTCGAGGTTCGCACGGCGAATGATGGAATCATTCACGTCGGCCCAATACATCTTTCCGCCCTGCAGATCCACGTCGAGGCCGCGGCCGCCGCCGCCGCCGCCGGTGTTCACGAGTTCCGTAAGTCCCGAGCCGTCGGTATTGACCCGGTTGATGTGGCCGGTCTCGAAGTTCGGGTTGAAAAGGTCCGAAAAGTACAACTGGGCGGAAGCCGGCAGGGCCGCCGCTCCCCAGATTGCCAGGAGCGCGCCGGTTAGGATCGCCCGCGCGGATATGGTCACTGAAATCATTTCTCTCTCCTTGTTAAATCGGCTCGCACATCAAGGCTGCGCGGCCACTCGCGACAACATCATCATTGTACGCGGTGGCAAGGTTTCACGGAGTAATTTCGCATACGTTTAAATGACTCCACCCATCTCGGTTGGAGGCTTCCACCTCGCGAGTTGCCTATGCAGTGGTGACTTCCGGCGGTGGCACTGAGGGTAGGCTAGTTGTGGTGAAGGACGAGGCGGCGCGCGACCTTGTAACGGCTCTTGAGATCGTGGCCGCCATCTCAGCGGAGGAATCTCAGGAACTCGCCCAATCCCGGGGCGAGTCTGAGCGGTTGGAAGGGGAGTTTGAAGCTTTCCTCAATGAACGAATGGCCGGCCGGCGCGGAGCGAGCCGGGCCCCCATGGATTGGCTTTCCGAAAACATGTCCGGGCTGACGAATAAGCACTCCCGCCGGGTTCAGCGGGAGTCGGCGTTCGTTCAGTCGTTTCACGCCCTTGTGCGCCTGTACGCAGCAGAAGAAGCGCGGGCGACAGCGGACCGGGTGTTCAGCCTGTTGCGAGAAATCCGTCTGATCGACATAGGCGACGATCCGGCACTGTTCGCTTCTGACCTGCAACTTCCTGCCAATGCGAGTCAGTGGGATAACCTCAAAGAACGCACGCGTGCATCACTCGGTTCCGTCTCGGAGTATCAGGGCCGCATGCGCGAGGCCGTGCGGAACCTCAATGCCCGGTGCGACAAGAAAATCGAGCTTTTAGATGCGCTCTTGGCTGAAGCTCTCGCAACAGCTAAGACGCTACTTTAAGCCGCGCCTCGGAGGATAACCTTGATCAGCCCTTTGCGCCTGCATTGCGCAGGATCGCTTTGATCTCCTCGTCCCAGGCGCTTTCTAGGACGGAGGGGCCATCCTCGTTAAGTTTGAGCAGCTTTCCGCTCTGCTCGATGCGTTTCATAGCCTTCTCGTCGCCCACGAATACGGCGCGCCAATATTCTATCCGAGTCCTGTCTAGCCTCGCATTTACATTCGCACCCTTGGAGATTAGATACTTGACTATCGCGATCCGGTGGCGGAGAGACGCCCGGCTCGCCCGTCTAACCGCTTGTATGAGAGGCGTCGTCCCGGCCCAATCTCGGGCATCGACCTCGACGCCGCGCTCTAGCAGCATCTCGGCGATGGCCATGCTTGCACTGCCTGATGCCCAGTGCAGCGCTGTATCGCCCCTCGCCGTCGCTGTTCGCGGGTTCGCCCCTGCTTTCAACAACACCTCTGCCAATTTGGCGTCGCCACTCATCGCCGCGCCGATGAGCGCCGTATGGCCTCGCAGCATTCCTCGTGTATGGGCGGCGTTCGGATCGGCGCCCTTTTTCAATAGCAGCCTTGCGATGTCGATGTTATTGGCCAAAAGGAGCGGCGTTTCCCCTTCCAGTTCGATATTCTTCGCGTTCGGATCGGCCCCAGCCTCGAGCAAGACGCGAACGACCGCCGTGTAGCCGCGCGCGCCGGCAACCGAGAGCATGGGTGAGCCCGCGGCGTTCTTAACATCGGGGTTTGCGCCTTTGCTCAACAGCCGTTTTACGGCGGCATAATCGTTCTTGCGAACGGCCTCGACCAAAGAGGTTTTGGTCGCCCGCAGTTTCACTGAGCGAACGACGATTGCCTTGTTGTTGCTGCCCGGCAAGCGAGTCGGCTTTTTGCCCTTGACGTAGATCTGCCAGACCTCGACGTTCAGCTGGTTGCGCTCCGGCACCTTGCCCCAGCCAACGAAAAGCCCATCGTCCCGGTGGACATGCCGCTGCCAGCTCTGCTCCCTGATCCACTTCAGGGCTTCGGCAACGGTCTTAACATGACGCTGTCCTTCTTCGAGCACCCCGCGCGTGATGCCGTTGTGGTTCTTCCAGTGGTCGCCAGGCCCGGGAAAGTAAGCGCCAAGGCTCCCGTACCAGCGCTCCGTCCTCGGTTGGAGCTCGGCAGATCGAGTCGCGCCTTCCCAGGTGTAGGTTCGCGTAAACTCGTCTATCGCCGTGATCACCATTTTGCCGCCGGAAGTTGTAGCGGTGATCGTCATTCCGGGTGACATGACCAATTCGTTCTTGATCGCCTTCGGTTTGGCAGCCCGCACGGCCGGCGTCCGAGCTTCGAGCGGTGGCGGGGTGGTTGAGGTGGTGGCCTCAGGCTGGTTCGTGCCATTGCAAGCGCAGATCAAAGCGATTTGGCACTCGATCATGAGGATAGGAACTCGCATTTGCCAGACTATAGTTTGTCACAAGGTCCGGGCGCAAAAAGTCCCCAAAACACTTGACAACGTTTGCGTAGAGTAGTATTATACCCATTAGTTATATAACCGAAAGGTTTATTACGCATGCAGCAAGACTATCTGAGCACGACGTTTGCAGCCCTCGCCGATCCTACTAGGCGGGCGATTTTGGCTAGGCTCGCCTCGGGCGAAGCCTCGGTCAAAGAGCTCGCCGCGCCATTCACGATGACGCAGCCTGCGATCTCGAAGCACCTCAAGGTCTTAGAGGGAGCCGGCCTGATCGCTCGCCGCCGTAACGCGCAGTGGCGCCCTTGCCGCCTCGTAGCGGGGCGGCTGAAGGACGTTGCCGATTGGGTCGAGCGCTACCGCGAAAACTGGGAGCAGAGCTTCGACCGCTTGGATGCATACCTGCAGGAAATGAAGATTCAGGAACCGCAGAAAAAGGAGAAGAAGGATGAATCAAAGACATAGCGTCGCCGGACCTAAGCCGGATCGACCGACGCGGACGAAATCCCCAGAGCGACGGGGTAGGAGAAGGTGATGAGGATAGACAGAGCACTTTTCGCCCTCTCCCTAGTCGCCGCCATAACGCCGATAAACGCGCAGGCAGCTAAGGGCAAATACGCCGACGTTAACGGGCTCAAGATGTATTACGAGGTCCATGGGACGGGCAAGCCGCTTGTTGTGCTACACGGTGCGTTCGGCACCGCTGAGATGTGGAGTTCGATGTTGCCGGACTTGTCAAAGAACCGCCAAGTTGTCATCATCGAGCAGCAGGGCCACGGGCATACCGCAGACCGCGATAGCCCGCTCGGCTACCGGCAAATGGCATCGGACACCGCCGAGCTTCTAAAGCAGCTCAAGATCAAGGGCGCGGATGTCTTCGGATACAGCATGGGCGGCACGACGGCGCGGTTAGGCGCTCTGGGCAATGGGCAAACTGCGTTGGAGCGTTCACTGATCTATAGTGAAGAACAAGGATGGTGACGAGATAAAGACGTCTCACGCAAATACAAACGCGACCGCCAAACCGAGAATCGTCTCTCGAAACGAGTGGCTCGCCGAGCGAAAGAAGCTGCTCGAGCGCGAGAAAGAACTGACCAAGCAGTGTGACCGCGTGAACGCTGACCGGCGTAGGCTGCCGATGGTGAAAGTCGAGAAGGAATATGCGTTCGACGGCCCGGAGGGAAAGAAGAGCCTGTTGGATTTATTCGTAGGCCGCCGGCAGCTGATCGTTTACCACTTCATGTTCGATCCGGAATGGGACGAAGGCTGCCCAGGCTGCACGGGCTTCGTGGACGCACTCGGCGACCTGTCGATGCTGAGCGATCGCGAAACGGCCTTTGTCCTTATCTCGCGAGCGCGACTCGAGAAGCTGCAGGCGTATAAAGCGAAGAAGGGCTGGGACCGTCCGTGGTTCTCTTCTCTCGGGAGCGACTTCAACTACGACTTCCATGTCACGCAGGACGAGAGCGCTGCACCGGTCGAGTACAACTACAAGACCAAGGCGGAGATGCAGAAAAACGGCGGCGATCCCGTTTTGAAAGGCGAGGAGCACGGCCTCAGCGTCTTCTTTCGCGACGGCGACAACCTGTTCCATGCGTATTCCTGCTACGCGCGAGGTGTCGAGAGCCTGACCGACGCCTACCGTCTGCTCGACACAACCCCTTACGGTCGACAGGAAGACTTCGAAGACTCTCCGCCCGGCTGGCCGCAACGGCCGACATACGGCTAGGAGTCATACTCCCCTTATGAGCCCGTTCCTAATTGCCATGACGCTGCCTGCCCCGCTTGCCGAGCTTCCAAGCAGCGACAGGCTTGTCGAAGACTTCAACAAGGCCAAGGGCAAAGTCAGAGTCGTTATGCTCGTCTCGCCGACGTGAGGAGCGTGCGTCCATGGCGCGGACGTGATCCGCGATCAAGTGCATCTCAAGCTCAAGGATAAGCGCCTCGCCACCTTCTCCGTCTTCATTCCAATGGTCCTCGGCGACAAGAAGGCGCCCGCCGAGGAAAGCGCGAAGAAGATGAAGAGGGCCGGCATCTCCTCTTATTGGGATGGCGGCCTGAAGCTCGGCCGGGCCTATGGCAAGGTCGTCGAACTGCCCGAGGCCAAGACCCTCGCCTGGGACGTCTATTTCGTCTACGGCCCCGACGCGGTGTGGGGCGAAGCACCGCCCAAGCCCGCCTACTGGATGCACCAACTCGGTTCCGACGAGCGCTGCCTCGATCCCGACAAGTTCCGAGAGGCGGTGAAGAAGGAGCTGATGGCTATGGGGCGGAGCCGACTCGCACTGCTCACTCGCGGGGGTTGCACCGGCACCTCGGAAATGCGGAAGAACCTCGACGCGGCTCTCAAGAAGCTGGAAGGCGGGAGCTATGATGTCCTCGACCTGGACGTGCTGCCGATGAGCGACCCTCGCCGTGGCTATCCTACGCCCACCCTGCTCCGAGGCGGCAAGGACATCTTCGGAATGTCGGAGCCCAAGGCGGGTGCCGACGCCCCCGGTTGACGCCTCTACCCGGGCGGGGTCCCGTCCTCAGATCAGATCACCAAGGCGCTCAGCGAATCCAGGAACTAGCCGCTACGCCCCGATTCGAGCTTCTCAGGTGGAACAGCCGCTTAAGCGAAGAGATAGGATACCGGCGATCGCAACGGCCGTTTGCCTGCTTTGGACCACAGCCTATATCCTCAAGCCGGACTTTCTCGCGGCATTGACGATCTGGCCCTTCTGGGTGTTCGCAGGCCTTGGTGTGTTGCCATTGCTCTTCAGGCTGAGGAGAGACCGAGTTGGGTTGCGACTTGCCGCCGTGTTCGCCTGGGTCGTCGCTTGGGCCGTTGCCGGAGATGAACCTGTTGCCATTGTTCGGGGGCTGGTCTCAGGCCCGAAGAGCCGACTGCTGCGCGTCGTCTCCCAGAACTGTGCCGGGGGCCAGCTCGAGGCGGCGAGGGAAGTGGCCGCCCAGAAGCCGGATATCGTGCTTTTCCAAGAATCGCCGGGACCGTCTGATCTTGAGAGTATTCGGGCAGAGTTAGGGCCCGATTGGTCGCTCTTGAGAGGGATTGATGCGAGCATCCTCGTCCGTGGTCGGCTTCGTCCCGTGGAGCTGCCCCCATTTACGACCGACTTCATCGCGGCTTGGGCTGACATTCCTGCTCGCCGCGATCCGGTGCTCATTGTTTCGCTTCGGTTGATGCCCCCGGTCTTCCGGCTCGACTACTGGAATCCGGAGTGCTGGACGGCCTATGCGCAGAACAAGGCCGATCGAAAGAAAGAGCTGGCCGCGGTCGCCCGCTTCGTCGCAAGGGAGAGCAAACGCGGCCCGGTCATTCTGGGTGGTGACTTTAACACGCCGCCGGATCGGACGGTCACCTCGAGCCTCGACCCCATCTGCCACGACGCATTTCTGGAAGCAGGTCGAGGCTGGGGCGCGACTGCGGTCAACGATTACCCGATGGTCAGGATCGACCAAATCTGGGCGTCGTCGCACTTCAAGGCAGCGAATGTCTGCGCCAAGAGAACCCGGTTTTCCGACCACCAGATGACGGTGGCCGAGTTTCAGCTTTGAATGGACAAACGTTCATAAAGGGTCAACGCCAGTCCGCGCGTCCGATCCGGAAAAGCCTGCAGCGAACGCGCTTGCTCGTCCGCCACATTACTTGCACGCTGAGCATCGCCGGAATAGCCAGAGCGATCCGTTTCGACCTGCGCCGAAAGGCCAGTAATGAGGACTCCACGGCGTTAACGCGAAGCCCAATCGAACGCAAGTAGTCGCTAAACTCGCAAGCATCGTCGAGATGCCGTCGGACGCCCGTCGGCCAAGACTGCTCTGCGAACGCAGCGAAACAATCTGCTGACCGCGGCCCAAGGCTTCGTAGGGTCATCGGCGCAAGCTTGCCAAGCTCATGGTATCGTTTGGCAATGAGGGCGTCGCCTTGTCGGCCCAGTTCCTCGATATCAAGATTGGGCAGCCTTCCCAGACCCCGCGATTCACAAAACAGCGCGGTATCTTTGGCGTATTCCTCCCGAAGTGTCCGGCTCTGAAGGAGCATCGTCTGCAGTTTAAGCGCCCGTTCAGACATGGGTTGCACCCGCTGCCTGCCTAAGTCTGATAAGCTCCGATTCGATCTCGTTGGCCTTCTGCAAATCCTCGTCGCGCTCCAGGATGATCGCTCGAACGGAAGCGTGGTCGAGTGTCGCCGAAAGAAGGTCCATCAAGTCGTCCTGAATAAGTGCGCTGTGGTGGTCTTCATAAACCCCATCGCTTAGGCTGTATCCCACGATATGAAGCTGCACAATGTGCGACGGGTCAATTCTGCGTATCCAGTCATATGGGTCGAATTTATGGTTCTTCGCGTTGATGAACAAATTGGTTACATCGATCAGCAGGCCGCAGCCCGCTCGTTCACAAATCGCGCTCAAAAACTCGGTGTCGCTTAGCTCGCCACCTGGATCGAGGTGAGACGTTATGTTCTCGAGGATGATCGGCTTTTTGCAGCGTGCGGCCACCTCTGCGGCATGATCAGCGATGACTTGCACCATCTCGCCGCTGCGGGGCACCGGATTCAAGTGTCCAAGATCCGTGCCGTCAAAGCGGGTATACGAAATGTGTTCACTCACCCATAGCGGGTTCGCGGTTCGGGCGACCTGCTCGAAGCGCTGCAGGGTAGCTTCGTCGAGAGCGCCGGGAGTTCCGAGGGACAGTCCGAGCCCATGCACGAACGTTGCGTAACGAGAGGAGATCTCACCCAACAGGTTTCCACCCTCATCAAAAAAATGCTCGGCTGTGACCTCCAAACAGTCGATGGCATCGGGGTTTGCATCTAGCCAATTGGAAAGTTCGGCTCTCCAGCCGAGACCGATCCTTACCTTATCCACCGCCGCATCCTCCACAACCTCCGCCTCCACCGCAGCCACCTCCCCCGCCGCAGCCTCCCGAACCGCAGCTTGAAGACCAAGAACTCGAGCCGTCCCTTCGGCTTGCGGTCAAGTCGACGTTGCGCACAAATTGGATGGCAACTCCGATCGTCATCATAATGACCAATAATGCGAACTTGTGCATGTCGAAGAAGAAGTAACCAGTAATTATGCGCGTGACGCCAGTACAGACTATAATGGCCGCCGCCATGTAACGGAAGGCGTCGCCATCCGCGACAGTCGCCCGAATTAGCGCCTGCCACGCCGTAACGACAATCCCAAATCCAATATACAGCCAGAGGTACGTCGGCCCCGTCGACGCTGGCCCCGAACAGGGTCGTGGCGATTACGCCGAATGCAAGAACGATCGCTGCGGTCGAGAGCGCGGCCCCGGATGCGCCAGAAACAATTGTGGGCGGCCCGACAGCAGGCTGCTGTTGCGGAGTCCTAAACGGCAGCGCCTCACTGACTTTGAAAGTCCTGCCGCACTTCTTGCACACGGTGAGGTCATTTTGACGCCAGTAGGGTTCGCGATCGATGGGAAACAAGCAGACTGGACATCGAACTTGCCCTGTCAGAGTCGTGGTTCGGGCCATCTTTCCTCTAACCAGGCTATCGCGGCAGCCAACACCGAAACGAGGCCGGCGTGCAAGTCGTCCGCCTCTGCCGCTATCTGCGAGGGTTTGTTCTTCAACTCCAACAGCCTGCGAAGCGCCCAAGAGTCGGCTCCAAACGCTTCGTCAAAAACCGATAGCCGGGCCGCTAATTCATCTGGCAGGTCGTGGCCGTCGGTGCGCAACACATCGGAAAGCACAACGAACGCGCTCGTCGAGGTCCGACGCAAATAAGCTGCATATCTTTGCGGGCGATTGCCGCATGCCACATAGACATTCGTCAGACGCATCCGAAAATTGCGAATTTCCTGTTCGGACAAAAAGCGCATGAGACCGGTCGAGACTTCGGGCAGGTCAAGGAGGTTGGCCCCGTGCAGCACTCGAAAGTTGCGCCTTATGCTCAAAAACTTGAGGGCGAAAGCGATCTGAGCACGATCGAAACCACTTTTCTGGACAACCAAGGGTTCCACCCGCACCGGCCCCGCCAAGACCTCCCGGATCGCCTTGTGGGCGGCAGGCGTCGTCGCTTCGAGCACGATCATGAGGTTGATATCCGATGTTTCGGGATCGGCATCGCCTCTGGCCGCGCTCCCATAGAGTACCAGCGAAACGAGGTTATCGCCGAGAATTTTCGGCAGCTCGGAAGCCAGTCGATCTACCTCTAGCTCCATGCCCGTCGTAGTCGCTCGCATGCAACCTATATTGTGGCCGATGGGCGCGTAGCGGGTGGAACCACTAACTAAACGAAAGGATTCGACGCTAAACTGTGCAAACAGGGTTGGTCGAGGTGGCGAGGGAAGCTGTCGCCGCGAAGTCTGATCTTTGAAAAGATTCCCGAGGGACAAAGATACAGTGCAGCAAGATATCGATTCCAACTCTTCCATATCGAAGAAGACAGCGACTTTGAACCTGGTTCCGTTTGGCCTGTTTCTCATTATAAACGGGCTTATCTGCTGGACTTGGTACCGAGAGCTGGCGCAACTGGAGCAACACATCAGCCCGTTCAACGTGCTCCTCTGGGGTTTGGCCGTCTTCCGGATTGCGAACATTGTTGCCGACGAGCCGGTAACGCGGGCCATTCGCGCGCCCTTCGTGGAGCAGGAAGCCAAGGAAGGGGGCAGAATCGAGGAGACGCCCAAGAAGCGCGGGCTCCAGCACACGATCGGAGCCTTGCTGTACTGCTCGTCTTGCGTCGGCGTGTGGGTAGCCGCGGCGGTTACCTACATGATGGTGTTCTTCCCCTTGGTCGCTTGGGTTGGGATCGTGATCTTCGCTCTAAGCGGCTTGGAGAGAATTCTTGCCGGTCTAGTATCTGCTCTTGCTCGACGCTAGGCGTGAGTGTTCCTTGGCTTTTCTTTCGGCGCTCCGCGCCGAGTCCACCCCCATCCCTTCGGTGGTGAACATCGGTTGGTATGATCGAGGCCTGCTCAATCTGAACTGGGCCGCGTCTGTAGACCAGGTCGTCTGGTTCACCGGACCCAGATAGGGTTCCGGGGGTAGGGGATAAAATGGCGAGGTGAGCCCATGGCGCCGATGGTCGCCCCCGATCGTGTGCATGACCTTGATCACCGCCATGTCGTCCACCGTTGTCCACAGCAAGCAGCTCATCCGGAGTGTCGCTAGCAGCTCTCCTGTTCCGGTGTCCGAGGAAGGATTCATGCGGTTTTGGGCATCGTGGTGGTGGCTGTTCGTCAAGGGATTCCACGTCCTGGAATTCGCACTCCTCACCTGGTTGGTCCTGCGGGCCTCTGCAGGGAGAATCATGGCTTCCGCAGTGATCGCGCTCGGTTTTGCCACCCTCGACGAGCTCCACCAGGCCTTCGTGCCCGACCGCGGCGGTCTGATCACAGATGTTATGATAGACAGCGTCGGCATCGCACTAGCCTGCGTCGCGTGGATCGTCCTCTCACGAAGGCAGGTTGAGCAAAGGAGCGAGAACTAAACGGTCTGCCGGCCGGCCCTCCCGCGCACACCAGTTGCCACGCGCGTGCAGCGACGCCTGGCGGTAGCCCGTATACGCCGACTGGAGGGAGAAATGGCAGGGAGCGGCACCACCTGTACTCAGTGAGCTATCGCAAGGGAGAACTCAAGTAGAATTTATCCGGTTGGACGGTCATAGCTAATGGGGTGCGGGAGGTACATGTCGTGGAGTTACACACGCTCGTACGCGTACAACACGTGCCGCCGTCAATTCTTTTACGAATACTTTCCAAAATACGAGCAGTACGACGCCGCCGCATACATGCTCAAGAATCTTTCCGCCCCTGAGCTTATCGCTGGCCAGGTCGTTGATTGGAGCATCAACGGAGCATTGGAGAACTTCATAGAGCACGGCGAACTGCCGGAAGATCTAGCCGAGCGCGGCATCCAAGCTTTCAAAAGAGTTGTTGCAGCAAGCGGGCGAATCGTTGCCGGGATGAAAGCCGGGAGGAAACCACCAAGGCAAAGCCAGCCCTTGCACAGCGACTATTACGGCTATCTACTCCCCAAGGACAAACTAGCCTACTGCGAACAGTTAGTCCAAGATTGCCTCTATAACTTTGAGGTATCCGAAGTTGTCGATCACCTGATCAAGGCAAAGCCGGACCGGTGGGGAAAGATAAAGAAGCCTACCGACTATCCACCGCATTTTCTGCTCGGCGAGCTTGTCGTATATGCCAACTATGATATTTACTTCGAGCTTGACGACTGCCTCTATATTATTGATTGGAAGACCGCTCGGCCGACCGAACAGAGTGTAGAGAAAGCTCGGCAGCAGTTAAGCGTTTACGCATTGTACGGCCATGAACACTTGCAGTATCCGCTTGAGCGGATCTATGTGCAAGCAGTCTGGTTGCAGCACATAAGCAGATGGAATCCGAGCATCGTGACGGCGGAGGCCATCGAAGCCGCACGCCAGACCATTGCCACCGAGTCGGCAGAACAATACGCATTGGTGACAACGAGAAAAAGCGAAGATGGTGGGCCGGAGTATTGTGCCAGAGAGGAGGACTTTCCGCCGGAGCCCGAGTACTCTCGCTGCTTCTTCTGCAAATTTCGGGAGCTTTGCCCTGATGGCCGTGCTGCAATTGGCGGCGAAGAGGCTGCTGTTGCCGTTCCCGAATTTGATCCCTTCGCAGATGAATAGGTCAGATACTTAGGAGCCCACGCCTTTAAATGCCCACTCTACACAAGGTGCTCCACAGAGGGCTCATGCGACGCCTAGTCAGGGATTCGGGCCCGACCGTGGAACATCCGTTGCCTCCTGTAGATGGCTGACCCCCGAAAGGAATCAGGGTGGCAAATCAGCGATCCCCGAGGTTGCGGGCTTTCGCCTACGGCTTTGATACCGGACCCCTGGGTGCCACGCCCCAAGCTAGTTAGCCAGCACCTTGCCGTTAATCAGCGAGGGCCAGGTGACTACGGAACCCTTTGCTATTCGCACCCTCCAGTCGGCGATATACATCTCGACGAGGTCTTTCGGAAAGCGAGCGACGCGGATGGAAATGTCGGTAAGGAACTCCGTCCGAATCATCTCCGAGGCGCCGCCCGAATTCGCCATCACAATCCCCAGCTCGCCAGATTCCTGGAGTTTCATGGCGCGGTTAGGGCCGCCGAAGTCGAACCATTCCCAGCAGAAAGTCTTAATGTCATCGCGGTCGGCTGTTAGCGCAAAGCCAACAGCCTCAGCGGTAGGGTTACTGGCTAGTCCCCATTTAATGACCAGGTCAGAGTTTTAGTTCTGCCGCCTCCTGCATTGTGATTGAAAGCTGGGCGATGAAGCTTGCAGGGGCTAGTCCTTGCAAGCTTCGGTGCGGACGGCGATAGT
>JBPCLO010000032.1:0-16217 GCA_051003155.1 Fimbriimonadales bacterium | reverse complement strand
AATCTACGGTTCCTCACCAAAGAGGGGGTGGGAGATCTGTTGCAGAACTTCTTGGTCTTTGGGTTTGGCGCCCATTGTCCCCCACCAGCCCTGGTGGTGCGCGTACCAGTCGATCGTCTCCCCGAGTCCTTCCGCGAACGGAACCTCGGGAGCCCAGCCGATCCCCTGCAATTTATCCGAAGACATGCTGTAGCGCATGTCGTGCGCTCCTTTCCGAGGGTCGGGAATCTTCTTCACCAACTCGTTCCCCTTCCCGAGCCGTTCCAGCAGCACCTGCACGATCTCTTTGTTCATCCGCTCGTTCTTGTCCGAGATGTTGTAAACCTGCCCCGGCCCGCCCTTTCGCAGCGCCGCATCGATTCCGGCGGCATGGTCGCGGACGTGAATCCATTCGCGGACCTGCTCGCCCTCGCTGTATACCGGCACCTTCTTGTTGTCGACAAGGCGCGTCGCGAAGAATGAGATCAACTTTTCCGGATATTGATACGGCCCGTAGGTATTCCCACCACGAGTCACAACCACCGGCGTCTCGTACGAAACAAAGTGGGCGCGACACAGCAAATCGCCCGCGGCTTTGCTCGCGCTATACGGCGTATTGGGCTTTAGCGGCGATTCCTCTGTGAACTCGCCTGTCGCCGTCGACCCGTAGACCTCGTCGGTCGAAACATGGACGAGCTTCGGAATTTTCATCTCGCGGACGATTTCAAGAAGTACGCAGACCCCCATAACGTTTGTCGTAAGGAAAACCCCCGCCTCCAAAAGGCTCCGGTCGTTGTGCGTCTCGGCAGCGCAGTTGATCACCGCATCGATGTGATCGTCCTTCAGAACCCGCCGCACGGCGGTCCCATCCTCGATCCGACCCTGATGAAACCGAAACCGCTCGTTTGTCTCGAGGTCCTCTATCGTGCTGAGGTTCCCGGCGTAGGTCAGCGCATCCAGCACCGAAACCTGATCCTCGGGATGCTCCTCGAGGATCAGCCGGCAAAGGTTGCTCCCGATAAACCCCGCGCCGCCGGTTACGAGAATGTTCATTCGAGCGTGAACCGCGTGTTGGGATCGTCCTCATGGCGGTTTTCGTCGACCAAGTCTTTCTTCCCCCACCCGGCATAAAGGCGATCAGGGAAGTTCAGCACGAACGACTCCTCGGCGCCGACGTTTTTGTAGGCATGCACCACCCCCGGCGGCACGGTCACGAAGACCGGATTGGCCTCCCCGACTTCGAGCACGATCTTCGCATCCCCACTCCCGGCCCGGTTCTCCCAAAGGTAGAGCCGGAACTGGCCCGACATGAAGACGAACCCGTCGGTCTGATCGGCATGCTCATGGGGCCCGCGCGCGACGCCGGCCTTCGTCACGCTCATATAGCCCATCGCCGGCGTAAACCCCTCCGGCAATTCGTCCTCGCGGTAGAGTTCGGTCAGCCAGCCCCGATCGTCGTTATGCTTGCCGAGGCTGTTCAACACCACCCCCGGCATCAGCTCGCTGGTTTCAACAGACACGGAGGAGATTATACAGTCGCCGGTCGCCGGTCGCCGGTCGACACTCGGTGGACGACCTCAGCTATCCGCCCGACGTAACCACCGACTTCTCCGTCCGCTCGATTCGGCGTCGCAGATCGGCCTGGTGCATCGAGGTCATCTCCTCCTTCGAACCGCCGGCGAGCTTCTTGCTCAAACCACGCAGGTGGTGCCAGGCGAGCATCCGAACGTCCTCCTCGATCGACCCCGGCCTAGCCAGGGCCTGCGTGGACAGTGCATCCACGACAAACCGCTGCAAGTCCCGCCGCAGCATGCCGATCGGCTTACGCGCCGCCACTTCCGAGAACACGCTACCCACGACGATCGAGTACAGCTCCGACAGCGTGAAGCGGTCCTTGCCGCCGGCCAGCTTGAAGGCGCTGTTTGCAACCCTTTCGGTCGTGTCGGCCGAGAGCAGCGAGCTAACAACCGCGCTCTGGATCATCGTTATGATGTCTTTGATCGGCGCGTCGCTATACCTGCCTTCCGAATCGCCACTCAGGTTCACCAGCATCCGCTTGCTGAGCTGGAACGAGGTCTCCGACAGCAACTCCCTCGCGATCAGCTGAATCGCCGCGCGCTGCAACGCGGGCTCCACCGGCGCCAGCGTCGGCTTCTCACCCGGATCGCCGGCGAAATTCCGCCGGCCCGCGAGGCCGCCCACGAATCGCGCGACCGAAAAGCACTGCCGCGCCGTCTGCATGATCGCCATGTTAACGACTCGGGTGAGGTCGCTGTAGGGGCGGCCCGGCTTGGGATAATTCTTGTCGGCTTTCGCCAAGAGCTTCTTTGCGACCGAGATCGTCATCCCCGCGTTCCTGATCGGGTCCTTCGAGTTGTCGAAGCGCACGACATACGGGTCGAAAGCATCCGCGTTCTCGTCGGTCATGTAGAGGTGCCCCGGCAGGCTTCCTTGCTTTGCGATCTTGACCAGGTGCGGCTTCTCGCCCAGCGCCGTATTGCCCGGAACGTCCTTGTATCCATACTCAATTGCGAAGACGTCGTAGCTACCTATGCTCCTGGTGTAGAAGTGCCCTTTGCCCTTCGCCACCGCGGCGATGTTCACCGGCATATAGTCCATTACGCTGGCGCTCGTTCCTTGGGCCGAGGTGACGCCCGGGTTGGCGAGCTGCTCGTCCGTCATGTACGTCGAGGCGACGAAGTTATGCCGAAGCCCTAAACAATGACCGGCCTCGTGGCTAACGAGGTCCACCAAGAACTCCTTGAGGTACTCGTCCTTGTTGATCGATGTACCCAGGGGCATGAGCGTCTCGAGAGCGGACCACGCAAACGCCGCCGACTCCAATTTGCCTTTGCCCAGCCTGCACTCCAGCTTCTTCCAAGGCCCCGCCTTTGCTGCCGGCGTTTCCTCTCCCCTGTGAACAAGCTTTGCAAGCGATTCCGAGTATGCGCCACGAGCGGGCGCAGTGAGCCACGTGTACTCCTGACCGACGGCGCCAATGACGCTCGCGTCGACCGAAATGCCCGCGTTCACGATCTCGCCGGTGAACGGATCGGACCGAGCCGACGCCACGGCATACCCGGCAGCCTCCGATTGGATCACCCGCAGGACGTTGTAGCGCATGTCGGCATGGTCCCAATCGGCGTCCTTCGGCTTCATCTTCACCAGGATCGCGTTCTTGTAGCCGATCTTCTCGAAAGCTTTGTTCCAGAGCAGAATCCCCTCGGCGCAGGCCTTGCGATACTTCTCGGGGACGCTGTCGTCGATGTACCAAACGATCGGCTTCACCGGCTCGCTCATCGCAGCATTCGCGTCCTTCCTTTTCAGGTTCCAACGGTTGATGTAGCGCGTGGTCTTGTCGAGCTCCATCAGCTTGGAATGGTCGAAGAAGTCCTGGGTGAAGTAGCCCACGCGCGCATCCGCGATGCGCGGCACATAACCGTTGTCCTTTTGCGGATAGATAAGATAGGTCACTCCGAGCGGCAGGCTCCGGTCGTCGGCGAGGTGGCTCTTACCGCCGAAGCCCAGCATCTCCGCCAAGCCCTCGGGCATACCACCGCCGCGCGACGGCGAGTTGAAGAAGAGGTCAGCGCGAACCACGATGTTCTCGGGAAACGTCTTGACGTCCGAAACGCCCGACTTGCCGCGATCTAGGATGTACGGCCGCATCATCGTTCCGCTCACGCGCTCGTTCAGGTCTAACACGCCGCCGTAGAATAGGTCGGTCGTCTTGATGACCATCTTCTTGGTGGTCGGGTGCTCGGCCTCGATCTTGTATTCGTCAATGACGCCTTCAGGGAACGAGCGCCGTGCCGCAGTCGCCCAAGGGCTGTCCTTGTGCCAGCGCCAGCTCAGGTTCGGCACCATCAGCCAAATCTGGTCGGCCTTGCGCTCGAACCGGTAGGCGTCAACGTTCATCATCGTGTTGGCCGGCTCGCCCGCCTGCAGGCCCATGGCGTTTCCACCGGTGCGCAGTGTCGCCTCAAGGAACCAGTATTTGCCCAGCTGCGCGGGGTCGAGTTCCAAGAAGACGTCGGTCTTGCCGTCCTTCTTCTTGGTGTAAAGCGTAAACGGCCCGTCGAGCTTCGTGGTGTCCTTCAAGAAATCGTCGTACTTCTTGATCTTTTCCTTGAGCTCCTTCTCGGGGTCGTCCCTTTTGGGCTCTTCCTTCGCGGGCGTCTGCCCCTTATCAGGAATAAATTCGTCCTGACAAACCGCGCCCGACGCGAGCATAGCCAAGGAGAGGCACACAATAATTTTGTTCATGAGAGGCAGGCGTTAAGTTTACTCGGTTCGTACGCGTCATCACGACACCTCGTCCCAGGGAATGTGACGTGATGACGACATAGGGCGACGACCGCCGACTGCTGCGGCGCTGGCTCGCCCTTCTTAGGGCTCGTTACACCCTATAGCGTTTGCTGCCGAGCTCTGTTGGTGGGGATGAACGAGGTCTATAAACGATGAGCGAACGAACCCTATGGATTTATGCGCACATGATGGGTATGCAATTGTGCCATCCAGCGGATTGTAGCGCGGTCGCGAACTGCGGAATTCAGTCTAACGGGTGAGGGATCACTAGCGGATGCGTGATAAACTATGATTCATGACCATCGTAAGTACAAAGCCGGATAAAGAGCGACCAAAGCACATGACGAAGCGCGAGGTGGACGTTCTCAATTTGATTGGGCAAGGGTATAGCAGCAAGGAAGCCGCCGACTCTCTCTACGTGTCGAAACGCACGGTAGATTTCCACCTTGCGAATATCTACGACAAGCTCGAGGTGAAGAACCGAATGCAAGCGTTCCATGCCGCAACGAAACTGGGGTTCATCCCGTTCGAACCGAAGCAGATACGCGCCAAATAGTCGCGGCCGCCGATTGAGGAATAGATCTCGCGCGGCAACTCAGCAACCCGCCCCGGGTAACCTTCACGGCAGCTTGAGACGTCAAAACGATCGTATGACGGTGAGCGCTGCAGACCGGGCGACGATACAGTTCGACGAAGACCTGCTTTTGGCAAAACGCTTCCTGGAAGGCGACCAGGCGGCGTTCGCGACGCTGTACGACCGGTACTACGAGCGTATCTACACGCTCTCGAAAGGAATCCTGCTCGACGCCGACGACGCCCAGGACGCCGTCCAAGAAACCTTCACTCTAATCTACAAGAACCTGCGCCGGTTCAACGAGCGCAGCCGTCTGAGCACATGGATTTTCCGCATCGCCGTCAACACGGCCATCCAGCAATCGCGCAAGCTGAAGAACAAGAAGCGAAACGTCCCCTTGGAGGACGCAGAGCACGCCCAGACGCCGCCCGACCCCGGCGCGACCGCCGACCAAGTCAAAGTCGCCTCAGCGATGCACTCGCTGAGCACGGCGGACCGCGCGGTCCTGACGCTGTTTTACTGGGAAGACGTCTCGATCAATGAGGTCGCCCAGGCGATCGACTGCAGCCCGAACGCCGCCAAAACCCGGCTGTTCCGAGCGCGGGAACGTTTCAAGGCCGCCTACGAGGCGCTGAAGGGGACGCATGAGTAGCCACCTCGAAGAGCTCCTTTGGGCAACCGCCGAGAGCCGCGACGCGCAGATGGAGGCGGAATTCCTGCAGCGGTACCCACACCTCGCTACCCAACTCGCAACGCATCAGGCGGCCGTGGATGCTCTGCGCGGCTCCCGCCCCGTTTCGGTCGCGCATCGGCCGTTCGAGGCCCCGGTGGTTCGCCAATCCGCTTTTCGCGCGTGGGTCGTGCCTGCCGCCTTCGCCGCGCTCGCAGCCATCGCGTTCGGCGCCTACCAGGTCACGAAGGTTATTACCCGGGTCGAACCGGAACCGAAGCCTGCCCTGGATGTGCGGCAAGCGATCCCGATTCCGCCCGCAATTGCGCGTCCGGACGTCGATTCGGCTGTAGTGGAGCCGACGGGCAAGGACCCCGGCACGTCGCCGCGGCCCCTGACGCCGAAGAAGGAGCCGATCGTGGTCGTCGGGACGAAGGCGCTGACGCTCCTCGCCGCTCTCGACGCGATCGAGAGCCAGAGCGGTCTCCCGATCGAAGTGATGCCCGGCGTGGAAGATGAGATCTTGCGGCTGCCGACGAACCGGAAGGACGGGACGCTCGCCCTCGCGCCGAAGGACATGCTCTTGCTACTCGAGCAAGAGGCCGCGATTCGGCTCCTCGACGGCGGCCCGGACGGCTTCCTCATCTTGCCGATGAGCAAGGTCCAGAACGCGGAGGTCGAGGTCAGACCCGAACCGCCCTCGAAGAAGTCCGCGCGACCGAGGGGCAACTCTCAAGGGAACTAACGGGAAAGTCTAAGTCGTCTTCTTTCTTCGATGAGGAGAGCCTTTACGCTGATCGAGCTGCTCGTGGTCATCGCCATTATCGCGATACTGGCAGCCATCCTGTTCCCCGTATTCGCACGCACAAAGGAAGCGGCCAAGAGAACAGCCTGCATGGTCCACATGCGCCAACTCGGCGCCGCAGTGACCCTGTACGTTGAGGACAACTCCGGCTACCTCCCCCTGGGTACGAACTACGGAGTACCGACCGATGACCCGAATCGCATCTGGACGGCGCAGGTATTCCCTTACGTTAGGGACAAGCAAGTCTTTGTGTGCTCGGGCAGCCCGGGCCAGTTCGGCCACACGTGGGCGACACGAGGCGAGATGAATGTGGGCTTTTCGGGAGCATCGGCGTACGATCCGGAAGGCTGCGTAGAGGGCCAGCCGAACCCTGCAGGCTGCGAAGGGTTTACGACCGCGGCCAACACGAGCACTATGGTCGAGACCTCCAGAACGGCATTGTTCGCCGACACCCCGGGGGGCCCCTTGGATATGAAGTATCGCGGCTACACGTTCAGCCCGTATAACGGCATCGCGCATCCGACGATGCCAGAGCTAAGCCCACCAATCACTTCGGACAAGGACGTGATCCCAGAGATGCAAAATTTGCCTCCTGCTCAACTCAAGCCGATCTGGTGCCGGCATCACAAGGACGGCAAGAACCACGGAATCGCCAGCATCATCTTCGCCGACCTCCATGCCAAAGGGCATAGCGCTGCGTCGATCTTGGCGATGGATCAAGGCGCGAACATCATCTGGCGCTTTAGGTAGGAGCCGGTATAATCAGCCCGCGTCGGGGCGTGGCGCAGCTTGGATAGCGCGCTTGCATGGGGTGCAAGAGGTCGCTGGTTCGAATCCAGTCGCCCCGACCATTATCCACTTCAATGACACTTGGGATGCCAATTTGTGTATTAATGCTCTATAAGTGCACTAATTCGGTACACGCCTGCGGTTCGCGGGGGACTACCTTAGCGTCCGCATATTTCTACAGAGAGGAGAATCTATTGAAGAAGCTACTTTTCGCATCTTTGGCTGTCGCTTGTGTTTCGGCCAACGCCATCGATCTTTATGACAACGGCCCGGTCATCACCCACCCGGGGCAGGCTTCGGCGGCGCCGACGCCAGCATGATGGGCACCGACTCGAGTTCACGCGGCTCTAACATGAACTCGACGTTCAGCATTGCCGACGACTTCACGATCGCCGGCGGCCCGTGGACTATCGACAACATCATCATGCAGGGCTACTCGACGGGCGCGCCTGCCGGAAATCCCGGCTGGACGCTGATCGAACTGAACATTTGGGACGACGCTCCGGGCACCGGCTCGGTAATCCACACCGTCAGCGCAGCAGATGTGTCTTTCAGCAATATCTACCGCGTTACGGATGTCGGTACGTTGCAAGACACGCAACTAGCCATCAACTACCTCAACTTCAATGTTGGGGGCCTCGAACTCGGAGATGGCACATACTGGGTCGACCTACATACTGAGGGTGGCACCAGCGGCTGGGCGAACTACGTCATGGATCCCAATCCGAACAACCCCGATGACCCGATAACGCGTAACGGCAACGGCATGCAGGAGAATGCCGGCGTCTGGGGTCCCACTGATGTGGGCAAGGGTTTCTCCGTCGAGTTCCCGTTCGTGGTTCAGGGTACTGCGGTTCCCGAGCCCGGCACGTTCATTGCCCTGGGTATCGGCTTGGCCGGCCTGGCAGTCGCTCGCCGACGCAAGTAGTTGTCAGGAACCTAACCGTTCGACAGACGTGGCTCCTTCGCCTGGGTGAAGGAGCCAGTTTTTTGTCATAACGGACCTAGGCCTAAAAAGCCTTGCGTGTTCTCCAAACTTGTCGTCCAATGTAGTAGCGTGAGCCGTAACACGAGTTAATGTCGGCCTATGTGCAATTTATCTAGGTCGGGGAACAAATGAAGAAAATCTTGGTGGGGGCGATCGTACTCCTAGTTGGGGCAACCGCGGTATGGCTCGCATTCGACGACGAGTTGCAAGGGGTTCAGCACGAAGACGGCTCGGTCGGCAGCATCAAACCTGGTTCCCGAAGCCTCGACCTTTATGATGCCCTGAAGAAGTAAGCCTCGCCTGCAGGCTCGGGCTTTTGTGGTAGAATCTGCGTTCGTGCGAAGGCGCACAGCGATCATGAAGGCCGGAATTCATCCAAAAACGATGCCCTGCAAGGTGTATTGCGCTTGCACGCCCGGGAAGCCTGTAACGGAGATTCTCTCCTCGGTTCCCGAGTTGCATGTGGACATCTGCTCTAATTGCCACCCCTTCTACACAGGTAAGCAAAAGCTTGTAGACTCCGCCGGCCGTGTGGAGAAATTCATGCGACGATATGGCAAGGAGGCCAAGAAGTAATGGCAAAGAAAGGCGAGCATCGGGAAATTATTCGGTTGGTCTGCACCGAAGATGGCAAAAGCATCTACACGACCAGCAAGAATAAACAGAAGACGAAGGATCGGCTGGAACTAATGAAGTACAACCCGAATCTGCGAAAGCATACTTTGCATCGGGAGAAGAAGTAATGCCGAATCCCAAGCGAAGACATTCCCACGCGCGCAGCGCGAAGCGGAGAGGAACATGGACCACGGAAATGCCCGAGGTCACCATCAACCGACAGCAGGGGGGCGAACCGTTCGTCCTTCCTCATACGGCCACGCCAGACGGCTTCTACAAGGGCCGCAGGCTTCCGGGATTCAAAGACAAGTAGTTTTGCTTTTTTAGGCTCCACAGACGGAGCTTTGACATCGAGCAGAACCCAGCAAGCGAGCAGCCAAAGGCGCTCGACCATAGGGAGTGAGCTTATGCGTCCGAATAATTCTATACTGAGCGGCATCGCCGTATTGTGCGCCGCCGCTGTTACGCTTGGTTTTCGCGCTCCGCAGGAGCCTGAAGCCGTGGTCGAGACCCCGGTGGCGGCGAAGACAAAGGTCACGCAGACCGAAACTAAATCCATCCCATTTAAAGTGGAGTACCACTTCGACCGCTCTCTGGGCCCCGGACGCCTCGTAAAGGTGCGCGCCGGCAAGAACGGCACCGTGACTAAGGTTTTCGATTATGAAAGCGTAAACGGCAAGCTCGTGAATCCGAAGCTTGTTTCTAAGGGCTACGAGCCGCCGGTCAATGCGATCATGAACATGGGCCGTCACGGCTGGACCAGCACGCGCGGCAACTACACTCGCGAGAAGGTGATGTCGATGCGCGCGACAGGCTATTCCGCATACGAGAACACAAACCGAACCGCCATGGGCTTTCGAGCCGGGTTCGGTATAGTCGCTGTCGATCCGCGTGTCATCAAGCTGGGTACGAAGGTTTATGTGGAAGGCTATGGCTTCGCAATTGCCGGAGACACCGGCGGAGCAATCAAGGGCAACCGCATAGACCTGTGCTTCGATTCGTATCGCCAAGCCATGAACTTTGGCAGAAAGTCCGTTCGCGTTCACATTCTTGGATAAGCTCGACCTAACGTCGCCTTCAATTTTACGAGAGTTTATAACGCGCCACGGCTTTTCGCCGAAGAAGTCCCTGGGCCAGCACTGGCTGGCCAGCAGGGGCGTCGTGGAAAAAATAATCGAAGCTTGCAGCCCTGCCGGTGGAATCCTCGAGATTGGTCCCGGGCCGGGTGTGCTAACTCAGCGCCTAGTGCAATTCGCGCCGACGATTGCGGTCGACCTCGACTCGCGGGTCCGGCCCGCCCTTGACGAGGCGGCGCCGGAAGCTCGGCTAGTCGTAGACGATGTGCTCCACGTCGATCTCGCGCGACTCCTGGGCGAACTTCCTGAACCGCGTGTGATTGTCTCCAACCTACCGTACTACATCACGGCTCCGATCGTGGAGCGTGCGTGCGAAACCGCGCATCTAATAGGGCACGCGGTGCTGATGATGCAAGAGGAGGTGGCGCAGCGACTGGAAGCTAAGCCGGGTAACTCCGCACGCGGATCGCTGTCGGTGTTCGTTCAATCCCACTTCACGATCTCGACAGTTGCCAAAGTTTCGGCCGGCGCGTTTTATCCGCGGCCAAAAGTGGACAGTCGAGTCCTTAGACTCGACCCGATTTCGGAGCCGGCGATACCGGACGGGTTCTTCAAGTTCATGCGCGCGGGGTTCAAACAGCCCAGAAAGACCCTAGTGAATAACTTGATCGCTGTTGGTATAGATCGCGCGGTTGCGGAGGCGGCCTTAACAGATGCCGGGCTCAGTGCGCAGGTTCGTCCGCACTATCTCGCACTGAACGAGTGGCTTCAGCTGGCAGAACGAGTCCGCAGCCCCAAGAATTAAGTGCGAACTCTCCGATAAGCGAGCCCACTAGGCTGCCTGCAAGCAGGGCAAGGACCGAAGCGATCCAAGAAACCGGAATCACGAACGGTGCGAACAATGCAACGGGAGCGCCGATAATGCAAACACAGCCGGCGATGACGACGACGTGGTTCCAGCGATCCCTGAAGCTCGTTGGAGCTAATAGGCGCAGGAGCTTCCGTGTAGTGAACGGAGGAAACCTCGACACCGACTCGACAAGTTTTTGCTTATTGCCCGAATTTCGACGATGGCATCCGTTGATGAACGCCCATCCAACCGCCAGTAACGCCGCGAAACCAAAAATAACCCAGGCCGGCTCCATATAAGGTCAGTAAGCGTACCCTGTCGGGTGAAACCGGTATCCTTCCCGGACGTGTTTCTCGACGAAGCGGTTATTGATGTAAGGTCCGGAAGGGGCGGCGGCGGATCCGCCTCGTTCCGCCAAGAAAAGCATGTCCCACGCGGGGGACCGGATGGGGGGGATGGCGGTAGCGGCGGCGACGTCGTGCTCGTCGCCGACTCGAACTTGACCACGCTGCTCGATTTCCGCTTCACGAGGAAATACGCGGCGGAGGACGGCACTCCGGGCCAAGGCGACCGAAAGTACGGCAAGAGCGGCAAGTCTTTGAAGCTGCGCGTACCGATTGGCACGGTCATCAAAGATGCCCATACCGGCGAGCAGCTGGCCGACCTTGCTTACGATAAGGCGCGCTTTACCGCTGCTAAAGGTGGACGTGGCGGACGAGGAAACCTACACTTCGTAAGCAGCGTTCGCCAGGCGCCCACTTTCGCCGAGAAAGGCGAGCCGGCGGATGCGCGGAAATTGCTTCTCGAGCTAAAATTGATGGCGGACGTCGGTCTCGTAGGCCTTCCGAACGCTGGGAAGTCGACTCTTATTCGATCGGTCAGCGCGGCCAAGCCAAAGGTTGGCAACTATCCGTTTACAACTCTCACCCCGAGTCTCGGCATCGCCAAGGCCGGCGATAAGAGCTTTGTGATTGCAGACCTGCCTGGGCTTATCGAGGGCGCGAGCGAGGGTAAGGGCCTCGGCCACCGGTTCCTCAAGCACGCGGACCGGACGCGCGTGATCCTCCACGTCGTCGAGTGCCTCCCTGTGGACGAAAGCGACCCCTTCGGGAACTTCAAGCTGATCGAGTCCGAGTTGGAAAAGTTCTCGTCAGACCTGGCGGCTAAACCCGCGTTGATCGCCATGTCCAAGATCGACTTGATGCCCGATGCGGAGCAAAGGCAAGATATTGAGAAGACCCTAGCGAGCACCGGATTGGAGGTCTTCCTCATTAGCGCCGCGACCACGGCCGGAGTAGAAAAGCTGCTCTACCGGCTGGCGGCGCTGCTCGAGGAGCAACCACCGGAGCCGATAGTGCAAATTCTGGAGCCCAAGCCGGAAGAGGAAAGGGAGCAAGATTATGCGATCGAGCGCGACGAGGCAGCCTATGTCGTGACCGGCCGGAGCGTGATCCGCATGGTAGCCATGGCCGACCTGCGAAATCCCGAGGCACTACGGTATCTCCACCGAAAATTGGTCGGCGCCGGAGTGATCGACGGCCTTCGGGAAGCGGGCATCGAAGAGGGCGATACAGTACGGATCGGCAACCTCGCCTTTACATTCGAAGACGAAGGATGAGACTCGGGATTCTAGGCGGAACGTTCGATCCGATTCACTTCGGCCACCTGCGGCTGGCGGTCGAAGCTAAGGAGGCGCTTATGCTCGACGACGTCGTGCTGGAGGTCGCCGCTCAATCCCCGTTCAAGCTGGAAACTCATCCCACCGACGGCGGCACGCGCTGCGAAATGGTGAAATGCGCGTTGGACGGTTGCCACAACATGCGCGTAGGAAACGTAGACCTCAGGCGCTCTGGGGCGAGCTATACGATCGACACAGTACGGGCTTACGCCGAGGCGGGAACCGAAGTGTGGTTCATAGTCGGAACCGACGCGCTGTCCGGCATCCCTAAATGGAAAGACCCCGAGCGCCTGCTGCAGATGTGCCGAATCGGGGTGGGGTTTCGGCCCGGCCAAGATTTCGAAGCCGCGATCGGTGAGCTTTCGGCACACTGGCGCATACGCATCAGGGCCTTCCCGACCCCGCTCCTGGAAATCAGCTCGACCGACATTCGGAATCGCGTTGCGAACGGGCAATCGATACGGTACATGACGCCGCAATGTGTAGTTCAAATCATCGAACGTCGCCGTCTATACAGGATAGAGAGATGAAGATAGTTTGGAGTCGGTAGACAAGGCCGCAAGGGTTTCAGAATTTGCGGATGAGATGAAGGCCGAGCGCATCGAGGTGCTCGATGTTCACGCCAAAACCGTTATGGCGGACTATCTTGTCATCTGCAGTGGAACGTCGGATCTGCACGTGCGGAGCATCGCCGACAGAATCGCCGAGAAAATGCGGGAGGAGAAGATGCGGGCGAGAAATATCGAAGGAAAGGAGAGCGGTTGGGTGCTGCTGGATTTCGGCGACGTCGTCTGTCACGTCATGAGGGAAGAGCAGCGCCAGTTTTACGACCTCGAGTCTCTGTGGAAGGCAATGCCGAAAAGCGAAAGCGTGGAATCGTAACTTTGGACACTCTCGACCCTTCGCAGGAAGAAATCCAAGCAGCCCTTAGGAAGGCGCATGTCCTGCGAAACCGAGGAGACACCCAAGGAGCGGACGCCGCGGTTGCGGAGGTCTTAGAGAAACATCCCGACCACCCGGCCTCGCAAGAGGTCAAAGCCGACATTTTGGCGAGCCAAGGCAAACTCTCGGAAGCCCGCGACATCCTCGCCGCGATCGTCGCGCGCCAGCCCGGAAACATCGCCGCCGAGAGAAAGCACGCGCAGGTCGTCCTGCGGATCGCGGAAAAGGACATGGCCGTCTCCCAAGCCCTCAGCGGAGACCTCAGCCACGCCGCCGGCGCCAGGCGAAGCTCGACAACAGCCGCGTTCTGCAGCCTCATGCTCCCCGGCTTCGGCCAGATTTACAACGGAGAGATGGGCAAGGGTATCTCAATTGCGGCGGTGGCGGTGCTGCTCTGGGTGGGGCTGTTCACGATCGGCATGGAGGACGTGGGCGGTCGATCCCAGCCATCCGCCTTCTTTTGGCCGATTATGGTGGGCATTGCGACGCTCTACATCGTCTCCCTCATCGACGCGTCGGTCACGGCTGGCCGGATGTCGCCCTCAGGGCGCATCGAGAGGCCTGTGCCGCCGGTCGACAAACCGTTCGAGTAGAATAAATGAAGCCGGAGATGGATTCTCGTATCAACACACCGGTAAAGCGGTCAGACGTAATCGAGGGGCAATGGGAGAAGGCGATTACGTGGGGAATCTTTGGCCTTCTGTCGTTGCTCCTCGGCCTCATCATCTTCAAGTACGGCGACGGCTGGTTCCAATTCGGGAAGTTCCAAGGCCTCGACCTGACCGCCATCAGCTACCCGTTCCTCGTCATCGCTCCGATCCTAATTCTCTACGCGGTCGCGAAAGCCGCGTCGAGCCGCAAGGTGACGAGCTACACCGCGACGTGCCCCTATTGCGGGCACGACACGATGCTCGTGGCCCAGCCCATGGACGATTTCGCGTGCGAGGAGTGCCATCGCAGGGTTCCGGTCATGGATGGCAAGGTGCTCGATGTCTCCGGCATCCGGTGCGGCTTTTGCGGAGCGCTCAACTTCATGAGCGACAAGACCAAGGTCCTGATCTGCGAGGAGTGCGACCGCGAAATCCCGCTCCTCAACGTCGAGACCGGCGAGCTGCGCCACGCGGCCAAGGGCTACGCGCGCGTGGACGACGACGCGGTCTACGAGCTGGTCCTGGTGAGCGTGGGCAAGGACCGCGAGGCGCTGATCAACTCGCTCCAGCACATGCTGGCGATGACCCGCAACCAGGTGAAGGACATGCTGGACAACCTCCCCGCGCCGATGCTGAAAGGCATCAACCGCCGCAAGGCCGAGATGCTCACCGCGCAGATCGAGGCGAACGAGGGTCGCGCCGAATACCGCCCGATGAGCACGTGAGCGAGGATGAGAGGTGACGCAGGATTCCGACCACGAGCGGTTTGTAGAGTTGGTGGCCCAGGGCAAAGTAAGCATCGACGTGCCGGTCATCACCGGCGACAACTGGTTCTTTACCAAGACGCCTTTGGGACAGGTCGTCAGTTTGGTTGCCTCGCTTACGCTCTTGGCGTTGTTCATTCTCTCGATTTTCGGTTCATGGTTGGGAATTGCGATGATAGCCGCTTTGCCTTTGGTCTATCTCTTCGCCTGGCACATAGCGGAGCGACGGATAAGGGAGGGTGTTCTTGCGTCCCCGGAGGAGTTTCGCAGACTGTACGAAGCCGGGCTAGTACGCGTGCGCGTTGAAGGCTCGGTAGAGTTCCTGTCCTTCCCGGATGACTGGCGCGAGGTGATCTCGAAGGCAAACTGTGCAGGCGGCGGGGTCGAGGGGTGACGCAGGATTCCGACTACGAGCGGTTGGTTGAGTTGGTGGCGAAGGGCCAGGTTCAAATCGGCGTGGCCCCGTCCGCGATTGGACGGTCACTCCTTTTCACTTTTGCCTTGATCCTCATTAGCTACGTCTTAGCTTGGTGGTGGTTAGGGCTGCCTCCTCGGGGAATGAGCGCAATGGGCCTGGTCCTCTTAGTTGTGTCTGGCAAGCAGCAGAATGGCGGACAAGGCGGAAGGCGCTCGCGTCTGCAGAAGGATTTCGAACCCTCTACGATGGCCGAATGATACGCGTGCGCTCCGAACGCTCCGCGAGATTCCTGGCCTTCCAGGATGACTGGCGCGAGGCGATCGCACCCTGATTGCGCACGAACACGCCCTGATTCCGCGCGATCAGACCCTGAGTGCACGCGATCGATCTCTGATCGAGCACCATCAGACCCTGATCAAGCGCGATCACATCCCGATTCACCATCGTCAGACCCTGATTGCGGATGATCAGGGTAGGATTTAGCTTCGGAGGAGCCAAATCAATGCCAGAAAGACTTAAACGAAATGCAGTCGCGCTTAGGAATCAGCTCACCCAGGCTATCACCGGGATCGGCCTCGCCGGGCTTGCTTGGCCGGCGGGAGCGCCGACGGTCGCTCAGGTGACTGCGGCGCGCGACAACCTCACCACTTCGATCAACGACACGGACACTAAAGAGGACGCGTGGAAGGTCGCCGGCCAGCTGAAGGGGACGCGCCTAACCGCCGGCTTCAAGGTTTTGCGGGATATCGACGAATTCACTGACGCACTCTACGGGCCGGGCGGGGCGGAGAAGAACCATTTCGGCCTTGCCCCCAAGGGCGCGGAGATCGATTCGCTGGACAAGCTCGCCGAGCTGATTGTTGCCGACGGGCCGGTTTCAGGCTCCTTGAAGTTCGACTGGGAGAGCATCGAGGGCGCCGCGTATGAGGTGCAATGGTCGACCGTTTCAAATTTCACCACGATCGTGGGCTCCGCGACGTCCGCGTCGGCGTCGGACTACCTGATCGGGGGCCTCGTGCCGGGAACGCAGTATTGGATGCGCGTCCGCCCCCTCCGTGGCGGCGAATTCGCCGCCCCGGAGGGAACCCGCCACCCGCGTCGCCACGGCGTA
>JBPCLO010000031.1:0-196438 GCA_051003155.1 Fimbriimonadales bacterium | reverse complement strand
CAATGACGTTGACAGTGACCGACAAGTCAGAATGGATTCCGGTGAAGGTTACCAGATTGCCGGAACCATTCAGGAACACATCGGCCATGTCGATGGAGAACACGTCGAAGGCGCCGCCACCGATCTTGGTCATCAGCAGGCCGTCGTCGAAGTAGTTGGCGAAGATCGCTGTCGAGCCGGTGTAGTACTGCGGCAAGTCCGCGGTCCAAGAAGCGATCGCGTCATCACCATGAGGAACAGTCGATGCAAAGTTGAATCCACCCGAGTCGACGTTGCTGCCATATAGGGTGTAACCTGTCGTTCCGTTGTTCAAAAGGTCCTCGAAGTCGACCACCTGTGCATTCGATGCCACGGTCGCGGTTGCGAGCGTTGCCAAGGCCATTAGTTTGAAAGTTCTCATTTTTTCCTCCAGAATCAGTTTTGTTGTGCTGGCCCGCGCTCAGTGAGCAAGGCCTTACTTATCTATTGGCAGGTTGCGCTCGATCTGTGACGACTTTTAGTAAAATAGGAATGGCCACCAGTTCTTCATGGGGTTGCCCGCGTCGTCCTTCGCCTTGTTGCGGTAGCCCGGCATGTTCTGCCGCCAATAGACCACCCACGCGCCCATGCAGTCGGGGGCGAGCTTGCGATACCGGTCGAAGACCTTCGGCGTCCAGAGGGTCGCTTTGTCTTTCCCGTTGTCGTCGTGCATGCGGTAGTGTTCGATAGTGGACATCACGGGCTGCATGTTGTCCGTGTCGTAGTCGCGCCTACCGTTCGGCGGGAAATGCACGTTGCCTCCGGCGACCACATAGTTGGTGACCGAACGCTGCGCACCTTCCCAGGTGAAGGACATAGTGGTCGGCGACGGGTAGTTCATTTCGTTTCCGTTGCGTGCATAGAGGGAATCGAAGGGAAGGCCGTACTCTTTGTCGAGGTCGAAGCCGGCGTATTCTCGGAAATATTTCGTGAAATAAGGGATCGCGCGGGAGTTGGACATTCCCTCGAACGAGTGCCCCAGACTCTCCATTGCGCATCCCGTGCCGCGCTCGACGTTGATAAATAGAATTCTCAGACTGCGCCCGATAAACGGCTGCCCTTCGTCGCCGCCGTTGCCGGCTTGGACCGACTTGCCCTTGACTTTCCTAAATTGCTCATCGTAAACCTGCTTTACCTCGATGCTCTCGAAAGGCGAGCCGTATTTGCCGTGATACGCGAGGAACCAAACCTCGTTGATAATGCCTCGATTGACCAGTTCGCTTAGGGAGAGGTCGCGGGAACGGTTGCTCGGATCGTCGATGTCGTATTGCCTTGTAAATTCGTTAGTAAACAGACGGGAATATTGAAAGTTTATGCCCTCGGTCCAGTTCGGCACGCGAGGATATTGAGCGCTATTGCCGTCCACCGTCTTTTCCGAATCGGCCAGGTCGATAAACTTATGAATCTTGTACTCGAGAAATGCAGGTGCATCCGCTTTCTTGTAGCCGTGGTATCTCGAAGATTCACTTAATGCCGCGATGAGCTTGTTCACCTGAGACCTCGCATTCTCCCGCGAGAGCCCGTTGGCAAAGTTGAGCACCAGGAGGCGCGGTTGCATTCGAATTATCCGGTCGTGATTCTCGATCAGCCACGGGTCCGAGTTCGCCTTGCTGATGCTGTTCGGCCAAACGTTGGGGGCAAGAGTGGCCGTTAGGGCTAGGATCGACAAACAGATCATGCTAGCGATGCTACCACCGATACTTGAGGCCAGCGCCGAGCACCGCTTGGTTGAAGTTTCGGTCCTCGTCGTTGGAGCGCCTCGTTTCGTAACGCAGGTCCAATAGCAAGGCGAGCTTGTCGGTGAGCAGACGCTCCCAGCCGGCCTGGATGACCCAAATGTTGTCGAACCGAAGTACGCCCGGCTCGACCTCTCGCACCGTATACGTTCGCGGACGGTGGCGGATCTCGATTGAGAATTTGTCTCTATCCGAGGCTTCGGCCTTATATTCGGCGCTCATCGTGCGCCGAATATAGTGGTTGTTGGGGTCCTTCGCGCGATTGATTTCGTATCGAATGGCCAGCTCTAACTGCTGGTCGTTAGCCATCCTACGCTCGAATCCGAGTTCCACAAAACGGTTGTGATTCTCCCCGTTCGGATCATCGGCGGGCCGGCGCAGCCTGTAATTGCCACGTAGGTTTAGGCGGTTGATATCGGAAAATCGATACTGAAGACGGGGTTGGATGGAATAAATGTCGTTCACATCGCGGTCGTCGCTGCTGCCCTTGAATGCCACTTCGCCGATTAAGTCGGCACGCAGAGCATCACTGAACTTGTGATGATAAACGCCGGAAAATGAATGGCTTGTCCGGTCGAACCTGTCGAAATTGGAATAATTGTGTACTGCGGTTTCGTAGCTGAATTCGAAAGTCGGCCGTCGGGCGTTATTCTTGAAATCGAGGCCCACCCCGTAGACAAACCCGCGAGACTTGATCTTCGACTCGTCGCGATCCGCATTATTGTCATAAATCCCGTAAACCAAGCCATATGGCGACCAAACCGGGCCGCTCAGTTCTTCTTGCGCGTATGCCGCGGCATACAAGAGCGTAGTTAGTGCGAGAGCGATGGGGTGTCTAGTCATGTTTGTATCGTTTCATGGAGGATAAGCCGATCACATAGATCGATTAAGTCGGAGGTCGATTTCTGGCGATTCGCGTGTAGAGTGCTGATTTGTGCTAAGCGAGCGAGGCTGAGCAGCCTATAGATTGCGATATTGTTGCGAACTCGCTCGCCGGCATAGGCAACATATTCTTCAATGAACGAATGCTCTATTTCAGAGAGCGCAGACGGGTCGCCGAATCGTCGCAGCGACAACTCGGTGAGATGCGCGAGGAAGTTTCCGACATCAAGCGCGGGATCGCCCATGGAGAAAAGGTCGAAATCGAGAAAATACAACTCATCACCGTGGGACAACACTTGGTCGTGATAAAAGTCCCTGTGGATGCCCGTCACCGCGGGTTCGTCGAGCGTCTGTGCCCCCGCTTTGCATCGTGATAGTAGCGTCGATGAACCCGGCAGCAACGCCAAGCGCTTTTCGAGAATATCGAGTTCGTCCGCAACCGTATGCGTGCGGCACGCCTCAATTCCGAGCTGGTGCAGCGCGTGAAGACCGCGGGCTATTCGTTCGGCTATCGCCGTCGAAGCCGGTGTGATCGAATCGCCGGCAGACGCACCATCCAGGGCATCCTGCAGCCACATCCTGTACTCGGGAACAATGCCAAGCGGGCGGGAAACACGGAACGGTCCGCCCCCTGAAGTTCGTCGATATATTTCCTCATAATGCGCGAGCATCTCCCGGTCGACCCCTTTCGCCCGAATTTTTCCGATAAGCTCGCGCCCGTTCAGCCGGTACCGAATCAGACATCGTCGCCCGGGTTTGTGCCGAATAATACTTGCTTGCTCCCACTTCAGGCCATCGTCTTTGAGCGCACGTTTTAGAACGGGTAGCGCCTCAGAAGAGTCCAGTGCCGCTTCCAAGTAGGGCATAGCGGGATCGATGACGGGCGTTCGTGGACGGTTTGCGGTTTTCTCGGCGAGGCGCAACAATTGTTCCACCTCCGTTTCCCAGCCGGGCCGGAAAGACTTAAATGAATCCGGCATTATCCGAAGCATGCCGACTGCCGTATACAACTCGATGCCTTCTGGGAGCGCCGCCTCCTCGCGATAGCCGGAGAGCATGGCGTCTTCGACACCGTCCCCAGCATTGTCGTCGAACAAAAGTGCGTCCCGTTTAAAGTCCGCAAGAAATAGGCCAAGGTCCGACGCAGGGTCGCCGCGTCGAGAGCGATCAAAATCCAGAATGCCTGATCGCTGGCCATCGTCCACTATTTGCTTCGCGGAAAAATCGCCGTGTATCGGCCGGGTCAACTGTGGCCTCTCGGAAATTCGAGCGGAGAGGTTTTTGGCCAGCGATATCGTTCTGTCGCCCATATCAGGATGCACAGCCGCGATGAACTCGGCCACGGCGGTCAAAGACAGGCATTCCTCTTCTCTCGTTAGTAGTCTCAAGGGCGGCGCTTTGCGTGAATGCATGTTGGCGATGGTGCGCCCTGCCCTGCGGCAGGAGGCCTCCCAGTCGCCCGTCGAAATCAAATTTTTAAGCAAGTCGCCGTCCAACCACTCGAACGCAACGGCGCGACGCCGGTTGGAGCGCGCCAGAATCTGTGGCACACGTATGCGGCCGTACTGCGAGAGGGCTTTCGCATTATTCTTGGCGTCCTCGAATTGGTCGTCTGCGTAAAGTTTGATAACCGTCTTCGGCACTCCGTGGTCGAAAGCTGCGCATACATATCTGCGCTCCGGTTTATAGGAAAGGGCACGAAACTCAAGCTGAGAAAAATCGTGGGGAGCGAAATTAATCGCATTGGGATCGCGCGAAAATCGCGCTAGCGATTTAATATTTCCGTCATTGGGAAATTCCCACACGCAAAATGGCGCATCCCGCCCGAGGAGATAGGTCGAGCCGAACTTGCCTCGTGTCCAACGCTTGAGTTTCGCCTTTCGCAGCTTCTCCCAATCCTCCGCCGTCCCGGCCTTGGCGTAGAAAACGCTTTCCTCGTCGCCCGCCCGCACCTTGTAGGCGACCAGGCAGTTCGAGCCGGGTTTGTAGCGAATGTAGGAAAGCTCGGCGGAGATTTCATTGCGTTGGATTGCATTGCCGAGCCACGTTCCGAAGGCCTCGGCATCCAGGAGCATGACCAGGGCGGCGATCTCTGGATCGCGGTCGACGAGTCGGCGCTCAACCGCCGATAACATCCAGCCTCCTGAACGAAGAATTTTGCAGGTCGTATAGGGCAGCATAACGGCCCCGCGTTCGCATCAAATCCTGATGTGTGCCCGCTTCGGCAATCCTGCCGCCTTCTAAGTAAACGACCAAGTCGGCCTCAGCCGCGTGCTTGAGCGCGTGCGTGATCACGAAAGTCGTACGGCCTTCGGCCAAATGAGATAGCGCGGTTCCAACGTCGCGCTCGTTTTCCTCGTCGAGGCCCGTCGTCGGCTCGTCCAAGATTACTATAGGCGCTCTACGCACCGCCGCCCTCGCGATCGCGATTCGCTGCTTCTGCCCGCTGGACAGAGTTACGCCGCGCTCGCCGACGACCGAGTCGTACCCCTGCGGCATGCGGGTGATAAACTCGTGAGCATTGGCAAGCTTGGCAGCAGCCTCGATCTCCTCATCGCTCGCCCCCGGGCTTCCAAAATCGATATTTTCACGAATCGTCGCCGCGAAGAGCAGGCTGTCTTGTAAGACGACGCTAATCTGCTCTCGCAGGGAAGCAAGGGTGTAATCGCGGACGTCGCGTCCGTCGATGAGCACCCTCCCTTCGGTCGGATCGTAAAGCCGTAGCACAAGGCTGGCAAGGGTGGACTTGCCGATACCCGATTCGCCGACGAGCGCAACGCGCTGGCCCGGAGCGACCTTCAAATCGATATCTTTCAGAACGTCTATGCCACCGCCGTACGAAAAACTCACTTTATCGAAGGAGATTTCGCCCCTCAGCGGCGGCGCGGCCACCGCAGCAGCCGAATCGCGAACGTCGGGCTCTGAGTCCAGCACTTCGAGAACTCGGTCGGCCGCCGCCGAAGCCTTCGCGAGCCGGCTCGTGTACTTGGCGAAGTCCTGCAGAGGGTTGAACAGACGCCTAAGATAGGTGAGAAAGACGAGCAATTCGCCTGGGGTCATCTCGCGTCGCAGCACCAGGGCCGCGCCGAAATAGAGGACGCCGGCCGTCGCGATGGCGATCAGAATATCCACGCTGCGCTCCAGTACGGCCGCCAGGCGTGCTCCCTTGACGTCCTCGCTTTGGCTCTCCCTGTTCCGCGCCGAAAAGGAATCTGCGAAGGCATCTTCCAAAGAGAGAGCCTGCACGGTCCTGATGGCCCCCAGGGTCTCGGCCGCTGTCGAAGCCATCGCGCCCTCGCGACGCCTCTGTTTTTTCGCAACGTCTTGAATGCGACGCCCGATCCTGGAGGCGAACAACCAGAACAGCGGCAGCATCGCGAAGGAAAGCAGGGCGAGCCGCCACTCTAGCCAGACCATAAGTCCGACCATTCCCGCGACGACGAGGACGCTGCCGATAAGGGGCAGGAACGCCGAAGCCGCGACGTCCTTGAGCATGTTCACGTCACCGATCACCCGGACGACCATGTCTCCGCTTCGGGACTTGTTGTGAAAAGATAGCGAGAGCTTCTGCAGATGACGGTATAGCTCCTCGCGCACCTGTGTCAGCACACGGTTTCCGATGATTGCAAAACCGATCCTGCTGACAAAGTCGGCCGCAGCGCGCAATCCCGTGATGACAACAACGGCGACGGCAGCCAGCGCCAGCAAGTTGTAGACCTGGACGCCCGGCGAACCGGTTTCACTCAAATACGGGCCCAAGATCGCATCGAAAACGAACTTCAGGGGCCATGGCTCCAGCAAGCGAAGCACGGTGCTGCCAATAATCGCGAGGATCGAGCCGGCCACTAGGCCCCGCTGTTTGCGAATGTAGGGCCAAAACCGGCGCACGATTTTGGACAGGCTCGGCAGCGACTCGCGCAGGTTGTCCGGCCTGCTCATGTCACCGTCTTTTGAGCGCTATCGAGGATCCGCCTGACTATCGATTCCCACGTGTGACCTTCCTGGACGGTGCGCCGCCCGGCAGCACCGACGCGAGTTCTGGTCTCCGGCTCCGAATATAGTTTCTCGAGGATCGCGGCAAGCGCCTCGGCATCTCCGGCTGGGTAGAGAAAGCCATTCTCGCCGTCCACAATGAGCTCGCGAAGTTCGCCAACCGCGCTCACCACAACAGGCAGCCCGGCTGCCATGTACTCGTAAACCTTCAACGGCGAGAAGTAGAACCCGGGGCAGTCCAAATTCGAGGCAACCGCGACGTCCATCGACGCCAAGCAGCCCGGAACATCGGCCGGGAGGCAAGCCCCGACGAAGACAACATCATCGAGCAAGCCCTTGTCTTTGATCACCTGCGCACTCCGTCCTCGTTCAGGCCCATCGCCGACGACCAAAAGGCGGCTCTTTGGGCGACGCTTGTGCAGGAGGCCGAACGCATCGATCAGAACGTCGAGGCCGTGCCATGGCTTAAGGGTGCCCAAGAAACCGACGGTGAACTGCGGGGAAGGATGGCTCGGAGCGGTGGACGACGGAAAACGGGAAGGATCGACCCCGTTGGGTTGAACCGTTACCTTGGCGCCCGGAGCGAACGATCGAACGTAGTCTGCGACGGGCTCCGAAACAGCGAACACCTGGGTCGCGGCGCCAAATGCACTCGCAGCGACGCGGTTCGCCGAGCCCACGTCGAACAGACTTCGGTGTTGCGCCTGCTCCGCGATCAAAGGAGCATTGACCTCCAGGAAGCCTGGCACATCAGCCTCTTTCGCAAATTCCATCGCGGAGTAACTCCAAAGCGAATGCCGTTCATAGACGAGGTCGAATGGTCCGTTTCGGCGAAGCAGATCGGAGATGGCCCCGTTGGACTCGATGGCTAGCCTCTCACGCTCCTCGGCGTCGCCTTTGGGCAATGTGGGAAGGGGGTGCAACGCAACGGAAGACAGTTCGGGCGGACGCTCTCCACCGATGTTCGCTGCCAAGAGGTTTACGGACGCGCCTTGATTCAGCATCGCGCGGATCACTTCCTGAACGTGAACCGAAGCTCCTTTCATGCCAAAGACAGGCACACCTGGGTCGCAGTTCACGAAGGCGACCCGCATCAGGTGATCGCTCCCGCAGAAACCGGTGCTGCCGCGAAGAGGTCTCGCTGTTTGACGGTGTTTTTTACTATGTCGAACTCCTCTTCAATCAGCCTCCTCGCCGCGGCGGCAAGGTCCATCCGAAGTTTTGGTCTAGCGAGCAGATCGGCAAGGGAGTCCGCCAATTCCTGGGGCCTGTGTTGCCCCACAATCGATCCCGTTTCTCCGTGGCGAACAACCTCCGGTATTCCCGTAACGTCAGTCGAGACACACGGGGTACCCAGCGCCATGGCTTCGAGTAGCACGGTCGGCAAACCATCACGATTGCCGTCTCGTCCTACCACGCACGGCGCAGCCAATACAGACGCGGATTGGACTAATTCGGCGACTTCCCCTTGGGGGCGAGGTCCATCGAGGCTTACCCAGTCGCCGAGGTTCAACGAAAGGATCTGCTCCCGGAGCGGCTGCTCCAGTTCACCCGTGCCAACGATGCGGCAGGAGAAGTCGACACCGCGTCCCTTCAGGATCGAACAGGCGTCCACAAGATCGGACAGGCCCTTCTTCTCGACAAGGCGTCCGACCGAAACGATTGTCGGAGCGCGGTCCTCGGGTGCAGAGTATGGAAATCGATCGAGGTCGATACCATTGTAGATCCGTTTGACGTTTATGGCTGTCTTGCCGAAGGTCTCGTTCAAGTGATCCAAGTTGAAATCACTCACGGTCACAACGGCCGACGCGTCCGCGATTTTTCTTGATAGATCTTCGGGGTCGACGGTTTCGTGAAATATGTCCTTGGCGTGCGCCGTAAATGTGTACGGGATTCCGGTGAATTTTGAGGCGAGGCGGGCCACAGTCGTTGCGGCAGAAGCAAAGTGTGCGTGGATATGCGTGATTCCGCGTACATGGCAGAGCCGAGCCAGTTCCGACCCCTGATAAACGTCGAGCGCAGTCTCGTTGCACTGCGAGAGGTGCTCCCAGATCGCGGGCGAGAAGCCTGCGCACGTGCGCATCGTATCCCAAAGCTCGAAAGCCCTGATACTCGCGGAGTTAATGTACGTGACAGGAGCCCGAACGCGGCCGATAACATCCTGAAAGTGGGTATCGATAGGTGGCCGGATAGAGAATATTTCGATCGGAACGCCTGCTCGTTCGTGTTCAAGGATCTCATTGACAATGAAGGTCTCCGAGAATCTCGGGTACCGCTTAACGACGTAGGCTATCTTCCTGACATTAAATTCCACTCGCAAATCCTCTCCGTGGCTCCTCTGCGCAACCGCGCCCGATAAGATCGCACATCAGCATAGGCAGCGCCCCGTTTCCTTCCAGTCTGATTTCGCCGCTCCGCGTCGCGGCGGGCTTTTTCAGCCAGTCGCCCAAAGCCTCCGAGTTCAGTGCGCAAGGCTCGAGCATGTCGATTAAGCCAAGGTCCCGAAGTCTTTCAGCGCGAATGATCTGCTCGCGCCTCGGCTCCACGCGTGGCACGATAAGGGCATCTTTTCTGGCGGACAGTATTTCGCAAACCGAGTTGTATCCTCCCATGGCTACCACCTTGTCTGCATCGAGCAGGAGCTGCGTCGTCTCGGTGAATTTCAGCACCGTCAGATCATCCCGCCCCTTGGCAACTGCTTCGAGGTGACGCCTGTCCGCCCGCGGCATGAAGGGACCGGTTACAATAACGCCCTGTATCCCGGCGCCGTAGTCCGCATCTGCAAAAGCATGTGCCAGTTTCGCGCCGTCTTGGCCGCCACCCACCATGCAAAGAACATACGGCGGATCGAAAGTCGGCCCCTTTTTCTTATAGGTCGGCCTTGCGGCGATCGGATCGAGATAGCCTGTGTAACGAATCTTGCGCGTCGTGGTTTCGGGAAAGCCGTACTCGAGCACTGGATCGTAAACTTTTGGGTCGCCGTAGACCCAGATCTCGTGGAAGAACCTTTCGATCAGCTCGTCGCAGTTGTCTCGTTCCCAATCCGAACACACAGCCTCGGGCTCATCGAGCACATCCCTCAAGCCGAGGACGATCTTGGTGCGGCCGCGGCGCCGCAAGTTCACCAGCGAGGGAAGGAGCTCGCCGCAAGCGCCGCCGGGCACCTTGTCGATCAGCAGAAGATCGGGTTCTAGCGCGTCGAGAGCCGCAAGCATCGTTTGGCTGCGTAAATTGACAAGATCACCCAGGTTAAGATCGAGGCTTCGAGAGGAATATCCGTCGGAATCCTTTTTATACGAAGGCAGCGATAGCAGATCGACCCTTTTGGGCCGGGCGAAGGCGCCAATCTCCGCTGCTCCGGCGATCATAAGGATCGACGGATGCGGCTCGGCCCCCGTAAGACATTGCGCGATCATCAGGTTGCGCCGCATGTGGCCAAGGCCCATCGTGTCATGGGAATAGAGCGCGGCCCTGCACTCGCCAAATAGACTCTGGCTTATCCCCATTTATCTGCCCACTCCGTGATATCTGAACCCGCCATTCTCCAACTCTTCGCGGTCGAGAAAGTTCCTCGCATCGAAAATCAATGGCTGCGCCATCGCGGCGCCCAGGTCCTTCCAAGGAAGCGCCTTAAATTCAAGCCAATCCGTAACCAAGACGGCGGCGTCGGCGTCTGCCAAGGCTTCCTTGGCGGCCCCTGCGTAGGCGAGGGACGGTTCCTCGGCGAGGCGCCACTCGGGCACTGCAGGGTCGTATCCGACGACGGTAGCTCCTTTCAACTCAAGTCTTTTCGCAAGGTCGAGCGCCGGGCTGTCTCGGAGGTCGTCGGTGTTCGGTTTGAAAGCGAGGCCCAACAGCGCGACGCGCTTGCCGTCCAAGCCACCTAACTCAGCTTCGACCTTATCGACGAGGCGCCCCCGCTGGTGATCGTTGACGTCTCTAGCCGCCCTCGTGATCCTCATGTCCAGCCCAAGGTCCTCACCGGAAGCCACGAGCGCCAGCGTGTCCTTCCCGAAGCACGACCCGCCCCATCCGACACCCGCCCCAAGAAAGTCTGGGCCGATCCTTGGATCCAGGCCGATCGCGGCGGAAATCTCCGTCACGTCCGCTCCAACCATTTCCGCCATTTCTGCGATCTCGTTGATAAAGCTGATCTTTAACGCAAGAAACGCGTTCGCCGAGTACTTGATCATCTCTGCAGATGCGGGAGCAGTAACGATATATGGAACGGCATTTTGGCCTTCGGGCCTTGGCGCAAACTCGGGGGGTGCAAAGCTCTGGTCGATAATCGGGCGGTAGACGGCCTCCAAGACGACCGCGCAGCGCGGGTCCTCGGTGCCAATTACAATTCGGTCGGGATAGAGCGAATCGCGCATGGCGGAGCCTTGCCGAAGGAACTCGGGGTTAGACGCAACCGCAAACTCCACTTCGCTCCCGGCTCCGTTTCGATCCGAGAGCTCCTGTTGCAGCATCCCTGAGATCGCCTTCGCCGTGCCCACGGGCGCGGTCGATTTATTGACGACGATGGTGAGGCCGTTGCCAAGGTTTCGACCAATCTCCCGAACGGCTGACCTCAATGCTCCCAGATCCGGTTTGCCGGTTTTCAGGTTCGGCGTTCCGACAGCGATAAAGATGACATCCGCACTTGCAACGGCATTTACATAGTCTGTTGAAAAGCTGATACGTCCGGCACAGGCTTCGAGGAATTGGCGTATTAGGGGTTCATGGAAGGGCGCCTCCCCGGCATTCAGGAGATTGATCTTTTGCGGATCGATGTCGACGCAGTCGACGTCGTGGCCGATGTGTGCAAGAACGAGTGCCGTGGTCAGCCCAACGTACCCGCTGCCAACAACGCAAATGCGGGCCCGAACGCCTTCGATGGATCCTGGCGCTTGATTGAGTTCTGTCCGGTTTCGCGAAACTGCTTCGCTCTTTCCGGGCCGCAGTCCAAGTTGTTTCATAAAGTGTTGCTCCGATGAGGAAATGTCGGTTTTACAAAACAGCTCTGAAAACCCTGCCCTTCGTATCACGGGCACTTCTCTTTTGCTCATGAACTCAACAGAGATACAATTATGAAGATAAATACAATTATTTGTTTGGTCACCTTAATATCAGCTAATGTTCTATACGCCGATGGATTCGAACCGCCTGCATATTCGGGTTCTGCCGCAGGCGTCGTCCTTTCCGGCCAACAAGGCTGGTTTAACCCGAACCAGGGAACGCGTGACTTTCGAGTCCACACCTACAGCGGGAATGCCCCCGGCTTTGCGGCCAACCCGATCGGCGAGTCGCAATTCATCGGTGGCGTCGTCATAACAAACTCGGGCCACGCCAGGGCTCAGAAACCACAGAGCTTCGCCGGAAGCGACTTCTGGACCATTTCTTATTACATGAACGCCCGCTTCAACGGCACGCCACCCGGTACGAACAGCCTCGCCAAATTCTCGTTGCAGCCCTCCGAGACGAACCGAACGTTCAATGCCACCGCCGAATGGCCCACCGGTGGGTCTACCACCTCCTGGCATTACGGGTATGAGGTGGCCGACGCGTCCGGCAACCTGAGCGGCACAAACGTTTACCCCAACACGCAATGGCGCTTCCTGCCCGCGAACCGCTGGTTCCGATTTTCGACAATGATCGACTTCGACTCTAATATGATCGTAAACGCCACCCTTTCCGACCTTTCGACCGGGACCACGTACTCAGAACGGCCTGTCGACTGGTTTCTCACCGGAGGGAGCCTGGGTACATTGCCTTTGCCGACAGCCATAAGATATTTTGTCGGTGGGACCACCCCAGGCAACGCGGTCGGGATCGACGGTCTGAACGTCACACAGGGTATGGGAATTGTGCCCAACGCCTACTTCGCAAACCGTGGCATTTTCGATTCAGGTTGGACGATCAGCCTCTATGAGGATGACGGGAGCCGTCTCATTTACAGACCCGGCCCCGTGTTTTCCAACAGCCAGCCACCCATCGAACTGGTCATGACGGGCACTTCGCCGGACACGACTGTGTCGTCGCTCACGTTTTCGCTTCAGTCGTCGTCATCATCCACGAACATCCTTCAATCGATTGCCTTGTTCAACTATGTCACGGGCCAATACGAGGTGGTCGATACGCACCAGACCACGACGGGAGATTCGAACGTGACGGTTGTAATCACCTCCAATCCTTCGAGGTTTGTGAACCATCTAGGCAACCGGGAAGTTAAGGCGCGCATTAGCTACAAAGCCTCCGGCGCCATATTTGTCTTCCCATGGTTCGCAAGGCTCGACAAGGTCAGTTGGAACTTCCTTGATTAAATGACAGGTAACCGTCGGCTGCCGAATCGGGAATACGAACTAGCCGGTCGTGATTGTCGATCAGCCACGGGTCTGAGTTCGCTCTGCCGATGCTGTTCGGCCAGACGCTGGGCGCGAGACCAAGTGTCACAGCAGCGATCGACGGGAGGCTCCTCCATTTCCTTCCTTCGAGTCGCTGTACTTTTCTTCATGGTTGTGGGCGCTCGCCCGCCTCACCGCGCGGCGTCGGCCAAGAATTTGTCAATCTGCGGGTATGGCCCGCCGCAGTTCTTTATGTAGATGGAAAGGGGTACGCCGTGCGGTCGAACATCAACCGATGCACCCCGCTCGATCAGGATCTTTACGCATTTGCTTCGGCCAGCGCCCGCTGCGAAAGCAAGGGCGGTTAGACCTTCTATGTGGGCCTCCGTCTCCAGATGAGCACCGTGATCTAGTAGAAGCGTGAGGATCTTGGAGGTGCCAAAGTGGGCTGCGGTCATCAGGAGTGTCCAACGTCGTCCTTGCAGGTTGGGGTCGCCGCCCTGATCCAAGTACTCTTGGATTGGCTCGATCCTCGCCCTCTTTATGTCCTTGTATAGCTTGTCAAACGGTGTCTCCATCCGCTTTGTCCACCATCGATTGATGTTTTGAATGCCTCCAGCCGCCGCTTAGTGATTATCCGGGTCGTCGCCGGCACGAAGAGCCAAGATGTCTGCCAGGTCCTTCATTGCAGCCAGGAATGCAAGAAACACGATCCCATTGATCCAAATGAACGAGCCCTTTGGATTGCGTATCGCCAAGGCAAAGCGACGACGACAAGGGCAATGTGGATGACGAACCAGAGGCGAGCCCGAGCAAGGCGGGCTCTGAAATTATCGCGCTGACTCACACTCCACCCCTAACTGGCCTTTGAATCCCCAGCTCATTTCGTAATCACGCCGTCGCCCTGCTTCTTCTTGGCCGAGGCCCTAAAGGACCAAACCATGAGCGGCACCAAGACAAGAGGCAGACCGAGCGCAATTGGAACGCTCCAGGTCATTGCCGTTTGAGCGAACTCGCTGCGATCATGGATGGTTATGCGGGCCTCCTCTACCTTCCGTTCCGCAAGGGTCTTGTCCAGCGCCCGGAGGAACTCCTTTTCACCAGTAGCGAATCCAATGAAAGCGTTCAAATAGACCGCTGACATCGCGATCATCGCAAGGATGAGAATCACACCCTCGGTGCCGCGCTTCTCCGAGTTAGGCTCTGCCATTCCAGCAAGCCGTCGTTTGCGCATCGGTTAGGTCGATAATCTTATGAATCTTGTACTCGAGAAAAGCGGATGCGTCCGAGTTCTTTGTAGCCGTGGTATCTCGACGATTCGCGCAGCGCCGCGATGAGTTTGTTTGTTTGAGACTTCGCCTTATCCTCTGAAAGCCCGTTTGCAAAATTGAGCACGAGCAGACGAGGTGCATACGAACTAGCCGGTCCTGATTCTCGATCATCCACGGGTCTGAGTTCGCTCTGCTGATGCTGTTCGGCCAGACGCTAGGCGCGAGACCAAGGGTCACAGCAGCGATCGACGTGCAAATCATGCCTGCGATTCTGGCACGGCCAACCTGCCATGGATCAGATGAGAGGGAGAGTCTCCTCCATTTCCTTCCTTTGTTTCCTTCCTTTGTGCGCGCAACAAAAACTATGGGGGTGAGGCCCAAGAATATAGGGGAGAGCCGCGCGCCCAAGAGCGCGCGACGCAAAAACACGAGGACGACCCGTGCGCCGAGTCTGCAAGGTGCGCACAGGTTAGCGCCTATTGCTTGAGGTGGGTTGCGATTTCCGTCAGCAAAGCCGTCTGCTCATCTAAGATAACCAGGCGGTCTCGGAATGCTATCTCCTCTTGATGGCGAGCTTCGGCTTGTTGCTTGATCTCCTCAAGCCGTGTGTCGTGCACCGGATCGCGAAACCCGGTCTTGATAGCGTCATCCGCGAGTCCTTCGAATTTGGGCATTTCGAAGTTCACCTTCTCGCGAATGTTCTGCATCTGGGCCCGGCGATCCGCTGCTCAAGCAGTTGCTCCAGAAGCCCGTTGGTGCGCGCGATGGTGTCATTCAAATCGCTCAATTGGTTCGTTCCTCCAACCGAGTGCGGATATTGCGCAAGGCGTCGCGGTGGCGGGACGCAGCTTCTTCCAACCGTTGCATCGATTCGATCCTCTCGCGATATTGAGCGCCGTAGTAGCCCTTTCGCTCGCGCTCGCCTGCTTCGAATGTCTCGTCCGCCTGCTTCATGATCCGTGCAACCATGCCTTGGGTTTGCTGCAAGCTCTGCTGCATCATCGCGAAACCCTCGGAACGAAACGCCTCACCGCGTTTGCTCGCGGCCAGCCACAATTCGTGCGTACTCTTCGACCTTGGCCATCACGGTTTCGATATCCGTCATGCCTCGATTGTATCAGACGTTCGCCAACGCTTTCCTTCAAGCCGCTCACATTCGTTCGCCGGGCAATGGGCTGGCTTGCTTCACCCAACTGGCGAGCTCCGTCCTCAGCTCACCGCTTTCTTCACAAGCGCGGCGGCGGGAACAAGCCCTGGATCCTCCACACCAAGGTGCGGAGGCATGGCAAATTTATCACGATCGAGCCTGCTCTTATGGCTCAACCGCCCGTGCGTTCGGCCAGGGCTGGCAGTGTCCGGTCGGGCTGATCTTGCTTCGTGTGGACGAGGCGCCGGCACCTGATCGCCACCTCCTCAGGGCCACAGTTAAAGAGGATCCGGTGCTCGATTCGCGCGTCCTCGGCGACATCTAGCTCGTGGCAGTAGACGTCATGATCAAAGATCTGACCGCCGACGGTCGTTGCCGCTATATCGTTGAGGATGTTTTCATCCGCGTGGTCCAACTCCACGTCGTGGTAGGCGAGGATGAGATCGCGATAACCTTCGATCAGGTTGCCGCAGCGCAGCGTTAGGTGCAACACGCCGGCCTCGCGGTCGTGGCGGAGTCGTGCGATGAGCGCGTTGTCCACGTGAAACGGATGCGAGATCGAGATGAGGTCGCCGAGAGTTCCTGCGATCTCGGATAGGCGCTGCTTATAAGCGTCATGAGCCTGCGTTAGCAGCGCTTCGGGGTCCGCGTCGTCGTCGTCCAGTTGATCGTATAGAGCGCGGGTGTAAAAGCGCAGTGCACCAGTATAGGTCAGTATACGCAATACGGGGTGCCCGTCCGCGACCGTGACGAAGTTTTAATGAAGGTACCGTCGGCTACCGAATCGGGCCGCCGGCAACGACTGTCTCGCCTCGGTAGAAGACCGCCGCCTGCCCAGGAGTGACGGCCCGCACCGGCTCGACGAACTCCGCCCGAAAAGGTTCACCGGGGTACAGCACGGCAGAAGCCGGTTTCATGTTGTAGCGAATCCGGCCGACCACTTTCGTGGGTTTCGATAGATGCCCCAATTGATCGTCGAACGCCACGCTCCGCTTCATCAGGGCTTCGTTGTCTCCGACGACGACCCTATTCGCGCTCGGGTCGAGCCTAAGAACAAACAGCGGCTTGCCGTCGATATTGGGGCCGATACGGCGCCTTTGGCCAACCGTGTAGAGGCCGACGCCCCCGTGTTTGCCGACCGGCTTGCCTTCCTCGTTAATAATATCGCCATCCGAGAACGCCGCAGGGCGGTTCTTCTTCATGAACTCGACGTAGCCGCCCGCTTCACCTACGAAGCAGATCTCCTGCGAGTCGGGCTTATCGGCTAGAGTTAGCCCCAGATCACGCGCGATCTCACGTGTTTCGGCCTTACTGGAGAGTTCGCCAAGAGGAAACTTTGCCTGCGACAGTTGGTCCTGGCTTAGCGAGTAAAGCGCATAGCTCTGGTCCTTATTCTTTGCCCGTGCCCTCAAGAGCCGAATCAGCCCGGTTTTCGAGTCCCTGCGCACACGCGCGTAGTGGCCGGTGGCTAGCATGTTACAACCGACCTCACGAGCCTTCTGCAGCAGGGCGTCGAACTTCACGTGGCGATTGCACTCGATGCACGGGTTGGGGGTCCGTCCGCGCTCGTACTCGTCCATGAAACGGGTGATGACCCGGTCCTTGAACTCCTTTTTAAAGTTGATAACGTAATAAGGAATGTCGAGCCGCCGCGCCACTCCGCGCGCGTCTTCCACGGCTCCTAGCGAACAGCACCCGGCATGGCGTGGATCAGTCTGGCTTTCTTGCCAGATCTGCATCGTGACGCCAATCACGTCGTATCCCCGACGCACCAAGATACCGGCGACGACGCTGCTGTCGACCCCGCCGGACATGGCCACCATCACCCGAGGCTTACGCTTCACGGGCCAATATTACCGAGTTGCTTCTGAAACCCTTCGCTTGCCAGGAGCACGCGAATCTGCGAGCCGATCGCCGGGGCGACCGTTTTGTCAGGATAAACGGCGAACCAGTGAGGCGTGGACTGGACACCAAGTTTGGTCGCTTCGCTGATATCCTTCTGGACTATCTCGAGATACTTGGCCCTGCCTTCGGGGTCGTTGAGCAGATCCGAAGCTTCCTGCACGCTTAGGCCGACTTGCTCGACCGCCCAAAGCAAGCCGGGTGTGCTCGTTTTGCTTTCCAGCTCTTGGACCTTGTGCGCAAATTGCTCGAACTTGCCTTTCGTTGCTGCCCATTCGGACAGCATGGCCGCCGAAATTGCCAGAGGATGCAGCTTGGGTATCGGATAATGGCGGACCACCAACTTGACTTTGCCTCTGAGGGGACCGTTTAGCTGTTCGATCACCCATTTGTGGTTGGATCGGCAAGTTGGACAATACAGGTCGGTGAACTCCACCAAAGTTATCGGAGCGTTCATGTCTCCAATGACGTGGTTTTCGGGTCCGAAAACCTTAGTGTTCTGCGGTGGCGGCGCGGGCCGTAAGACCTGATTGGAAGCCAGCCGCATACCGTAAGCCGATCCGGCGATCGCCACAAACGTGAGCGCGCCGGCATAGACGCCGAAGGGCCAGGCCGAGAACGCGGATTCGGGTCCCCGGCGGACCATGCTAGCAGTATGCACAAAGAGCGCAAGCGTCATCACGACGGCGCTTCCAAGGCACCACAGACATGTAGCGCCCAACGCGTTTGCAGCGTATGAGATCAAGCTCCAGCTGGTCACGGTGCCGGCACCGAGCAACGCCCAAATCGCCAAGCCGAGGCGTGGCGAGTTCGCGGGACCGAGAACCCCCCGAGCCATGGCGCATATAGCGACAAGGAAATAGAGCCCCAGCCCCCAAAAGGCGATCGGCACGCCGAACCACTGGTTATGCTCCGGCTGGCTAAGCAGCTCGCAACCGGATTGAACGCCGCCACAAGGGAGCTCCGCCCCCGATGCGTGCGCGAGCCCGATTACTAGAGCGATGAACATCCCAATCGCAGCAAGCAGAAACACGATCCGGTTCGACCACTCGCGTGCCATAGGATCACATTGTGGCAAAAAGCGCCTCTTGTTAGACTTTTCCGGCATTCCTTTGAACCTGGGAGCCCCCATAAAGGACATTTTTTGGAACAATTGCTACAAGTGGATCGTATTTGTGGTAGGATTCTGCAAGAGAGGTTGAATTCAGGGTCAGGGGTACGACTACAAAACACGAGGTAGAGAATGCAAGCTACGATGAATGCCACGACGCAATTCGATCAGCTTATGAAACGGACCTACAAAAAGGTCTACAACATGGCCTACAGGCTTTCCGGCAATGCCGCGGACGCCGAAGATCTTACACAAGAAGCCTACTATCGAGCATATCGAAGCTTCGATAGCTACGAAGGCGACAAGCCCTTCGAGAACTGGATTCTTCGTATCGTTTCCCGCCTTTTCTTGGACTTGCTGCGCCATCGTCGGCGACGCGTTTCCACGGTGAGCTACGATGCCCCTCTGCACAAAGAGGGCGGCGAGGAAGATTTGTTCTTCGAGAAGGCCGACAATGGCGAGAATCCCGAGAACAAGCTGATCGACCACACGTTGGGAGAGGAGCTTGAAGAGGTTCTGCGCTCACTGCCGACGGAACAGCGTTTGGTGGTCATGCTCGCTGATCTGGAAGCCATGCCATACCAGGACATCGCCGACGTCCTCGGCGCGCCCATCGGGACCATTCGGAGCAGATTGCACCGAACGCACAAGGCCCTCCGCAAGAGAGTGTCAGATTGGGAGAAGAAGAACCCGGATCACATGGCCAATTTGCGGCTTTGCGATCAATAAAGATTCAATTTGATTAGGTTCGGCCGGGCACGCAACTGCCCGGCCCTTTTCTTGCGTGGTGACGCATAATCAGTGCCATAAGGTGTACGGAAAAATGATAGACAGCTTTCCCATCCGTAAAGTCGACCACGTTCGCTTCTTTTGTGGCAACGCTATGCACACCGCCGAGTGGTACCGTCGCCTATTTGGCTTCGACATCCAAGCCTACGCCGGCCTGGAAACCGGCCTGAGGGATGAGGCGAACTATCTCCTGACCCAGAATGATGTGAAGTTCCTGATGTCCACGCCGCTGCTCCCCGATCATCCGCTCGCAGAGCAGTTGGGCAAGCATGGCGACTTCGTGCAAGACATCGCGTTCGAGGTCGACGACGTGGACCTCGCGTTCAAGACTGCCACCTCACGCGGCGCGAAGGCGTTTTCCGAGCCTCGAACCCTAGAGGACAGCTTTGGCAAGGTTCGAATAGCCGCGATCCACACGTACGGCGATGTGGTTCATTCCCTAGTGAACCGCGACGGCTTCAGCGGGCTCTTCCTCCCGGGATTTCGCCCTGTCGATAAGAAGGGCGATCCGGTGGGAGTCGAGTTCGTCGATCACTGCGTCGGCAATGTCGAGTGGAACGGCATGAACAAGTGGGTGGACTGGTACGCCAACATCCTCGGCTTCGAGCAAATCCAAACGTTCGACGACAAGGACATTAGCACCGAGTACACCGCGCTAATGTCGAAGGTCATGCAGTCGGGCAATGGCCGGGTCAAGTTCCCGATCAACGAACCCGCGGAAGGCCGCAAACGCTCCCAGATCGAGGAGTACCTGATCTACCACGGCGGCCCGGGCGTCCAGCACATCGCCTTGCACACGAGTGACATCATCAACACAATCAAGCTGCTCAAGAGCCGCGGAATGGAGTTCCTGCAGGTTCCCCGCACGTATTACGAAACGCTGTTTGAGCGCGTGGGCGAGATCGACGAAGACCTCAACGACATCGCCGACCTCGGCATCCTGGTCGACCGCGACGAAGAGGGTTATCTCCTCCAGCTGTTCAGCAAGCCCGTGGAAGACCGACCGACCCTGTTCTACGAGTTCATCGAGCGCAAGGGCGCCAAGAGCTTCGGCAAGGGTAACTTCAAAGCTCTCTTCGAAGCTATCGAACGAGAACAGGCTCTTCGCGGGACTCTCTAACCCAACACCCTCCGAGGGTGAGGGGCACACCAAATGAAACTCTGCCGCTTCCTGCTTGCCGACGACGAAAGGCCGCGGACGGGCATCTTCCACGACGATCAGATCTACGAAACCGACGGCGAGCGGGCTCTAGGCGTCCACAAGCCCAACGATATCCGCCTTCTCGCCCCCGTCGCGCAGTCGACCTTGCGCATGTTCGACGCGTTCGCTCCCGGGCCGCCACTGTTTGCCTTCGGAAATAGCTCCGCGATTGTTGGCCCCGAGGTCGATATCGCCTTCCCGGAGGACTGCGAAAAGCCCGACTTCCAGATGCAGATCGCAGCCGTCGTGGGCAAGACCGAATCCGACTTGGATGCCAAGGAAGCCGAAGATTACATTCTCGGCTTTACGATCTTGAACTGCTGGACCGCGCGCGACGCGGGCCGCCACGAAAGCGCCAAAGCCACCGACTTCGCGATATCCGTCGGCCCGTTCCTGGTAACGCCTGAGGAACTCGAGGACAAGCTTTCAGCCGGGCGCTACAACCTCAACATGAAGGCCCTAGTTAACGGGGAAGTGGTCTCCAGCGCCAACCTTTCGAGCATGACTTTGTCCTTCGCCGAACTCATCGCCGAAGCCAGCCGCGGAGCCGCCGTCCGCGAAGGAGACATCATCGCCTCAGGTTCCGCCGCCGGCGGCAGCCTCATGCAGCTCGAACGCGACTACCTGCAGCCAGGCGACGAAGTGACCCTAGTAGTCGAACGCCTCGGCACGCTCATGAACCGCGTGGGGGCCGTCTGACAGTTGCGCGCTTTATAGGAGCGGTTTGGCCTATGCCACGTAACAGGCAAGAACCTGGAAGGCGACAAGGTCCTTGCCTGTTCGCTTGTGTCCCTTACGATGTCGGATGTTGCCCACCTTCTGGAGCCCAAGGGTGAACCCTATGGCGCTGAAATCGCCATTTGTAAACTTGCGAAGGGCAATTCTCCCGGCGGTAACTAAGACGGTCTGTCTAATCCGGTATCGCCTTGCTCTTTGCGGCGTTTGGCCCCCTTGTTGGCTTTGCGATTGAGTTTTTTCTGGCCCGGAGCCTTCATGCGGAAGCTCTGGTCGTCGAAGCCCTTGGACCTGGCTATCAACCGATCGTCGCCGACCGTGTTCGGTGCGATCGGTTCTTGAGCGAGGGTCGATCCCAGGAACATCGCGATTTCCTGGAACGCAGTGAACGCGTCCACCTGGTGCATGAAGCCAAGGGTAGCCAGCCGTGGATTGGTCAGGATGTGGTACGGACCGGACGTGTAGTAGCCCATTCGATCCCAGGCCAGGAAAACAGGGCAATTCAGGTCGCGGAAAACTGTATCGTTAATCACTGATCCACTGTAAACGTCAGTATCCGCGTAAGCACTCTCCACCCGTTCGCGCACGTAATCGAGGCGCTCTCGGTTAGGCTGTACTCTATGCTGAGCCGGCGCCTCAGAAACGCAGATCGCCACCAGCTCAGTTCGCGTGAGCCAGTGCTTCTCGTTTGTGTGCGACCCGAGGGACTGCGATGTTAGCTCGAATCTTCTTGCCAACCAGACCGGATAAATCCGGCCGCAGAAGCCGATGACAACCAGACGCGCCGCGAGGTTGTAGTACCGATGCGATTGCAATTTAAAAACATCGGCTACTTTTCGGTCCCATGTCCAATCAACATGAGACTCGAGCCCGACCGTGCGATCGTACACCAGCTTAGGGTCTTGCCCGTATCCCTGCGCGCTGTCGTAGTAGTCGCGATATTTCGAGCGGATTATCATTTTGCGTTCACTTGAACTTGGACGCCCAGGGTGGCCATCGGCGAGAAGATACCCGGGGGCAACCGCAAGCTAAGAGGGAGGCGGAATTGAAATGTCGAACTGGCGTCATCACGTCCCATTCCCTGGCACGCACGTGTCGTGATGACGCGGAATCCGCGACCGCGCGAGCAAGCTCGGGCGCTCCCGTCGGGCTAAACTGTTTCAATGCCCACAACGGTCCATAAGTTCACCCTCCCTAACGGCGTGCGCGTCGTCTGCGAGCCGGTTACGCATATTCAGTCGGTCGCCATCGGCGTCTGGTGCCAGAGCGGCAGCCGCATGGAATCCGAGTCGGAGGGCGGAATCAGCCACCTGATCGAGCACATGCTCTTCAAGGGGACCAAGAACCGGACGGCCGAGCAGATCGCGCAGTCCATCGAAGGGTGCGGCGGGCACCTCAACGCCTTCACAGACCGAGAGCTAACCTGCTATTACGCGCGGGTGCTCTCGGACGACTTGGACAACGCCGTCGAAACCCTCAGCGATATGTACGTGAACTCGCTGATCGACCCCAAGGAGCTCGAACTCGAGAAAGGCGTCGTGCAAGAAGAAATCCGCAAGTACGAGGACAGCCCGGAAGACCACATCCACGACCTCCACGCGCGCAAGCGCTGGGGCGGCCATCCCCTCGGGCGCCCGATCATCGGCACCCACGAGTCCGTCGGCTCGTTTACTCAAGCCATCCTCAACGGCTTTATGGGCCGCCGCTACACCGGCGGAAACACGCTCGTCTGCGCGGCAGGCGACCTCGACCCGGAGGCGCTCCGCTCGTCGGTGGAGAAGAACCTCGGCTCCCTGAACGGCGCCAGCGATGATCCACCCGCCGCCAAGCCCGCTTCCAAAACCGGCGAAAACCTGATTCCGAAAGACGTCGAGCAGGTCCATTTCTGCATCGGCGGCGACTCGGTCGTTATCACCGACGAGCGCCGTTTCACCGCCAGCGTTCTGGACGCGATATTGGGCGGGAGCATGAGCAGCCGACTGTTTCAGGAAGTCCGTGAAAAGCGCGGCCTGGTCTACGCGATCGGCAGCTACACTGCGCTTTACAAGGAGGCTGGCGCGTTTACGATCTACGGCGGAACGAATCCCAAGAAGTTCGACGAACTTCGCCAAGTGGTCGCGGTCGAGCTCGCCAAGGTCCGCGACGACGAGATACCCGACGGCGAGCTGCAGCGCGCCAAGAAAATGATGGCGGGCAATGCAGTTCTCAGCCTGGAAGGTATGTCGGCCCGGATGCACAGGATCGCTCGGAACGAGATGGTCCACGGCCGCGAAATCCCGATCGAAGAAACCCTCGAAAAAATCGACGGCGTAACCACCGCCGAAATCAGGGAGATGGCCTGCGAGTTTCTGGCCGAGGAGCAACTTACCACGACCGCGATCGGCCCATTCTAGTGGAGCGAATCTCTCCTCATCCCCTTCGCCGATGAGGAGCCTCGCCTTCCGTAGAGTGACCGCAGTTATCCCCAAGCACTCCACAAGGAAGCTACACGCCCGACCAAGTAATATGAAATATGGGGCGGCCAAACTGCCCAGAAATCCGTCCGTAGGAAAGGATAAACACCCTTTGCAAGAAGATTCGTCCGCCGAAAAGAGACTGCTGCAGGCCTTGGCTGGTGGCGATTCGTCTGCGATAGGCGCACTCTATGAGATGTATGGAGAGCGCATTTTTCGGTATACGTACCGAATGCTAAACAACCGTTCGGACGCGGAAGACGCGACGGCGGAAACATTTTTAAGAGTCATTCGGCGCTCGGCAGACCTGAGAGCCGACGGAGCTTTTCGGACTTGGCTGTTCCGGATCGCCCGAAACCTGTGCATCGATAAGCTAAGGCAGCACTCCCTGCTGGAGTTGCCGCACGACGCTTCATACGGCGCAGGGGAAGATAGGACGGCCCTGAGGGTAGCGGTCCGGCAGGCGCTCAACGATTTGCCGTCGGACTACCGCGAGCCCCTGATACTGTGCGACCTTGAGGAGGTTTCCGCTCGGGAGGCGGCTGATGTCCTCGGTATATCGGTGCCGGCGTTGAAGTCTCGGCTATACCGTGGAAGACGCGCCCTGCGCGACAAACTCGGGTCGGCTTTGGAGAGAGCGCTATGAATACGAACGATTGCAGAAAACTGATAGATTTGTTCCTTGACGACGAGCTTCCGTTAGAGCTCAACCTCGAGTTCAAGGAAATGATGTTCTCCGACTCGGCGCTTTCCGCCGAAGTTGCGGAATCGAGAAGGACTCGAGAAGCGGTAGCGGCGGGGTATGCGAACGACGGGATGAGGGAAGACGAGCGCCAAAGGGTTTTCGCCCGCATCGCCGCCGAGGTGAGCGCCGCGGATATTAACCGCGCTTTTCAATTGGACTTGCCGCTCAGCGGCCAGTTTCAACTTCCCATTTCGCAGTAAGATTCTAAGTTCGCATGATTGTCGATTGCAATAGAAAAGAGTTTCTGGAAGCTGTCGCGTTGGCTGCGTCCCCCGCCACCAGCCGCGCGACCACCCTCAGCCTGCTGAAGAGCTTGCTGCTCGAAGCCAAGGACGGCCGGCTGCGCATCACCGGCTGCGATGGCGAGATGTGGGTCGAGCGCACAATCCCCACGATGGTCAGCACCGAAGGTTCGATCGCGCTCGACGCGCGGCTCATGCTCGATATCCTGGGTTCGCTGCCCGACGGTGACGTCCACCTGGAGCAGCCGAGCGGCAGCTCCAATGTGATGATTTCGATCGGCCAGAGCGACTACCGAGTAGTCGGGATGCCTCCCGAAGACTTTCCAGCGGTTCCAACCCTTTCACCCGAGGCCGAGCTCGCCATGAAGGCTTCCGACTTCATCGGGATGGTGGACTCGGTCCAATTCGCCGTCGCGGAGGACAAGCAAGGGCGGGCGGCGTTGACCGGTGTTCTTTTCGATTACGACGGCGATATTCTGCGAACCGTGGCGACCGACACCCATCGCTTGGCTCTCCGAAGGGCGGCGTATCCGGGTATCGGCAGCACCGTCACGGCGATCGTGCCTGGCCGCGCGATCAACATAATCCGTAAACTGCCGGTGGCTGAAGATGGCGAGCTAAGGCTCACCTTCGGCGGAGGCAGGCTCGGCGTCGAAGGCGATGGTGTACGCCTGGTGACACAACTGATAAGCGGCCAGTTCCCACCATTCGAGCGCGTCATCCCTTCCGAAACGACGAGGAAGTGGATGATGGACCGACACACGTTCAAAGATTGCCTGAGGCGCTGTTCGGTGCTTGCCAAGGAGAACTCTCAACGGGTGGTCTTCAAGTCCGACGGCGACATCGTCACACTAATGGCTCGAAGCGAGGGCGTCGGTGAGGTCAAGGAAGAGATGTCGGTCGTGAAAGAGGGCGACGATGTGGAAATAGCCTTCAACGGCCAGTACGTTTTGGATTCGTTGGATCCGATCGCCGGCGATGGCGTGGTCCTGCAGATGACTGAGAACGATCGCGCGGCCGTTATAAAGCCGAGCGAAGACGACGTTGAATACCTCTGCGTGGTCATGCCGATGGCGTTGGCGTAGCTTAGCTATAATGAGCTAAGCACTATGTCCGATACGGCCACAATCATTTTGGCGATCCAAACCGTCGTCATGCTTGCCATCTTGGCTATTGCCTGGGTGTCGTTTACTTCGATCAAGAAGCTCCTCGAAGAGGCCACCGCGACGATTCGTCAATTGCACAACACGCTGGAAACCGATATTCGGCCGGCCTTGGCCGAGGCGCGCGCCGCGATTGCGAAAGCCGACGACATGGCGCAGGTCGCCTCCGGGACCTTCCGGGCCGTCACTCCGGCTGTTGAAACGGCTTCGCAGGTTGCGGGCGTACTTCAAAGGTCGGTCTCGCCATTATGGTGGGACGTGGCACGCGTTGGAATGGGGATTTTGGGCGTAGTACGAAACAGACGCAAAGCAAAGTCCGCTGTAGTAAAGGAGAAACTCAATCATGCATGATAACGACGAAAGAGGCACGATGCTCTATTTCCTGGCAGGCGTTGGCGTAGGCGCCCTTATTGGCGCTGCTGCTGGAATCCTGCTCGCCCCGAAGCCGGGAACCGAGACTCGCCAAGAGTTGACGCACAAGTTCGAAGACATTAAGGGCCGAGTCACCGACTGGGTTCGCGAAAAGAAGAACAAGGTGACGTCTGCCGTCGAGCAAGCCGCCGACGAAGCGGGCGCCTAACGCGTCTCCTCCTATATGGGGGGATCTCGAGTCTTGCTCTGGGTGGCGGTCGTGCTGGCCGCCATCTGGTTTTTTTACGCCGTCCGCTCGATTCTGTTCCCATTCGCAGTGGGACTGGTCGTTGCCGCCCTCCTCGATCCATCTATAAGGGGTCTTCGAACGAAGGGCGTAAGTCGGCGCGTCGCTGTCGGAACGATTTACGCCCTGTTTTTCGCCTCTGCGGCCGCAATCGGCATCCTAGTAGCACCGTTGGTTAGCTCCCAGGTCCGGAAGATCCAGACGAATGTCACGAACTTCATCCGGACCAGCCTCTTCCCAGAGACGCGTTTGGAGAACTTTTTGAGAGACCCGGCTACACTTGAAGCGCGGATGCGCATGGAAGAACCGTTCCCGCTCCCGATCCCGGAATTTCAAGGATGGATTAAGGACCCGGCCAGGAAAGAAGAGTTCTACGCAGATTTCTTCACTCACGAGAGTGCCCGGCTCTACGCTCACAATTTGCCGGGCGATCGACGCGACCTGATCGAAAGTCTGGAAACGCCTGTCGAGCCGGGCTGGCTCGACAGGAACCTGTCGCAATACAAGCCCACTCTCGAACGACTCAACCTTCCCACAAGCAGGTCCGGCATGGAGGAGATGTTTAAGATCAAACAGAACGTGAGCAAGATCGCTTCAAATGCGTTTGCGGGCAGCGCCCGGATCGTGCAATATCTCACCTCGTCGGTGTTTCTGCTAATCCTCACGCCGATCATCACCCTTCTGATCCTTCTCGACTACGACAACTTCCGCCGTCGATTTGTAACTTGGATACCACCCACCATCAGGCCTGCGGCAACTGATCTGCTTGCAGATCTGGGCGACGTTCTTTCGGCGTACGTGCGCGGGCTAACGAAGAGTGTCTTGCTTTACAGCGCCATAAACGCGGCGCTCCTTACGATTCTCGGTGTGCCTTATTCGATGTTTCTCGGCCTGTTGGTCGGCGTCTTCTATTTGATCCCGTACATTGGCAATTTCATCTCGGTTGGGGTCATTTGGCTAGCGCTGCTGACGACCGATTCGAGGGGCTTTCTTTTCGTCGAGTTCGGGTCGAAGACGACTTACATGGGCGTGGTGCTCGGAACATTTCTCATCGTCGGCATACTCTACGATCAGTTCGTCCACCCGCGAATCGTCGGACGGTCCGTTGGACTCCATCCGGTCGTCAGCTTCTTCGTGATCTTGTCAGGAAGCGCTTTGTTCGGCTTGGCGGGAATGATCCTTGCGTTTCCCATCGCGGGCATGGTCAAGGTCATCCTGGATCGGCTCATTCGCTACACAACGACCCTGTCGACGGACGCCCTCGAATTGCCGCGAGTTCCCCGCAGGCACTTGGCTTAAAACGAAGCCCGAACCGCGCGGGCCCGGGCTGCATTCGAATCGGTGGCGGCGACTATTGGCCGCGTATCGGCTTCGGGTCAAATGGGATGAGTCCCAGTCTCGTTGCCGCACGGAACGCTTGCACTCGGTTGTTGACCTCGAGCTTGTCGTAAATATTCGCAAGGTGGAAATCTACCGTGCGCTTGGACACGTAGAGCGCTTCGGCAGCTTCTCTGCTGCTGTACCCTTGTCCAATCAAATTGAGCACCTCGATCTCGCGCTTCGTCATGCGCGTTGGTCGCTTTTTATCCGGTTTTATACTTGCCATAGCCATGAATTAACCCCCGCACCGAACAAGTCGGAGCAAACTGTCGTGGCGCCTGTTGCTGGCGCAAAACTCATTCAATTTCATTCGATTCACCTTATCCGCAGAGAGATTCCGGCTGGCGGATGATGTTATTTCGCCAGCAAGTTAAGTTTATGAGGCATCTGTTAACGAATCCCTCACCCATTAGACTGAATTTTCATTACTGGGTTTCTACAATTTTCTCCAGGTTCAAATTGCACCTGCTTTCGCACCGCTCGATGCAGTAACCTCGAAAATATACGGGCGAGTGAAGTTGTGGCGCTTATACTTGCGCAGTACGGCCGCTTGGAACGAGTGGAACTTGCCCCTTTCGATCAGCCCGACGCAGCTACCGCCGAACCCCGCTCCCGTCAACCGAGCCGCAACGAAGCCCTGCGCCAGAGCGCTCGCCTCGACCATAGCATCCAATTCGAGACAGCTCACTGCATAATCAAGCTTAAGACTTTGGTGCGATTCGTGACATAGAGTAGCAATACTGGGTCTATAGTCCTGCTCCAAGCTCTCTCGAAACGCCAAGACCCTTGCGTTCTCGGTAACTACGTGTCGCGCCCGACGCGCAGCGATGTCATCTAAGCCTAGCGAACGGGCCTCGACTATCATCCCTAGGGTTGCGTCCCTCAGCGAAGCGATTCCCATCGCCTGAGCGGCTCGGCGACACTCCTCGACACGCTGGTTATATGCACTTGAGGCAAGCGCCCGCCGTTTGCGTGTGTCCATCACAACCAGTCCGAGTCCCTCCGGGATTCTCCAGCCGCTGAACTCTTCAGTTCGCGTATCGATGTAGATGGCCTTGGCGGCTTCGCCTAGCGCACTTGCCATTTGGTCCATAACGCCGCACGCGACCCCGACGAAGCGCGTTTCAGCTTGCCACGCGATTTTAGCGAGTTCAAGGTTGGAAAGGCCATAGACGCCGACTGCGTTCCATGCAGAGAGCAGGCAGAGTTCCAACGCCGCGCTACTACCGAGTCCGCTGCCACTTGGTATGTCGGACCAAACAACTCCATCCAAGGGCGGAAGGGCTTCGTCGACGTGCTCAGAAAGCGCGCGCCCGCACGCCCAGGCGAACCTAGTCCACCGCTTAGGGGAAGAGCCCCGCAGCCGAAACGGGGCTTCTGCGCCCGCCTGACCGCTAATCAGGTGGCATTGATCTCGGGAAGCCTTGCGAAAGAGCCCGTAAGTTCGCCTATCGATAGCGGCGGGGAACACTAGACCTTGGTTGTAGTCAGTGTGTTCCCCGATCAGATTCACCCTGCCCGGAGCGGCTGCATGTACTTCGGGATCGCCTTGGAAGGAGTCCCTCCACAGGAAGAAGGCATCTTCGGGAATCACCGCAGCTTAATCGTGACCCTGGTCTTCCTCTTCCTCAGCCTCGGCGACCACGGCTTCGGTGGTCAGGAGCAGCCCCGCAATCGATGCCGCGTTTTCTATGCAGAGGCGCACGACCTTCGTGGGATCGATAATGCCGGCGGCGCTTAGGTCCTTGAACTCCAAGGCCACCGCGTCGAACCCTCTGGCGCCCTTCTCGTTCTTGGACTTGACTGCGATAACGCTGCCCTCGACGCCCGCATTGTCGGCGATCGCTCGAACCGGAGCTTCCAGGGCCTTGGTCACGATTCGAATACCCACCGCTTCGTCCCCTTCGGCCTTGAGCTTGTCGAGAGCGGCAGCCGACCGCAGTAGCGCAATCCCGCCGCCCGGAACGACGCCCTCTTCCATTGCAGCCCGCGTGGCGCTGAGGGCGTCCTCCACCTTCGTCTTTTTCTCTTTCATTTCGGTTTCCGTGGGTGCGCCGACCTTGATTACCGCGACACCGCCCGACAGCTTTGCGACACGCTCCGACAGCTTTTCTTTGTCGTACTTGCTGTCCGTTGTTACAATTTGCTGACGCAGCTGATTGATTCGGCCGGTGATGGCCCCCTTTGCGCCTCCGCCACCCACGATGGTCGTGTGCTCCTTCGTGATGATGATCCGGGAGCAAGTGCCCAGCATGTCGGTCTCCACATTTTCGAGCTTCACTCCGAGGTCCTCGCTAACAAGCTGTCCGCCGGTCAAGATTGCCATGTCTTCTAGCATGGCTTTGCGGCGCTCGCCGAAGCCAGGGGCCTTGACGGCCGCGCCCTTAAAGCCTCCACGAAGGCGGTTGAGCACCATCATCGCCAGCGCCTCGCTTTCGACATCCTCCGCGATCAGTACGACGGGCTTGCCAAGCTGAACGAGTTTCTCGAGGAGCGGCAGCAAGTCCGCCACCGAGCTGATCTTCTTCTCATGGAACAGGATGAGCGGGTCTTCGAATACCGCTTCCATCTTGGCGGGATCGGTGACGAAGTACGGGCTCACGTAGCCTTTGTCGAAGCGCAAACCGTCGACGGACTCTACGGTCGTCTCCAGGCTCTTGCCCTCCTCGACAGTAACAACGCCGTCGAGACCGACCTTCATGAGCACCGAACCGACAAGTTTGCCGACCTCCGGGTTCTTCGATGAGACGGTGGCGACCTGGACAGCGCCTTCCTCGTCTTTCAAGACCCTGCTCTGCTTCCTAAGTTCGCCGACGACCGCGTCAACGGCCTTGGCGATGCCGCGGTTGACCGCGATCGCGTTGATCCCCGCCGAAATCGATCGGATTCCTTCCTCGTAAATGGCGTGGGCGAGCACCACCGCGGTGGTCGTCCCATCACCCGCTTCGTCGTTGGTCTTTGAACTGACCTCTCGAACCAGGGCCGCGCCCACGTTCTCGAAACGGTCTTCGAGTTCGATGTCCTTGGCGATTATGACGCCGTCGTCGATTATCGTCGGCGTTCCGAATTTCTTTTGCAGCGCAACCGTTCGTCCACGCGGTCCCAGGGTTACGCGGACCGCGTCGGCCAGCTTCGAGATTCCCGCATGAATCGAAGCTCTGGCTTCATCGCCGAACTGAATCTCCTTGGCGGGCATTATTTCTTGCCTTTCTTACCGCCGGCGGCGACGAGCGTCTTCTTCTCGGGAGCCTTCTTAGGCGCGCCCTCGACAATGGCCAGAACATCCTCCTGGCGGAGAATGACGTAATCCTTTGCGCCGAGCTTGATTTCCGTGCCCGCGTACTTTCCGTAGAGCACGACCTCTCCGGCCCTGATGTCGACGGGCGCCGTTTTGCCGTTGTCCAAAATCTTGCCTGGGCCGACCGCGAGAACGGTCCCGCGCTGGGGCTTCTCTTGGGCGCTGTCAGGAAGTATGATGCCGGACGCGGTCGTGGTCTCGGCGGTCGACGGTTCGACGATAATGCGGTCGTGTAGTGGTTTCAATGCCATTGGATAATCAGATCCTCCTGTGCCTGCACTCATCACGCGCGAGAGTGCTAATCATCGTGAATCCAGATTATACTCGCGCACCGGATCACGACACTCGATAGGCCGTATACCCTTCAGAGCACGGGTAGGCGCGCGAAGACGACGAGGCGCTGATGTGGGTCTCTCGAAGCGTGGCTCCAACCTCCTACAGCATATTCCGCGGCTCGGTCATCTCGGGCAATCTGGCTTCCCTGCAGAATAGCGACGGCGACAGGCTAGTCATGAGGCCAGGGCTGTGTTCTCCAACGCCGAGCCGCCGATACAGGTCATCCTGAATGCCACGGCGCCGGCCTGGTCGCCGAGCGGGTTCAGTTTCTCGTTGGAGTCGAACGCGAGCATCGCCAATGCCGAGCAGAATATCTCACTCTACAACTATGTAGCGGCCACTACGAGGTCCTCGACACGCGCCTAGCGACGACGTCGGACGACACGGTGCACGTGAACGTCACGACCAATACGTCCCGCTTCATCCAGCCCCTTACCATGGCCATCCGCGCCCTCGGCTCGACGTTCGTATACCCCTGGCTCACCCGCATCGACAAGGCATGTGGGCTTTCCCGGGATAGGCCTACGTCGGTCGGTAGGGTGGCCCCGACCTGGGTGACGCCTCTTCGTGTGCCACGAATGAGCGTTGACGAGTGCCGGTTTTGCGTACTCCGTATCGCTCGTCCGTGAGCGGCCTTACAATTTCTACAATCCATCGTAAGGAGACGCGGTACCTCGCCATGTGGAGCGGCGCAAGCGGAGAGTGGCGTACAACGAACCGGGCCACGCACACGAACTGACTTTCTCGTGCTATCGTTGCCTGCCTCTCGTCGCAAGCGACGGCGCGAAGCGGGCAGAACGTGGTCCAGTGCGAGAGCCTACGCGGGGATCGACTCAAATTTCCAGATTCGACCGGTGTGACGTTCTGCTGTGAGGTGTGGCGGGCTGGAAGTTGTCACGGACGAGCGGCTAAGAAGTTGCACGTTATCGAAAGTAACCGAGCCGTTCATCCGTGGCACACGGCTTGGCTCCACTCCGGCCACCCCGTCCGACACCCCGCCGGAACCTGAAGGGCCCACACGACGTAAACATTCCAGCAGGCACCATGCAAACTTCAACTCTACGCCAAGTCATCGCCCTCGCTTGTCTCACCCTTCTTTCGGGCTCCGCCCCGGTAGCGCTCGCCCAAGACCCATCGAAGCCCGACGAACAGCCCAAGCAAGAGAGAAAGCCGGGCGAGCTGAAAAAGTACGACGAAGTCATCACCAAGGAGGCCAAATCGCAGGACGGAATGTTCGAAGTCCACCAAATCGGCGACAAGATGTTCTTCGAAATCCCGCCGGAACTGCTCGGCCGGGATATGTTCTGGTCGACCGAGATTGCGGAACTGCCTGCAGGTTTGGGCTACGGCGGCACGGCTGCGGGCGAACGGGTCGTATCTTGGACCAGGCGCAATAACAAGATTTTTCTGCGAAGCCGAGATTTCTCCGTCCGCTCCGTGGGCGACCCTCGGATGGGCGAGGCCGTCCGCGCTTCCACCCTGGACACGATTATCGGTGCGTTCGACGTCCTGGCCGAGAGCGAAAAGAGGTGGCCGGTCATCGAAGTAACCAGCCTGTTCACAACCGACCCGAAGGACTTCGCTGTCAAGAGCCAGCTCGGCGGAGCGACCGTCGAAAAGGACAGCACTTACATCGACCGAGTGAAGGCTTTCCCAGGAAACATCGAGACCCGCTCTCAGATCACCTTTAACCGTGGCGGCGCTCCGAGCGCCTCGCCGTTCGGTCCGCCCAGAGGAGGTTCGGACGCGAGCACGGCGACGGCGATTGTCCATTACAGCATCGCACTACTTCCTGAAAAGCCCATGATGGGACGGCTTGCAGACTCGCGGGTCGGCTACTTCTCCGAGGGTTTTTCCGAATACGGACGGCCCGAGCACAAGGTGATGGATCGCCGATACATCACACGATACCGTCTCGTAAAGAAGGACCCGAGCGCGGCCGTCTCGCATCCGATTAAGCCGATCGTTTACTATGTCTCGCGGGAGGTTCCCGAGAAATGGCGAAAGTACGTCAGGCAGGGAATCGAAGACTGGCAGCCTGCATTCGAACAAGCCGGCTTCAGCGACGCCATCTTGGCAAAAGACCCGCCGACCCGCGAAGAGGACCCCTTCTGGGACCCCGAGGACTCGCGGTACTCGGTAATCCGATGGGCGCCGACTCCCACCGAAAACGCCATGGGACCGCACATCCACGACCCACGCAGCGGCGAGATTCTCTCCGCCCACGTGATCATGTGGCACAACATCCTAAAGCTGCTCGAGTCTTGGTATTTTGTGCAGGCGTCACCCATGGACGCGCGAGCCCAAAAGTTGCCGTTTTCCGAAGAGTTGATGGGAGAACTGGTGCGGTATGTAACGGCGCACGAGGTCGGCCACACGCTGGGCCTGCAGCACAATTTCAAGGCGAGTTCCTCCTATACGGTTCAGCAGCTTCGAGACCGCGCGTTTACCGAGAAGTTCGGCACCGTAGCGTCGATCATGGACTACGGCCGCATGAACTACGTTGCCCAGCCGGGCGACGGCGCTGCGCTGATCCCGATTGTCGGCCCATACGACAAATTCGCGATCGAATGGGGTTATAAGTCGATCGTCTCCACGACTCCCGACGGTGAGAAGCCCGAGTTGGACAAAATCGCTTCCCGTCAGGTCCTCGATCCGACGCTTCGCTTCGGAGGCGGCCGCGGTGGCGACCCGACGGTTCAAACCGAAGACCTCGGCTCCGACCCGGTCGCGGCGACGACCCTGGGCCTTAAGAACATCGACCGAGTCATGATGCTACTGGTGCCGGCAACCACAAAATTCGGCGAGGACTACTCACAGCTTTCCGATCTGTACGGCGCGCTTTGGGGACAGCGGAGTCAAGAGCTCAACCACGTTCTCGGCATGGTCGGCGGCATCGTCGAAACCAACTACCATTCTGGACGTGGAGGCGACGTTTTCGTCCCCGTTTCGCCCGAGCGTCAAGCAGGAGCGGTCGCCTTCTTGATCGAGAACGCTCTAGTTACTCCGAAGTCCATGATTCCCGGCGATATCCTCCGAAAGATCGGCATGACCGGCGTCGCGGATCGCGTGCTAGGCAGCCAAAGAGGGATCATGTCCCAGTTGCTGAGTGAGGGCCGCGTCAAGCGGATGCTCGACCTCCAGGCGTTCGGCGGCGCGACATACACGGTGTCGGAACTTTCACGCGACCTGCTCGACGGTGTCTGGATCGATCTAAACTCGCCCGCTCCCAACGTCGACATCTACAGGCGTAATCTTCAAAGGGCATACCTCGATATCGCGGATGGCCGCCTCAATGGGGCAGGAGCAACCACCACGGACCTCCGGCCGATCCTGTTCGGAAATCTCGAAGACCTTAGGGGGCGATTGTTCCGCGCGAAACTGAAAACGTCCGACCGGATGACGAGGCTTCACATCGACGACTGCATGCGCAAGGTCGACCGCATCTTCGATCCGCTCCCGCAAGCAGCGCCCGCGCCCGCCCAAGCGCCGATATTCAGGGGCGGCTAAAAGGCCGCGCTACCCGGCGTCCGGTGGAATGGGATCACATCGCGTATGTTCTTCATGCCCGTGACGTACATAACGAGGCGCTCGAGCCCGAGGCCGAAACCGGCGTGGGGCGCCGAGCCGTACTTGCGCAAATCGAGATACCACCAGTAGGCATCCTCCGGGAGGTGGTTGTCTCGAATTTTCTGCAAAAGCACATCGAAACGCTCCTCGCGCTGCGAGCCGCCGATAATCTCGCCGATTCGCGGCGCCAGGACATCCATTGCGCGCACCGTTTTATCGTCGTCGTTTAAGCGCATGTAAAAGGCTTTTATTTCTTTTGGATAATCCGTGACAATGACCGGCCGCCCGATTTTCCTTTCGGTTAAATAGCGCTCGTGCTCGCTCTGCAAGTCCGCACCCCAGAAAATAGGAAACTCGAAATCCTCGCCGCTCTCGTCGAGATACGAAATCGCTTCCGTATACGTAATTCGTTCAAAACCACTTGCGACCACATGATCGAGCGTTTCCAGGACCGTCGGCTCGATCCGCTGGTTGAAGAATTCCAGATCGGCCTTGCAGTTATCCAGCACGTACTGGATAACGTACTTGAGGCACTCTTCCGCGAGGTTCATATTGCCGACAATGTCGCAAAAAGCCATCTCCGGCTCGATCATCCAAAACTCGGCCAAGTGTCGCGGGGTGTTGCTATTTTCCGCCCGGAAAGTCGGGCCGAATGTGTAGCAGTTTGTGAATGAAAGTGCGAATATTTCGGCTTCCAATTGTCCCGATACAGTAAGGAACGCAGGCCTCCCGAAAAAATCTTGCGAATAATCGATGTTGCCTTCGGAGCGCGGCAGATTCATTAGGTCGAGCGCGGTAACGCCGAACATCGCGCCCGCGCCCTCCGCGTCGCTCGCCGTAATAATCGGCGTATGCACCCAAATAAATCCCCGGTCTTGGAAGAACTTATGGATTGCATATGAAAGAGCGTTGCGAACACGAAAAACAGCGCCGAACGTGTTTCCGCGAGTCCTGAAATGCGCAATGTCCCTCAGAAACTCAAACGAGGCGCCTTTTTTCTGCATCGGATATTCCGCTGGATCGGCCGGCCCGAACACCTCGCAGTCCGTTGCTTTCAACTCCACCGTCTGTCCCACGGCCGGCGACTCCACGATGGTCCCGTCGAACCGTACGCAGGCGCCTGTTGTGACTTGCTTTAGAACGTCTTCAGGCAGGGCTCCGACTTCGATCACCACCTGCAAGTCCGCGAAGGTCGAACCATCGCTAAGCTGCACAAAATGCACGCCTTTGCTGTCACGCCGCGTTTTCACCCACCCGAAAGCGCTCGTCTGAGTTCCTGGACGCGCAGTTAAAAGGTTCTGAAGATAGGTGCGCCGGTAATCCATCCGCCAAATTGTAGCCTGTCGGTAAACTTGGGCCCGAGTGCATACCTTCGATGTAATCGTGATCGGAGCGGGGCACGCCGGTATCGAATCGGCCCTCGCTTGCGCGCGCATGGGCGTTGAAACGGCCTGCATAACGCTCAACCTCGATCGTATCGGCCACATGCCGTGCAACTGCAGCATCGGCGGCCCAGCCAAGGGCCACCTCGCCAGGGAAGTGGACGCACTGGGGGGACAGATGGCGGTCACTACCGACCACGCGCTCACGCACATCCGAGTAGTCGGCACCGGCAAAGGGCCTGCGGTCCAAACGTTCCGAGCCCATGCCTGTAAATCGCTTTATCCGAAAGTCATGCAAGCGACTCTGCGCGATCAGCAAGGACTCGCGCTCATCGAGGCTTCGGTCGAGACTGTCCTAACGGAAGGCGGCCGCGTCGTGGGTGTGCGCCTCGCCAACGGCTCGGAAATCGGCGCCAAGGCGGTCGTGATGACCACCGGAACCTTCCTCAACGGAATGTGCCACCAGGGTTTGCAAAAGACCATGTCCGCCCGCCATGGCGATCCAGCCGTAGCGGGGCTCAGCGCATTCTTGCAGACCGTAGGCGTCCGAATGCGACGATTCAAGACCGGCACAACCCCGCGCATCAGCATGTCGAGCATCGATCTCAATCGCGTTTCGATTCAAAAGTGCGAACCACGGGCAGGTCCCTTCAGCTTCCTGCACGACCGGGTCATGCCTAAGCGCGTCATGTTCGATTGCTACGAAACGCGCACAAACGAGAAGACGCACCAGGTCATCGGCGACAACATCCACCTAAGCGCAGTCTACGGCAAACAAATCGAAGGCGTAGGACCCCGATATTGTCCAAGTATCGAGGATAAAGTTATACGCTTCAAGGACAAGGACTCCCATCCAGTTTTCCTCGAAATCGAAGAGTGGGACAGCGATTCGGTGTATGTCCAGGGCACGAGCACGAGCCTTCCCGCCGATGTTCAGTTGGCCTTTCTAAAGACGATGAAGGGTCTCGAGAACGTCGAGATGTTGCGCCCTGGATATGCCGTCGAGTACGACATGGCCGATCCGATCCAGCTGAAGCTGACACTAGAGAGCAATCTCTGCGAAGGGCTGTTCCTCGCCGGTCAAGTCAATGGAACGAGCGGCTACGAGGAAGCCGCCGCGCAAGGAATCGTCGCAGGCATCAATGCGGCTCGGCGTGCGCAAGGAGAACCCGACTTGGTGATCGGCCGAGACCAGGCGTTCCTCGGCGTCATGATCGACGACTTGGTGACCAAAGGCGTCGACGACCCCTACCGCATGCTCACCGCCCGGAGCGAATACCGCCTCCTTCTACGAAACGACAACGCGGATGCTCGGCTCACGCCCCTGGGCCGAGATATCGGCTTGGTTAGCGACGAGCGGTGGTGTCGTTACCGAGCCAAGGCGGAGCAAATCGAATCGATCGAATCGCGCCTCACGGGCATCGCCGTCAACGAGTCACATAACGAGAAGCTGATCGGCCTCGGTACCGCGCCCGTCAAGACAAGGACTTCGCTTCTCGATCTGATGAAGCGGCCGGACGTCGACCTCCGGCTAGCCGAAGAAATCGCCCTCTATCTCGGCGACAGAGCTGAACCCGCTACAGCCGGCGAGGCCCGCGAGCAAGTGGAAATCCGCGCCAAGTACGGCGGCTACCTCTCGCGCCAACAAGAGCAAGTGGACAAACTCTCGCGCCTCGATAAGCTCGCCATCCCAGCAGGATTCGATTTCGAAGGAATCAAGGGCCTAAGCTATGAGTCCAAAGAAAAGTTCAGCCGCGTCAGACCCGAAACGATCGGCCAGGCATCGCGAATCCCCGGCGTTCGCCCCACGGATGTCGCTCTGCTCGTGGGCCACGTCCGCCGCGCTTAGCGCCGACGGCGAATCAGAAGCGCAATTCCCAAGCCGAGCCCGATAGCCGGCAGCGGTTCCGGTACCATCTGGATGCCGTTGTTGTCCATCCCGATCTCCCACATTTGGAAGATGAAGAAGAACTCGGGGTCGCCCCTGGAGTAGCCGAGTTGATCCACATCGGTGATCACGTCGTTCCAGTCTGGGTTTTGCGGCGAATTAGGGCCCAGGGCGATGGTCAGCCAGCCGGTCGGAAGCGTATTCGACGAGGAATCGATGTTGAAGGAAAGCGACTTCCATCCCTCCCCCAGGAGCGGCACGTTCTCCGAATGTTTGTAGTGGGCCGTCCAAACGTCGCTGAAGTTATCGGGGGACCGTTAACTTCAAATAGCGTCAAGGTGAGCGGCCTCTCCTCGGCTGAGAAGTCGACGTGGAACAGTTTGAAATCCACGGAAACTCCAAGAACGCCTGCCGCACGATAATCGCCCGTAAAGACCGAGTCGGCTCCAAACTCAGTTCGTCCCCAAGGCGCGGCCGTGTCCAGTCCGTCGATGTGGTGGTATCAAGACGGGTTTCCGCCATCGGGGAGGATCGTACCGAGCGGGCCGAAGCTCCAACCGCCGACGTTGCTTCCGTTGTCGTACGTCTCGGTAAAGTCCGAGATCGCGATGCCGTAACAAGGCAATGGCGAGTGCAAGTATCCCTTTCACAATCCATATAATACGGTGTCCGGACCCCGGCGATTCCAAAGCGCCCGCCAACGGAGTAAGATGAAGGCATGATCAGCAAGAAGCTCGCAAAAGCTCTAAAGGAGCAGGTCGGCCACGAACTCGGCGCCAGCCAGATATACCTGGGGATGGCCGCGTACTTTGGCCTGCAGGACCTCGAGAAATGGGCCGACATTTTCCACAAGCAGTCGGTCGAGGAGCGGGGCCACGCGATGAAGATCATCCAATTTCTCGTCGATGTGGACGCCGCCTTCACAATCCCCGCGGTCGCCGAGGCGCCGATTACTTACGCCTCCGCCATGGCGGTTATTCAGTCCGCGCTCAAAAACGAGCAGCAGGTGACCAAGCAGTTCCAGGCGATGGCGCAAATGGCGCTCGACGAGAAGGATTTCACGTCGTTCCAGTTCTTGCAATGGTTCATCGAGGAGCAAGTGGAGGAGGAGGCGACGATGCGCAAGTACGAATCGCTGCTGAAGAGTGACCCCGACCCGTTCCATGCCGAAATGATCGTCGCAGAGCTGGAAGAGCACGGCGGGCAGTAAGTTCGTCTTCTTTCCGAGCGCGTTTCAACCGAATGTCGTCATCACGACACGTACGACCCAGGAAATGTGACATGATGACGCCTCAGTAGAGGTCCTATCCCGTTGCTGCTTGGTGCCATGCCAAACTGATTTCATGGCTTCTCGCGAATTCATAATTGCTCGGCTGGCAATGACGCGGCAAGACCTGAATCAGGTCCTGGCGCACCTCACCGATGCGGACCTGCAGTGGGCGCCCGCGGGGAGTATGAAGACTGTTGGCGGCCTGCTCCTGGAGATCGCGAACAAGGACCGCGAGATCGTCGGCTGGCTCCACAACGGCGAGTGGCCCGACGACGAGCCCGATCCGTTCAGCGCAGAAACGGCCACTCTGGAGGAGATGAAGGCGGGGCTGGAGTCGACCCGCGCCGACACGCTCGCGTATCTGGAGTCGATCGACGACGCGCAGCTCGAAGAACTGGAGTCCCTTCCCGAGCCTTGGTGGGAAGCCCTGCGCCTGCCGGAATGTCCCAGAAGCGAGATGCTGCGCAACGCCTCGGCGCACGAGTGGTACCACACCGGCCAGCTCATCGTTTATCTCTGGATGCGAGGCGACAATCCAGAAGAGTGGACCTAGCTATACCTTTAGCACCGGCACCCGCCCGCCGTAGCTAAGGCCGCGAGATCGTGACGGCGTTGCTGCCCGCCTCGTTCCCGGTTGTCAGCTTCACGTACACCTGAAGCCCATCGTCGAGCCGGGGACGCCGAGGCCCTCGTTCGTCGAGAGCGCGAGCGTGCCAGGCGGGAGCGATTCGACCACGATCTCCGTGTTGCCGTTGTAGGGCGTCTCGCCCGAACGGCGAACTTCGTACTCCTCCAGATCGGGATCGACGGACGCCGTCCACGACAAATCCGCCATCGACGTGCCGACGTTCCAAACCCCAGAAAGCACGACCGGGTCGGGCGTGTGCCCCGGAAGCGGGGTCAGGTGCGGAAGCGAGAGGACGAGCGGATGGTCGGAAGGGAATCGCCCCGGCACGGCCTCCCGGTAGAGCACGAGCTGCCCGCGGATCGTCTGGTAAAGCGCGTCGCGCTCCTGCACCTCGCGGTCCACGTCCTGCTCCCCCCGGGTCAGGCTCTGGAAGGTCGTTTCGAGGTTCCCGGTGTCGGGTCGTGAAAAGCGCGAGCGTGTATCCCCCGGTGAGAATCACCGGGCCTGCGAAGCCCGGTGGCGGCGCGGCATTGATGTCGGTCCAGATGTCCTTGTGGTCCCGCATCGCGATCAGCCACTTGCCCGGGTTGGAGGTCGCGTCGATCAGATCGGGAACGCGGCCCACATAAGAAGAGCCCGCGAGCACGCCTCGGATGAAAGCGCCCAGTTGTCGCATCCTCTCGCGGATGGCTTCTTTCCGGTTATCGCGATCCGTGCGGTGGCCCTCGACATCGTTGATGGCCGTGATCAGCGCCGTTATCTCGTTAGATAGCGACGTTCGGTCGGCTTGCAGGCTGGCGAAATTGTACGGCCCGGGCAGGACTAATGGATTGATGCCCAAGGCAAGGTTTACATCGGTCCAATGTCCGATGAACTCGTCGATGGTCTCAAGATAGCTGCTGGGTCCGCTAAAAGGCATGTGTCTCCCTCCTGAAGGGGCGCGAAATCATCAGCATAGCACCCGGAATCGACGAAGCTGCCCGCGCCATCGAAGACACGCTCCATAACCTTGAAGACTCGCGTCACGGGATCGAAGACGAGGTCCATAACCATGAAGAAGAGGTCCATAATCTTGAAGAAGGGCCTTGCGCCCTTGAAGACGAGCTCTATAACTGTGAAGAAGAGCTCCATAACCAAAGCGTGAAGCTCTTCTTCAAACCCGCAGCAGCCCGCCCAGTGCGACCGCTTCATCGAGCATCGGCATTGGGGCATTGTCTTGGGCCAGCGTGCCATACTGACTTTTGAGATGCTTGCTACACTTTCCCTCTTAGCCCTCGCGCTCCCCCAGCCAATCGTTCCTGGAGTGGTGACCACGGGCTATTCATACGTCGCAAGTTTGGCCCCGTTAGCGGCGATTACGACACCAGTTGTGTAGCAATTGGCAGCCGATACATATTGACAGCACGGCACAACGTAGGCGTCGGCACAGGCGGCGATTCGAACTTTCAAGCCATGATCGGCACCGGGGAATACACTTCGGTGAACGTACGCAGGTGGCCGACTTTGACAGGCGGATTCGATCTTGCAGTTATAGAAGTAGATCAGGCGTTTCCCGCAGGCGAATTCTATTCCATATATACAGGGAACTCAGAGGCCAATATGCTGACGACAATGGTCGGCTATGGGCTCAGCGGGTTTTATAACGTGAACGGTAAATGGTATACGGCTCCCGGAAGCTATGGAACGCGACGCAAAGGGGATGCCGTTATCGGCACTGTAGGCCAGCAGGTAATGGAGTTGCCTTTCGATGGCGGGCAGTACCCGCTTTATTCAATTGTTGCTCCGGGAGATTCGGGAGGCGGGATCTTCGCCACGTTCGCCGACACGATAACGTTAGTTGGTGTTCCGACAGGTAACTCGAATTATCCATTCGGGAGTGGCGATCATTCAATCGCCGCTCGCGTGAGCACGGCCCAGCTTTGGATTCTAGGTTTCAGCACCGGGTTCACGCTATGCCATGCCTATTCGGTTACCCAAGGCTACGCAAGCTTTATTAATCCGCAGAACGTCTATTACTCCGATTCCGACCGGGCCTCCGTCGAGTCGCGGCCACCCGTTAGCTTGGGCGGACCCAGCGTTCAGATCGAATTCATAGGCTACGCGCCACACCTCAAAGACGACGTCGCAAATCTGACATTCATCATCCAAAGCCGCACCGACGCAATTCCGGTAGCGCATCTGGAGCAGAGGATCGAATTGTGGGATTGGGAAGCGAACGCCGGGGCGGGCGCTTGGGTGTGGGTTTCAACCACGACTCCTTCTGCAACCGACACGACCGTAACCGTCGAGGCGCCCGGAACGAACGACAAGCGCTTCGTTAAGCCGCTCACAGAGGAGGTCAAAGCACGGGTCGGCTGGTACGAGATCGACGCGACAGCTAACACATGGAAAGTCGAGATCAACCAGGCCACGTGGACCATCACGAGAAATTGAGACCTACAATTAACCCTCATAGGAGAAGAGAATGAAAGTCCCTTTAGTCATCTTGCTAATTGCAATCACTCCGCGTGCGTTTACTCAGACACCCTTATGGTACGGCGGAGACTTCGACGGCAGGGGTTTCCTCGAATCGGGCAAGAACACGGCCATCGAGGATGCCCGCGTTTACGATAACTTCCTTGTCACGGGTACGGGATTCGACGTCGATTGGCTGTTCGGCAACTTCCTGGTCGATGGTCCGCTTCCGACTCAACTCTATTACGAGTTCCGCCAGAACGTTGGGCCAGGGAACGGAGGCGAGCTCTTGTACTCGGGAACGGTGGCCTCGACCACCGTGCTCACGGGCAGGGGCGGATTTGGACTGTTGGAATGGGAAGTGCGCGGGGACATAACACACATAGACCTTAAGCCGGGACATCATTGGCTCGCGGTCGCTCCGGTGGGCGACGGAACGGGCCATTTTTACCTGTCCACAACCTCTGGAGCAAACAGCATCGGCTCTCCGATCGGCGACGGAAACTCGTTTTACGACAGCGAATCCCTCGGCGCGACCTTCGATCCCACCTCCAAATGGCTCGGGAAGGGCACGTGGGACTTTTCCCTTGGGTTTGGCAACGACAATATCCCCGAACCCGCGACGCTCCTAGCAACGCTCGCCGGCCTCGGATTGCTTGCTTACCGCAAGCGCAGACGCGACTAGCTCGGCTTGCTTTGGCGTTTCACCCTCGCCGTCCACGGCGGGTGGCATGATTCTTCGTGGTGCCCACGGACAAGCTTGGGTGCTGAGGATAATCGTCTGACAGCTTCGGGTCCACGAACGTTCGCGAGCTTATCCATAACGTCTTCCCGATTTTTCGGCAACGGTCTTTGAACCTCGCGACGATTCGACCGTCTTCCTCGGTGGCCGATCTACTTCGGCGGGATGATTACCGGCACCCGGGCATACCGATAGGTGTAAAGCCACGCCTCGTCGGCAGACGGGACTCCGCGCCCTTGCAGCACCACTCGGTCGAGCTCGCCGCCCTTGTCCACCGACTTCACAGCCGAACGGTAGTCGCCCTTGGCGTTCTGAACCGCGGCAAGGGTGAAGTGGGTCCACGGATACTCTGGTCCAGCCCCGACTGCGCCCTGCGCGTACTTGAGAGCCTCGTCCGGCTTTTTCTGGTAAAGCGTCACCAGTGCGAGCCCGTTCAGCGCGTCCGGCGCGTCGGCCTTGATCGATAGGGCGATCTCGAAGAACGACCTGGCCTGATCGAGAAGGATCGTCTTGTCCTTGTCCAGGCCCGCCTGGGGATTCGTGACGACCGCGAGCGCTTCATAGCCCCGCTCGATATACACGTCGTAAAGCAGCGGGTCGGCCAAGACCGTCTTGCGGAAGTAATCCCGCGATTCGGAGTATTGGCCGGTGAAATAGGTCAGGGTCTTGAGGAAGTAGTAGACCGGAGCCGAGTTCATGCCCTTGCTCAGCATTCTTGCGACCTGGCTCGAAGCGGCCGCCTTGTCGCCCTTCAGGAGTGCGAGGTACGCGGAAGCGGAGATCAGAGCGGGGGACTCCGCGTCATCGAAACCGCCGTCCTTGATCGCGGTCGACGCATCGTCCCACCTTCTATAGTAAGCATGGCCGGCAGCCGCGAGCGCGTGAGTCGTCGCGTCCTGCACGTTCTTCTTCTTCATGAGTTCGAGGAGCCTCTTGGCCTCGGCCATTCTGCCCGAGCGCATCGCCGCATAGACGAGCCGGTTTCCAATGTCGACATTGGGCGTGCCTTCATCCCACTTTTCCAAGAGGTGGCGACGGGCGGCCGAGTAGTCGTGCTTTTGCATCAAGAGATCTACTACGGCCAGGCGGTTCGCGTCGGTCACCGCTCCCATCGCCTTGAGCCGCAGCTCGACCGTGCGTTTGCGCTGGGCGACGGCGGCTTGAAAGGCGGTCGTGATGTTTTTGAGGGCATCGCCACGCTCGCCGCTCGACGAAATAATTCGAAATGCTCGATCGGCATGGATTCCGGCGAGGAGTTCGGTGGCCGCCTCCGTTTCCTGCGTGATCAGGGCGTCTTCAGCCCACTGCTGAGCCTTATCGTATTCATACTTGCCCAGGTACGCGCGCGCCATCGCGATCTTGGCGTCCGCCGAGTTCTCATCGGCCTTCAGCGCCACGCGGCCAGCCTGCAGCGCCTCATCGAACTTCGACACATTCAGAAATTTGTTAGCGCTGTCGATGTGGAACTTCGCGCCTTTGTCGATCCCGTTGTCCACGACCAGAGTCAGCTTCAGCTTCTTGCTGTCGCCGGTGGCGGTGTACGCGCCCAGCTCGACGCTGATCGGCCCTTCCTTTTCCGGGATCGTGTCTAACTGGAAAGTGTAGGGAGTGCTCGTGTCTGTCGAGCGGAGCTCGCCGTTGACGTAAAACTCGACCTGGTTGACGGTCGCATCGGAGATGACGGTGGCGCGCAGCTCGACGGCACCGGCGATCTTGTCGCCGTCCTTTACCGAGGAATTGATCTTGATATCGGCAGCCGAAACTTGGCTTACGAGCGCACACAGGACGGCGGTAGCGGGGACAATTTTATTCATAAAAGTTCCTTGCGAGGCGAAAGGGGTCCAACTATGGACGCTCGACGCCTTGTGTCGGTTCGCTCAGAGGGCCGCTTCGCCGCGCTCGCCAGTTCGGATGCGGATAACGTCCAACTCGGGCAGCACGAATATCTTACCGTCACCCCCCCTCCCCGTTCGCGCGCTTTGCAGAATCGCCTCGATGGCGTCCTCCACATTCCCTTCGTTTAGCACAACGTCTAACTTGATGCGAGGCGGCAGCGAGACGACGTACTCCTTTCCCAGAAACCAGTCCGACTGTTCCTCCGAACTCCCGCATCCCCGCGCCTCCGTCACGGTGATGCCCGTGACGCCGCGTTCGCCCAGCGCGGTTTTCACTTCTTCGAGCTTATGTGGCCGAATATAGGCCACGATCCTGCGCATTCATAAGAGGATACCGGGCCGTCGGCACGGTGGTACACTAACTTCCGGTTGGTGTAGCATTGCGAAAGATTGTTGTTGCCGCTCCGCTTCTGATCGCCCTTGTAGCGAGCACGTTTGCTCAAGACTACGCCATCACTCGATTGCCGGTCCTTCCTGGAGCAGTCGAAGTCGCGGGCATTTCAATCAGCGACAACGGCTTCATATCAGGCAATTGTCGTATGGCCAACGGCGATTGGCGGGCGTTCTTCCTGAAAGATGACGTCGTTGTCGATCTCGGTTCATTTGGCGGATCGACGACCTGGGCCTCAGCTATCAATTCGCAAGGCCATATTGTAGGGTATTCAGAAGACGCATTGGACCTCCGCAAGGCATTCTTATGGACGCCAGCGAGCAGACTGAGATCGGTAGCCATTTCGCACCACAGCGCGGCAAACGATATTAACGAGTCCGGAGCAGTGGTCGGGACCAGCGGCGCAGACGCGTTCGTATGGAGAAACGGTTGGTATCAACGACTTCCCCCGGTAGTTCAATCCAGCTCGGCCCAAGCTGTCGGTATTAACGACCTTGCTGTTATCGTCGGCAAGGAATTGCTTGAGATGACGGAGTTTCCAAGACCGGCTTATTGGCAACGGGGCTTATCACTGCTCTTGTCCGGAGGTTCGGGACGCCATCCGTCGCGCATCAACAATTCGGGCCAAATTATTGGATATCGCTGGTTCTACTTTGACTGACCCGTCGCGATTACTTGGATCGGCGGCTCTCCCATTTACCTCCCGGGTATTGGCGGGGAGGGCAGCGGCGCATCGGCGATAGACGAACGTGGCCAAATTGTCGGCTATGCCCGGGACACCAACCCCACACGCCACGCGGTCATTTGGCGCAATCTCGAAGTAACCAACCTGAACAACGAGATTCCGCCCGGCATCGGCTGGCTCCTCAAGTCAGCAACGGGAATCAACGAGAGTGGCTTGATTGTGGGGAGTGGAACTCTCGATGGCGCACCGGCCGCCTTCTTGTTGACGCCTAATTAGATTCGTCGCGGCGGGTTCAGAGCGCTACCGAAGCGTCCGAAAACGGTGCTTACCCACCTTCAGCACCTTGCCCTGAACTTCCGCTATCTCGACAGAGCCGAACGGGTCTTCTATCTTGTCCCCTCCGATAGAGATCGCGCCGCTCTTGATCAGTCGCCGTGCCTCCCCAATCGAGTCGGTCAGTTCGAGAGCGTGGATCAGCACGGCCACTGCGACCTGGCCGTCCTTGATAAGTTCCGCTGGAATCGCCGCCTCCGGCGCGTCAACGGGTTCCTCGCGGTTACTGAAGGTCCGTATGAAGTAATCTTCGGCTTCAGCGGCTGCGGCTTCCCCGTGGTAGAGAACAACGATTTCGCGAGCGAGGGGGACTTTCGCATCGCGCGGGTTCGCACCAGGCGCCAACAGTTCACGGACCTTTTCCAAGGGCACGTCCGTGCAAAGCGTAAACCACGATTCGAGCAAGTGGTCGGGGATCGACATCGTCTTGCCGAACATATCGTTCGCTGTGTCCACCACGCTGACGTAGTTGCCCAGCGACTGCGACATCTTCTCCTTGCCGTCGAGCCCGACGAGGAGCGGCATCAGCATCACCACCTGCGGTTCTTGGCCGAACTGCCCCTGCAAGTTCCGCCCGACCAGGTTGTTGAACTTCTGGTCATTCCCGCCCAACTCGACGTCGGCTTGCATCGCCACGCTGTCGTAACCCTGGCACAAGGGGTAGAGGACTTCGTGCATCCCGATCGGCTTTTCGTCGGCGAGGCGCTTCTGGAAGTCGTCCCGTTCCAAGATTCGCGCAACGGTGATGCGGCTCGAGAGCTGGATTACGTCGGCGAAGGCCATCTTGCCCAACCAATCGGCGTTGTAGAGGATTTCGGTGTGGTCCTTGTCCAGGATCTTGTAGAGCTGTTCCTCCACGGCCTTCACGTTTTCGTTTACCTGCGCGCGGGTGAGCTGCGGACGGGTCTTCGATTTCCCGCTCGGGTCGCCGATCGTGGCAGTAAAGTCGCCGATGATCAGGCACGCGGTGTGGCCGAACTTCTGGAAGGCCCGGAGCTTCCGCAAAACGACCGCCCAGCCGAGCGTGACATGCGGCACCGTCGGATCGACGCCGAGCTTTACGCGCAGCGGCTTGCCGGTGACCTGGCTCTTCCGCAGCTTGGCCGCAAGATCGCTCTCGCTAATGATCTCGGCGCAGCCGCGGGAGAGAACTTTCATCTGCTCCTCGATCGACATCTGGGGTCGTTAAGGTTATCACGTTTTGGGGGTCACCGAATTGAGCCAAACTACTGCCGTGCCCCGCCGCAATTGGGACCCGGCTTATTTTGCCGTGACGTTCGGCATCCGCAACCTGATCTTCCGGCCGTTCGGCGGGATACGGGTGATGCACGGCGAGCGGGTGCCGATGGAGGGTCCGCTCATCGTGGCGGCCAACCACACCAGCTTCGGCGACCCGCCAGCAGTCGCTTGCGCCACCGGCAGGCGGCTGAACTTCATGGCGAAGGCGGAGCTATTCAAACCGCCGATCTTCGGGCCGCTCATCCGCCGGCTCGGTGCATTCCCGGTCCATCGGGGCGAGGCGGACACCGAGGCGATCCGACATACGCTCGACCTGCTGGCGCAAGACGAAGCGGTGCTGGTCTTCCCCGAAGGCGGCCGGGGGGACGGCAAGACGCTCCAGCCCGCAAACAAAGGCGTCACCCTTCTCGCCCGCAAGAGCGGGGCGCAGGTGATTCCTGTCGGCATCTGCGACACCGATAAGTGGCTGCCGCAAGGGTCCAAATTTCCGAGGCGGCAGGGGGTGACCGTGAGCTTCGGCGCCCCGTTCAGCTTCGTGGACGTCGAAAGCAAATACGGCAGGGAAGCGGAGGACATGTTCGGCAAGATCCTGATGGAGCGCATTGCGGAGTTGATGCGCGAAGGAGGCAGAGAGATCGTGACGGCCCCGGCGCTGTCCCCATCATCGGAGGGATGAGGACAGCAAACAATCTGCCCTCACCGTTCACCGGTGAAGCCTCTCGTTGGGCTCGCCCGAAACGAATATAATGAGCCAAATGCTCTCCGACAGGGTCAGCCTACTCAAACCGTCTCCTACGCTCGCCCTAACCGCCATAGTCGCCGAACTCCGAAAGTGCGGGGAAGACATCATCAGCTTCGGAGCCGGAGAGCCGGACTTCGGAACCCCGGGGCCGATCTGCGAGGCGGGAATCCAGGCCATCAGCGACGGCCACACGCGGTATACGGCGAGCGCGGGCATCCCCCAATTGCGGACCGCGATCGCCGACAAGCTCGCCAAGGAAAACGGAGTCACGGTCGCGCCTGAGCAGGTGATCGTTTCGGCCGGCGCGAAGCAGTCAGTCTTCAACGCGCTGATGACGCTTTGCAACCCGGGCGACGAGGTGATCCTGATCGCGCCGTATTGGATGACGTATCGCGACCAAATCACGCTCGCCGAGGCGACGCCGGTCGCGGTGAGGACGTCCGTCGAGACAGGCTATGTTCCGAGTATCGATGACCTGAAGGCAGCGACTAGCTCGAAGACGAAGGCGATCATCGTCAACTCGCCCTCGAACCCGAGCGGTGCGGTGTTGCCGAGAGGAACGTTGAAAGAAATCGCCGCGCTTGCTATCCGCCACGACTTTCACGTGATCAGCGACGAGATATACGAGAAGCTGACCTACGGCGCTGAACACATCAGCATCGCATCGCTTGGCTCCGAGATCGCCGAGCGCACCGTTACGGTCAACGGCGTCAGCAAAGCGTTCGCGATGACCGGGTGGAGAATCGGCTATGCCGCCGCCCCGCTGCCGATTGCGAAAGGTATGTCCGCATTGCAAGATCAGGTAACGAGCAACCCGGCCAGCATCTCGCAATACGCGGCGCTGGCCGCGCTGAAGATGCCGTTCGAGCCGGTTCGGGCGATGGTGGAGGAGTTCGGGTGCCGAAGGGAACTCATCCTCGGCGAACTCGCGAAAATTCCGGACGTCCGATGCGCACGGCCCGGTGGCGCGTTCTACGCGTTTCCGGACGTGCGGGCCTATCTAGGGGGACGGACGGACCTCGAACTCGCAGCGCACCTACTCGAAAATCACAAAGTCGCTTGCGTGCCGGGAAGCGTTTTCGAAGGCGATGGCCACCTGAGGCTGACGTATGCTTTGGATCGTCCTCAAATCGTGGAAGGCGTGCGGCGAATCTCGGAGGGCCTCGAATCCCTGACTTAGACGCGCTCGACGTTCCGATCAAAAACAAGGAGCTGCTCAGGCTGGCGTTGAAGCACCGCTCCGTCGGCGGCCTTGTCACGGATTCCTACGAGCGCTTGGAGTTTTTCGGCGACTCCGTTCTGGGCATGATCATTGCCGAGCACCTCTTCAACCATTTTCCCGACTGGGATCAGGGCACGTTGAGCAAGGCGAAGGCGACCGTCGTGCAGGAGGCGCCGCTTGCGGAGGCAGCGCTTGCGCTAGGGTTGGAGGAGTATTTGAACGTTGCGCCCTCGGAGCGGCTCGCCGATTCTCGGATTCGGCCGTCCATTCTGGCGGATGCGTTCGAAGCCGTAGTGGGCGCGGTCTTCGTGGAGCAGGGGTTGCCGATCGCGCGGTGGTTCGTTTTGGAGCGGCTGCACCCGTACTTGGAGCAAGTTTCGCGCGGCGAGATTGGGGTGGGTGACTACAAATCCAAGCTTCAGGAGATCGCCCAAGCGAAGTGGCGTAAGACCCCTCTCTACCGCGTGTCGACGGAACAAGGGTCGGCGCACGAAAAGATCTTTTCCGTCGACGTCGTTTTGGATGGTGAGGTGATGGGACTTGGCCAGGGCCGATGCAAAAAGGAAGCCGAACAGGCTGCCGCGAAGGACGCGATCGAGCTAATTTCCAGGGCAGAAGCGTTCAACTCGTTCAGATTAAGGCTCTAGAAGGCCAAACGAACAAAAACTCGCATAAAATTGCCCTCCAAATTCGTAATTTCTAGTGTATCATGATAGCGCGTGGCTGTCATGGTACAACTCGCACCTTGCAAGGCTGAAATATTTCAAGAGCGATTGCTCTACAGGAGAGAACATCAAATGAGGAGAGAGACTACTGCAGCGTTAGTGATCCTTGTTTCGAGCGTCTGCTCGGCCCAACGGTTGCTACCGAACTCTTACATCGAGAAGGCGACGCCTACGGTCAAGTCGCTGGTGGCGCATGTCAAAGACAACCCGACGGTTATGGATCGGTACGTTCGTCACTTCCAGATGACTCCTGACGAGGTGATCCGGTTCATATCGAGCCTGAAAGTTGGTCGGCTCAAGCAAGACACCTACTTCAAAGTATGGAACGTCCCGGCCGCTACGGGCGAGCTGAGGCAGCGGACATTGCTCTTCAAGAAGCGCGAGCGGTTCTTCTTCGACAGCAACGGAACGCCGCTAATCGCGGTCGTTTGCGGCAATCCTATCATCCGTACCGATGAAGCTGACATTCCTCGTATGGCGCCGGCCGTCTCGGGCCCGTTGGAGGGCATTGTCGTCGAACTTCCCGGTGTCGCCCCGGTACAAACCGAGATTAATTTGCTCCAACCCGAGGCCCCGGCCCCCGCTCCGGACATAGTGGTTCCACCTGGGCCGCCGAACGCACTTCCACTGTTGGGATTGCTGCCCGCGCTGTTCTTCGGCATCAACAGCGGCGGCGGTGGCGGAACCATCCCTGAGCCCTCTACGATTGTGATGATGGGCGCCGGCTGCGCGTTCCTTATCGGAAGAGCTAGACGCCGATCTCGATAAGCTCAGCCGCAGGCTCCTGGTTTAGCGATTCGTGGCCGTTTTCAGTAACGGCCACGATGTTTTCTATTCGGACTCCGAACTTGCCCGGCAGGTAGATTCCCGGTTCAACGCTAAAGCACTGCCCCACCTCGAGGGGCGACGTGCTGCCGGCCACCATGTGCGGTGGTTCATGGCCCATGAGGCCGATCCCATGGCCCGTTCGATGGACAAAGTATTCGCCATAACCTGCGGCATCGATAACCTCCCGCGCCGCCTGGTCGATACTTTCGCAGGCCACGCCAGGATAAATCGCCGCACGCGCGGCCATGTGCGCCTTGAAGACGACCCTGTACACATGCTTCGCCTCGTCAGATGCGCTGCCACAGCATACAGTGCGTGTGATGTCGCTCAAATAGTTGTCGACGTGGCAGCCCCAGTCCATTACAAGGACATCGCCACTACCGATGGCATGCCCGGACGTATTGTGGTGCGGTTCGGCGCCGTTTTGGCCCGCGGCGACGATGCAGAACGTGGGCGTTCCGCCGCGATCCGTCATGCCTGCGGTGAGTTTCGCCGCGACTTCTCGTTCAGACCTGCCGACGAGGTCCATCGAAAGGACGTCACCGAGCGCTCGATCGGCGATGCGGGCGGCTTTGCGCATCGAGTCCAACTCCGCGGCATCTTTGCGTTTTCGCAAAAGAGCCATCGCATCTCCGGCGCACTTAAAGAGCGCGGCAGGCAGCGCCTCCTGCAAACGCAAGAGGTAGCCGGCGGGCATCTCGTCGTCCACCCCTATGACTCCCGCGCCAAGACTCCACTCCTCGGCTAGAGCCTCCGCGATCGGTCCGGGATCCTCGCCATCTTTCCACGTGCGGATGTCCTCGATGCCGGTGTGTCGAGCGTGGTTCTCGCTTAGGGCAGGAACGACCATAGCCGGGTGGCCTTTTGGCCTGATTGCCATTAGCAGCATTCTCTCTCCGCCAGATTCAAAGAACCCTGCCAAATAGCCCATCGAGACGGGCGTGCAGGCGAGGTAACAATCGAGGCCGGCATCCTCGATTATGCGCTGGAATCTGTCGAGCCGCTCTTGGTTTAGGAAAGGCATTCGCAGATTATTACTGAAGGGCGTGGTTCGATCATCATGAACGGAAAACGAATCTCGCCACTCTCGTGCACAATAAGTCACGAGTAGCCGTGGCTGCGGCTCGAAGTGGGGGATTGCAGTGAGACCCAATAGAATCGGGTGCGGCTTTGTGGGGCTCGAATCGCTGGTTGCCGTTTTGGTGGGCGCGCTTCTCATGGCAGCAGCGTATCCCGACCGACGCACCTACCGAGCTAATATGCAGACGATAGCGACGGCGGTCCAAGCTGCAAGGATCAGATCGCGGGACGCGGACTTCGGGCGGTTCATATCCTCCAACGTCATGTTGAACGAGGACGTCACCTGCCTCTTGGGTGGACCACTCGCGTGTCCGAAGAGCAAGTTCAACAAGTACCGCATCGAGAATGGCTCAAAGGAACCCAAGCACGGCAGGTTCCGGGTGGGGTGTAGCGAGCGAATACACGCCACGTTCGAACCGGGCGTCGACAAGTAGTAGTTACCGGGCTTTACTCAGATTCACCCGAAAGGGTGAAGCCGACTCTGGCCTTACATGAGTACGTTATTAATGGGTGGCGGCCGATGCCGGTGCCGTAATTTTTTTATCGGGGGAATGGAGTGTTATTAAAACAAGTTCGAAGTAAACGGGCATTTACGCTCATCGAGCTTTTGGTCACCGTTTTGATTCTGGCTATTCTGATGGCTGTTGCGATGCCGCTTTACATCGGAGCGATCAAGGATTCTGAACGAAAGACCTGCCGGGCCAACATGCAGACGATCACGACGGCCGTGGTCGCCGCAAAGGTGAAGCTAAGGGCCGCAGACTACAGCAGCTTCATGAATTCGGATGTCTATAACGAGCCTGATATCATGGAGAATCTCGGATCGGGCGTCATTTGCCCCGAAGAGCGCACCAATGATTACAGCATACAAAATGGTACCGGCATACCGGCGAACAGCACTTTCAAGATAGGCTGCACCGAAACCGCCCACGGCACATTCGAGCCTGGCGTCGACGGCATCTAAAACACCAGGTGCTTCTCGCGGCCCCTAATATTCAGCAGTAACCCGACGGAAGCAAGGCTGAGCAGCATTGCTGTTCGGCCGAAGCTGATGAATGGCAGCGGTACGCCCGTCACCGGAAATATTCCGAGAACGACGAAAAAATTGACCAGGGCGTGGAAGCTAAAAACGGTGAAGATTCCGGCTGCGATCAAGCGGAAGTATTCGACCTGCGCATACATGACGATGAGCCAGATTCTCCACAAAAAGAACCCGTAGAGGGCGATCACGAGCATCGAGCCGACGAAACCGCCCTCCTCGGCGACGACGGCGAATATAAAATCAGTCGTGGCCTCCGGAACATATTTTGCTTCCTTCAGCGGTCCCTTGGCGAAGCCTTCGCCTATCAAGCGGCCACTGCCCACGCTCGTTAAGGACCGCTCAGTGTGGAATCCGAGATCGCCGCTCATGTATTGAACCACCCGCCGCTTCTGGAACGGACGAATGAAGTCGGATTTCCAGGCAATGCCGAAAGCCAGCACACCGATCAAGGCCATGACGCCGAGATATCGGAGCCGCTGTCCGGCGACGATGGACATGCCGCCCCAAATCACGAGAAAGACGATGCTCATGCTAAGACTGGGCTGCGCTGCTACCAGAACGAACGGCGGGAGAATGTGGAGAAGCGAATACAGCAGTCCGGAAAGCGATTTCAACCGGGTGCCATGGCGCACGAGATGGTCCGCCAAAGTCAGGATTACCAGCAACTTGGCAATCTCGCTCGGCTGGAGACCTACGGGACCTATCGTGACCCACCGTTCCGCGCCTCCCCCAGACCTTCCCAGACCCGGAACCCACACGAGCACCAAGATGGCGAGCATCGCAACGTAGATGGCCTTGCTGTAGTGCCCCCACACACGCGGGTCGACCAGGAAAAACAAGAGGAGCACCGGCAATCCCAACGCAATGCCGGCCACCTGGCTGCGGAAGTCGGCGTGGTTCGCTTGGATGGAACTGGCGCTCCATAGGGCGAGTAGGCCGACAATGAGAAGCAGAACCGTAGCGATGAGCAAGGGCCAGTCGAGTTGTCTCCTAAGTTGCGTTCGCACGGGGTACCCTCGATTTTACTTCCCGGGGCAGTTAGGAGTTCGGAAGGGGGCGATGACCGTAGATGTCAAAGATAAGAAGCGTGTTGGCCCATTAGTTCCGACCGAAGGGCCGTCGTCGACGTTGGCTCCAACTCGGTCTTGCTGCTCGTGGCCGAACTTCGCGGGGTCGAGTGGAAGAGCATTTTCGAAACCAGCGAGGTGACCGCGCTCGGTGAAGGAACGAAGGAAACCGGCGATTTGGGCGAGGGGGGGATAGGTGCCACACTCGCCGCGCTGAAGCGGGCATTCGCGGGTGCCCGAGAGCGCGGGGCGGAGGCGCGGGCGTTCGGGACGATGGCGTTGCGACTCGCGGGCAACGCCGACGAGTTCCAACGAAAGGCGGCCGAGCAAGGCACACCGGTAGAGGTGCTTTCGAGCGACGATGAGGCGAAGCTCGCCCTGACGTCGGTGCTGGAGGACCCCATCTTCGGCGGCCGCGAGCGGATAACGATTGTGGACGTGGGCGGGCACAGCACGGAGATCGCGACGAGCGAGCGTTCGGCGAGCTATTCGGTGGGCACGCTGGGATTGCGCTCTTCGCTGCTTTCCGAGGAGAGCCCGGGCCCGGCGTCGATCATGGCCGCGTCCACCGAGATCGATCGGGCGTTTGCGGATCACATGCCTGGTGAAGCCGGAACCGTCGTCGCCCTCGGGGCGACGGGGACGAACTTGGTGACGATCCGCGAGGCCATGCTCGAATGGGACCCGGACCGCGTCCACGGGCAGTATCTGGAGTTCGAGGAGGTGAGCCGGTTCGTGGGGCATTCGATGCGCCTGTCCGATGCGGGGCGGGCGGCGATCCCGGGCATCGAGCGGGGGCGCGAGCGGACGATCCACATCGGGGCGCTGATCCTCGAGCGCGCCCTCCATTTGCTGCGCGCGGAGGGCTGCTTCGTGAGCGTCCGCGGCTGGCGCCACGCGATGCTGTCCCGGCTCTGAAAGGTATCCTCTGAGCCGTTCGTGGGGATGTAGCTCAGCTGGGAGAGCGCTGCAATCGCACTGCAGAGGTCGTGGGTTCGAATCCCATCATCTCCACCAAGTTCAAAGGAACCTAAACTGGTTCCTAAGAATGGTTCCTAAACCATTTCGGTCGCATGGTGGCAGGAGGAGTTGAAGTGGGCTGCTTCCCCAAAGCATTCCAGCAGGCTCTTATTCCGTTTGCGAGCTTTGCTGCAACGCCTTCGCCTTCGTAATGAAGAAACATCAATTCCTGCGAACCGCCCACGATATGGTTGTGAATCGCCGTGACCGAAATGCCAGCCGTCCTCAAGGCGTCGATGACCCCTTGAAGTTCAGAGCGGGTTGTGCAGGTGTCGCCCATCACCATCGTCATACCGCACTCACAGCGGTTGAACGTGGCCCATGATCCCAGCCCCATTCCAGGCAAGAATGGCAAGCCGTTAACGGTCACCGTGAGGTCTTTGCGGGGCGTCGCGAAGCGAACGACGCCGGAGTCAAAAATCGTGCGTTTGACCCCGAGTGTTTTCTCAATCGCAGCCCAATCTACTTCTGGTTTGCCGGACTTGCTGGGGGCAGTCTTGGGAGCGGGTTTGCCACAAGCATCGATAGCCTTGCGAAACGTTCGGGCCAACGTCGAGACCGATCCTTTGCCCCGGAAGTGCATGAAGAAAAGTCGAGGCGACTCGGAAGTCATGTGGTTGTGTAGAGCCACGACTTCGATCCCGCCACTACGCAGAGCATCCACTACGCCGTCTATCTCATGCCGGAGCATTGCCACGTCTCCAACGAGCAAAGCAGCATTCTGAGTTCCTGAAAACGCGGCGTAGGTTGCGAGCCCCATATCCACCGGGATGGGCATTCCGAGTTCGCTCGTGAATGAAAGGTCGCTGCGGGGAATGTTAATCCGGAAGGAACCGTCTGCGTTGAGCGTGCCTTTCTTCCCGATTATGGTCGCCGCAGCCTGATAGTATTTGGGCACATCTTGCGCGTAAGCAGAAACCATCGCGACGAATGCGCCGGCGACGAGGGCCAATCTTGAGAGTATCTTCATTTCTAGCTCTTACTGTGTCACGGTTCGACCTTGGATTGCTTCGCGTGTCGCTCTCGCGAGCGGAGCCATGTCGGCATGGTCGCCGTGCTCTTTGCGGATACCCACGCAAAAACCATGAAGCTCACCCGCATCGACGATCTAAATGGTGACGGCGTTCCGGATAATGGCTTCTGGAATGGAAGGGGCGACCCGTCGAGGCAATAGGGTTTCCCGGCCACCTGGACGCGCTACTCGGACTTAAGTGCCTCCTCCGGAGATCGACTTGCTGTTATCTCGTCCTTGAGTCGCATTGCGGCGAGGGTGGCGATCGTTGCCAGCGCGGCCGCCAGGTAGTAAGGAGCAGGCGGGAACGCATCGAAGAGGCCGCCGGCGACGATCGGACCGAGGAAAAAGCCGGCAGCTCGCGCGCCCTGGAGGGTGCCTAGCACTCCGCCTCGAACGTTCGGCAGCGCCGCGTTGACGGCCAAGACATTGATGGCGGGGCCGCTTAAGCCGAGGCCTACGCCGAATAGAATGCTGGCGACGATCAACATGGGTATCGACGGCGCCAACGGTATGAGGACAAAGCCGATGGCTTGGAGGGCGAAGGAGCCGTAAAGGATGGCTCGGTTCGAGAGTTTCTTCGACAGGGCGGGGAACGTGAATCCTTGTAGGAAGGCGACCGCCGCTTCTAGTGCCAGAAACGCGCCGAACTCCATTCGGCCAAAGCCGAACTTCCACTCTAAATAGCGGCCGAACGTCCCTTCGAGACATGCCAGGGCGAACCATCCGAGGATCGCGACCAAGAACAGGCTCCGCAAAATCGAGCTCTTGGCAATTAGGCTAAAGCCGACGCGCGCAGGCTGATCGGATCGCGCCGCGGGAACCTTGGCGAGCTTCGCGAGGATTAGCAAGCCGCCTATGGAGGAGAGGCCGCCCGCGATAACGCCAAGCGCAAGTTTGCCGCCGATCTCCACGGCGAGCGCACCGACGACGGGCCCCAATACGAGTCCCGCGCTGACGACGGCTCCCATCAATCCCAGCGCTCGTGCTCTGTCGTACTTCGATTCGGCGGCATCGGCAACGAACGCTTGGGCGATGGCCACATTGCCTGCTCCGAAGCCTGCCAAAACGCGCCCCGCCCATAAAGCCGGCTCGCCGGGCAGCAGCCCATAGGCGAACATCGCAACGGCCGAGAGGCCCGTGCAGACCAAAAGTATTTTGCGTCGCCCGACGTCGTCGCTGAGCCGTCCCCAAAACGGAGAGAGCACGAATTGAATGATGTAATAGCTGGCGAGAATCGCGCCGATTCGCCATCCGGGAATGCCTAATTCCTGGCCGCGCAGTTGCACGTCCGGGAACATCATTCCGAAGCCGGTGAGGTCTAGAAATATTGCGATCAGCGCGGCGTGCGTCGGCGAGATTCTCATACGAAGCTCGTCAAACGTTGGTCAACTTACCGTCGGTGCTCAAGAAAGCAACTGCCACAATTGCTATAGTCGCTGCTGCTCCCATTCCCCATATAAGTTTATTGTTCATCGCGAATTCCTCACCGTTTAGCGTACAAATCTTTTAAGCGCTCGTTCAGCTGGCGGCATGACACCGTGATCGTGTCCATAAACTCGGATGTCAGTTTTATTTTGCTCCCAATTCGCAACAGTTGATACTCGCGTTCCGAAAAATCTGGATGTGATCTTCCTTCTTGTACTATGTCCTTATCAGAAACCCATGGAGTACCCGGCCGTCAAGCGCATCGGCTGTAGCGGCGAGCCGATAATCTTCAAGGCGCATCCTATCCCGCGCATCTCGGTCACCGTGCCAGACAAGCCCAACTCTCACAGCCTCAAGCATACGTTCGGCCTTGCCGGGTAGCATCTGCCCGGTGAACCGGCTCGCAAAGTGGTTGATGCTCGTCAGTCTGATTTCAATTCAGATGCACGGCATTGTGCCGCATCACCACCATGACGACGAGGCTCCAGCTCATCGGCATACCGCTGACCACCACGCCGGACTTGACCATCATGCTGACCACGCCACCCAGGTCGATGATCCCCACCCGGCAGACGCCCCACACGACGAACCCTCGCAGAGCACAGGCGCACCGCCCCATGCATCTCCGTTCACCCTGGTGTTGGTGCTACCTGATCCCTTCGAGATTGTCTTGCCTTGTCAGATAGGCGAACGGAAGCGGGAGGTTTTCCCAGCGGAACATCCGTACGCCACCGGTCCGCCTGGGACGAAGTCTCCCCGCGCTCCTCCTGCGTCCTTGACCGCCTAAGGCTGTCGAGGGATTCTTCTGGCCTGCCCTTCGTCAGCCACGGCTTTGCCATTGGCCGCAGACGGAGGAATCCCTTTGACGCAGAAAACAATACTAACCAGCTTCATCCTAGTTCTCGCTGCAAACGTGCGAGCCCAAACCGAACCGTCGCTCGCTCAGTTCGTTTCCAAGGCAATAGCTGCCAGCCCAACTGTGGCAGCGAGGCAGCACCAAGTCCGAGAAGCTGAGGCAATGGCCAGGTCGCTGGGATCACCCAAAAACCTGGAGTTGGATGTCGCGCCCGGCGTGGGGTTTACCAACTCCAACTTTGTGCTGGGCCAGTCCTTTGACTTCTCGGGAACGCGGGCGGCGCGGGCGCAGCGAGCAAGAGCGGAGGTCCAAGTTGCCCATGCAATCCTGCGAAAGGCGCAATTGGCAGTAGGATCGGAGTTTCTTTCCGCGTACCTGAACTATCTAGCTGGTCAACGCAACGAAGCAAACGCCGCTTCGGGAGTCGAAGTGGCGAGGGCGACGGTCGAAGGGATCAAGACGCGAATAGAAATCGGTGAAGCTCCCGCAGTCCAATTGACTCGGGCGGAAGTGGAACTAAACCGTGCCGAGCAAGCCCTGACCCTGGCACAAAGTGATGTGGCGACAAGCCGGGCCGCCGTCAACTCGCTGCTTGGCCAGCCTTCGATCACGGACGTGCCCCTAGCCGTTTGGTCGCCTGTTTCGGACGTTAACGCGTTATCGCAGAGCGCACTTGCACGCAGACCCGAGGCTCTAGAAGCCCTTGCGCACATCGAGGTCGCCAAAGCCGGAGAACTCGAAGCGAGACGCGCGGGGTTGCCTTCGCTGTTTGCGGGGGTGGCTGCCGACACATGGAGGCTGGATCGAAGACCGTTCCAGCGCGACAATGTCGGCTTGCAGGTCCGGCTAACAATGCCCCTGTTTGATCGTGGTGAGAACCGGTTTGCGGTTCGGTCAGCTGAGGCTGGCCGAAAGGGCAGGGAGGCGGAACTTAAAGACGCCGAGCGCCGGATCAATCTAGACATCGAAACTGTTACTAGCCAGCTCAACGCGGCTCGCGAGGTTGCAAAGAGCTACGAGGCTGGCATCGTTCCAAAGGCCGAACAAATGGTCAAAGCCATGCAATCCGGGCTCGAATCTGGCTTGACCAGTTTTCTCGAAGTCCTCGAAGCCCAAAAAACCCTTTCCCAACTGCGAAGAGAAGCCTCTGACGCGATGCGAAACCTGCATCTAGCAGAGGTCCGATTTCTCATCGCCACCGCCCTCCTTCCAGGGCTGGAGACACCAAAGCCATGAAACGATTTCTTTCCATCCTAGTCTGCTGCGTCTCCGTTGGCGCATTCGCGCAAGAAGAGGAGCCTGGTCACATGCATGGCCCGGACGGGCGGCATATTGTTGCTCCCCAAGCGTCCGGCGGCGCTCAAAAGTTCATTCTCAGTCACCACGACATGCGTATCGAAGGGCCCGACGGCAAGATCATTCTTGGCTGCAAGGTCGATTCCACGATCTCAAGGAAGGGCAAGCCTGAGGATGTGGTTCACACCGAGCACAACGCCTACGAACCCGAGAACGAAGTTTACGGCTCGCACATGACCTACAAGGAGCCGGGCGAATACGTTATCAGCCAAGCGGTGACGCTGCCCGACGGGAAAAAGACGAGCGTTGAGTTCCCGGTCTTCGTGCCGGCCGTGGCTGAAGTAACGAAAGCAGCTGAGCACGCGCATGGACCTAAGTATCCGCTTATCATCGGCGGGATTATAGGAGGGCTAATTGTCCTGTTCGGGGTTTATAAGCTGGGCCAGAAGAAGGCCCGGGTCGGCGGCACAACCCTGCTTGCGCTAGCGTTAATCGGAGGCGCCTCGCTGTCGAAGCTTGCCTGGGCTCAGGAGGACGAAGCCGGCCACATGCACGGCCCGGACGGAAGGCATATCGTCGCGCCCGATGCCACCAAATCTTCTGGCCCGATGCTCAAAGCCTATCCCGCCCCGAACCAGGGCGAATCCGCCGAAAGGACGGTGAGCGGAATCAAGTTTGTCCTCTCGATAGAGAACGAGGAAATGACGCCCGATCCGGCGCTTGTCGCAATTGGAGCTGAAAAGGCGAAGCTCATTGGACTACAAGTTGCTCCCGTCCAGTTCTCAGCGACGGGTGGTGGACTTCAAACCACCGGTCGAGTGTCGGCAAATCCGAACGGAATGGTCGTGATCAATGCTAGGGCTTCCGGCCGCATCGTGAGCCTGGGCGCGTTGCCCGGAACATCGGTTCGGCGCGGCCAAAGTCTCGCCGTGATCGAGAGTCCCGAACTCGCGGAGGCGCAATCAGCTTATCGTCGAGCCGTTGCTGAAGTCAGTCAAGCGCAAGCCTCGGTCAAGATAGCGCAGTCCGAAATCACTTCAGCCGGCACTCGCCTCAGCATCGCGGAACGGACGCATTCACGTCAGAAGCAACTGGCGGCGACCGGCGCATTTGCCTCGCCGTCAGTTGAGGCAGCCCGCTCAGCTGTGTCCCGTGCGGCAGCTGACGTAGCTTCTTCCAAAATCAATGTTCAAGCGCTGGAGGTTAGAGTTCGCAGACTTGAGGAGGGCGTGGCTTCCGGGGTCGTCGCCCGTCGAGAACTGGAGGCCGCGAGATCTGAGTTGGAAACCGCCAAATCAAACCTCGTCGATGCCCGCAGACAGCATACGCTGACTGTCGAGGCGATGAGGCGTGAAGAGTCGATTTCGACCAAGGGGCTCCGCAATGCCAAGGAAGTCGAATCCGCCAAAGCAGAGGTCGATTTGACTAGGGCGGCCTTGGCTTCCAGTCGCAACGGTCTGCTTCAAGCTCGCGCCGATCTCACTCGCGCCCAAAGTCTGGTCCGGGTCGCCCGCGATCAAATCGCGCTGCTAGGAGGCAGCCCCGGCGGCGGGAACCGGGTCGCGATCAATGCACCCATTTCCGGCGAAGTGGAGCATCGTAACGTAAGCGTCGGGCAAACCATAGCCATCGGCCAACAACTCTACGATCTTCTCAACGCGAAAATCGTTTGGGTTCTGAGCGACGTTTACGAGGTCGATATTCCGAAGGTCCGGATCGGCCAGAGGGTGGAGGTCGTCGCGGACGCCCTGCCAGGTCGGCCGTATCCCGGTGAGGTCGCTTTCATCCACAACGAGGTTGATGAGAAAACGCGCACCACGAAGGTGCGGGTGATCGTGGCCAACCCGGGCGAGCGCCTCAAGCAGAACATGTTCGTTCGCGTTCAGCTCGGAACGGGCTTCGGTGGTCAAACTCTCGTCCCGACCGCTGCCGTTCAAACAACGGGCGGAGTCAGCGTCGTGTTCGTCGAAGAGGTTCACGGCACGTACCGACGAACCGTCGTCCAGACGGCAGGAACGCTGGGTAATCGAACGATCATCAAGAGCGGCTTGGAGCCGGGCAAAAAGGTGGTCACCGATGGCGCGTATCAACTCATCGCGATGGAGGGTGGGCAATGACCGCAGCGCTCATGGCTGTCACGTTGGCTTTCCAACCTGCTTCCGTGATCAGCTTACCGTCCGGTACTCACAATGGGATGGCGCTTACCGCCAGCACGATGTGAAGGCACTGGCCGCCATGCTGAACTCGCGCTTTCGAATCGTGACCGAGACTCGCAAGGTCATCAGACGGGCGGATTATGTTCGGAGCCTTTGGAAAGCGGCAACCCCGGAATCGTATCGCACGACGTTGATCAGTGCTAATCGTCTGGGGAATCGCGCAACTGCAATGACTCGCGAGCTCTCGAAACAGCGTGGCGAGCCGGAGCACATCCACCGTTACCGCGATATGTGGCTTCTGAAGTCTGGACACTGGATGCTCCTTGAAAGCAGAACTCTGGGGGAGAAGTAGATGCTGAACCGACTGATCGAACTCAGCCTTCGCCAGCGCGTTCTGATGGTCGCTTTGACCCTAATGGTCATCCTCTACGGCCTCATCGCCATCCCCAAGATGGACGTGGACGTTCTGCCCGACCTCAACCGGCCGGTTGTGACGATCATGACCGAAGCACACGGCATGGCTCCCGAGGAAACGGAAGCACTCGTGAGTTTCCCTATCGAAACGATGATGAATGGGGCCACCGGCGTACAGCGGGTGCGATCCGCTTCGAGTGCTGGATTCAGCATCGTTTTCGTCGAGTTCGACTGGGGAACGGAAATCTTCCGGGCGCGACAGATCGTCAACGAAAAACTTCAACTCGCTCAAGCGAGATTGCCGGAAGGCTCGGTCGCTTCGCTCGCTCCGATCAGCTCGATCATGGGTGAGATTATGCTCATTTCCCTATCAAGCCAGCCGCACGCCGACCCCCGCACTCCAGGGCAGCACGTAACTCCGCCACTCGAAGTTCGCTCTCTTGCCGATTTCGTGGTTCGGCCCCGACTTCTCGCAGTTCCGGGCGTGTCTCAGGTAGTTCCAATCGGCGGTGGATCGAAGCAGTTTCAAGTGCTGACCTCACCCGAACGGCTCAAGCAATTCGGCGTTACGCTCGATGAGCTGGTGGAAGCGGCCCGTGAGAGCAACCTCAACGCCGGTGGAGGCTTCTTCCAAGAACCTCAGCGTGAAGCGGTCATCCGCATCCAAGGCCGGGTTCGCGATCTCGACGACATCAAAAGGACGCCTATCAAGTCAGTTGGTGGCGTGCCCATCACGATTGAGCAGGTTGCTGACGTAGAGTTTGCAAAGGGCTTGCCGCGCGGCGACGCAAGTGTCAACGGCGAGCCCGCGGTGATCCTGTCAGTTCAGAAACAGCCCGATGCCAATACGCTCCTCCTGACCAAGGAGATGGATAAAGCACTAAACGAAATCTCGGCGACATTGCCCGACGATGTACGAATCAATCGCCAGTTGTTCCGACAAGAGCACTTCATCAATAACGCAATTTCGAACGTGGTCAAGGCACTTGGTGAAGCGGGTGTGATTGTTCTGATCGTCATCTTGGCCTTCCTCATGAACATCCGGGCAACGGTCATATCGCTGATTTCAATTCCGGTCTCGTTCATCCTCACGCTACTATTGCTGAGCCGGTTCGGGATCAACATCAACACGATGACGCTGGGCGGCCTCGCGATCGCGATCGGCTTGGTCGTCGATGACAGCATTGTTGACGTGGAGAACGTCTTCAGGCGTCTTCGCCTCAATGCGGCCTCACCGGAAAAGAAGCCGCCCTTGCGCGTGATTTACAGCGCGAGCGCCGAGGTGCGAAACAGCATCGTCTTTGCCACCCTAATCATCGTGCTGGTGTTTGTGCCGCTTCTCTCGCTCGAAGGGATGGAGGGGCGTGTCTTCCTCCCGCTTGGACTGGCCTTCATCTTCTCGATGCTGGCATCCCTCATCGTTTCCCTTACCGTCACGCCGGCCCTTTGCGGTCTGATGCTCCGCAAGACTGCAAAAGGGCATCATGGCGATTCTAAGTTGGTCAGCTTCCTCAAGCGACTCAATGGACCGACCGTCAGATGGTCACTCGATCATCCCTGGCTCGTTATCGGATCGACTGCGATTCTGACCGTTGTAGCTATCGCGCTCTTGCCACGGCTCGGCCGGGAATTCCTTCCCAAGTTCAACGAAGGCTCCCTCGCACTCAGCGCGATACTGCCTCCGGGAACAAGTCTCGATGAGAGCAACCGAATCGGGACGATTATCGAGAAGACGGCCCTAACCGTTCCCGAAGTCACCCACATCGGCAGGCGAACTGGTCGCGCCGAAATGGACGAGCATGCGGAAGGGGTCAACTACTCCGAAATCGATGTTGGTCTCAAAGACTCGATGCGTGGGCGAGAAGCGGCCACCGAAGATCTGCGAGAGAAGCTCACCAAAATTCCGGGAGTTTTCGTCGCGTTCGGCCAACCGATCTCACACCGGCTAGACCACCTGTCGTCAGGCGTTCGGGCAGCTTTGGCGGTCAAGGTGTACGGCGCGGATTTGAGCGAACTTCGCCGGTTGGCCGCCGATGTCGAAGGGACGATGAAGGCGGTTCCTGGCGTCGTTGACCTTCAAGTCGAGCCTCAGATTGAGGTCCCACAAGTCAGTATCGAGATTGACCGCGACGCTGCAGCGAGGTATGGGGTGACTCCTTTTGAGCTCGCGGAGAACTTGGAAGTCGCTTTGGCGGGACACGTGGTTTCACAGGTGCTCCAAGGTCAACGCACTTTTGAGCTTGTCGTGTGGTTCACGCCCGAGGCAAGAAATAACCTCGATGTGATTCAATCAACGCTGATCAACACGCCGTCGGGCCAGCGCATCCCGCTCTCGCAACTCGCAACGGTCAGGCGCGACACCGGTCCGAACACGATCAACCGTGAGAATGTCTCGCGAAGGATTGTGGTTCAGGCGAACGTCGAGGGCCGGGACCTCAACAGTGTTGTTACCGAGCTTCAAACTAAGATGCGCCCGATGCAGGCTTCGTGGCCGCGAGGCTACTACATCGAGTATGGAGGGCAGTTCCAAGCCCAGCAGAGCGCGATGAGTCGCATCCTGTTCCTTGGAATCTTCACCGTTGTCGCGATCTTTCTGCTGCTGAACGTTGCCCTCCGGTCGTGGCGCATGGCGCTTCAAGTCATGGTCAATTTGCCCATGGCTCTTGTGGGCGGTGTCATGGTGCTCTATCTCACGGGCGGCATCCTGTCGGTGGCGTCGATGGTTGGATTCATCACCCTCTTCGGCATCGCGACCCGAAACGGAATCATGATGCTCTCGCACTATGTGCACCTCATGCGGGAAGAAGGAGTTCCGTTCAGCAAGGAGATGATCGTTCGTGGCACACAGGAGAGGCTTTCTCCGGTTCTAATGACAGCCTTGGCCGCCGCCTTCGGCCTCCTGCCACTCGCGATCTCTCAAGGGGAACCCGGAAAGGAGCTCTTGCAACCGATAGCGGTCGTCATTCTTGGCGGACTCGTCTTCAGCACGTTCCTGAGCCAGGTGGTCATGCCTGCCCTCTTCTGGGTATTTAGCCGAAGTGAGTGGCTGGGCTACCTTCCAGGGACGCACGTGGACGTCGGTGGCTTCGATGAACTGTCGCCGAGTGATCATGCACTTGAGGGCCAAGCGATGTAGATAGTTGTCACCCTGAAGTCCAAGCATTGGAGCGCCGTGACGGGGGCGAGCAATCTGTCTGCGATCGGCATAACTCGATTTTATCGCTCCAACCCGGTGGCCATACTATGGGAACCCCCGGAGGTGAATTGTGGACTATCGCAGTTGGGCTCTGTTGTCGGCCCTTTTTGCCGGCGTGACCGCCGTGCTTGCAAAGAAAGGCGTCGAGAACGTGCCTTCGAATTTGGCCCTGCTCGTTCGCGTCGGCTTTGTGCTCGTCATTTGTGCCGCAATCGCTTGGGCTACCCAACAAACGCGAATCGGTGCTCTCAGTGCGAGGAACTGGTTCTTCCTCTTCCTATCCGCCGTTGCCACGGGAGCCTCTTGGCTTTGCTATTTTCGCGCCCTGCAGCTGGGGCCAGTTTCGCGCGTCGCTCCGGTCGATAAGTTGAGCTTTGTGATCGCCATGGTTCTCGGCGTCATCGTGCTCGGGGAGAAAGTCTCGTGGAACGTGGGTTTGGGCGCGGGCATCATCGTCGTGGGAGTGCTGATTACGCTAAGGTGATGGTTACGCTTTAGGTATTAACGCCCAGACCCAACGGATGGTGTGCGAAACTTGCATTTGATTACCCTCGAAGGACGCCGCGAAATCGCCGTAAAATACCGGACCGCGCTTTTGGACGACGTGATTCCGTTTTGGCTCCGGCACGGGATCGATCGGGAGCATGCCGGCTTCCTGACGGCGCTGGCCCGAGATGGAACCGTTGCGGACACGGACAAATCCATCTGGTTCCAGGGGCGGGGGGCGTGGATGTTTGCCACGTTGTACAACACGGTAGAACAAAAAGGTGAATGGCTCGAAGCGGCGCGCAGCGGGGTTGAGTTTCTGAGGGATCACGGTTTCGCGCCCGACGGGAAGATGTACTTCACGGTTACGCGGGAAGGGAAGCCGCTCAGGATGCGACGCTACGCCTACAGTGAATCGTTTGCGGCGATCGCCAACGCCGCGCTCGCCAAGGCAACCGGCGACACGCGCTGCGCCGCCGACGCGGAGAAATGTTGGGCCAATTACTTGCGATACTCGCTCTTGGAGGGCTACGGCACGCCCAAGGTTAATCCGCAGACCCGCCCCATGATGGGCCTCGGCCCGCGCCTCATCGGTATCGCGACTGCGCAGGAAATGCGCGAGAACCTCGGCGAGGTATCAGCTTACGGAAGAAACTGCACCGAGTGGATCGACTCAATGATTTCCGAGATCGAGACGTACTTTATGAAGCCCAACTTCGAAGCCGTGATGGAAGTCGTGGGACCCAAGGGCGAGATCATCGACGGCTTTGACGGGCGCCTCCTGAATCCCGGCCATTCGCTAGAGGCCGCCTGGTTCATCCTGCACGAGGGCAAGCTCCGCAGCGACGCGCGGCTGGTCGAAATCGGGTGCACGATCATCGACTGGATGTGGAAGCGCGGCTGGGACGAGGAGCACGGGGGCTTGCGTTACTATGACGACCTGAAGGGTCTGCCGATCCAAGAATATTGGCACGACATGAAGTTCTGGTGGCCGCACTGTGAGGCCATCATCGCAACCGCGCTTGCCTGGAAACTGACCAGTGAGAAGCGATATGCAAGGTGGCACTGCCAGGTTCATGATTGGAGCTTTGCGCATTTCGCCGACCCCGAGTTCGGCGAGTGGTACGGATACCTCCACCGCGACGGATCTGTTTCCTCGCAATTGAAAGGGAGCATGTTCAAGGGCCCATTTCATCTGCCCCGCGCGCTGTGGTACTGCTGGAAGCTGTTGGAGGCGGGCGACTAAGGTTTTCGGGTATATATCGCGAATCGCGGGAATAGCTCAGTGGTAGAGCATCTCGTTGCCAACGAGAGGGTCGCGAGTTCGAATCTCGTTTCCCGCTCCAGATTTGTGCTTTGCGAAGGCTTCCGGCAGGCGTCGGAAGTCTTTCTTTTACGAGTCGGAGTATCTTGCCCAAGAATGACAGTAAGCGAAGTAATGCACGTGCATATCCCGACTCTATCGCTGGAGTCGACGGTTCGCGAAGCGGTCGACAAGCTCGACATCTATCAATTTCCGGCCCTAATCATCGTCGATGCCGACAAGGCGCCGGTGGCCGTGATCACGGAGGGTGACTTGGCCAGGGCCGTCGGACAAAAAGGGGACGTCGTGGGGCTGAGCGGCACGAGAGCGCTCGACTTCGCCACCTTGAAACCGGCGGTCGCCGATCTTTCGCTCGAGGTATCGGAGGCGCTCCACCTTATGCTCACGCAAGGCTTGACTGTGCTGCCGGTCATTTACGAGGGCCGTCTGTCCGGCATCGTTTTGCGCGTGGACCTCATGCAGGCTCTTCTAATGGATGTGGCTCAGATGCTTCCTCAGAACGGCCCCAACGAGTAACCACCGCATGAGCGATTGCCGCCGCGATTAGAGCGAGGGAGATCGATCCGACGATATCGGTCGGCCAATGTACGCCACGGTAAATTCTCGACAGGGCGACTCCTAGGGCGAGCACCAGCGCCGCAGTGCCGACTAGGGTTCTTCGGGCTCCTGGCCAGCTAAGGAGTAGTGCGAACGCGACTGCGAATGCAATGACCGTGTGCCCGCTCGGAAAACTCGACAAGAAGATGCGTTCGTCCGAAGCGACTATAGTTTCCGAAAGCGAGCCCGGGCGGAATCTGGGCGCGAGTCGCTTGATGATTTGAGCGCTAACTCCGCCGATCGCATAGGCAAGTAGGCAAGTGAAGCCGGCCAACCGTTGCGACCTCACGAGTATGAGGATTAGCACAAGTGGCAGGACTACCTGATCGAGGCCGAGGTAGGTAATCCAGCGAAAGAAAGTATCGAGTGTCGGCGAATGCCAATCTTGATTGACGACGCCGGTCATCTCGCGGTCGACGCCCCAGAGCCACTCCATCAGCGCCCGCTTTCGTCATACCGGTTGAAGTTGAAAAGGTACTTCCACCAGTTATTCTGGCGGCCGTCCGCACTCACGCCTTTTGCCTTCGGCAGGTGCGTGAACCACCATTTTAGGTAATTGCGATGATAATCCGGCCCGCCCCAGGTTTCGCACGACACCAATTTCTTCGCGCCGGTCAGGTGGGGATAGTTCAGCCAGTCGTCTGCGCTGCTCTGCACCTCTCGAGGATTTGCGTAATCGTAATCTTTTTCGGCGTTCGGCGGCCAGTGACACGTTCCGACCGCCGCGATTCCTGAGGATTGAGAGTAATTGGATGCGAACCTAGACCAGGGAGTCGTTAATTCCTCGACCTTCCAGCCGCCATAAATCCGCGACATTGTGCTCTCCGTTCGATGGCAGAGGTCGTGGACCATTTCTGCGACGCCTCGCTCGTAATTGAATCCCATAATAGCGAAAGGTTTTTTCGCCTTGACCTTATCGTAGACGCCGCCGTTAATGTAGAAGGCTCCAGGGCCGGCCATCGCGGACTCCCAAAAACCCATGTAGGGGGCGCCGAAAATCCAGAGTTCGTCGAAAGTGCCGTCGTCCATTTTTGGCGCTACCCGGTATTTGTCGATCATTTTGGGATAGTCCAGACCATCCGGATCGTGCCATTTATTTGCCTTGCGAGACTCTAAGTACGACTGATCTGTATAAATATATCCGTCGACCTTTTCCGGAAACGCGTCGATATCGTCCCAACGTCTGATCTTGTATTTAATAAACCCGCCACTGGCTTCCTTGATATCGGAGACATATCCCTCGCTTAATTTGCGCGGGTCGTTCCATCCGCCAACCGCATGGAGCCGTTCCCCCCCCTCGCTCTCGATGAACGGGTCGAAATTGAGGACCCAGACGTCGACCGTAATCGGTTTTTCGGCGGAAGCGCTGACGCAGGCAAGGACAACGGCAATTAACGTAGCGATTTTAAGCATTTTCATATTTCTTCTCCAGTTCCGGCCATGCATTTTTAGACAAGGCATCGCGGATGTCGTGCACCAGCCTGGCATAGAATGCCAGATTATGGAGCGTGGCGATTCGGGCTCCCAGCGGTTCAGCGGCTTTGAAGAGATGGCGCATATAGGCCGCCGAGTAACGGGCGGTCGCAGGGAATGCGCTTTCCGGGTCCACCGGGCCGTCGTGAGCCTCCCATTTCTTATTGAGGACGTTGACGATGCCGTTCATCGTGTAGAGACCATGGTGCCGCGCCATGCGCGTGGGGAGCACACAGTCGAACATATCGATCCCGTTTTTCACGGCGTGAATGATGTCCCTGGGGTGGCCAACCCCCATCAAGTATCTGGGTCTATCGGCAGGCAGAAGTGGCGCTGTGGTCTGTACGACGGGGTACTGCATGTCGGCCGGCTCGCCCACGCTGACGCCGCCAACTGCGAAACCCGCGAAGGGCATTGCGGTGATAACCTCGGCGGATTCCGCTCGAAAATCCGGGTGCACGCCTCCTTGCACGATTCCGAACACCGCCTGATTCTCACCTGATGCTTCGAGGCACCTCGGCGCCCAGGCGTGCGTTCTGTCCATGGCTTCGCGCACTTCCTTCTCAGGGGCCGAGTAGGCAGGGCATACGTCGAGCGCCATCGAAATATCAACGTCGAGCTTTCGCTGAATCTCGATGCTCTTTTCGGGCGTTAGGTGCAGGGTGTTCCCATCTAAGTGTGACCGGAATGTAACGCCTTCGTCGGTTATCTTTCTGTTTTTTGAGAGGCTCATCACTTGATACCCCCCGCTGTCGGTCAAGATCGGCCTGTCCCAAGACATGAATCTGTGCAGCCCGCCCAGGCTTTCGACAAGGTCCTCACCCGGTCGCAGCGAGAGGTGGTAGGTGTTGCAAAGGATCAACTTGTAGCCGAGTGCCTCGAGGTCTTCCGAGCCGATTGTCTTGACGGCGCCCTGGGTGCCGACCGGCATGAAAGCGGGCGTTTGCACCTTGCCGTGCGGAAGCGTCATTTCACCCAGTCGCCCGCTGCATTGGTGGGATTCCTGAATGACCTTGAACTCCATCGCTACGAACGGGCCGCCGCGATGAAGTCTCGAAGTTTAAAGGGGTCTTTCACACCCGGCCTTTCTTCGACGCCGCTGCTGACGTCCACTGCGTATGGCCGTACTATTCGAATCGCTTCGGCGACGTTGTCAGGTGTCAGCCCGCCGGCAAGCACTACCGGCACCGATGTCGATCTCACGACCTCAGCAGCCGCCTCCCAATTCGCTCTCTCACCCGTGCCACCGAACTGCTTTGGATGAAATGCGTCGATGAGAACCGGCGAGGACCGATAGGCGAGGATTTCGGCTAAAGGCGTCTCGCCCAAACGAAATGCCCGAATCAGACCACCGGTCGGCGAACCCGACAAGTACTGGATGCGATCGAATCCAGTCGCGCCGGCGTCCGGCAAGAACGGACCGAAGACCGCGACCGAGGTTACATAAGGCGGCAGGGCGAGATGCAAGTCCATGAACGAACCGACGAATCGCGGACTGCTTGGCTCGAAAACGAAACCGACGGCATCCGCGCCTGCCTCGGCGGCAGCCTCTGCGTCCTCCGCGCGCGTGACTCCGCAGATCTTGACCCGCGTCATCTTCCGAGTAGCTCCCTGACGGCCCTCGGAATATCGGCCTGCCGCACGAGGCTTTCTCCGACCAGTACGGCTTTAGCGCCCGCCTCGGCCGCCCGGAGCACATCGTCGTTCGTCCAGATCCCGCTTTCGCTTACGAGTACGGATCCCTGCGGCGCATACGGTGCGAGCCGTACAGTTGTCCCCAGATCGGTTTCGAAGGTGGCCAGGTCTCGGTTGTTGATCCCGATCAGCCTAGCTTGCGCAAGGCCGGCGGCTTCCATCTCCCTCTCATCGTGGACTTCGATGAGCGTGTCCATGCCGAGCTCACGCGCAAGAGCACAGTAATCGTTGAGCTGCGGCAACTCAAGCGCAGCGACTATCAGGAGGATGCAATCCGCGCCCATCGCGCGGCTCTCGTAAACCTGGCGTTCGTCGACGATAAAGTCTTTTCGCAGCACGGGCAAGCCCACCTCGTTCCGGGCAGCCGCCAAATCGTCCGAAGAACCCTGGAAATACTTCTCGTCGGTGAGCACGCTCAAGCAGCTCGCGCCGCCTTCTTCGTAATCCGTCGCGATGCGTCTCGGATCGAAGTTCTCGACTATGGTTCCCCGGCTGGGGCTCGCCTTCTTGATCTCTGCGATGAGGGCCACAGGTTGGGCGTCCTGCTCGATTCGGGCTAGGAATCCGCGGGGCGGTGGAACATCGCCGGCCAGCCGAACCAGGGTCGCGACACTAGGCAGGCTACGAAGCGCATCCCGCTTATCTTCGAGGATTTGGCTCAAAACGCTCAAGCAGGGACCGCCCCAAACTGGTTGCTCATTTCGATGAGCGCTTTCAGCTTCGCCGCCGCTTTCCCGGAGGCGATCGCTTCCCTGGCGGCCACAACTCCCTCGTGGATGCTGTCGGCTCTTCCGCCGACCCAGATCGCGACTCCCGCGCTGGGAAGCACGGCCCTCGCCTCCGGCGATTGGGCGTCCTCTAATGCCCGTCCGATTTTCGCCCGGCTTTCCCCGATATCGGCTCCGCAGGCTATTTCGGAGATCGATGGCGGCACGATTCCAAACTCTTCCGCCTGCATAACCCGGTCGATGATTTCCTTTTCTTCGATAATCGCGAGCCGCGTGGCGCCGATTGGAGCGACCTCATCGAGGCCGAGCAATCCATGAGCCACGACCCCCCGTTTGCACCCAAGGCTTCTCAGGGCCTTGGCCATTTTCGGCACCAGGGTGGGCGCGTAGACTCCGATGAGCTGCCGGTCTGCGCCGGCGGGATTCGTCAGTGGGCCGACGAGGTTGAAGATGCTTCGGAGCCCGATTTCTCTACGCGGGGCGGCGGCGTGCTTCATGGCGGGATGATAATTCGGCGCGAAGAGGAAGGTGATTCCGATTTCATCCAGCAGCCTCGTCGCCCCCTCGGGGCTAAGCATCAGGTTCACGCCGAGGGCTTCGAGGATATCCGCGCTGCCGCACTTGCTGGAGACCGCCCGGTTTCCGTGCTTTGCGACCGGGACACCGGCGGCGGAGGCGACAATGGCCGACGCGGTGCTCAAGTTGAAAGTCTTAAGCGAATCACCGCCCGTGCCGCAGGTGTCGATGACGTCGGTTCTACTCGACCGGATCGGTGTCACGCGGCTGCGCATGGCCTTGGCAAATCCGGTGATTTCCGGTCCCGTTTCGCCCTTCATGCGAAGCGCGACCAACAGCGCTGCGATCTGGGCAGGCGTCGCCTCACCGTCCATGATCAGGTCCATTACAGCCCGCGCGTCCGTTTCCTGCAGGTTCCTGCGCACGACCGCGTGCCCGATGGCTTCCGTAATCGTCATCTGGCGTACATTATGAAGGGATTTCTGCATGGAGGCACTCTAGAATCCCAACTGCCTTTTGAGGCAATAATAGGCGCACCCGAAGAGTAATGATGGTTCCCGCTGTTCTCGTCTTGTGCTTATTCGCTAGCCAGAGTCCTCGCGAAATGGCAATTCGCGCGCTTTCGGAGAACGATCATGCCCACGCGCGGTACTACGCGTCTCTCGCCGTCCTTTCCCAAAAGGAGCTTTCGACTCTATCTCTCTTAGGCGAAGGCCACGAAGTCACCTGGTTGTTCTTCGAGGACTCGCCGCTGCGGCCAATCGTGTTGGAGCGAATCCCGAATTGGAGCCGCTTAGTTATGGTGGACATCGAAGCCCAAACTATCCTTTGGAAGGCGCAACTTTACCGCTCGCAAACCAGTGTTGCGGGAACGATAGGCGCCGCTCTGAAAGTCGAACAACTTGGGGCAGTCTTCAAGAGCGGCGATCGGTCTAAGTTCGAACGAGCCTTTGGGTACCAAGGGCGGGTATTGGTCTACAGGCACCTCGCACCCATTGGAGTTATATCCAAGACGGTTTATGAAGCAGATGGACGGCAAGTACCGTCGACGTACTTGGTTTCAAGTTCTGAAAAGCTCCGCGCGATCGGTTTTCCGTAGGTCGTAGGTTCTCCGAGAATTGCCATCCGTCGAGGCGTGTCCTGGCTCCAGACGCGCTGTTCCACATAAGAAGGAACCCTCTAAGTGGCATTAGGTACTCTCTTAACAATCCAGATACAAGGAGGATTGTTTGAAGAGTCCCCGGAGGTGCCTACAATGGGCGCCCGGATGTGTGGTCGTGACGATGCTGATTGTCAGTTGCCGGCAGTCGAATGATCATGGAGCGGCCGCGCCACAGTCAGAGCCCCTCGCGGTATCCCCTTCCAGTCAAAGTTACGGAAATGACGCTTTACTTAAGCGGCTCGGACTTCAAGCCCGGGCATCTGAGAACTCCCCTTTTATCGTCTTCGACCGCGAGCCCACCGCGCTAACGGCTCGACCATACGACCTAGCCGCCCTTGGGGCGACCTCGGCGACTAGGTGGGAGCTAGCATCGCGACAAGAGGTATCCATGAGATCAAGCAACTCTCGGCGGATCATGATCCGCTACGAGATAGTCGACGCCTCGCCGAAAATTCTTCCAATGCTTTATGACCCAAAGGGAAAGGTGTCTGAGGATGATGGCTTCGAGGTCACCGCTCTGATCTATTGGGGCCGCCTTGCGCAGGGTTCGACGCCAGGAATGTCTAAAGAGATAAGGCTGTACAAATCGGGGACGATAGCGGGAAGGACGCTGGGGCCCACTTTCGATAGGATCGAAGTACAGGCGGTTGCATTCACACTATATCCGCGTACTGTAAAGGTTACCGACGAAGGCGATTTCGAGCGGGTGGCACTGGGCGCCGACGGCTGGGAGGTTGACGGGGAACGCGCATTGGGCATTATCGAACTGCCTTCCGACATTCGGTTACCAATTTACGACGTGTCCGCGACTACGCTTGCTGACAAGCAGTAGTGCCGGAAGATCGGGGAACCCTGTGGGCAGGCATTGGGTACTGTCACAAGAATCCAGTCTAAAGGAGGATTATTTTGAAGAGTCCCAGGAGGTGCCTACAATGGGCGCCCGCACAATGAGTTTCGCAGTTTTGCTGGCGGCGTGTCCGCTGGCCTCGCAAGCGCTAAGCGCTGACCCTCCGCCGCGTGTCCTCAACACGCGCTTCACGTTCACGGCCACCGTGCCGTCCCCACCATCCGGCAAAAGTCTGAATCTTTGGATTCCGATTCCTTCGGATAACGAACTCCAAACGATCACGAACCTCAAGGTCGACAGCCCGTACGTCTACAAAATCACCAAAGAGGCGAAAAACGGCAACCGCATGATCTACGTTCATTCCGACAGCGCGAGCGGTCCGGCAGTGGTTGCCGTTACGTTCGATGTCGCTCGCGAGACGGCCGGCTTGGTGGATGTGCGCAAAGAAGGCGGCCCCGATGCGCGCATGTACCTCGGAGCAGATAGGCTCGTTCCGATCACCGGCAGGTACAAGGACATCGCCGTCGATGTCACGGGTGGCGAAGCCACTGCATACGGCAAGGTCAAGGACATCTTCGATCACGTGGTTGCCACGATGCAGTACGACTACAAGAAAGAGTCGCCACATTTAGGCGAGGGCGACGTCGCGTTCGTTTGCGACTATAAGAAGGGCAACTGCTCCGACTTGCACAGCTACGTGATCTCGCTGGCGCGCAGCCAAGGCGTTCCGGCGTACCTCGAATACGGGTTCCCGATCACGGGCATCCCGCTTGCCGATCCGATTCCGGCGAAGGGCAAGGTGGGCGGATACCACTGCTGGACCTGGTTTTACGACGAAGACAGGGGCTGGCTGCCGGTCGATGCGTCCGATGCGCGCCGGTGGCTCGACGCGGGCAAGAAGGACATCAGCGATTCGTTGATGGGGCAGCTCGTTCTCGAGCGATCCGCCGTCGCCTTTTCGCGTGGTCGCGACATCGTTCTCGCGCCAAAGCAGGCCGCTGGGCCGCTCAATAACTTCATCTATCCCTACGCCGAGGCCGACGGCAAGCCCGTCGAAGCCAAATGGGACTTGGCGTACGAGCTGCTCGACCCGCAGGACCCGCAGGCTCAGATCGACGAGCTGCGCCGCATCGTGCAGAAGCAACAGGCGGAGATCGACGAACTGAAAGGAGTGAAGGCAGGCGCGAAGCCCCAGGTTCCGGTCACCGCTCCGTCGGGCGAGAACGTTTCCGTCTACGGCTTCGTCCGCGCGGACGGCGTATACGATGCGTCGAAAGCGAACAACGCAGAGTCGCCCCAGTTCATCAACTCGGGGAGCTCGGACGAGCAGTTCACTCTGTATCCCGACCTCACGAGGCTGGGAGTCGACTTCAAAGCGGCGCCCGGCAAAATGGACGTGAGCGGCAAGATCGAGATCGACTTCCAGGGCGGAGGCAGCCCGTCGCGGCCCAACCCGCGCGCCCGGCACCTCTACATCCAGGCCAAGCAGGGCCGCTCCACGTGGCTCGTCGGCCAGACGTGGGACCTCGCCTCGCCTCTCTTCCCGTCGCCGAGCGACGACACGCTGATGTGGAACGCCGGGAATCTCGGCGACCGCAGGGCGCAAATCCGCTACACGTACGAAGGTGAGAGCGGGATGTCGATGGCGGTCGCGCTCGGCCTAACCGGCGCGATCGACGGGAAGGACATGGACAACAACGGCGTTCGCGACGGCGAGGACAGCGGGATTCCGAACGTCCAGGCAAGGCTTGGGATCAAGGGCTCGAAGTACGCTGCCGGCATTTGGGGCACCATTTCCAAAGAGGAGACTGCCACTCCGGTCGGAGGTGAGACGGACTTTACGTCGTCCGGCTTCGGCATAGACTGGTCGTTCGCTCTCAGCCAAGTTCTCGATGTGAAGGGAGAGGCGTGGACGGGCTCGAATCTCAGCGACATCCGGGGCGGAATCGGCCAGGGCGTGAACACGACGACCGGTGAGGAGATCGCGAGCAACGGTGGCTGGATCGAGCTCGGCTTCAGCGCGAGCCCGACGCATCGGCTGGCCCTCGGCTACACGCTCGACGACCCGACGATGACGACGTGCCGGCGGACGGCCGAACCCGCAACTCCGCCTTCTATGTCCACAACAAGTGGCAGTTGGGGAGCGGCCTCGAGCTCGGCGCGAACTACATCTACTGGGTCACCGACTACCTCGGCCTGCCGTCGGGCCGCGACAACCGCTTCAACATGTTCTTGATGCGCAAGTTCTAAGGGAAGCTGGGAGGAATCAGCGGCCATCCAATGTGGTGGCCGCTGTTAATTGTGAAGGTAAGAGAATGGAAGCTAGCTTCTGCGCCGGCAAGCGGCGAGACCTGCCAGGGCGACGCCGAGGGCAGCTAGGGTCGCGGGCTCGGGAACCACGCCATATGAGAAGTCCCAGAAGCCAGGGCCAAAAATCTCATCACTGTCGGTGCTGGCGAAGTCGAAGCCGAAGTACGCGCTATCGAACCACGAATTGCCGTTTCCGAGGGGAGATCCGAAACCGTTAGCGCCCATGGTCGTAGAAACCCACGCGTAGCTCGAGCTGGCAACGTTGACGCCCACGTAATACGCTCCCGGAATGAGGTCAATATTCAGGCCGCTGATACGAAGTTCGTACTCTGGGTAATTGTTACCCCCAATTCGCCCGGTGAGAATTTGCGTGATAGGCCCCGATCCGCTGGCTTCGAGTGTGCCCCCGTCGCCCTCGGTCATGCCGCTGCGGATCTCCCAGTTCATCCGGGCAAATTGCTGTTTGACGAGGACGTTCGCATAGATACCGGTGACCGTCCACCCAGCGCCATCGACGTAGAAGTCTTCATAGGTATAAGCATCGCGGAATACGGCTAAGCCGCTGCGGCCATCGTAGTCGCCGCCGTAGAATTGCGCGATGGAAGCTCCCGCAACACACAAAGCGGCCGCGCTGGTCAATCCAAATCGATTGAGTCTCATCTGTTTCTGCCTCCTACTTATCAATACGCCTACGTCGAAAACTATACATCAGATAGAGTCGCAACCTCCCGTTCGTGGCGGGATCGCAGTCGCCTTCTTGCTTCTGCTTTGAATCTGCAGAACGACTCTGGCGCGGGGTGGCCGCGTAAAGTCTGCTGTCAGGTTTCATAATGAGATGGTGAACTCCGGTCCTGAGGCTGAACCTCTAGGAGAGCGCCGCGTTCCTCCGCGAAGCTTGCGGATCGCCCTCGGTGAGCCAAGCGAACATGGCCAGCGATCGATCCTCATCGATCTCCTAGAACACTTAGAAGTGGCCGCCTTTATGCACGCTTTCCGCAGACTGGGATGGGAAACGACCGATTGTGACGGCTTGTTGGATATCTTCTTGGTGGCGATGCGCTGCGACGTGGTGCTTACTGACGACCCGGCGATCTGCAAGCGTTCAGACATCGATTGGCCGACACCCAAGCCGGCCGTTCTCGTCGTTGTTGAGGCTAGCGACGCGGCCGTCGAAGGAGCTTGGAAGTCCGGAGCTGACTGGGTGATTCAGCGGCCAGTTGATCCTCAGGACCCGCTGGCCCGGTTCGCCTAATCGTGCCGTATGCCGGGTTTCTATCCCCGGACCGGGAACGGGTGGCTAGTTCTGTGGGTGTCAGAGCATAACTGCGTGCTGACTAATTCTGATCTACAAAGGCTTCCGAGACCGTTTCAGAAAGCCCTGAGACCGTTCCGGAAGGCTCTGAGATCGTTCTAGAGGGCTCTGAGACCATTCCAGAAAGCCCTGGGACCATTCCGGAACGCTCTGGGACCGGTCCGGAAGGCTTGGCAACGGTTCCGGAAGACTCCGCAGAGCCTTCAATATGGTATATTTCGAGCCTATCGCAGGTAAATGGCTCCCGACAGCGGAAGGCGCTCTGTCACTTGGTTCATCAATTTCAGCACGAAGTTCGGCACGCACGCGGCGACGCTGGGCATGGGGCTCCCCGAGACGGCGGGTGGCACGGTCAGATTCGCGGGGTGGACTTACGCAAACGGGAAGCTAAAGCGAATCTGTCCGTGGGCGGCTTTTCGGTAACAACGGATTTCCGATGCCCAAGCACAAGTTGCGGAAGACATACAACGAACCCGGTCACGCGCACGAACTTACGTTTTCTTGTTACCAGGTTCAAATTACTAGAAAGTGCGCTTCCGTGCTCTTGGCTCGCGAACGCGATCGAGGCAGCCCAGGCAAGACATGATTTCGCGATCTGGGCGTATGTGTTCATGCCGGAACATGTGCATCTCCTACTCCATCCCCGCAAAGAAGACTACGATATCGGCGCTATCAGGAAGGCAATCAAACAGTCAGTTTCGCAACGGGCGATCGGTTACCTAGCGAAGAACAAGCCCGACGCACTCAAGAAGCTAAAGGTAATTAGAAAGGATGGAACCGTTACCTATCGATTCTGGCAGAATGGCGGAGGATATGACCGGAATCTTTTCTCACCCAAGGCCCTAAGGGCGTCGATCGACTACATTCACAACAACCCCGTTCGCCGCGGCTTGGTCGACTCGGCTTTGGCTTGGAAGTGGTCGAGCCTCGGGAGCTACTCCGGCATGAGCGAGAGCGTTCTTGCGGTCGAAGTCTGTGAGAGTGCGCTTTGACAGGCGAGACGGTGTTGCTAGTCGAACGCCCGTCACACGGACAGATTCGCAGCACAGGTTTCCGCCCCGCAGGAGCGATTTGGCGAATCTGTCCGTGTGACCCGAAGGACACTTCACCCTATGAGGGCCATCCAGCCCGTCGGCCACGCGCACGAATTGACTTTCTCGTGCTATCGTCGGCTGCCACCTTTAGCGAGCGGCGCGGCGAAGGGGTTAGTGATCGAGTCTCTCAATGAAGCGAGAAAGCGGCAGGATTTCGATGTTTGGGCATTCGTCGTAATGCCGGAGCATGCTCACTTGCTGATTCATCCAAGGAACGAAAAGTATCAGATCGCGCGAATTCTGATGACCCCGCCCATCGCGAAGAAGATCCTAGAGGAATTGCGCCACGTCTCGCCCGATCTGATGGACCGGCTCCGAGTTGCGAAGAGAGACGGCACCTTATCGTATCGTTTCTGGCAAGCCGGAGGCGGGTATGACCGAAACCTGTACTCGCCGCGTGCGATTCGCGCGTCTATCGCAAACATTCACGCAAACCCGGTACGCCGCGGCTTGTGCGAATCGGAGCTCGACTGGGAGTGGTCGAGCGCAAGAGCTTACGCAGGGCACTGTTCAGATTTCGCGATTGATCGGTGTGAGGCTGCTTTGTGAGGTGCAGGAGGATGGAAGTTGGCCCAAAGGCGGAATTTCGACGAAGGCTTCGGGCTTACCACTACGCTCGTGCTCCCGGCCGCAGGAGAGATCATGCTCTATCAACCCATGCACCCCGAGGTCTACAGCCTGTAACGGGTAGATTGGGTGAACCAACTAACGAGGACACACAATGACCACATTACTATCGGAAGTCAAAGAACAACTTGGCCCGCAGGGCATCGAGCAGCTTAGCCGGACGCTCGGCGCAGACAAGGAAACCGTCGAGAAAGCCACTGCCGCCAGCATCCCGTTGCTGCTGACCGCCCTCTCGCGCAACGCCGCCGAACCCGAGGGTGCCCAGTCGCTCTATACGGCCCTGGAAGAGGACCACGACGGCAGCGTGCTCGGAAACTTGGACGCGGTTTACGCCAATCCACAGGCCTTCGACGGAGCGGAGATTCTCGGCCACATCTTTGGCGCGAACCGCGAGCCGGTTGAAGGCGATCTGTCCAAGGGAACCGGCCTGAACCCGAACGCCACCGCGCTGCTCTTGCAGATTCTCGCCCCCATCGTGATGGGCCTGATCGGCAAAAAGCTCCGTGGCAGCGGGATGGACGCCGGCGGATTGTCGGGCCTCCTCGGTGGGCAGACCAAAGAGGCGGAAGCCGCTCAACCTGGCCTCATGGGCTCGATCACCAAGATTCTGGATCGGAACAGCGACGGCAGCGTCTTGGACGACTTGCAGCGCTTCGCCGGCGGCCTATTCGGCCGCAAAGACAACTAACGACGGCGAGCCGATCGCGCGCGAATCGTCGTTTGACCCAAGTTTAGCGCGCCTTTGCGTGGACGAACAGCGGCTGCGTGGGCGTGACCTCAATTTCCACAAACTTTGGGGTGGCAGATGCTGTCTCACGTTGTCAAGAGCTCCGCACGGAATTTGAAGGGTTTCCGGAGCGTAGCACGCAGTAAGCCAGCATTACGAGTTTTCGGCAAGGGGCCAGTAGCGCGCTTTACTTGTGCTTGCCTTCAGCCAGCAGCATTTCTTAGAACGCCTCGATGACCGGGTTGTGCCTGGTAGCAACGAGCGCCGGCATGGAGAAGCGGCATCTTGCGTGCTTGTTGCCCATTTTGGAGATGCGAGGTTGGCCATAAATCGAGGCGCCCGAGCGACGAATCAGCGGATTCAGCCCGACCGAAGCGGTGAGGCTTTCGGCGTCCTCGCAAATGTGGATGACCCCGGCCTCCGGCTAGGAAACCGGTGCGGTGCGATCACCGATGCCCGCTATGCTCCTTAAAAAGCACCTTGAAGTCATGCGTCTATCGGCCGGCCATTGTTCCGCACCCAGCCCCCTCGCCGCGATACAATCATTCGCGGAGAGGGGGAGCCGGACGCATCAACCAGGGAAGGTAATCTATGCGCATAGCATGATCGCCCTCCTTATTGTTTCTGCGCTCCAAGACCCCGTCGGCGCGGCGAATGACGCCCTCCTGAGGCACGCCGCCGAGCGGCACCTCGTCAACGTCCGCCAGCTCACCTTCGGCGGGCAGAATGCCGAGGCCTACTGGAACGCCGACGGCACGAAGATCATCTACCAAACCACCCAGCCCGAATGGCCCGACGAGCAGATTATGGTGATGAACGCGGACGGCTCGGGCAAGAAGCTGGTCTCGGGCGGCAAAGGGAGGTGCACATGCGGCTACTTCCTGCCGAACGGCGAGGTTGTCTATAGCTCCACCGACTGGAAAGAACCGGGCGCGGCGCCAAAACCTGACATGAGCAAGGGCTACGTCTGGCAGGTGAACCGCCTGTTTGCGATCTTTCGCGGCGAGGAGAACGGTTCTAAACGGCGGAAGCTGCTTGGCAACGGGAAGCACTACTACGCGGAGACCACGGTCGCGCCCAACGGCACGTTCATGACGTTCACGAGCACCCGCGACGGTGATCTGGAGATCTACCGGTCGGACCTTCTCGGCCGGAAAGTCGAGCGGCTGACCAATAACGAGGGATACGACGGGGGACCTTTCGTGAGTTGGGATTCGCGTCGAATCGTGTTTCGCAGAGACCTGATCGAGAGCGAGAAGGAGCGAGAGGATTACCGGACGCTCCTGAAAGAAAACCTGGTGCGCCCCTCCAAGCTCGAGATTTGGATCATGGACGCGGAGGGCAAGAACCAGCGCCAGGTTACGAAACTCGGCGCGGCCTCCTTCGCGCCTTTCCTGCATCCCAACAACAAGCAGATTATCTTCAGTTCGAACGTCCGCGACCCGAAGGGCAGGGAATTCGACCTTTACGTGATCGACGTGGACGGTACGGGGTTGAAGCGGATCACGTTCACACCGGAGTTCGACGGGTTCCCGATGTTTACGCGCGACGGGAAGCGCTTGGTGTGGGCCAGCAACCGCAGCGGCAAGGTTCGCGGCGAAACGAATATCTTCGTGGCCGACTGGGTGGAAAATGCGCCCGAACCGCCTGCTCCTCCCGCTCCCGGCGGCGCGCGGCGCGTTCGCGTGGGGCTCATCCCGGATTACGCGGACGAAGGGCCGGGGCTGCTACTTTCCGGTGTCGGCGAGGGATCGCCCGCTGAAAATGGCGGTTTGAAAGGGGGCGACAGGATTGTCAAGTGGGGAGACAGAAAGATCGGCTCGATCGAGGACATACAGTACATTTTCGAAACCGCCGAGCCCGGGAAACCCGTTCAGGTGACAGTGCTGCGAGATGGGGAAGAGACCATCCTTACGGTGGTTCCGGAGCCGCCGGACTAGCTAATCCCCGTTGGATGGTGCTGCCACGAAGTCATTGATCATCGACCAATACCGATCGCCGGCGTCCAACCAGGGGAAGTGGCCGGCGCCCTGGATCACCTCGAGGCGCCCCACGCCTGGCGGCAGCGCCTCTAGAATCTCCTTGGCGTCTTGAACCGAGAACACGGGCTCGGCCCCGCCGAGACATATCAAGGTGGGACTCGAAACGCGATTCAGTTGCGTGAGTGCGTCGAACGCACGCAGGCGCTCCATGCCTACAGTTGCCAGCTCAGGGTTTTGAATGCGACGGGCGAGTTCTTCGGCCGTCGGCACATGCGGACCGAAGGCGGCAAATACCGTCTTCCGCTCTTCGTCGCTGACCGGATCACCGCGATAGTCTCGTTCGGCCAGCTTCGCCACCCGATCCCCAGCAATGCGGCGAAAGCCTTCGACCAAGCGAACAAGATCGAACCGCGCGGCTGTGGAGTCGAGGATCAGTCGTGCGGCGTGCCCGGTATGTCGCGCGGCGTAAAGCATCGCGATCATGCCGCCCATGGAATGGCCATATACGATCGGCCCGCGGATGTCCAGCTCATCGCAAAGCGCGCGGATATCGTCTGCGCATGCCTCGAAAGTCCATGTGGCCGGATCGTGCCGGGCAGAGCGGCCATGTCCGCGTAGGTCGAGGTAGATCACCTGCGCGATCTCGGCAAGCCTTCTGAAATGCGGCTTAAAATACGAGTGGTCGTAGCTTCCTGGCCCTCCATGCACCAGGATTACGATTGGCCGCTCGCGCGTCGATGCGCCGGCGGGTACGAGCGCAGGCCCGTCGACGTCGAACCAGAGCTGGGTCCCGTTAGCATGGATGCGCATGCCTTTCATGATGCCCCATCACAGGGAGGCGAAGCCAACCGCCTTTCCGAGTAAACTACAGCCCTTGCGCAGCAGGACCCGAGTACAACCAGATGCGTTCCTTCGGTGCGACAAGTGCCGGAAGGTGCTTCTTACCAAGGAGCTCGATGGCAACGACCGCGTTTGCCCCAACTGCGAACACCATTTTCGGCTATCGGCCGACGACCGGATTCGGATAACGTTCGATCCAGGCTCCTTCGAGGAGCTCGACGCTGAGCTGCAATCTGCCGATCCGCTCGAGTTTCCCGAGTATCAACAGAAGCTTGCCTTCGCATCGGCCAAGACCGGTAGGAGCGACTCCATCGTGCGGGGCATTGCGAAAATCGAGGGCATGGCGGTCTCGACGGCCGTTTCGGATTTCGCCTTCATGGGAGGCAGCATGGGATCTCTGGCGGGTGAGAAAGTCACCCGCACACTCGAACTCGCCGCCGAAGAGAAAATCCCAGCGGTCATCTTCACCGCGAGCGGCGGTGCGCGGATGCAGGAGGGTCTCTATAGTCTAATGCAAATGGCGAAGACGGCGGCGGCGTGCGAAAAGCTGTCGAAGGTCGCGCCGTTTATATGCGTGTTTACCGACCCCACCATGGCAGGTGTTCTCGCCAGCTACGCGAGCCTCGCCGACGTTATTCTTGCCGAGCCAGGCGCCCTCGTGGGCTTCGCCGGTGCGCGGGTTGCGGCTCAGGCTTCCTCGGGCAAAAAGCCCCCGGACAATTTCCAAACGAGCGAGTTCAACTTGGAGCACGGCATGGTCGACAAGCTAGTTCGGCGACGGGACATGCGTGTCATCTTGGCGACGCTCATCCGCCACCTAGGGAACGGAGGCTGATGGCGAAGACGTGGCGCGAATGGGAGCGGCCCCTGCTGGAACTCGAGGAAGGTATCGTCAAGCTGAGGGCGCTTCAGGGAAAGGAATCCCCGGCGCGGGCCGAGGCAATAGAGCACCAGATTCAAAACCTGGAGCGGAGCCGGGATAACTATATTAGAGTGAAGTACAGCCGCCTGGGTCCTTGGGAACGAGTACTGCTTTCGCGAGCGGAGAATAGGCCGTATGCCTTGGACTACGTGGGCACGATCGTCGCGGACTGGGTGGAGCTTCATGGTGATCGGCGCCATGCCGACGACAAGGCAATCATCGGTGGTCTGGGCAAGATCGGCTCGCACAGCTGCGTGATCGTGGGCCACCAGAAGGCGCGCGACCTGAAGGGTAGGCAGTTTCGCAATTTCGGGATGGCGAAGCCCGAGGGCTACCGCAAAGCCATTCGTTTATTTGACATGGCGGATCGGTTCGGATTGCCGATGGTCAGCTTCATCGACACGCCCGCCGCGGACCCCGGCGTGGAGAGCGAGTCGCGAGGCATCAGCGAAGCGATCGCGGCGGGGATGTTCAAGATGTTTTCGCTCGGCGTGCCGACGATTTCCATGGTGGTCGGTGAAGGTGGTAGCGGGGGAGCGATCGGCATCGGCGCGAGCAGCCGCGTTTTGATGCTCGAGAATGCGGTGTATTCGGTGATTCCGCCGGAAGGGTGCGCGGCGATTCTATGGCGCGACCCGAGCGCGAACGACCGGGCGGCGTCGGCGCTGAAGCTGACCGCGCAGCATGCGCTTGAGTTCGGCCTGATCGACGCAATCGTCTCCGAAGGTGTGGGGGGTGCGCACCGGAATCCGCAGGCGACTTTCGAGAACGTGGGCAACGCCCTGGTCACTCATTTGGACGAGCTGGCTGCGCAGACCCCGGGGCAGCTTCGGAGCGAGCGGTACGCGAAGTACCGGAAGATGGGCGCTACGGAATAGCGCGCGGTGGCCGTCGATCCCGGTGCGATCAAGGGCTCGGACAAGCTTATTACGGTCTACGGGGCTTGGCCAACCTTTCATGACTTCGAGATCGTCACGGTGCTCCTAGATCGTCGCGGCGACGAGGGACCAATGATGGAACTCGTTTTCCACTGCTGGCGGGTTGTTGGGCTTGATGAACAAGGGAATCGCTACGGTGGTTATCCATAGCTCTTATGGTATGTACACCGACTTCCTTTGCGAATCCATTGAAGTAGTCGACCTCGTCCCGGCGACTCCTGAGGGCGAGTTCGCGGCCGAGCCTTAGCGTAACCTCTTGCAGACCCAGGAACTCGCGGCGAACCCAGGTTGTCTATGCTAATATAGCAACGAGGCTGGACAACATCCCCGTCCGAAAGGACTGTACTGCCTCGAAGGAGCAGAAATGTTTCAAACTCCTCTGCCGCAGGAGTATCAATCTTTATCGCCCGTCGAAGTGCGGGAACGGATTCTTGCCGCCAAACAGGCCCTCGGCTCGCGGCTGGTGATCCTCGGCCACCACTATCAGCGCGACGAGATCATCGAGCACGCCGACTACCGAGGCGATAGCTTCAAGCTTGCCAAGGATGCGAACCGCCACCCGGAAGCGGAGTTCATTGTGTTTTGCGGCGTGCACTTCATGGCGGAGAGTGCCGATATCTTGACGCCCGATCACCAGAAGGTCATCTTGCCGAACCTGGCGGCCGGATGCAGCATGGCGGATATGGCGAACCTATTCCAGGTGCGAAACTGCTGGCGCGACCTGGAGAAAGTGCTTGGGAATTTGACACCGTTCGAAGAAGGGAAGGCACAGGTGGTGCCCATAACCTATATCAACTCCGCAGCGAACTTGAAGGCGTTCGTCGGTGAGCGAGGCGGCACGGTATGTACCAGCACTAATGCTCCCAAGGCGGTGGAGTGGGCGCTTCAACGCGGCGAGAAGGTGCTCTTCTTCCCGGACCAACACTTGGGAAGGAACACAGGCGCGAAGCTTGGCTACGACCCTGATAAGGAGATGATCATGTGGGATCCGCACCTGCCGCTCGGCGGGAATTCCGAGGACGACACTCGGCGAGCGACGTTTATCCTTTGGAAGGGCCATTGCTCGGTGCACGGTCGTTTTACGGTCGAGCAAGTATTGGAGGCGCGCAAAATTCACCCCGATGTAAATGTTATTGTCCATCCTGAGTGCCCGATCGAGGTCGTCCGTCTTAGCGACTATAATGGATCGACCGAGTTTATTATCAAAACTGTGGAAGCTGCGCCGGCAGGGACGACTTGGGCCGTGGGAACGGAAATAAATCTCGTGAGCCGTTTGGCGAAGGAATATCCGGATAAAACGATATTTTGCCTAGATCCGATGATATGCCCTTGCGCCACGATGTATCGGATCCACCCGAGCTTTTTATGCTGGGCGCTCGAGAATTTGGTCGCGGGAACGCCCGTTAATGTGATCGAAGTGCCGCCGAAAGTGAAGCACTTCGCTAAGCTGGCATTGGACCGGATGCTGACGATTGTCTAGTTTCACCGAAATCTCCCCGCACTACGAAGACCTAATGGTCGGTGTGCCCTACACCATGTGGGTGGGCTATTTGAAGCTGCTGTGGGCGAATTTCGACGTGAAGCCGAAGGAGGTGCTGGAGGTCTGCTGCGGTACCGGGAAGTTGTGCCGGTTGCTTGCGCTGGAGAATTATGAGCCCACCGGGGTCGATATTTCTCAGAGCATGATCGATGCAGGAAGGAAACTCGCCAAGAAAAAGGGCCTGGATATTCGACTCTATTGCCAGGATGCCGCCGAAATGAAATTGGATAAAGAATTCGACGCGGCCTTTAGCTTTTTCGACAGCTTGAATTATGTTTCTGATCCTGCCCGGTGCGCGTCGGCCATAAGAAAGACGGCTGTACATTTGAGAGCCGGTGGATTATTCGCCTTCGACGTTAATACACCGTACGCGTTCGAGCAAGGAATGTTCGACCAGGAGGATGTGCGGCCGCAGACTAAAGTTCGCTATTCTTGGAAAGGCGAGTGGGATAATAGCGCGAAAATCTGCACCGTCAGAATGAATTTCTGGGTAGGGGAGCGGGCCTTCGAGGAGGTGCACATCCAAAGGGCGCATTCTATCGACGAGTTGACAGGTTGGATGTCCGCCGCGGGCTTTGTGAACGTTCGCTGCTACGACGCGTTCTCGCTCGACCCGCCTCGGGGCAGGAGCGACCGCGTTCACGTCGTTGGCCGAGTGCCCAAGTAACGGCAGTCAAATGGTGGAGGATCGAAGTCGATCGACGGGATGGTTCTTGAAGACGATTAGATACTCGCAGGCGTCTCAGGATGGCCGGTCAGTTCGAGTTCTTGTGCGACTTATCTGTTTTTTGCTTTCGATGCTGCTTCCATAGATAGAAAAGAAATCGCAACGTAGCAAAGCATCCGGGTCTGAGTTGCCCCTCGGCCCATCCTAGGTCATATTGGGGCTCCGTGTCTAGCGGTCCGTCGCGAAATAGTTCGCCGAGAGCCACGTATGGCAGGTCTGGCTCCAGCGACTTTACGTTCACGACCAGCGGGTAAAAGCGGAAGTTGTCCAGGCGCTCCTCGTATCGTCGACTTATTTGTAGCTTGCGAACTTCGGTGTATGGATGGCCATATTTGTATGAGCCAAGTTCGAGCACATCCAAATCCGCGATCATGTGGCCCTTTCCATGGTCATCCAGCCGCGACACGGCTACACGAGTGAGCGACGACGTTATGTCGTGCCGAAGCAAATACCTTCGGCCCACGGTCACGCGATCCACTCCGCTCACTCGCAATACCTCGCTATGAGCCCGATGGTTTGGCGTGGTAGGGTCATGCCTTTCGATTTCTGTATTGCAGTTCGCGGTCCCTGCCGGTTTGCAGCTTCGAGAGAAGCCGACGTGAACAGCCGGTGCTACACGGCGAATCCTTTGGACGCGCAATCTCGTACCCTGAATGTATGGACCTGGAGCCAGGCGACTTGGTGAGGGAGCTTCTCGGTACGCCCAATCGCGTGAACCGGAGGGTCTACTATCCGACGCGCCGCTCGGGGGAGATTATCGTGATCAACTATCTATCCACAATCATTTTCTTTGCATTGATGGGCATAGGCTACTTGCTGTTCGGCAGGGACGTCAGCTTTACCAACATCACGCCGATGAATATTGCCGCCGGCGTCGGGTGGACGTTCCTCAGCTGGTACCTCGCCTCGGCTGTGAAGATCGCGGCGCAGTGGGAGAAGGCGCTGGTGTTCCGCCTCGGCCGGTTCAAGCACCTCCGCGGCCCTGGGGTCTATACGATTCTGCCGTTATTCGATCAGGCTCAATCGGTCGATACGCGCGTGATCACGCTGGACATCCCAAGGCAAGAGGCAATCACCAAGGACAATGTGCCCGTCTCGATCGACGGCGTGATCTTCATGCAGGTGGTGCGGCCCGACCAGGCGATTATCAACGTCCAGGACTACGCGTTCGCGATAACCCAGTACGCGCAGACGGCGCTCCGCGACGTGATCGGCGGGCGGACTCTCGACGAGGTTCTTACCGAGCGCGAGTCCATCGGCCACCACATCGAGCAGCTGGTGGAGCAGGAGACCGAGCACTGGGGCCTCGAGGTTGACGGCATTCGGATTCAGGACATCATCCTGCCGGAGGACTTGAAGAAAGTCATGTCTCGTCAGGCGGCCGCCGAGAGGGAGAAGCGGGCGAACATCACAAAGTCCGAAGGCGACCGAATGGCTGCTGAGAACCTTGCGGCCGCGGCAGAGACAATGTCGAAGAGCCCGGGCGCCATGCAACTGCGGTCCTTGCAAACGATCGACGGGCTCGGTCCGACAGCGTCGAACACGGTCGTCCTCGCAATCCCGATCGAGGTTATGGAAGCCGTAGACGCATTCGCCGCGATGAGGCGACGAAACCAGGATAACCCGTAATACCTATCGTATTTATACTGGTTTGTTCGCGATTTTGCCCCGGGGGGGTAAATCGTTGACATCCCCAGTGTTGCTCGCATATCGTGGATCAGCAATGTCACGATTGGGCGCAGGTTCGACCATCGGCACGGTTATCGCTTTTCTCGCGTTCGGACCCGCGATCGCGCTCATTCCGCCGGATATTTCGCAGAGGGACTATCTCGGTAACATCCGGGCTACAAACCGCATTTATTTCATCTGGCTCTGGGCGGCGGAGGCTCGTTTCCTATGTTGGAGAAGGACGTGGTTACCGAGGAAAATATCGGCGAGGTCGTATATGTTCGAGGGTCGAACATTTCTATTCGATATAGGGTTCGAAAACCGAAACGACGTGGCTCTTAACGTCACTTTTTCGTTCACGGAGCCGAAATTCGAGCGGACCAACTATCCCGATCCGGACATTAACCTCGGGGGAAACCATACGGAGAACTTCGTGTTACCTGCGGGCCAGTACCGCGATGTGAACGTCACCGTCACGGGGTTGCCTACGTGACGCTGGGCTGGCTGAAAACCAAGATTAATATCGATTCCGAGGCGGGCGGGTTGGTTTCAACCGAGCCGACAAACGAGGAATACACTTACTTTACGGACGCGCAGCCCCTCGCCCCGTTGGGGGTGCCCTGGATCGAGGTACTGAATGCTTCGTGCAACTGGGCCGATGGCGAGGCCGGCGCCACAGCTTGCGCTTACGATTCGACGTTCGGGCTGTACTTCTCCCATTTATTCGCGTACAACCTGGGAACCTGGGGGGTTCCTACCTTATGGGTAGACAGGTACGGCAGATTTCTGCTATCTGACTTTCTCGACGAGATTGGCCATCGCAGCGGGAACTGCGTCGACGTCTCGGGCTACCTGCATCTTTCTCTCAGCGCCATTGGCGTTTATTCGCCAATGGTGCGGTTATACGCGAACCCCGTGCCGTCGGTATTTATGACGAATCTCATTTGCCCGATCGGCAGCGACCCCGACAACCCGCCGTCGGGGTATTCCTTCGTAGGTTTCACAATGCATCAGGTTTGCCGTGTTCATGGAGCGACTTACGATGCCTCCCTTGGTCTTGAACACGATCCGGGCGGGAGCCCCTACGAGAACCCGCCCGCCGGTTGGTCGCCTAACGATCATTGGCAAGCCCCAAGCGGCCAACCGCAGTATGGAGTAGTCCGCCGTTATGGCCATCAGAACGACGATTTCGGGACAGAGGAGAACCCGCAACAATTCATAGACCCCGACTTGCCTCATGAAGTCGTGCCTAGGTCAGAGGGCGGACCTTTCTCATTGGCCGGAGTAATTTGAAAAGGAGACAAGAAATATGATTGCCACCGTATTCCTTTGCTCACTAAGCCTGGCGACGATGCCACCTTTAGACCCTGGTATTTTTGACGCTGGCCTCATCGCAGGGCGCGGGTTCGAGGTTGCGTTGCCGGTCAGGGATACGTCCAGCCCGGACTGGGATAGCCTATACGGCTCGTTCCGTAACCGCTCCCAGCGCATTCGGCTATCCGTCGAAGTCGATCGGTGCAAGCGACCCGGCGCCAGGCAACGCATGATCGACAACATCAACAGTATGATGGCCTTTGGCACGTTGGATGGCTGGCCGACCGGCGGATGGTCGAGGCTGCCGGCCGGAGACAAGTCCCATAGCGTTTACTCGCGCACCTCCGGAAGCGCCCATCTCTACATGTTCATCGGCGATTACATCCTTGGCGCCGTCATGTCGTACCGCGGCTCCGGGTCGCCTGGCAACATCACCTGGTCGGGTTCGGACAAGCCGGGTGACCGGGCGGCGGTCGAGGGGTTCTGTCGGGACATTCTCGCGAACGCGGTGGGCGCGGACTTGGCGCCATCCGCGAACGTGGTTGTGAACGGGCAGGTTATCACGGGCGTCAAGCGCGATTCGCAGGGCAGACGATATGTGCCTCTTCGGGATTGGTGCTCCGCACGGAACATCGCTTTGTTTGCAAATCGACCCCATGGAACCGGCTCGTTCTCGCACGGGGGGCGAAACTTCGTGTTGGCGGTAGCTTCGGCGAAGATCAAAGTGGGCTCGAATTGGGTCGACCTTGACGGTTTCACGGTCCGAGCAGATGGCCGCTGGTACGCCCCATTCGATGGCTTAGAAAATGCGATCTAGCACTGGTTGTCTGTTAGGGAACTGAGCGGGCCTGTAACTCGGCAAACCTTAAACGTGTTGACAATTCTTTTCCGCTTCGGGATCGGCTCCGAGTGCGGCTTCGCGCAGCTTGGTGAACTGATGAAGGAGGGAATGCCGCCTGTTTCGATGTTGAACATCGCCGGATCAAATCGCCTAAACTCATGGAGCCGATCCATGTGTTCATGATGTTGCTCGCTAACGCTATTAGTGGCCGCCTCTCCTCATCGACGCCGTCGGCGCGCCCGCTTCAAGTGTTAATGCAATGATCAGTTGGAGGCAGAACCAATGAATAACAACCGTTTTGCACAATCATCGCTCGTGTGGCTCATCCTAATCGTAGGCGCAATGACGGCCGTGGTCACGCCGATCCTGCGCAGCGCCGCGGCTGGCGGCTCTTTGTGCATGTCGCGGAACGAGGCGGTGGCACAAGCGGCAATGCTTTATACCCAAGACAATGGCGACAGGCTCCCACCGATTATGTCCGATCTATCTACCTCCTGTGAGGACTCCGTGTACCTGGCAATGCTCCTCTTGCCTTATCATGGCAACTGGATGAACTATCGCTGCCCCGACGATCCCGACGCCGTAGCGGCGCTAAGGATAGACGCCTGTACTGGCGGAACTATGCGGAAGCGATTCGACCCGATAACATCGTCGATAAAAGCTCATCGCGGATACAACGTTCAGATGCTTGCCCCTATGGTTATCGTGGGCGGAGAGACATTCTCGGCGCCGATCCTGTTTTCTCAGGTTGCGGATCCGTCCAACACAATTCTGTTCGTGGATTCAATTTGGAATAGGGATCCTTGGGGTAATCCAACGGGTGGTGGGAATTACGGTGTCGACGCTCCTTGTTTCAAGGACGCAAACGGGAATGAACTTCGACCATTTCCTGAGGGCACGAGTTCCTACTATTGGTTCGGGGGCTGGAACCCCGATACGCCCAACGCGTGGAACGTGCACGGAGGGTGCTGGAATTGGCACGGCGGTTTTTTTGTTTTGGTCACCTTGGACGGACTGGCGAAGTCGATGACGTTGCGACAATTGGCAGCTGGTTGTGAAGTGCTGCAAAACAGTGGCGGTAGCGCGTATGACCTTTCCGCGTATAAGTGGGACATCGTTGAGTAATTGGGCTCTAACTGGCGCAATCTCGGCGCCCCCGTGCTAAAAGTCACAGGGAGCACGTACATCCCGCTCGCCGACATGCAGAACATCGTGCGGTAAGGCTCAAAAACCTTGCCCTTCGGGCCACAATAGGAGACCGTGTCTGACACCATCTCCTCCTTGCTACAAGAAGGACGCCTCTTTGCGCCCTCTGCAGAGTTTGTGGCGCACGCCGTTGTCGATGACCCAGGCGTCTACGAGCAGGCCGACGCGGATTACGAGGCTTTCTGGGCAGGCTGGGCCGACAAGCTCGACTGGTTCGAAAGGTGGCACACGGTACTCGATTGGAAGCCGCCGCACGCAAAGTGGTTCCTGAGCGGCAAGCTTAACGCCTGCTACAACTGCGTGGATCGGCATGCCGCATCGAACGGGCAGAAGACCGCGATCATCTGGGAAGGAGAGCCCGGCGAAACGCGGACGATCTCCTATGCGAAGCTGAAGGACGACGTCTCCGAGACCGCCAACGCCTTGAAAGACCTCGGCGTTAGGAAGGGCGACATCGTTTGCATCTATATGCCGATGGTTCCGGAGATCGCGATCGCGATGCTCGCCTGCACCCGCATCGGCGCGGCTCACAGCGTGGTCTTCGGAGGATTCTCGGCGGAGGCTCTGCACGAGAGAATCAACGACGCCAAGGCGGTTGCGGTGATCACAGCCGACGGCGGCTGGCGGCGCGGCAGGATCATAGAGCTCAAGAGAACGGTCGACGAGGCTTTGGAGCACTGCCCGTCGGTGAAAAGCTGCCTAGTGCTAAGGCGCATCGGTGAAGGCGACTTCGACCAAGGCAAGTGGGTCGAGGGCCGCGACGTTTGGTGGCATGACATCGTTGCCCGACAGAGTACGCAATGCCCATGCGAGCCAATGGACAGCGAGGACCTGCTCTATACGCTCTACACGAGCGGCTCGACTGGCAAGCCGAAGGGTATCGTGCACACAACAGGCGGGTACTTGACGGGCACGGCAGCCACGTTCAAGTGGATTTTCGACCACAAGGAGGACGATGTCTTCTGGTGCACGGCCGACTGCGGCTGGGTCACGGGGCACAGCTATGTGGTCTACGGACCGCTGGCGAACGGCGCGACCGTTCTGATGTATGAAGGCGCTCCGGATACGCCGGACAAAGACCGCTTTTGGCGCCTTGTCGAGAAACACAAGGTCACGGTCTTGTACACGGCGCCGACGGCGATTCGCGCATTCATGAAGTGGGGCGATGAGTATCCCGCGCGATGCGACCTCTCGTCCTTGAGGCTGCTGGGGAGCGTCGGCGAGCCCATCAACCCCGAGGCTTGGGTTTGGTATTGGAAGAACATCGGGTGTGAGCGCTGTCCGGTGGTCGACACTTGGTGGCAGACGGAGACCGGCCAGATACTGATCTCGCCGATGCCGGGCATCACGGTTTGCAAACCTGGCTCGGCGACGCGGACGTTCCCGGGAATCAAGGCCGAAATACTCAGGGAGGACGGGTCCGCGGTCGTCGGCGAAGGGGGAGGGTATTTGGTCTTAACCCGGCCGTGGCCGGCGATGCTCCGGGGAATATTCGACGACCCCGAACGCTACGTCGCCCAGTATTGGGAGCGATTCCCAGGTGTTTACTTCACCGGCGACGGGGTAAAGCGCGACGAGGATGGGTACTTGTGGCTGCTCGGACGTGTGGATGACGTGATGAACGTCGCCGGCCACCGGCTGAGCACGATGGAGGTCGAAAGCGCGCTCGTCGATCACCCGGCGGTTGCCGAAGCGGCGGTCATTGGCCGCACGGATGAGTTAAAGGGTCAAGGGATCAGCGCGTTTGTAATCATTCGGAGCGGCCACGATGCGGACGGGCTCGCCACCCTTCTAAAAGAGCACGTGGTGAAGGTGATTGGAGCAATCGCGCGACCTGACGATATTTTTCTGTGCGCCGACCTGCCGAAGACGCGCAGCGGCAAGATCATGAGACGACTACTACGCGATGTCGCCGAAGGGCGCGCTTTGGGGGACACAAGTACGCTCGCGGATTCCGCCGTGATCGCGGGGCTCAGGGATCAGTACGAGCACCTGGAATCGTAATGAGAGTCGCCGTATATCCTGGGAGTTTCGATCCGCCGACGAACGGGCACGTGGACATCATCTCTCGCGCGTCCAAGCTGTTCGACCGGCTCGTCGTCGCCGTGGGCCGGAATTCGTCCAAGAACTTGCTGTTCTCTGTGGAAGACAGGCTGGAGATGCTCGAAGCAATCTGCATTGGGCTAGACAATGTTTCGATTGAGTCTTTTGCAGGTTTATTGGTCGAATTTGCACACAACTCGAACGCCAGCGTACTGGTGAGAGGCCTGCGAGCCATGAGCGATTTCGAGAACGAGTTTCAGATGGCGCTGACCAACCGGAAGCTTGCTCCGAATCTGGAGACGGTCTTTCTAATGACAAGCGCAGAAAACATGTTTGTTTCGTCCAGTATTGTAAAGGAGGTCGCGGCCCTCGGGGGAGACATACGCGATCTCGTTCCCGCCCCGGTCGAAAAGAGGCTTGCGGTAGTCGCAAAGAGGTGAATCTATGGAAATTGTGAACGCGCTTGATGACTTGAGAAAGTACATCGAAGAGCCCCGTCAGTTTATGGGGATAACTTTCGGCTTGAACAAGGGCGAGTGCGCTGTGCTTTTAAGGCGCATTCAGACGCTCCTTCCGGAGCAGGTGAAGCAAGCGACGGCGATCACCCGGGAATCGGAGCGCATCGTCGGCTCTGCTAAAGAGGACGCATCCGCGGCGGTCGAGCGCGCGCGCGCCGAAGGCGAGAAGCTGATCGGCGAGGCCCGCAAAGAAGCGGCCCGGATAGTCGAAAAGGCTCAATCTGAGAGGGAAAAGCTGATTCACGAAAGCGAAATCCTTAAGCTGGCAAAGACCCACGCTGCGAACGCGAGGGCCGAGGCCGAAGCCGAAGCCGTGAGGCTAAAGCGCGGCGCGGACGACTACGCCCTGGACGTGCTTTTCCGCCTAGAAAGTGTCGTCGGCAAGGTCATGGCGACCATCGAAAGGGGCAAGTCGGAGATGCAGAGGCCGACTCAGCCGGCAATGCCCGGTAGGTCTAAGTAGGGCAAGCAGGCTGGTAGACTTCGCGTGTATACCGTCTTCTCCGATGAGAAAGCCGAAACTGATCGACCTGAACGACGCGATCCAGCACCCGGGACGGCACGTCGTTTACGATATTTCGTCGGGCCTGGAGGAAGAAGAAGATCTCGACCTCCTGGAGCCTATCGAGGGTACGCTCGACGCCGTTAGCACTGGCAACCGGCTGTTAGTAAAGGGGGATCTGACGGCAAGGGTTGTCATGGAGTGCTCCCGGTGCCTCACTCCCGTTCATTTGTCGGTGCCGATCAACATCAGCGAGGAGTTTTCGGTGGAAGGCACGCCTTCGGGGTACGGCAACCGCGAGCATGCGGAGGTCAAAGAAGAGGCCGAACCGTTCCCCTTGTTCGACGGCAACCAACTGAGATATGAAGACTTGATCCGCCAGGCAATCTGGCTGAACCTGCCGCTAAGGCCGTTGTGCCGCGAGAACTGCCCGGGTCTCGAGGATGGCAACCGAGAAGGCGAACACGGCCGGCCCGAGTTCGAGGCGCTCAGCAAGTTGCTGGGCGACGAAGAGGAGTCCGGGCGTTGAGGATCGCACTCGACGCGATGGGCGGCGACTATGCCCCCAAGGAGATCGTGCTGGGCGCGGTGGCCGCCGCTCACGACATGCACGGGCAAATCATCCTCGTCGGCGATCCCGATGCGATCAAGGAGGCCCATCCGGCAAAGCTTCCGGAGCAAATCAAGGTCCATGCCACTTCAGAAGTGATCGAGATGCACGAAGAGCCTGCGAGCGCGGTTCGCAGGAAAAGGAGTTCTTCGCTCGTCGTCGGCGCGGAGATGGTCAAACGCGGCGAAGCCGACGCCTTCATCTCGGCCGGGAACACGGGGGCGGTGACTGCGGCTGCTCATTTGCTCTGGCGCACAGTTCCGAACATTTCGCGGCCAGCCATCGCCACCGTTATTCCCTCTCGAACCGGCAGGTTTGTCCTGCTCGACAGCGGCGCAACTCCCGATGCTGACGCGGACAACCTACTCGAGTTCGCTATCATGGGGGGCGCGTATGCCGAAGCGGTGCTCGGTGTGAAGGAACCAAAAATCGCGCTTTTGAATATTGGCGAGGAGGAAACGAAGGGCAACTCGCTCACGAAGGCAGCGTACAAACTGCTGAAGAAGCATGTACCGAATTTTGTCGGAAATATTGAGGGCAAGCACGTTTTCGATGGGAGGGTCGACGTCGTAGTTTGCGATGCTTTCGTGGGCAACGTGATATTGAAAACCGCCCAGGGGCTGGGTGATTTTGTTATAGAGATGTTCAAGGATTCTATGCCCAAGAATCCGATCATGCGTATGCCCCTGATTTTATTGAAAGGCGGTATCAACCGGATGAAAAAACGGATGGACTACTCCGAGTATGGCGGAGCGCCGTTATTGGGAGTAGACGGGATTTGCTTTATTTGTCACGGGCATAGCAATTCGAAGGCAATTAAGAACGCTTTGATGCTTGCGCAGAAAGGCCATGAGCGGCACCTCATTCAGATGATCGCGGATCGTGCGGGGAAAAAAAATGAAGGAGAGGCCATCAGTGTCTAAGAGAAATGCCATTGTCCGTTCGATCGGCATGAGCGTTGCGGAGCGAATTCTGAGCAATGCCGACCTGGAGAAGCTTGTCGACACCAATGACCAGTGGATAACCAGTCGCACCGGTATTAAGGAGAGGAGGATCTCAGAGCCCGGCCAAGGCGCCTCGTATTTCGCAACGCACGCGGCCAAGGAGGCACTCAGTCGAGCCGGGGTCTCTCCCGAGACGGTCGAGGCCATCATCGTCGCAACCGTCACGGGCGACCAGGTATTTCCGGCCACTTCCTGCCTCGTTCAAGAAGCATTGGGCGCGAATAACGCTGCAGCTTTCGATGTTGGCGCTGCATGCGCGGGTTTTATATACGCCACGGAAATTGCGGCCTCGATGATCCGTGCGGGCAGCATTAACAATGCCGTAATCGTCGGAGTCGATGTACTGACCAAGCTCGTGGACTGGACGGACAGATCGACGTGCATTTTGTTCGGCGACGGCGGAGGCGCCATCTATATGGAAGCCGGCGCAGAGGATCGTGGGCTCATCGCGACGGTTATCAAGTCCGACGGTTCTGGCGCTCGGCACATTCATATGAAGGTCGGCGGGTCCTTGAGTCCGGCGAGCAAAATCGCTGAAAGCGAATTGAGCCCGTACCTTTTCATGGCTGGCCAGGAGGTCTATCGATTTGCGGTTAAGGCCATGACCGACAGCTGTTGTTCCGTCTTGGCAAAAGCCGGGATGACCGCGGACGAAATCGATCTATTTGTGCCGCACCAGGCAAACCTTCGCATCATATCCGCAGCGTCCGAACGGCTCGGGTTGCCGCCCGAGAAGGTTTACGTCAACGTGCAGAAGTACGGCAACATGAGCGCCGGAAGCATTCCGGTCGCGCTATACGAAGCGGAACAAGAGGGGCGGCTGAAGAAGGGCAGTGTCGTGATGACGGTCGGTTTCGGGGCAGGCCTTGTGTGGGGCGCGAATATTATTCGCTGGTAAATGGAAGAACTCGATACCGGCATGTTCACAGTGGCCAAGTATCGGCGGGTCGGCTTCGCCGTGGCTTGCGTCCTTCTGGCGATTGTTGCGCTAACGCTAATCATTCCGTTTTGGCATTCGATTGCCTGGGGCGTTGCGCTGGCTATTCTTGTCCATCCGATCCACAAGAGAATTAACAGTCGCCTCGGGGACCAAATATCGGCAGCGATTACGACGATTTTGACACTTTTGTTCATTGTTCTCCCGCTGCTACTAATCGGACTGGCAATTTTCGGCGAAATAAATCACGTTCGCGCCCAAATTACGCAAGAAGCGGCCTCCGGTGGGGAAGTGCTCAGTGTAAACAAGGCGATCGACGATATCGATTCGGCCATTCAGCCCTATTTGTTGGACCTGGGCATCAAAGATTTCGAGTTGCGCAAGTCGCTTGAGCAGCTAACCCGAACATTGTTGGGGTCGGCGCCAATGATCGCCACCAAACTGCTGCATGGCGTGCTGACGTTCGTCTTTGCGCTACTCTTGTTGTTCTTCCTGCTTCGAGACGGACATCGTTTGCGAGCTCCTGCTACCGACCTTATCCCTCTGCCGCCCCACAAAAGTGCAGCCATTCTCACGACCATTTACGACACGGTGCACGCAACGTTCTACGGCATCGTGCTCGTCGCGCTGATGCAGGGCACGGTGCTCGGAATAACGTTTTGGTTGCTCGGCTTGCCGGCACCCCTGGTTTGGGGCATGGCGACGATTGTCCTCTGCACGATTCCGTTCGCGGGCGCGCCCATCGTGTGGATTCCCGCCTGCCTACTTTTGCTCTCCCAAGGGGCATGGGGTCGGGCGATCATACTTGCGATTATTGGTGTTGGCGTGATAGGTCTAATCGACAATATTTTCCGCCCCATCATTATCGGGCACCGCGTAAAGCTCCATCCGATGGCCGTATTTTTCGCGATTTTCGGTGGAATTGTTACGATTGGCCCTGTCGGGTTGCTTGTCGGCCCGGTTTTGCTCAGCGTGATTCTAGGCGCAATTCAAGTGTTGCGCGAAATTGCGGCGACGTCGCCGGTAGAAGCTACGGACTAGACGTCCACGACCGACGCCACCACCAGCGGCCGCTTGTTCATCGTCTTTTTCAAGAACTTTCTGGTGACGTCGCTTACATCCTGATGCACGCCGGCGGTGTCCTTTAGCTCAGCCCGGGAAAGGTTCCGGAGTAAGTCGTCCAAAACTTCCTTGAGTCGGTCGATTTCTCCGTTCGGGGCCATCACACCCTTGGTGACTAGATCGGGAGAGCCAACGATTTTGCCGGCATCGGAATCGATGGCAACGTTCACGAATACCACGCCATCGCTGGCGAGGTTGCGCCTGTCGCGAAGTAGTTCGTCGGTGACGCCTGCATAGCCGCTGCTGTCGACCAAGACGCGCCCACAAGGCACGCGGTCGGCCATGTAGGCGCCGTCCTTTTCGACCACCAGCTGTGATCCGTTGTCCAAGACGATGATGCTTTCCTCGGAGTAACCCATTTCCTGCGCAAGACGAGAGTACGCGGCCTGATGCCGGGGCTCACCATGAACCGGCGCGATGTAATGAGGTCGCGTCAAATTGATCATCATCTTTAGTTCTTCGGCATACGCGTGGCCGCTGACGTGCACCTTCGCATCGCGCCCGTAGACGACTTTGGCTCCCTGGCGGAACAAACGATTTACAGTTTGCCAAATTGCCGCCTCGTTTCCAGGGATAGGTCTCGCGGAATAAACTACCGTATCGCCCGGCCTAATTTTCATGCGAGGGTATTCCTCGTTGGCCATTCGATTAAGGGCGGCAAGCGGCTCCCCTTGCGACCCGGTCGTCAAGATTACGATCTCGCGATCATCGAACTTATCACAACCTTCGAGCGGAATATACGTGTCTTCGGGCAGCTGGATCATTTTGAGCGAGTTTGCGATCGAAATCGTTTGTTCCATGCGCCTGCCGGCCACGGCTACCATTCGGCCCATCTCCTGGGCGACATTGAAGGCTTGCTGCATGCGGTGAATATTGCTCGCAAACGTCGTAATTAATACTCGACCCTGCGCATTGGCAAAGACATTGCGAAAGCCATCGGTGACAACTCGTTCACTCGGGCTCCATCCGACCGACTCCGAATTGGTCGAATCGCTTAGCAACAGCGCGACCCCCTCATCCCCTAATTCGCCAAGTCGGGACATTTCCGTTAATTTTCCGTCGATGGGAGTAAAATCGAACTTGAAATCGCCCGTGAAAAGGACGATTCCTATCTGCGTCCAAAGGGCGATAGCGTAGGAATCTGGCAGGCTGTGAGTTACGTGGATCGGTTCTACTTCAAAGCTGCCCAGCGTGAACGATTCCTCCGGTTTCATCACCTTCAGGTTGAGCTCTTTATCCGGGAATCGCTCGTAGAGCTTTCGTTTGGCAAGCTCGATGGTGAGGCGGCTACCGTAAACCGGCACTTTCAAATCGCCGATAATGTAGGCGAGGGCGCCGACATGGTCTTCGTGGCCGTGCGTCAGAACGATTCCTCTGATGCGTTTGCGGTTTTCCTTGAGGTACGTGATGTCAGGGATGACGATATCGACCCCATGCATATCCTCCGTAGGAAAGCTGAGCCCGGCGTCGATGACGATGATGTCGTCCCCTTGCTCGACAACGGTCATGTTTTTGCCGATTTCGCCGCACCCGCCAAGCGGGATGACTTTGAGTTGCTGCACGAGTACAGTTTAGCCGCTATCGTATAATGCGCAAATGCCCGCCATTGAATTCAACCGCTACTATCGACACGATGACCTTACGAAACTGGTAAGGGGGTTCGCCAAGGAGTACCCGAAGTTGGTCACGGTAGAAGTGATCGGAAAGAGCCAAGAAGGCAGGAAAATCTTGCTGGTCGCGGTCACGAATTCCAAGACAGGAGCTGCGAAAGACAAACCAGCGTTCTGGTGCGACGGGAACATCCACGCGAGCGAGGTCAGCGCCAGCGCGGCGGTTCTCTACGTCCTGAACAAACTCCTCACATCCTACGGCAAGGACGACACGATCACAAGAGCCCTAGACACGCGCGCGTTTTACCTTGTTCCACGGGTCAACCCCGACGGGGCGGAGTGGGCCCTCGCGGACGTCCCCAAGATCATCCGAAGCGGTACCCGGCCATATCCATACGAGGAGGACGATTTCTATGGTCTAGAACGTCAAGACGTGGACGGAGACGGGCGGATCCTAAGCATCAGGATTAAGGATCCCAACGGACCGTGGAAGGTTAGCGAGGAAGAACCTCGTCTAATGGATCGGCGTGAACCCGCCGAATTCGGTGGCGAGTATTACCGTTTGCTTCCCGAAGGCATTTATCACAACTACGATGGCCTCACCGTCCGGGGCCAGCGAACGAAGGAGGGCTTGGACTTCAACCGGAACTTTCCGAGCGGATGGAGGCTCGAGAGCGACCAGCACGGAGCCGGACCGTTTCCCACCAGCGAACCAGAGATTCATGCGCTCGTGGACGCGATCTCGAAAAGACCCAACATCTGCGGAGCCGTCACCTTCCACACATTCAGCGGCGTTCATCTTCGGCCCCCCAGCACCAAGCCTGACGACGATATCCCGGCCGAAGACTTGTGGAACTACCAGAAGATCGGCGAGAAGGGTAAAGAAATGACGGGTTACCCCGCCATCAGCAACTACCACGAGTTTCGGTACCACCCTAAGGAGGTAATCACCGGCGTTTTCGACGATTGGATGTACGAGCATCGAGGTGTGTTTGCTTGGACGACCGAAATCTGGTCGCCTCAGCGCCAAGCCGGGATCACGGACTACAAATACATCGATTGGTTCCGAGACCATCCTTTTGAGCACGACAAACAGCTGCTCAAATGGTCCGACGAGAAACTGGGAGGCAAGGGGCACGTCGATTGGTACACATTCGACCACCCCGAATTCGGCAAAGTCGAGCTTGGCGGGTGGGATCCTCAATACGCGTTTAGAAACCCCCCGCCCGACTACTTGGAGGCCGAAATTGCGCCCTTCGTCGACTGGGTCGTCTGGCAAGCCCTCATCTCGCCGAAGCTCGAGACGTTCAAGGTGGAAACGAAGAAAACCGGGGAATCGACGATAATCAAGTTCGCGGTCGACAACACCGGATGGTTGCCATCATACGTCACCAAAGTTGGCAAGGATAAAAATTTGTGCCGCGGAGTGGTGGGCGAGATCGAAGTTCCGAAAGGTGTGAAGGTGGAATCCGGCCTGCTGAGGCAGGAAGGCCCACAGCTGGAGGGAAGGTCCGAAGTATCCTCGGGAGGATTCGGTTGGCAGCTGAACGGCACGGACCACCGCCACGTTTTCGAATGGACACTTAAAGGCTCCGGCAGGGTCAAATTGAGTGCGTATCATGACCGGGCGGGCCGCGTAACGGAAGAAGTCAGGGTATAAGGAACTGCGACAAATGAGCGAAAACATGGAAAGGTTCCGGAGCATGGACGGCAGCGATGCCCGGATCAAGACGGAGTTTGTGGACATCATCTTCCAGCATGGAGCACCGCAATCGGTAGGCGTCAACGGCTGCCGGGTCGAGGACGTGATCGACCTGCTGATCAAGAAGCTGCTGGACTTCCAGGGCCGAGAATTGGCCTGCGAGGAAAACGCCGATGCTCTTAACCATCTGCAGGAGGCGAGCGACGCTTTGGTGCGACGCGGCAGGCGCCGGGAACAACAAGGCGTTTTGGGCACGCGGGAAGACCACAAGGTCGAGCAAGAAGCAGGCCGGAACTCTCGCCCTTCTTAGGCGCAAGGAACAAAAAAATCCCAGCCGGTGCGAAGACCGGATGGGATTTTGCATGTGCAGGACGTTCTAAGTTAGAACTTTCTCGTCCACTGCGTGGTGAACAGGCCACCCCTGCGATCTCCGCCGATAAGGCCAAGGCCGCTTGTGAAGCCGGAACCCTCGTCGTCGTAGTTGCTGATCTCATACTTGAACATCAGCGAGGAGCCGTCCCCCATCATCTGGGATAGGCCGACGCGGTACCAGTTGACCGACGGCTCGAAGCCGGCGACCACGTCACGATACTCAACCCATTCCCAACCGAGGTTTGCTCCCCAAGTTCCGAAGAGCTTGAAGTTCAACTCGGCGTTGATCCCAAACATCTCGGCGTCAGCGGGGATGATGACCCCGTCGCGGCCCTCGAAGAGGAACGCGCCGACCTTGGCGTCGAGATTGTTGCTGACGTTGAAGCTGACGTCACCGTAGGGACCCTGGTGGTCGACCGGATTCCAAAGGAAGCCGACGCGGCCCCAGTCGCCGGGAGCGCCGAACCAAGGCTCGATTTCTCGATAGCCGAGGCCGATGCCGACGGCGCCTACGTGGAAGCGAGCTTGAGCCCACCAAGCGGCGTTGTCTTCGTCCAGCACGCTGCTCTCGTTGTACTTAAGGTCGGTTTGGCTGTAGCCACCGTTGAGCATCAGGTTCTGGCCAAGGTTGAAGTTGACCTCACCGCCCCAAACGTTGACGCGATTGTAGGTGCTGGCGCCCGACATGGAAGCCGTGACCGGGTTATCGCTGTCTAGGAACAGGTAGTGGAGCATGATGTCTCCAGAACCGCCGAGCTTGAAGCCGAGGTCGAAACCGAGGGTTCGGTCGACCAGCATCTCACCGCTGGCGAAGAAGTTCTGAGGACCGGCGCTCATTGGCCAGATCTCGTTGTTGACTAAGCCACCGAAGGTTGAGCCACTGTCGAGGTGATCCGAAGTGCGGCCAGCATAGACGTCGAGGCCGACGGTGCCCCAGTGAAAGCCGAGGTCGGCTCCATCGAAGTACCAGTTGCCATCATCCCAGCGAGGATTCTCGAAATACGGAGTATTGTCGATTCGCTGGAAGAAGTATCTACCCGCCTTGTGGCTGACGCGGCCGAGGTCGGCTGAGAAGCCCTGTCCCAACATCGCGGTGTCGAAGGTGACGCCGAAGTCCTGGAAGTATACGCTTTCTGCCTGCTCGCGGAACGCGAGGTTTGCCATAACGCCGGACTGGTTGCCATACATGGTGGAGACGGGGCCGCCCTCAAGGCCTTCCGAAGAGAAGCCCAGCAGGTTGCCGACGACTAGCGTTGCATGCCACTTAGGCCCCTCTTCATTCGTGCCGTTGAGCTGGAGACCCAGTTCGTGCCCGATCGAAAGATCGCGCTCCATACCGACGGGTTCGCCGGAGTATCCGCCGCGGCCGACGCCCGTGGGGCGTGCGTCGACGGTGATGCCGAAGAGGCCATCCTCGGAGTGTCCGCCGTGAAGAACAGCGTTGATGTCGCCGTGGATGTCCACAGCGGGCTTGATCTTCTCGAGCCGGCCAACGCGCTCAGCGAGATCGCTGAGGTCCTTCTTCATAGCTTCGACATCCACGCCAAGAGCGGCGAGGTCTTTCTCGAAGGTCGAGGCCATGCGCTGCAGGGCAGCGATGTCGTCGCCGTAGCGACCCATCGCCGCAACTTGAGCTTTTAGGGCGTCGAGTTCGCGGCGAAGCGCTTCTACGTCCTGGCCGCCGCCCATACCGGCTTTGATCGCGTCGATCTGATCCTGCAGACCGCCGATCATGCCCTTGAGCTTCTGGTAGGCCGTGTTGATGGCGCCGGCGAGCTCGTAGCGGCTCGCAGGGCGTCCGCCCCGGAAAAGACCGTCGGGATATCCAACCAAGATGCCCTCGTTCTTCATGTCGAGAAGCGCCTTGTAAACCCAATGGTTCTCAGGGACGTCAGGGAATTGCTCTCCCTGGGCAAGGGCCGGCATGACTAGCATGGACCCGAGCAGGGCGCCGAAAGCGAGTTTCAGCGTTTTGTTCATACGTTACTCCTCCTTGAGAGTGTGCGTGTCGATCGTCAAGGACCGCTTACTCTGGCCGGCTTCGAGGGGAGTAACCCTTTGTTATCCTCCGCCTCCCGGCGCAGTCTCCGCATCCTTGCGAGCAACTGTAATTAGATACGCAGACCTATGGCCCGAATATCCACATTCCCGAAGATTATACCAACATTAACGCTTTTTTGTCTGGCATTGGGCCAAATACTCACGAGACTTAGTGTTTAATAGAAATCCGGCTACCATAAGAGCCTGACATGTCTGCGTGTGGCCTCGACGCCGTCCGCCTATGCTTTAACGGAGGTTTTGCTATGTTATCGATCGTGATCGCAGGCGCCGCTTTGTTCGGCAGCCTGCAGGATGTATCCATTGAACGAATGGGAGGCAAGAGCGAGCTGTCTCTTGGCGGGATCCCGTTCCACTCTACTACGCAACCTGTTTCGGGCTTACGGTCCATAAGGCTGGCGGGCAGTACGGCGGTTGTTGCTCTATGGAACGAAGGCGGGACGCCTTACCACGGAATAAGCCTCGACGGCACCCGAATCCAGCGCGTGGCTGAATCCGGGCTGGCTATCGAACTGCAGTACGCGAGCTTCGACCCCCTGAAGGGCGTGCCCGCCGTGCCCAGCCGCCTCGCCGCAAACGCGCAGAACGAACTCTTCATTGTACAGTTCGTATCAATGCCCCTCGAGCAATTCAGAAAGGAGATAGCGGCGCTCGGAGGCACCGTTTACAGCTACATCAAGAACAACGCGTACGTGGTTCGCATGAGCGCGTTCGCCAAGCGCCAGGTGGAGGGCATGTCCTATGTGCGGTGGGTGGGTCCCTACGAGCCCGCGTACCGACTCGATCTTTCGCTGATCGCGTCGATGGATTCCTTGCCGACGCAGCGTTATAACATCCGAGTCTTCGAGAGCGGTTCCATACAGAAGGACCCGCTAGCGAACAGGATTCGCAGCATCGGCGGCACCGTTGTCGATGCCGGTCCTGGGGGCCGCAGCGTCGAAGCGGACCTCTCCGCGAGGCAACTCTTGGAAGCCGCAGGCTGGAACGAGGTCATGTGGATCGACAAATGGGGCAAGCAGGAAATCGACATGAACATCGCCCGAATCTTCAGCGGGACCAATGACCTGCAAACCGTGGCCGGCTACGGCGGCCAGGGAGTTATCGGGCTCGTTCGTGATACCGGCGTCCGCGGCACTCACAATGACTTCGATTCCCGACCCCTGATCATCCTCCAGAACTCCGGGGACACGTCTCATGGCACGAACACTACCGGCATCATATTTGGAGATGGCGCCGTGAACGGCATGGGAAAGGGCGTCCTCCCCCTCGGGCAAGGCGTATTCCGCGCCGGCCTTAGCACGGGTGCGACCCGCTACAACCAAACTCAGAATGCAATCAACAATAACCACATCGTGTTCGAATCCAACAGCACTGGCAGCCCGCAGACGACGACCTATACGACTGTGTCGGCGGAGATGGACGATCTGATCTTCGACCTCGATATTCTTATTTGCCAGTCTCAGAGCAACTTGGGCAACACGCAGTCTAGGCCGCAAGCGTGGGCAAAGAATATCGTGGCAGTCGGCGGTGTCGATCACTTGAATACCGCTCCGAGAGCGGATGATAACTTAAGCGGCGCCAGTACGGGGCCGGCGAGCGATGGCCGAATCAAACCGGACCTGTCGCACTTCTACGATTCGATCTTCTGTCCTTCCAATGTGTCCGACATGTCCTATACGAGCAACTTCGGTGGGACTAGCAGTGCGACGCCCATAACGTGTGGCCACTTCGGCCTTCTGTTCCAGATGTGGGCCGACGGCGTATTCAACAATACGGTGGAAGAGGACACCGTATTCGACGCGCGCTGCCATGCGATGACGGCAAAGGCCCTCATGATCAATAGCGCCACCCAGTATCCGCTGAATCAGGGTGGCTTGACTCGCGTTCGGCAAGGCTGGGGCACTGCCGCGATCAAAGACCTCTTCGACCGGGCAGTAGATATGTTCGTCGTCGACGAGACCGACGTGGTCACGCCACTGGGTACGAACACATACAGGCTCTACGTCGATGCGGGAACGCCTGCTCTTCGAGCAACCATGTGTTACAAGGACCTAGCCGGTAACCCGGCAAATCAGTCTCAGCACAGGGTTAACGATCTCACGCTGCGTGTCACCGCTCCTGGCGGTGGGACGTTGTATTTTGGTAACAACGGCCTGTCGGCGGGCATCTGGTCCACATCCGGCGGCGTCGCAAACGTCAAAGATACGGTCGAGAACGTGTTCGTTCAGAATCCGACGGCCGGTGTTTGGACCGTTGAAATTCTCGGTAGTGAGATCCTCCAAGATAGTCATGTGGGCACTCCCGAACTCGACGCCGACTACGCGTTGGTGGTCTCGGGAGTCGCGCACGTGATTCCCTATACATCGTTCACGCTCGAGCGTGGCATCGTGATCTCCGGAGCAACGTCCGATACCGTCACCAGCAACGACGATCGGTACGTGGTTCGACCCGGACCTGTCTTCACGACGCAGGAGGCTCCAATCCGGCTGATCGCTGAGACGACCCTCCCGACGACAACTCCTGATGCCCTTCAACTGACCGTGGAAGCCGGAGCTTCCGCCAGCAACCTTCAAGCGCGTATCGAAATGTTCAACCCCTCCTCAGGGCTGTGGGAACAAGTCGACTCTCGGGTCGCCCCATCGACTGAAGAGGTCTACACGGTGGTGGTAGGCGATCCGTCGGCATATGTCAATGGCTCGGGCCTTGTTCGCGTCCGGTATAGCTGGAAGCCGAACGGCCCGGTGTTCATTTACCCGTATACCGTTGGTATGGACCACCTGAAACTTGCGATGATCCCGTAGGTGGGGAATTAGAGAAGGCCGGGCCGAGTTCTCGGCCCGGCCTTTTTTTAGGTCGCGAACAATTAGAAGGAGTCTGCAAGTATTCTTTCCAACATGCGACAACGACTTCTCTTTATCGGCGGGATCGCTCTTGCTGTCTCAATCGGCGCTGCTCAAGGAGATCCTGGCGTTATCGCCAAGATTCTCGATGAGGGCAAGAGCCGCAATCAGGTGATGAAACACCTCGAGCACCTCTCCACCAAAATAGGCGCTCGCCTAACCGGTTCTCCAAGCTTGCAGAAAGCCTGTGAATGGACCCGGGACCAATTCCAATCCTTTGGCTTGACAAATTGTAACCTGGAGGAATGGGGATCGGTTCCGGTCGGATTCCAGAGGGGCGCCCGCCAAATCGGCCGAATGGTCTCGCCCATGCAGCGGGATTTCGAATTCACCACCAGCTCGTGGACTGCCGGCACCAATGGACTTGTCCGCGGGCGGGCAGTTATGGAGCCTTCGGACATGGCTAGTCTGAATTTGAAGAAGCGAATGCTGAAAGGCGCCTGGATTATCGCCAAGCAAAGACGGCGAGGCGAGGCGCCGAATCCGGCCCAAGCCGAGGTGGACAAGGCGCTCGATGACGCCGGCATTGCGGGAAGGGTTAGGTCATCGAGAAACGACCTCGTGCTTACGGGAGGCAATTTCCGCGACCTAACCTTCGATAACCTCCCGAAAGCCGTAAACGTGACCGTGCGCAAGAGCGACTACGACGCGATCCTGGCTGAGGTCGGCAACGGGAAGGAAGTGCAGCTCGAATTCGACCTCGAGAATACATTTGTGCCTGGTCCGGTGCCCCTCTACAACGTCGTCGCCGAGATCAGGGGAACCGAAAAGCCGGACGAGGTCGTCATCGTGAGCGGCCACCTCGATAGCTGGGATGGCCCCGGCTCGCAAGGCACCTGCGACAACGGAACCGGCACCATGGTGGCTCTCGAAGCCGCTCGCATCTTGATGGCTTCGGACGCTAGGCCGAAACGAACGATCCGTTTTATCCTTTGGACCGGTGAGGAGCAGGGCCTGCTCGGCTCGCGTGCCTACGTCGAGAAGCACAAGGCCGGGCTCGATAAGATCTCGGCAGTGTTTGTGGACGACGGCGGAACGAACTACGAGGGCGGATTGGTTTGTATCGCCGCCATGCAGCCGTTGCTGGCGCAAGCGATCGAGCCCGTTGCCACCTTCTTCCCTGGCATGCCCGTGACGCTCAGAGTCCGAGAAACCATGCCGAAAGGCGGGGGAAGCGACCATTCGTCCTTCAACGCGGTCGGCGTCCCCGGTTTCTTCTGGGCAGAGGACGGACGGGCGGACTACAACTACGTCCACCACACCCAGCACGACAAGCTGGAACAAGCAATTCCAGAGTATCTCGTGCAATCTTCCACCGTTGCCGCCGTAACCGCATACAACCTAGCCTGCGCCGACACGCTGCTTCCTCGCCAGAAGTAACTATTCGCTCTCCCGCCCAAAGGGTTCAACCCTTTGGCGGGTGAGCGTTAGCCCGAGTCGTCGGCCCATAGTTGCGAAGAACCATAGCGTTGCCGCGCTTAAAGCCGAGGCGTTCGTAGAACGGCAGCACGTCATCGTCACATGCTGTATCCACGCCGTACTGCTCGCCGATCTCGGCAATAACGCGTTTCACCAGCTCCGTCCCGATGCCCCACCCCTGGTGCTCAGGCAAGACTTCGAGGAGCGGGATGTAAGCCATGTGGCCGTTGGAAAGCGCGTTGACGAAGCCGACTACTTTCGTCCTGTCCATCGCGATCACTGCGTGGGTGGACCTACGCAGAATCTCCACGCGCTCGCCGGTGGCGGGCGGTGAAGACCAGCCGACATAAAATCCGTCCATGTCTTCGGGCCCGATTCCATCCAAATCTGTTGTGTACGTAATCGCCATGCTGCGGTCGCCGGATTATACGGAGATTCGCCACTTCAAAGGCTGCCGTAACCCTGCCCACGCGGAGGGCTATCTCAGCACAATCGGTACTGGCGGACATCGGCGCTCAGCAAACGGCTTTAATAAGGAGCATGAGTTTTTGCGTCGGCCCGATATGCGTTGATCCGCCGGTGCTTCTCGCACCGATGGAGGATGTGTCCAACGAAGCATTTCGCCATATCGTAAAGCGAATCGCGGGGCCAGGACTCATGTTCACGGAGTTCGTCAGCGCCATGGCGATCCATCATGGGGCGGCGAAAACGCTGAGAAAAATGAGAATCTCCGACGCGGAGCGCCCGCTCGGCATCCAGATTTTTGGTGGAGACGCCGATGTGATGGTCGAGACCGCGCTCCTGTGCGAAGAGATGGGTGCGGACGTCGTCGACATCAACATGGGTTGTTGGGTCCCCAAGGTCTGCAAAACCGGCTCCGGCGCGGCCCTCCTCAAAGACCCGGACCTCGCGGAACAGATTGTGCACGCCGTAGTGAAGGTGGTCAAGATTCCGGTCACCGTCAAGGTCCGCGCGGGTTGGACGTACGATTTGTTTGCTGCGCCCGATCTGGCGAAGCGATTCGAAGGCGCGGGAGCGCAAATGCTGACGCTACACGCCCGCTTCGCGAAACAAGGATTCGAGGGTTCCGCGAACTGGGGCCTCATCGCCGCACTGCGCAATGCAGTCACTATCCCTCTCGTCGGGAATAGCGACGTGCGAACGGCGGAGGATGCGCAGAAGATGCTCGACGAGACCGGCTGTGACGGAGTCATGGTCGGCCGAGCCGCCATCAGCAACCCGTGGGCCCTCCGCGCGATTGTGCAGGGAGTTGGGGGCCGCGCCGTAGCCGAGCCACCGAGCCTGAGTGAGAGGATTCAGGTCGCGCTCGAGCACCTCAGGCTGGCGATCGACTTCGAGCGCGAAACCGGAACGTTTAGAGACGTGGCATTCGCCGAGATCGCGGCCGTTCGCTCCCTCAGGGGTCAGATCCCTCTCTATATTAAAGGCGAGCCCGGAGCCGCCGCCTTGCGCAATGCGCTAGTGGCCGCGAATACGTACGCCGAAGTTCAAGATATGCTACTGACCTTCGAGCGAGAGGTCTACGGGTCGAGCTTCCAGACGGCCAAGTCCTGCCTGACCATCCACGGGTAAAAGAAGATAGTCCCCGTTTGCCTGTAGCTGATTTGCGCCTTCATTTGCTGCGTAAGCGGATCGATGTACTTGCCGATTTCGCTCGTCGGGACATCGATTACGAAGTCCGATGTCGTAGTCGGGCGTGAGTCGAACTCCACGAAGAGCGCCGTTGCGTAGTTGAAGAGGAACACTTTCTGAACCAGCGAGGTCGTGCTCGCTGAGGATTCCAACGTGAATCGCAGCGTCGCAGGATTTGGATACGACGCTGTTCCTGCCAATTCGAGGAGGACAGGCGCCAGCTGTGTCGAGAAGACAGGGCCGGGCCTCGAAACCAGCTTTTGATCGTCGCTAAAGAACAACGACGGCAATCCACCCGAGATATTCGATCCTCGGCGGTACGTGAGAGCGTGAGGTAAGACAGTGCCGAACGCCGATGCCGTTATATCGTCGAGGCCCAGCTGGCCAATGATCGCCTCCCCGCCGGTCGACGGGTCTCCGGCGTCGTGGCGGATAAGAAGCCGAGACGCGAAGGCCATCGTTTGCTCATAAGTGCCCGTACCCGAAACGCGCGTGAGGTCACTCTCGCGAAGCGGGAACGCGACTCTTCGCCACCGGTTGTCAGGCGGCAAAATCGTCGCGAGCGTCGATGTGAAGCGTGTCGTGCCGTTGAATAGGACGATTCGCATCGAGAGCGTCGTCTTGCCCTCATTGCGCAGATAGAATTCGAGCACCTTGACGCCTGCGTCGGTATAGCTTCCACTCCACTGCACCAAATTGAAAGTGCCGAGGTGGATGCCCCCCTTCCGCCCTGCGCTTATCTGCAAGTAGTTGTCGCCGGCGCCAGACGACCCTCCGTCCGGGATGTTCGTCGGATCGGAGCCGCCTTCCCAGTTCTGGAGAGTTCCGTCTTCGAAGTCGTCGACCTGGCCGAGGACGATGGGAAGGGCAGGCAAACACAAGAGGCCCGCGAACGCGCAGAGGGTGAATCGTCGCATGGCACTATTATAGACTTACAACTCCCGGCGATACTCGAACGCGCTCAGCAAGGTTGCCTGATCTGCGAAATCCAAGTCGCCGCCCACCGGCATTCCGTGTGCCAATCGCGTGACCTTGATGCCGAGAGGTTTAAATAGTTGGGCGAGGTAGAGGGCCGTTGCGTCCCCCTCGACCGTCGGGTTCGTCGCGACGATTACTTCCGAGACCGCGCCGCCCTCTAGCCTGCGCGTCAGCTCTCGAAGCTTCAGCGCATCCGGGCCGATTCCGTCGAGAGGGCTGAGCAGGCCATGCAGCACGTGGTAGCGCCCCTTGAACTCGTTGAGCCGCTCCACGGCCGAAGTATCTTTGGGCTCGGCGACTACGCAAATCACATCTCCTGTTCGCCGCGAGTCGCTGCAGATCTCGCAAATCTCGTGTTCGGTGAAGGCCTGGCAAACGGAGCACAAGCGTATCCTTGCCTTCGCCTCCCTGATCGCATTTGCGAGTTGTTCGACGTCGCCCTCGCTCTGCCTGAGAATATGGTATGCCAGGCGCTGCGCGGATTTCGGCCCAACGCCGGGGAGCCTTTCGAGCTGTCCGATGAGCTTGGCGAGCGGTTTGCTGAAGACCACCTTAGAAAGGGTTCATGCCCGGGGGAAGCGGCAGCCCGCCGGTGATCTCGGTGACTTTCTTTTGCCTAAGATCGTTCGCTTTGGCATGGCCTTCGCGCAGAGCGAGAAGCACCGAGTCTTCGAGGCTTTCGATGTCCGCGGGATCCACTAAGGACGGGTCGATCTTAACTCCGAGGATCTCGCCAACGCCGTTGAACTTGGCCTTGACGCCACCTCGATCTACTTCGACTTCCATCATCGCGAGCTCTTGCTCCAGGTTCTTGGCGCGCTCCATGGCCTCCTGGGCCTGCTTCATTATGCCGCCCATATTTCCGAATCCTTTTGGCAATTTCATGACTTAGTCGTTCACTCCGGTTTGACGTCGAAAACCTGCTCCACCATGCTCACGAGTTGCTCTCCGTCGGCAGCTGATTGTACCGCGACGTTCTCCGCTTCGGCCGCCGAGGCGTCGAGCTCGAACCGCACCTGCCACTCCGGGTCGCCGATCACCTCGCGAAACCCCTCCACGATCACCTGCTGCCCCTTCACATTCGAAGCCACCCGCTCCATCTGCATTCGATGCACGAATGCCACGTACAGAGTCTTGCCCTCCGCCCTGCTGGCAAATGTCGACTGCAGCGCCTTACCAGTGCCGGGCTTCGTGGACATAAAATGTGCAACGGTCTCTTTCCATTTCGTCGCAACGTCGCCTTGCATGCCCTTCGCCGGAGATCCGTTCTGCTTGGGCGGAGTTTGAGGCGTCGGTGCGGGTTCAGGTTTTAGCGCCGAGGTTTCTCCGGTCGATCTCGCAAGATTGGGAGGGGTTAGGAGAGGGTTGGCATCTGTCGGGTCCGCAGATTTTGTGGGCGTTTGTTCAGTCCCTCTCGCAAGATTCGGGGAGGTTGGGAGGAAGTTGATCTCCTCGGGTTGACTTGCCACCAGCTTCAACAAAGCCAACTCGAGCCAGAGCCGAGGAAGCGACACGTCCCTGATCTCCCTGTGCGCATCGGCGAGGGAAGAGCGAAAACGAAGGAGGTCGCTCTGCCCGATTCTCTTTGCGAGAGCGTGGGCGGCGGCATGCCGCTCCGGGTCGCCGCCGTCGTCCATTCCCATCAGCGTGTGGGTCAGTTCGCTCAGCCGCAGCAGCAGCGCCTCCAAGATCGAGCGGGGCTCCTTGCCCAGCCGGATCGCCTCGTCGGCGGCTTGGATAAGGTCCTTCACGTCGCCCGCGCGCGCCGCGCCGAGCATGCGGTCGGTCTGCTGCTCGTCGATCAGGCCGAGTTGCCGCATCACACCGTCGTAGGTTATTTTGCCCTCGGCGGTGAGATAGGCCTGCTCCAAGAGGGTGAGCGAATCGCGATATCCGCCGTCGGCCATCCGAGCGATCGCGGTGAGCGCGCCGGGCTCGTATTCGATGCCCTCGCTCTGGCACACGAACTCGAGGCGGGAAACCAAATCGCGCATCGACCCGCGATGAAATTCGTACCGCTGACAGCGGCTGCGGATCGTCAGGGGGACTTTGTTTAGCTCGGTCGTCGCCAGGATGAAGACGACATGCGTTGGCGGCTCCTCGATGGTCTTCAGCAGGGCGTCGAACGCCTTGCCAGAGAGGTCGTGCACCTCGTCGATCACGAAGACTTTGTATCGCCCCTCCATCGGCTTGTACTTGGCCGATTCTATGATGTCGCGCACCTCGTCCACGCCGGATTCGCTCGCGGCGTCGAGTTCGATCACGTCTCCGCCGTTGCCGGCGGTGATCGCGGTGCACAGGGAGCAGACCCCGCACGGCGTCGGCGTCGGGCCATGTTCGAAGTTGAGAGAGCTTGCGAGGATTCGGGAGGAGATGGTTTTGCCAGTGCAGCGCGGGCCGACGAAGAGGTACGCGTGGGCGATGCGGCCGCTCGTGATCGCGGCCTGGATGGTCTTCGTGATGTGGTCTTGCCCAACCAGGTCATCGAAGGTTTGGCTGCGATATTTTCGGTAGAGGGCTACGTGCGCCAAGGTGGAAACGGCTCCAAGTCGCCGGGAATGGTGCGTCGCACGGTTGTTCGACTTACCGTTGCTGCCTTCCAGCCCTGGCGGGGTTTGCCGAAGTTCCGCCGCGCAGTTCCCGGCTCCCCGGATTATACCGGCTGGGGAGATTCGAGACTGCAGATCGCCCACCGCTGTCGAGCTAGGCGCGTCTGCGCTTGCGGAAAACAAGCAAACCGAGGCCGGCGAGCGTGGCCAGGAAAGTCGCAGGTTCGGGGATGTTGTCGATGCCCTGCGAGAAATCCCAAAGACCTTTGCCAAGCCAATCCGACGTGGGATCGAAATCGGCGCCCAAAGTGTCGCTATCGTAATACGAATTGCCGTCACCAAGTGGGGACCCGACACCATTATGACCGTCTGTCGTCGTCAGGTAAAAATGCCCCGCGCCATTTCCCACGGGGGTTACGGTGAACCAATGTTGGCCAGGAGTAAGCTGCAGCATCGGAATGTTGCCGCTCACACTCCACTCTGTAAACCCAAATCCACTCCGCCCTGTCATCTCAGCTGCGGCGCCCACGGTTCCTGAAGCGAGAAGGTCGCCGCCGCTTCCTGGCGCGACATTTTGCCGGAATTCGTAATAAAGCTCCGTCGGGAGACCTCCATCTAACGCGAAGTTACCAAGCACCACAGTGACCTGCAGCGGTCCGGAGAGTTCGAAGTTCTCATATATACGCGCATCCTCTAGGGTCGAGTTTCGACCAGATTCGAGGAAGGATCTGAAATCCCAGTCCCCGCCGTAAAACCAGAAACCGAAAACATCCTGCGTGCTGCACGCCAACACTAGGCTGATCGAAAAAATTCTCAAAGTCTTCACCATTCCGTCTCCTTTTTAATGTTTAGCTTCTGATGATCGTCCACTTCGCCTGGTCGATCTCTACCTTCCACGAGGCGCTTGTCAGCCCGCCAATTTCATACCAATTCACGCGTGCTTTGACGAGCTCGGTGCCTTCCTCGACAAACCGGTTGTCGTTCGTACCGGTAGGATCGGCGACGACGATAGTGTCTGCAGACGACGGTGTCGTGGTTGACACCAACACCCAGGTGAGGCCAATCCAATCCCAAAGCTCGATCCGCTGCTCCAGATTCGTAACGGGAATCGCATCGCTGCGACTCTCGAAAGTGAACGTCAAATTCGCGACGTCGGCTTTTCGGTGCGGCGCGTGACCTTGGAACTCGATGCGAATGCTGGGGAGCCCAGGCGTAATAGGAGGCCGTCCGTCCACTGGCGCCCTAACCTGATCAGAATAATAGACCCACTCGGGATTCGTCGTGGTTGCATGACCGAGGAGACCTGAGTAAAGGTGGCAGAGTGTGAATCCGGTGCTGAAACCCATAGTCCAAAGTTGTGCCGTGCCCACTCTTGCCACCTCTGTTGTAGAACCATTCTGGGCCGGATATCCAGAGTCCCCCGTGACAATTCCTACCAAAGTAACTGTGTCGGACAAGGTGGCGAACGCCGCGCCACCCGAATCTCCGGGAGCCGCGATAGAATAGCTAGGAGTGTCGCCTCCGTCGAACAGCAGGTTCATTTTGCGTGAGAACACCTCGAAAACAGGTGCTGTCCCTTCGCGGCGCGTGCCGTAACTATTAGTTTCCGTATTCCACCGATTGTTAAAGGGGTCGTATATGCCTCTCTGCCCGTAGCCGACCATCGTAGTGAGCATGTTGGCCTCAGACGATCCGGTGTAGATAGCATACCACTGCCCCTGAGGAAACGCCTGATCGAGCTCGATGACTGCAAGATCGTACTGGCCGTACGGAAACCGGCGCACGTTCACCGAATCGTACTCGGTGGAGCCGATGATCGCCTTAAAAGTAGTGTCGCCGCCCCCGCCAATGTTGTGCAGCGCTGTTAAGATATAGCGACTGCCAATGGACGTGCAGCTCGCGAAGTAGCCATCTGTGTCGTTGCCAAACTTACCGACGTATGGATAGCCGGTGGTCGTCACGCCGGGGACTATCGGCTGGGGCAGAGCGAGCGCTAAAAGGGGAAGTGCACTAAGCATCAATACGAGTACGGTATGCTTTCCAAAGATCATTGGACCGGTGCCAAGGCTCTAAGGGTCAGCAGCTCCACCGCTGAGGTCAGAGGCTCCACCGCTGAGGTCACTAGTCGCACCGCTGAGGTCAGTAGCGGATATGGTTGAAGTTAGCCGCAGGGCCGTTCGGCCCAGGCTCAAGGAGATTTATCCATGCCCCCTGACTTCATCCCCGGTGACGACCCTGGTTTCGACGGATTTTGGAGCAATTTTCGAGCGTAACGTAAATGCGAATTTGGGCCCGACTGCCCTCGACCTGGACGTGCCCACGATGAACGCGCAGGGCACGGCCTGGGACACCGAGTATCCCGCACATCTTTCCGCTCAGAAAGCGGTGAGTGCAGTCAAGGCGACAAAGGACAATCGGCGCGGACCTACGAAGCGGCGCTCCGTCGCCTAGCCCAACGGCTGCAGCAAAGCTCGGCGGTGGACGATGCCGAACTCGCGGCTATGAGCCTGACGATCCGCGACCTCGAGCCTTCGACAGTTCCGACCCGACGAGCCGGCATTCCACTAACCAACCGGCGGGCCGTGATGGGCGCAGTAACGCTTGAACAGGTTATGCCCGGCGGGGTAGCAGGAGTGCGGGGACATGAAGTGGGGGAACTCGAAGGTGATGATCTTCTCGGCCACCCCGGCTGCAGCCTCGAGCTTAAATCGCAGGTAGCGCCAGTCCGCCGGAGGAAACTTGATCGGCATGTCGCGGTCGAAAGTCTCCACGTTCGACCAGATCGTGACGCCGTGCTTCCTCCCCAGTTCGCCGATGCCTTGGGTGAATCGCGGCAGCTCCTCGTAGTGAATCTGCCCGTCCTGAAACGCGCAGATATCGAACGCGCCGCGCGTGGCTTGGAAGATGCGGTCCCAATGCTCGAAGCTCTCATCGAGCGATAGCGCCGCCTCGCCCATCTGCTTGGCGCCCTGCGGGTAGGGCGAGATCAGCACAGGAAGGTCCTTAAGCTCCTTGCACTTGCGCCCGATGTGGTTGAAGAGTTCGGTGATGTGAGCGTCGTTCTTTCCGGTCTCGTGGCTCAGGTACCAGCCGGCGAAGCTGGCGTGGTGGCCGTACCGCCCCACCGCCTCCTCGAGGAACGCGTCGTTCAGCTCCACCTCCTTCCACCAGCTCCGCCGCAGCCAGTGAAACCCGCTGTCATAGGTCCCGAAAAAGACCTTCAGCTCGTACTCGTCGGCGAGGCTGAAGAAAAGTTCGCCCAGGTCTTCGTAGACCGGCAGCAACCCCGGGATCGAGCGGGCGGGGAAGATGCACTTGTTCCGGTACCCGGCGCGTATGATGACGACCGTGTCGATGCCGATTTGGGGATAGAGGGCGAACTCCCTGCGCCAATCCTCCTCGTCCCAGTTCTGGGAGGGGATGTCGTGCGTGATCTCGTCGAGAAAGGTTCCGGTGATGCGCGCAGGTATGGGCACGTTAAGGAATGTACCCTTGCCTCGGCTTCGGGCGGCGACTCTGTCGAGCCGATTCGGACCCTTATGGTAGGTTTAGGCTTAGTTCAGAGATTTAGGGGGAGTATTATAGAGTGAGAGAGCAATGTTAGAATCCGTTTGGCCCGTGAACGCTCGCACATTGGGGTTTGCAGCAATCGCAATGGCGCCGACTCTTGCCTCGTCCTTCAAGTACGAGACCGAAATAGTCGAGTACGTGCCATTGGCAGGTTACAACTATGTTTATACCCATCTGGATCAGAACGATCGCGAGGATTACTTCTTCTCCTTCGCTCCCGACTGGCCGTTGCCCGCGTCTACCAGAGCAGTCATCGATCACAGAAGATATCTCATTGCCGATTTCTGGGCGAGGGACATCAACAACCCTGGTAGTTGGCTGGCCAGTTATCATCACGCGATTGGGAAAAGTCGGCCACGGCCACGTGGTCTGCGAATACCGGCATTACGATCTTAGAGTCTCGAAGTAATCGGACCTACGGTTTTGCGATTAATGATCGCGGCGTGGTAGCTGGTTCAGATGGGGAGCCGTGCGTATGGATAGAACGTCAACAGCGCTTCCTCGGCGCCGGCGACACTGGTATGCGTCTGCGCTGAACGACGAAGGCATGGTTGCAGGGTACGGCGGCGACGCACACGGCCAGTGGACTTTTTACTACGGCCGCGGGCAGGTTGTCCGATTCCGCGCGGCTTCATACCACGTGCCCTCACGGGCGCGGGCACGATTGCTAGGACCGCCGTACAAGAATACGACTTCGAGCCAATAGTTTTCAAGAAGGGCGTAATATATCAATTGCCCACACAGGGGGCCGGTAATGGAAGCGTTACTCACACGAACGATAGAGGTGTTGCCGTAGGCACGGTGGCAGGCTACGCCCGCGAGAATAGTCGGCCTGCCATTTGGCACGAAGACCCCTCGGGCGGTTATGAGCTGAGCATGCTAGACGAATTGACCCCAGGCTTCGCGACATATCGCTTCTTCCACGCCACATTAGCAACAAAGGTGTGATTCTATGCCTCGGACGTTTCGGCACAGCAGCAGTAGTCATTCGACTCAGGCCAAAATAGAGCCGGCTTAGTCGATTCGCAGGCTCTTTCGGATGATCACGTCCTCGTCGAGCTTCGTCTCGATCTCCTTGTAGCCGGGAGTCGCTACAAAGAACGGGCCGTCTCCACGGCGCAGCATTTGATCCTGTGTCACCTCTAGGCGAGCGAATAGAATTCGCGTTCCCTCGCGCTCCGTCGTGTTCAGGAAGTTCTTGTCCGTCATCCCCTCGCCGCTGAAGCCGACGCGGTCTTGGATGTGCGGAGGCGCGCTGCGAGGGTTGAAGTAAAACTCGATGAAGAATTTGTCCGACTTGAAGGGATACATTGTCGGGTTGCGGCTCATGTCTATCTTGCGGTCGAAGCGGCCGTTCTGCGTATAGAGCGGGTCGAGCATGTAGGTCTTCTTCTTGTCGCGCTCGAAGTCCAGCGACGGCGCGGGCTCCCAGAGCAGGTTATAGTCCGAATCCCGAATCACCATCCGCACGCGAGCGCCCGTCGTGGGGATTCCCCATGTGCCCGTCACGCGGATGAGCTTCGGTTCCAGAACCGAGACCTTCGCCGAAAACTTTAGATCGATCGGGTTGTGCGTGTCGTACGGGTACGCATCGAAGACCCCGTCGCGCTTGCCGAAAACACCGCGGGCGGCCATGCGGACGATCGTATTGTCCACGTTCTTCTCCTGCGTGTCCTTGTTGTTCCAATCTTGGTGGTCTTTCGACTTGTCGTACCGCTTCTGCGCATCCTGTTGGAGCTTCCAGTAGTGGTTCAAGCCCTCGTCGAGCTGGCCGTTGCGCAGGTACGACGCGGCCAAGATGCTTCTGAGCGCGGGCAAAATGTCGCTCTTCTCGTTCGCCTTCTCGAACCACGCGACCGCCTCGGGATAGTTGTCGTCGATCTTGTGGTAGTACATCCAGCCCGTCTCGTGGAACATCTCATAGGTGTTCTGGTTGCTCTGCACGCCCTCTTGGAGCAGCCTCAAAGCGAGTGGGATGTAGCGCCGATCGGAACGGTTTTGTTCATCCGTAAAGTTGTAGCCGATGTGCCAGGCGCCCGTCGAATATACCTCGATCTGGCGCGGGTTCAGCCACGTAACGAGCCGGATAACCGGTAAAATTGCGTCGAACTGACCTGAGTGGAACAGTTGGTCGCTTTGCACCCAAAGAATCCCGGCGACCATCTCCCTAAGTCCCGCGACCGACGCCAGAAGCTGGTCGATCGAAAGCCCGGGCGCGACGCCGATATTGTGCGAGGAGTAGTTCTTTACCCAAGTAGGGAACATCGCGCGCGACAACGCTCCCTGCCCAAAGAAGAGGGCCGCTATTCCGGCGAGTACTGCTGTCTTTCCGCGCAATCTAAAGCTCCCTTCGGTCGAATACGAGCACGGCCAGCGTCACAAGGATCGCACAATAAACAAGGGCGTAAATCACGCCGTTCATCATATAAACGGTCTCGCTGCCTCGAATCTGCTGTTCCATCTCGGCCCCGGTTTTGATGTCCAGATTCGAGAAGTTCGGGAACGCGTAATGCGCGATGCTCGCAAAGAAATTGACCGATTCTGTGTTCTGCTTGGTCGTCACCGACTCGAAAAACGGGTTCAGCAACGTTCCAAAAACATAAACAAGGGCCGTAAGGAAAAAGTTTACGACGGGTGACACGAACGTCGAAAAGAACATCGCGACCGCCGCCAGGAGCGACATCTGGAAGATCAGCATGATCGGCGCTTTGATCAGCGGGTCGAGGCTCGCTAAGCTGACGCTGCCCTGCTGAAGCACGAACGCGATGATGAGCACGATCGCCATGAGGCCGATCATCAGCGCGAGAGCGGCAACGCTGCCGAGGTACTTGCCCAAAAGAAACTGCCATCTTTGGACCGGCTTCGACAGGATCGTATAGATTGTTCGCCGTTCCACCTCGTTCGGCAACAGGTACACGGTGAGCGTCACCGCTAGAATGGCCGCCGTAATCTTGAGGATCCCGAGCGTCATCGAAGTCAGCACATCTGTCTGGCCGCGCGGCGTTAGTTGGCTCAGACTAGGCGCGATGATCAGGAACGCAAGTCCGACCATTAGAATGATAAGCAAGACCCTTCGGCGAATGGCCTCGCCCAGGGTCGTCCCGGCGATGGCGAGGATTTGCGACATTAGCCGGCCTCTTCGCGTGGTTTGGTGATCGTTTCCACGAACAGATCTTCCAGGCGCTTTCTGCGTGGGATAACGCTGACTATCGTCGCGCCGCCAGCCCTAATCGCGTCCAGCACTCCGTCGGTCGGAGCGGTGTCCGGGGCGTCCACGATAAGCCGTCCGGCGTGCATTGAAGTAATCACTCCGTCGGTACTAAGAGACGCCGCGACCGAGTCAGGGACGTTCTCCGCCGTGATCTCCACCCGGCCTCCCGCAAGGAGCGTATCGAGCTTGCCCTGCATCACGATGCGGCCGCGGTCGATGATAGCGACGCGATCGCAAATTCGTTCGACGTCGGAGAGCTCGTGGCTGGAAATGAAGATCGTCTTGCCCTCATTGCGCATCTGCAAGATAAGGTCACGGATCTCGATGTGAGCGATGGGATCGAGGCCGCCGGTCGGCTCGTCGAGAAAGAGGAGCATCGGCTCGTTGAGGAGGCTCTGCGCCAGACCGATTCGCTGCTGCATGCCCTTGGAGAATTGGGCTATCGGCTTAGATCCTGCATCGCCGAGGCCGACCTTCTGAAGCAGCTCCTTCGCCCGCTTTGAGCGATGCGGCTCTTTCATCCCGAACAGCTTGCCGTAGAAATGAAGAATCTCCATACCGGTCATATGCTCGTAGTAATACGGTTTTTCCGGCAGGTAGCTGAGCTTGCTATGGATCGAGATATCGCCGATCTCCTTGCCCAACACATAGGCCGTGCCCTCGTTGGGATAGATGATGTTCAGAAGCATCTTGATCGTCGTGGTCTTTCCGGCGCCATTCGGCCCCAGGAACCCGAAGATTTCGCCTTCCTCGACCTCGAGATCGACATGGTCGACCACGTTCGTTTTGCGTCCACGGGACGAGTACGTCTTGGTGAGGTTTTCAATTTTGATGGCAGCTGCCAAGGGGAGATTCCTCCGGACGAGAGTATTAAAGCAGAGCGTAAAGTATACCGCGCGAGTTATCCACACGTATTCCAATGGCGCATGAACATTAAGGCCTCGCAAAATGATACGACTTGCTGCGGAAGCGCATCGTCTCTCTGTTAAGAGGCGATGAACACGGAGGCTCCGGGGGAACCTCCAACGACAGTTGAAAGCTCGGTCTCGATGCCGACTCGCCAGTTTTTACCGACAGGCAGCGACAATTGCGGGGACGTGCTTTTCTCTCTTTTCGGCGTTCCCGCACTTTTTATATCTTATGATCCCCTTGCGCCATTTCCCGCAATCACAGACTCTTCCATTATTCTCGTGGGAACCGGACCGCGCCGGCCACAATCTCCATCGCGAGGAAAGGGGGGAAGGGCCGGGGGATGGGGAAAAGGTAAGCCCCGATGCGCCAAAATAGCCTCTAATGCCGAAGCAAAACGTCCGGATCATCACGCTCGGATGCGCCAAGAACGAAGTTGACTCCGAAGAGATCGCGGGCGTCCTCGCCAAGGCCGGTTACGACCTCGACGGCGACGCTGACACCTGCGACGTCACCATTATCAACACCTGCGGGTTCCTCGAGGCGGCCAAACGCGAGAGCATCGAGACGATTAAAGAAGCCGTCCGCGACAAGAGAGCGGGGAAGACCGGCAGAGTCATCGTCGCCGGATGCCTCGCCCAGCGCCTCGGCGCAGACCTCGAACGCGTAGCCCCCGGCGCTGACTCCTACGTCGGCGTCGGGCAAATGGCGCGCTTCGCAGACATTCTGGAGAAGCCGGCAGCCGTCAGTAGGCAGTCGGCGGTCGCCCCTCCCCAGCACTTGTGGGCCGACGTCCCGACCCGAGCCCGAACCGGCGCTCCCTGGAGCGCATACCTCAAAGTCAGCGAAGGCTGCGACCACCGCTGCACCTTCTGCACCATCCCGAGCTTCCGTGGCGCCCACCAAAGCAAGCCGATCGAGCGCGTACTCGCCGAGGCTCGGCACCTCGCCAAGACCGGCGCGCGCGAGATCAACCTCATCGCCCAAGACGTAACGCAATACGGCTACGACCTCTACCGCGAGTTCACCATGCCGCGCCTCTTGCGAGAACTTTCCGAAGTCGACGTCGACTGGATTCGACTGCTCTATTGCTACCCGAACCGCCTGACCGACGAGGTAATCGATACGATGGCGTCGCTGCCCAAAGTCTGCAACTACATCGATGTGCCGTTGCAGCACGTCCATCCCGAAATCCTGCGCGCGATGAAGCGCCCGTGGGAGGGCGAGCGGTACCTGCGCGTCTTCGAGAGGCTGCGCAAAGCGATGCCCGATGCCGCAATCCGCACGACGTTCATCGTCGGTTTTCCAGGCGAGACGGAGGAGCACTTCTTATACCTGCTCGCCTTCCTGCGCGAGGCCTGCTTGGATCGCGTCGGCGCATTCCTGTTCTCGCGAGAGCCGGGAACGCCGAGCTACGACTTGCCCTGCCAAGTTCCGGAGCGAATCAAGCAGGAGCGATACGGCCGCCTCATGGAAGCCCAGCAAGCAATCTCCCTCGCCGTCAACCGCTCCTGGATCGGCCGCAAACTTCCCGTATTGATCGAGGGCCAGGTTCCGGAAAGATTCCCCTTGCGCAGCAGGGGGAACCTTAACGATGGGATCGAAAACGAATGGTCCTTCGGCCGAAGCCACCGCGACGCCCCCGAGATCGACGGCCTAGTGTACGTCGAAGGAGATCTCCCCTCAGGCTCGATCACCGAAACGATCGTCAGCGCTGCGGCCGAATACGACCTCTACGCCGCCCCACATGGTGTTTCCAGCCACGGCCGCCTGGTGCCACTAAGGCAAGTCGCCCCGGCGGCGGCGAGGTGACGCCGATTCATCGTTAATTATTGTTTACCTGATTTTTTGTCCTTTGTCTTTGGGATCGTGGGAAGCTGCGGGCAGTTCGGTTGAGGCTAGATTCTTTCGAACTTTCTGGTCTTTTCCTTTGGCTGTGATTTCGGGAAGTTGCTTTGGTTTAGGAAGTTTCCGCATCGGCCAGTTTGCTGGTGTGACCGAAGCATTCACTCAGTTCGGCGGGGCTTCCGGACGAACCCTTAAGTGGCAAGACCCTATCACTTCGGGAGTCCGCAGCGGCGATAGTAAACCGCAGCGCGATTCGGTTCTTGCCACTTGCGATCCCCTTCACCCTTGGAGGCCACACGGTATGGAACCCCCATGGCATCACGATTGCGACGCCCGCCCACGGTCAGATTCGCTCGAAGGGGACTCAAGACTCGAAAGCGGTTCACGCGAATCTGGCCGTGCCACCCGGGGAGAGGCTTCACACCACCCGGACCACCCAGCCCGGTCCGAGTACAACCCAGACCGCCCGCCCACCACCCGTCCGAAGTCCAGACACGACTCTCGGCATCGAAATTAGAGGTCAATTGCAGGTCACGCCCACGCAGGCGGGCGGTTGATCTCCCAGCCATTACATCACTTGTGGAGGCTCAGGACCGATGTCCCATCCGTCGAAATCGCCGTCGAACTCCTCGGCGAGTCTCTCGATTCTCGCAGTTTCCTGTGCATCAATTCGGTTGACATAGACAGTCTTGCTAAGTACGCACAGCCACTCCTTCTCTCGCTTGCCCACTTCAGAGGTGAGTCCTTCCACAGCGGCAGATTTCGCAAAGGCGATTGCGCAGGGCTTATTTTTGAAGTAGACGTAGTAGTTTACAACCTCCGGCCCGGAAATAGGCTCGTCAGCGTGTTTCCGCCGTAGGTCCTCGTAGTGGGTTGGTGGCAACGGGGATGGGACTTCTAGATATTTCTGCAGAATGCGCTCCATGATTTCTTGTAGTTGCGGTCCGGTTACTACGACGCGTTTGCGATCAAGGTGCGCAGCAAGTTCCGCAGCGCCACGTCTGATTAGGGCGACTAGGCGCGGCCTGAACTCACCATCTCGGGAGCAAACCAACTCGATCGGAACTTGGATTGGTGTGCTCGCGCTATTCCAAGCACGGCTGTAGCTCGATTTCATATCATCCTGCATCTGTTCGAGCTTTGAAATAGAACCCTCAAATATCAATTGCAGTATCACCTCGAGCGCCCTCTGTCGTGCAACCCCAGCATCATCGGCTGTCGACTCAGCGGCTATGCACAGGTGGTCAACGTCGCGAAACCGTCGGTACTCGTCAAACTCCGGTCCCAGCGTGATCACTGAGAAGCCGACGGTTATGGCTGAATACTCGCCAGGCTTTCGACCCTTCCCGTCGCTTGCCCCTGGCCCACGTTTTGTGTTCGCCACGATCAGACTGGCTACCCCGTGTAACCGGTAAGCTCCTCAAGCTCCTTGTCTGACATGCCCGTCTTGCCCCGGCGCTTCTTGTCGAACGAGCTGCGGGCATCCTCGATGTATGGTTCGATTCCCCCAGCACCAGCTTCTCCCGCACCGATAGGATCAAGGGTTAGGATTGACAGGAGTGCTAACAAGAGCTTGCCCTTGGCCCCCAAGTATCTTTCATTATTGTGCGGACCAGGCTCTGTTTCGTTCAGTCGTCGTTCGTGATCCAGGGCCTCTCGGTTTTGCTTCCCATATCGCGTGCCGTCAGGAATATCGTCGTGGTACTCCGCAACCAGTTTTAGTTTAGTTCTCGTGCCAAAGTGGCGGTTTTGCTCCAGCTCACGCGGTCCCGGTCTCCTAGTTATTCCATTCTTCAGGAACTTGCCTGTTAACCAAACGTAGAGTTTATAAACATACGTAACCCGATTCCCATCAATGTCTGCGGCGATGATCGGGTTGTTCGCACAGTACGAATACCAATTCCGCCCCTCCTTTGCCGAGTCGCGGGTCAGGAATCTGCCGATAGACCCATCGTAGTAGCGATCCCCGAGAAGCTGGAGGTTCGAATCCGCTTGGTATCCAAAGGGCCCGCCGTAGGCGAAAGGGCCGTTCCACGTGCCGCTCGCAGCGAGCTGGTTGCCGAAGGCGTCGTAGCGCTTGGTGGCGTTCGCGGTTCCCGTTTGCAGGATCGTGTTCTTGATGCCGGAGTGGTAGTAGGTGCTTGTGCCCGCTCGCTTCTCGGAGATTCCCGACAGGTAGCGGACGGTGGTGCTGCCGCCCTGTATTTCCGAAAGCACCGGGTCGGTCTGGCCCGCGCCGCTTCGCTTGTAGCTGGTCGTCGTCCCCGACGCGGTTCGGGTAACGCGCGTGTCCGCGCCATTGTAGGTGAAAGTCTCAGTCCCACCGGGCGCGACGACGCTCGTCAGACGGTCGTAGGCGTTCCAGTTGTACGTCGTCGTCCCGACGCCGCTTAGGGTCGAGGTCTTCGTCCTGCCGGCGAGGTCGTATGTGAAATTCCGGCTTTGGCTCCCGCCGGCCCATGTGATCGAGGTCAGTTTGTCGCCCGCGTCGTAGACGTAGTCGTACGTGACGCCGCCAAGAACCATGAGGTCCCGGTTGCCATTTTCGTCGTACGTGTAGCCCGCGCTATAGCCCGTCGTGTTCGTCTCGGATTCGAGCTGGTTGATGTTGTCGTAGCCGAACGTCGTCGTGACACCGCCCGAGATTCTCTGGGTGATGTTGCTCGCGGGGTCGTAGGTGTTGTCCTCTTTGTCGATGAGGGCGTGCCCCACGGTCTTATGCTCGATGAGCTTGGCGCGGTCCCTCTCGTCGTACGTGTACTGCGCGTAACTCAAATTCGGGTAGACCAATTTGAAGAGGCGCGAAGCATCATCATACTGGAAGTCCGTCAACTGGCCGTCTTTGGTGACCGTGTCGAGCCTGCCCGCGATGTCATAGGCATGCACCGTCTCGATCTCGGGAACCGTGCCCTCCTCGATGATCTTATGGAGCCGCGCTGCGCCGTCGTACGTCCTTCGAACTGCGCCCTGCGGAGAAACCATCCGCTTCTCCTGCGAGTCCGGCCAGTACTCCCAAGTGGTCGTCCCGCTCGCGTCCGCCATCGAGGTCTGGCGATCCGAATCGTCGTAGCCATAGCTGTGGATTTGACCCGCGACGCCGTTTCGCTCCGTCATCCGGTTCGCGTCGTCATACACGAAGTTGGTGATCTCAACCGTGGCGAACTGGTAGTCGTGATACGTCGTGTTCCCGTTGCCGTCGTAGCCCCAGCCTTCGGATTGGTTGTCGGGCATCGCCAGGCGGTATGGCTCGCCGCGAACGTTGTAGGTATAGGTCCGCGTGTATCCCCGTCCGTTGGTGACTTTCCACAACAGCCCGCGCAGGTTGTAGAGGTTCGTCTCCAGCTCGTTTTCGGCGTTGGTGTGGGTCTTCGGCCTGCTCGCCTCGTCGTAGGTGAAGAACGAAACCTTCCCGCGTTCATCGGTGACTTGCGTCACTTGATCCAGCTTGTCGAACTGGTATTGGATGCTGTGGGTTACGCCTCCGACGGGAGGGTGGTCGAGCTTCCACATCCGCCCCCACTCGTCGTAGTGAAGCGTGGATTGGTGCAGGAGCGGGTCTTTCACCCACTCGATCCTTCCCAAGACGTCGTAATCCGCCGTGGTTTCTTTTAGATTCGGGTCGCGAACAAGGTCGAGGTTGCCGTGGGCGTCGTACTCGAAGGTCGTCTGGTTGTCGTAGGCGTCTTTAGTCCAGTCCATCTGGCCGTTCGCGTCGTAGTGGTTGTAGACGAGCCGCTTCGGCGCTGGCGACGGATCGAATACTTTCTCGAGGTTTCCGCGCGAGTCGTAGTCGTAGTTCCAGGTCTCGTTGTACGGGTTCTTCGCGGTATCGAGATCGTTCTTTGGCGTATATGTGGACGTCCAGATTTTGAGGTATGGGTTCTTCCTCGTAAGCGCGTTTCCGTCCGTGTCGTACGTGTACGTCCAGGTTTTGTTCCTCTGGTCCTTAATAGTGAGCGGAAGCCTGTTCGTGTTGTACGCCATGTAGTTGAAGCTGTAGCCGGCCTCGTCTACTTCACTGGTAAGGAGTTCGTTCCTGCCATAGTTGTGCCGTTGCGTCGTCGCGTCCGAGTTCTTGATGTCGGTATACGTATCGGTGTAGATGTACTCAGTCGTTCTCGTGAAGTCGGTTGTGGGCTCCGTAATCGTGCGGACCTTGTCGTTCTCATAGATCAGCGACCAAATCTTGCCGTTGAGGTCCTTGTACGAAGTGATGTTGTGGTCGGTGTCGTATCCGAGCTCCACCGAGTGGATTTGAGCATTGAGGGATGGGTAGTCGATCTTGACGAGGTCCTGGCCGAAGATCGGGTCGTAATGGAACTTCCAGACCCTGTTCGCCGGATCTGTGATCGTGTCGATCTTCGATCCGATGTACGCGATGATCACTTGCCTGCCAGTGGGGTCGGTCACCTGGCCGGAGCTGCTGATCGAGACCATGACGATATTTCCGTTGCGATCTTCGAGGCTCGTGAGGCAATAGGACGGAATACCGGTAGGTTTCGTGAACACGGCTTTGACCTGATCGTGGGTGGTCACCTGGTATGTGCCGTTGGGAAGCTTGATGAGATCGTCAAAGACGCCAGGCGGCCGAACGAACGTGCCGTCACCGTCGTTGTCTTCGAATGCAACCACCGAGCCCGTTCCCCCGCGAATGGTCGCGGTCTCTCCGAATCCGGATCCCTCGATCTCGATCCTCGCATCGTATGTGAAGCTCCAGCTGTGGCCGAGTTCGATGTTGTAGTCGCCCAAGCTGTTGTGATACAGGGTGAAGTCGACGTCGAGCCTGCCGCCCCTGCAAGGAAACTCGAACAGAGTGAGGTCCTTAAGGTAGTTACCGTTGTGCGTGTTGACGACACCGCCGAGGGAGCCTTGGCGCCCGCCCGACTGCCCCTCTCCCGGCAATCCTGCCCCGCCGCCTCCGGCGGGGGGCACTAGCGGCGCGGCGTACCCTCCCGACATAGCGTATAGCAAGCCGCCGCCGTCTCCCTGCCAGCGGTCACTGGCCCGGTCCGCCGCCTCTCGCGTGCGCTCGTTAAAGAAACCCCCTCGCAGCCGGACCGCGCGCCCGGGACTCCTGCCAAGGTAAGCAGGGTGCGGCGAATCCGTGAACGGCTCATGTGGATCGACGAGAAGCGATGCAATAGCCGAAAAGCCCGCACCGATCCCAGCGGAGCAGGCCTGCAAAGCCATGGCGCAAATAACGAGAATGGCGGCCGGACGAAACCACTTCCTTTCCACTAATATCTCTTTGAGCCTGTGGGGGTTACCAGGCTGATGGAACTCTAGCACCGGTCGCTACGCAATGTCAATGCGAGACAAAAGGTTCTTGTCATCACGTCACATTCTCGGGCAGGAACATTTCCGGATGACGACGATTAACGCCTAGAACTCGTGTTCGAAGAGCACGCGGAATTCGTGTTTGCCTCCGCCTGGGTAGCTGAAGAGCGCTGTGCCGAAGAGCTTTTGGTTCGGTGAGAGGCTGTACGCGAAGGACGGGCCGGCGGAGTGGCCGTCTTCCACTAGGTGGCCCTTGAACTCGAAGCCAAGATGCAGTCTCTCGCTCATTCGCTGCGCAATTCCTGTGACATACGCCCACTCCACCTTCTCGTCGCCGTCGAGGGCGGTCTCTGCGACTAGGTTGGCGGACCAGATCAAGCCCGATTGCGTCATCAACGTGGTGATCAGCTTGGCCTCGGCGGTGGCGTCTTCGCCCTCCACTTTCTTGACCTCGAAGTAGATGCCCGGCATCAGTGTGTCGTAAGCGAAATCGCCGAAGCGGTAGCGCGTTTCGAGCTTCCAGCCCTCGAAGTCGACCTCGCCGTCGGTGTGGGAGAAAATCGCATACGGCGCCACCATCCAGCGGTCGGTGATGCCGTATTCGAACTCAATCTGAGCCGTCGCGTCGCCGCCCTCCTTCTGGGTCCAGTAAAGCTCGAGTTCCTTCTCGTTCATCGAAGGCGTAAACCAGTCGTACGTGTAGGCGAAGTAGCGGCGGTGTGCAGACGCAGAAACGCCGCAGGCAATTAGAAGCCCGGCGGCCATCATCCGTGATATTTTCATATGCTAAATATCTTGGCACAACGGAGGCTAATTTTTGAAGGGGTGTCGAAAGGTTTTTTGGCTGATCTGTAGCGCCGGCATCCTGCCGGCACCTGGATTCCCGCTAGGCTTAGCGAGACGCTCATTTGCGAAGTTTGGGGGAGCAGGGCCGGCAGGATGCCGGCGCCACGGGCTTACTTACGCAACGCCTCCGTTGCGTTCGAATACGTCCTGAGCGGATCGGGGAGTTCGATGACCGTCTGGCGGTCGAGGTAGACCGCGTCCCAATCGACCCAGTAGCTGGGCGCGCGCTCGGCGATCAGCCATTTCACCAGCTGCGACCGGCCGTAGGCGCGGGTGTTCTTCGGCGGTTCGGTCATCGCTTCCACGATGGCGACTTCGTCGATCACGCGGTGCACGCGGCCCATTTCGAGAAGTGCGTGGTAGAGGCTTTTCTCGGTATCGATGTTGTGATACTCGAGGTCGACCGAATGGAGCGAGTCGTCGCCCCAGCCCACGCCGGTTTCTGCCATGTACTCCTCGACGATCTTCTTCTTTGCCACCCAGTCGAGCCGGTCGTGCAGTGCCATGGGGTCTTTCTCGAGCTGGTCGAGCGTTGCCGTCCAGTTGTCGAGCGACCAGTCGGCCTGCTCGTCGCGGCCGCGGTACTTCTCGGCTAAGCGGAGGTACTCCCGGTGGAGGTCGATCGCGCCTATCGTGCTCTTGTCTTCGAGTTCGACGATCCATCGGTAATCGGCATCGCGGCTGACGTCGCGTAATGCGGTGAGCGGATCGAGGAGTCGGAGGCGCTCCGGGATGAGGTGGTCTTCGATGAGGTCGAGAACCAAGCAAGTCGTCCCCACCTTCAAGGCATAAGCGAACTCCATCTGGTTCGCTTCGCCGAAGAGAAGGTGGAGGCGCGTGGTGTTTCCCTGGCCGTAGAACGCCTCCCACTTGGGGTTGATCAGCGCGCGGTTGAAGCGGACTCGGCTGGCGATAGCCTTGATGATATGGTCCGCGCGCTGACTGAGCTGAAACTCTACATCATGATCCGGCTGAACGGCGTAAACATTACTGACCCAGATGTAGTCGACGGGGTTGCGCGAAACGTCCCGGTAGTTCGGCCGCGAGCCGGCGAAGTCGATGATGTGGCCGCCAACGCGCCCGACGCCGGCGTAGATCTGGCGCGTCACCAAGAACGGATAGAGGTAGTGGACAGATTCGTTGAGGAAGCGGTCGTTGGAGTGGACGAGATAGTTCTCGTGGCAGCCGAACGTGTGGCCGCCGAAGTGGTCGACGCTATTGTTATAGAAGCTGCAGGTTTCGTCGAGGCCGAGTTCTCTCAGGGCGCGGACTAAGATGCGGTGGCCGGCGCGATCGTTGGCCGTGAGGTCGAATATGTCGCGGCATTCGGCGGTGGCGTATTCTTCGTGCGAACCGACGGCGTCAACATAAAGCCGCGCTCCATTAATTAGGAAGCCACCGCTGTATGCGGGTTCGAAAGCTTCGTCGCGGGGATGGCGGTCGATAGCGCCGAGCTTCTGATCGTGGAAGACGTGGTCCTTGACCGATTCGACGACGGCCTCGTAGCCGCCCGTGGAGTCGTCGCCGACTAGGCATCCGAATTCGGTCTCTATTCCGAAGGCTCGCTGACCCAAAGCGCCCATGTCCGTATTTTACGTTGTTTAACGGCCCAGGTAGTAACATCTGGCGCAATGGATCGGCGCGCGTGGGTCTTGGCTTGGTCATTCGTCGCCCTTATGTTCGTCGGCTTCTGGTCTTACGGACTTTTCGACCTCGACGAGGGCATCTACGCGGCGGCGACGGCGGAAATGCTTCGGAACGACGAGTGGATAATGGTCACCCTGCGCGGGCAGCCGTTCTTCGAGAAGCCGATCCTCGTCTATTGGGCGGCGATGGCCATGGTAAAGCTCGGGATTCCGGGCGAAGCGGCCCTGCGCGTTCCGAGCGTTTTGGCCACTGTCGGCACGCTCGCGGTGGTCGCGGCGTTCGCTCGGAGACGTTTTTCGGGAGAGATCGCGTTTTGGGCGATGCTCATTTTGGCGTCGAGCGCTCTCTTCATGATGCTCGGGCGGATGTTCACACCGGACGCGATGCTGATCTGTTTCATGACGGCCGCCTACCTGTCGTTTTGGGAGTCTTTGGTGGGTGATTTGCGGTGGCGATTGGCGACTGCCGCCACCCTCGGACTCGCGACACTCGCCAAGGGGCCGATGCCGGTGTTCGTTTTCTTCGCGCTTGTCGTTTATCTCGCATGGCGAAATCCCGAAATGCGGCCGCGAATGAGACAGGGCTGGGTTATCGGGACTGTAATTTTCTTGGCCATCGTAACGACCTGGTATGTTCCTGCGATGCTCCGCAGCGACGCCTTTTTTTCGGAGTTCATCTTGAAGCAGAACCTTGGCCGGCTGCAAGGGACTGACACCGTGCACCAAGGGCCGTTTTGGTTGTATGTGCCGGTGGTGCTGATCGGTTTGGCCCCGTTCAGTTTGATGCTCGCCGGAGCCTGGCGTACGTGCCGGGTGACCCCGCTGGAGAAGTATCTCTGGGCATGGGCCATCGTCGTGTTTGTGCTATTCAGCTTTGCCGGATCGAAATTGCCGCACTACATCCTGCCGACCTTTCCGCCGCTCGCTATCTTGTTAGCGAAGACCGGGATGAAGGCTGCTCGGGGCGTGCGCTGGGTTTTTGTAGCCTACGGTCTTGTTGCCAGCCTTGGACTGGCTTTCGCATTGGCATATCTTCCTGAGGCGTTCAGCCCCCTTTACCTTGCGGCGTTCGCGGCGGCAACGGGTGCGATCATCGCCCTTGTTCTAGGGCGTGAGGGAGCGATCGCAGCATCTCAAGGATTCGCAGTTGCCGCGCCGCTGGCCGCGGTTGTCATTTTGTTGGGACCGCGAATCTATTGGCTCCACACCCATCTCGGACCTCGAACGGTCGCCACCGCTGCCAGGCTCGAGGGCCTTCCCGTGGTCGAGTATCAGACGGGAGCGAGAGGCGAGCGCGGCAAGACGGCGCATCCCAGCATGCTTTGGTATCTTGGTGCGATAACACAGACAGCCGAGACACCTGCCGAGTTGCGTGCGGGCCGCGAAGGGAAGGAACTCGTCATTTCCCGGCTAGACCGATTCGAGGGTCTGGCAGCGGAAATGCGGGCGGGCGGCGCCGTGGTGGACAAAGTGAAGGAATCGGGCGAATTTCAGCTCTACCGGGTCGATTTTCCAAAATAGTAGTGTAGTTCAATCTACATCTGATCCAAATACCAGTAGACACCCAATGCAAAATATTGGTTTAGTCCCATGTTTTTCCCTATTTCATAACTAAACTAAGCATGCGCCGCTATAGAATGGATGTTGGGTGGAGGTAACTCTAATGGACTAGGGGAACGCTTCATTTGAGAGCGACTAGGGTGCTCTCCCCAAGTTTCGGATGGCCGGTGTTGCATGGATGCGATTCCGGCCATTACTCCCTTTACGGAAATGTATAGCGAAAGCGCACCGAACGCCAGCCAGGAGATGGCAATGGAGCCGCTGGTCGGGACTGAGGAAGCCACGGTCGACGACAAGGGACGTATTCGTTTGAGCGTGAAGAAGCAGGATCGCCTTGGGGAGAAGTTCGCGCTGTTCCATGATCCTGTCGGATGCATCCTGGCTCTTCCACGAAAGGTTTGGCGGCAGAAGCTTCACGAGATCCTTTCGCAACCGGCGTCGCTCTTCGACCGCGACATCGAGACGCGAGACGTTGGCTCGATGTCCGAGGACGACATCAGCGCAGACGGCCAAGGCAGATTTGTGATCCCTCAGCGCATGAGAGACGACTTGAAATTGACGCCCAAGAGCCCGGTGATGATTGTCGGTGCGATCGACCGAGTAGAGATTTGGCCAAAGGCTGACCACGACAAGTTTGCGGCTGCCAAGAAGGCGAATGCCAAGGCGCGAAGAGAAATGGCGGAGAAGGGCGTCCTTAGGGCGGAGTAGTCATGCGGCGGCATCGGCCCGCGATGCTGTTGGAGGTCATGGAACTGCTTGCCATCCAAGGCGGCGCAACGATAGTAGATGGAACCGTGGGCCATGGGGGCCATGCCGAACAGATGCTCGAAGCCGCTGGAGAAACAGGGGAACTGATTGCTTTTGATTGGGATATGGAAATGCTGAAAATCGCTGAGAACAACTTGACTAGGACCAGCGGAAGGAAGACCTTCGTGAACGCGGACTACCGCGAGATACCGGCTTGGCTGGCTAGAGAGCGGAAGAGCGCGGACGCCATTCTGCTGGACTTCGGCGTCAACCTCCAGCACTTCGAGGACACGGCTCGCGGTTTCTCGTTCGCCGGCGAGGCGCCGCTCGACATGCGAATGGACCGAAGCACGAAGGAAACGGCGGCCGCGTGGCTCAACCGCGCATCGGAGGGCGAGATCGCCCGGGCCTTGCGCGAGTTCGGCGGTGAAAAGTGGGCCCGGCCAATAGCGCGCCAAGTGTGCTTGCTGAGAAAGGGCCGGGGCCTAAAAATGACCGATGACCTGGTTCAGGCAGTTCTGCGGGCGGTACCTGCTTCCAAACGGGAACAACGACTTCATCCGGCAACTCGGACATTTCAGGCTGTGCGGATCGCCATCAACCAAGAGCTCGACGACCTCGAAGACACGGTTGTGCAGATAGCGTGTCTCCTAAAGCCGGCCGGAAGAATGGTAACTCTCGCCTATCATTCGGGCGAGGACGCAGCCGCAAAAAACGCCTTTCGCAAGCTTGCCGCGAACGGCGAGCATTCAGTCTTAACTAAGAAACCGCTCAGGCCTTCGGAAAGCGAAGTGTCTGACAACCCCAACGCGCGAAGCGCCCGACTGAGGGCGATCGGCAGAGCAGAGGAGGAAACTAAATGAGTGCAATCTTGCAACCGTACGAGGCGGTTGCTCTTGACCGACAATCATCGATCTGGGCGAATGCCTATCCCGGAGCCCGTGCGAGAGCCAAGGCAAGGCGAGAGGCAACGCGGGCCGCCGTGATTCGTTTTTCGCTAATGACAGCCATCACAATGACCTTGATGCACATGTCTGCCGGCTTCGCCGGACAGCTGTTGATCGAGGAAGCCCGCAGGTCGGCCATTCAATTGAATGCGCGCGCCCTTAGCGCGGAGGCCGACGCCGCAGTGCTTCGGCAGCAGCTGGGAGCAATGCAGAGCGCCGAGAAAATCGAATCTTGGGCGTCTCTCAACGGCTTCGTCTCGTCCTATTTGGTACCGAAATGAAGAAGCGTGGGGAGTTAGCGCCGGTGCCCGGGACCATCCCTGCGTGGCTACCCGCGCTGCTCTTGGCTGCGGGCTTCGTGTGGGTGGGCTTTAACCAGGTTCGGCTTCAGGTGTTTGGCCGAACGAAGATTCTTGAAGCGGCTAAGGAGGCGCATCGGCTCTTCGCATCCGAAGACCTGCTAGCGCGCCGAGGCGACATTTATTCTTCGGACGGAAGGATTCTCGCCCGCTCTACTAACTCGCAGAGAATGGGGATCGACCCTAAGGCCGTTCCAACCAGCCCGGCGCTGTGGACTTCCGTTGCCCGGATCACCGGGTTGTCGGCCGCTGAGCTAATAGACTTTGTCTCTCGACGCGGACGGGCAAATGACTGGGATGTGGTCCTCACCAGCCAGCAGGCCGTGCAACTTAACCGCGTGCGCGCGAAGTATGGCGCGGACGGACTTTGGGTCAAGCCTGCAGGTGCGCGGGAATATTCCTTAGGATCGTATTCCGCGCCGCTTCTCGGCTACGTCGATGACAACGAGAAAGGCATGGCGGGGTTGGAAAAAGCTCAGAACGGCGTTCTATCTGGCCGGTCAGGGCACATGACGGGAATCATGGACAAGTCTGGAAGCTTCCTCCCTTGGATGACCGTGGGACGGGATTCGCGGATGGCCACCAACGGGTCGAATATGGTCCTGACGATCGACAGCGACCTGCAGATCGCTGCCATGAAGAGTCTGGACGCCCAATGTCAAAAGCACAACGCCTCGCACGGCACGGCCATCGTCATCGATCCGCGGACCGGCGATATTCTTGCCCTTGCCAGTTGGCCCACTTATGATCCCGTCCGGGTCGCCAAAGCACAGCAAAAAATGTCGCAGGGGCGAACGGTCAGCCCGCAATTTAATCCAGCAACAGGAATGCGCTTCGAGCCCGGTTCGACATTCAAAACTTTTACCGTCGCTCTGGGTCTCGATACCGGGACGATCTCTGAAGGCACGACCACTTTTTGCACTGGTGCCAAGAAGTTCTTCAACCGCACAATGCATTGTGCTTCCGGGCACGTGCACGGCATCGTCAATCCCGCGGACTGCATCGAGAAAAGTTGTAACGTTGCCGCATCGACATGGGCGGCAGATATCGGCTTTAAGAGGTTTTCGCAAATGATCATCGACCTCGGGTTGTTGGATTTGCAAAACGTCGGGCTGTCGCCGGAAACGCGGGGATATCTGAATTTTAACGACTTCAACAAGACTATCCAAACCGCAAACCTCGGTTTTGGACAGTCGCTCAACACGAGCCCTCTCGGGCTGGCCAGCGCGTTCACCGTCTTCGCCAACAATGGACGCCGGATGTTCCCACGACTCATCAAATCTGTCGACGGAGAACCGTTGAAGGTTCGGCCCGGCAAGCAGATGTTTAAACCCGCGATCGCGCGCAGGGTGCTGGAGATGATGCAGCAGGTCATCCAAGGCGACGCGGGCACCGGTACGGCCCTCAGGGTTCCCGGCTACACCTTGGCGGGCAAGACGGGCACCGCGCAAAAGCTCGGTTCATCTCGCGGAAGGAACTACGTTAGCTCATTCGTGGGGTATGTTCCAGCCAAGGACCCAAAGGCCGTCGTTCTGGTTATGATCGATGAGCCCAGGGCCGGCGGTCACTATGGTGGGGTCGTTGCGGGCCCCGCGTTTAAGGATATAGCTAGGTTTATTTTGAAGAAAGACAGAATCCCTCCTGATTCCCCGGAGGCGATCCTTGCAGTTCGTTGACCTTGTGCTCGACGTGCCGGGGATAATTGAGCACACCGGCGATGCTGAGATCGGTTCCTTGGAACTCGATTCACGGCGAGCCTCGACCGGCTCGCTTTTCCTTTGTATGCCTGGTACGAGAGTCGACGGGCATCAATTCATCCCACAGGCGCTGGCCGCGGGCGCCGAGGGCGCGGTTGTCACCGATCCCCAAGCTTATGCGCGCCTTCGCCATTTAGGGATTGCCGGCGCGCTCGTCCAAGATGCCGCGGAAGCTACCTGGAGGCTGGCGAAGCGGCTGTACGGCGACCCAAGCAAGCAACTCAAGATGGTCGGAGTAACCGGGACGAACGGGAAGACCACCGTCGCGTGGATTCTCAACCAAGTTCTTGTCGGGTTGGGGGTGAAAAGCGCGTATGTCGGAACCCTCGGCGCAACCATTGATGGCATTTCGATCAACACCGACCTAACGACGCCCTTCGCTCCCGAAATTAACCGGCTGTTAGCTGAGTTCGTTGCCCTCGGAGCAAACGCGGTCGTCATGGAGGTTTCATCGCACGCATTGGCGCAGAAGCGGGTCGAGGGCATCGAGTTCGATGTCGGCGTATTTACCAATTTGAGCCAGGACCATCTGGATTTCCATCCGGACATGGCGCAGTATTTTCAGGCGAAGAGGCGTCTTTTCGGAGATCTTCCCACAACGAAATCGATCGTTACGGTCGCGAACGTCGACGATGAGCACGGCGCGATGTTAGATGCGGAGAGCAGCCGCAGCCTCTCCTTTGGCTCGGTCGATGCCGATGTGCGCCTTGTGGCATCAGAGGTTTGGCTGGACAGGCTGCAGTTCTCGTTCGAGTACACAAGCCGGCAGTTTTTCGCTGATGTGCCTATCGGGAGCAAGTTCAACGTTTCGAACTGCCTTGGCGCTGTCGCGGCCGCCATCGCACTCGGGCATGAACCCGCAAATATCGTTCGGGAAATGAGCGGAGTGCAGGCGGCGCCGGGAAGGTTCGAGTCCGTACCGACCGGGAGCGACTTTAATGTCATCGTCGACTACGCGCACACTCCGGAAGCTCTCGAGAAGCTGTTGCAATCCGTTCGTGAGCTTACATCGGGGCGCGTGGTGTCCGTTTTCGGCTGTGGAGGCGACAGGGATCGCACGAAACGGCCGAAGATGGGAGCTACAGCGTCGGCGCTCTCCGATGTCGTGTTCGTAACCAGCGACAACCCTCGGACGGAGGACCCAGTTGCGATTATAGCGGACATCATGCCCAGCGTTAAAGTCCAGGCCACGGTCGACGCCGACCGCAAGTCTGCTATTCGGTCCGCAATTGCCGAAGCGTCTTCGGGGGACGTGGTTGTGATCGCCGGAAAGGGCCACGAGGATTACCAGATTCTTGGGACGTCCAAGATCCATTTCGACGATCGGGAGGTCGCGGCTGAAGCGATAGCGGAGAGGTCCGTATGCGCTTGAGCCATATCGCTTCCGTGCTCGGTGCGTCTCTCGATGATGATGTCGATGTGGAAGTCAATGGGATATCGGTGGACAGCCGTACCGCGAGTCCTGGAGATCTATTTTGCGCAGTTGTCGGTGAGGCTGCGGACGGGCACGACTTTATCCGGTACGCGGCCGAAAGGGGAGCCGTCGCGACGCTTGTGTCTAGGCACGTCGAGAGCCCGGTACCGAAGCTTGTTGTCGACGATATTTCAACAGCTTTAGCCTCTATAGCTACATATATTCGCGACAGATTTGAAGGGGTCGTCGTTGCTGTAACGGGCAGCGTGGGAAAGACTACGGTGAAGGAGCTGATCTCGGCGGCGCTGTCCTCGGCCGGCCCGGTTTTGAAGTCGTTCGGAAACCAAAACACCGAGTATGGGCTGCCAATGACCTGGATGAGGTTACAAGAACAGCACAAGTTCGTAGTCCTGGAAATGGGTATGCGGGGCCGCGGACAAATCGCACACCTCGCATCGTTCAGTAAGCCGACCGTTGGCGTCATAACATCGCTCGGAACGTCGCATGTCGGCGAACTCGGGAGTACTCGGGCCATCGCCGAGGCAAAGTCGGAATTGCTGCGGGCAGTACCGGATGGTGGCCTTGCGGTTATCCCGTCCCGTGGAGAGTTTTCAGATTTGTTGCGCAAAGCCGCTCGGTGCCCGGTGGTAACTTTTGGAGAAGGCGGCGACGTTTCGGTATTTGATTCGCGCAGCGACTTTTCTGAGAATCGGACTGAGGTTCTTTTGGAAGCGAGGGGAGAGCGGCTTAGCGGCTCGGTCCCGGGACTAGGGTCTCAGCAGGCGCTGAATACAGCCGCGGCTATGGCCGTTTGCCTCGGCCTTGATCTGCGGTTGAGTGAGGCAATGGATTCGATGTCGCGAGCCGAGATCCCCGGTCCTCGAATGAAGGCGGTCGAGTTCAACGGCGCGACGGTGTTGATCGATGTGTATAATTCTAGTCCAGAATCTTGTGTGGAAGCACTTCGCAATCTGGCGCTAGCACCAGGCACGGGGCAGCGGATCGCAATCCTCGGCGACATGCTCGAACTTGGCGATTACGCGGAGGAGGCTCATCGTAGGATTGGAGCTGAGGCAGCGCGTTTGAAGCTGGACCGCCTGTCGTTGGTGGGCCGGGCGGTTCATTGGATTCGCGACGAGGCGGTAGAACAGGGATTCGATGGTCGATTGGATCTATACGGGTCTGCCGAGGAGGCAGCGAGGGTATTCGCTCGCCTCGAGCCGGGCGATGTCGTGTTGGTTAAGGGCTCGCGGGGAATGGCTCTGGAAAAGACCCTCGGGGCAGCCGGGGTCAAGTCGGGTGCTTAATTTTGCAGCTCAGTCGTTTTGGTCGAGTCTTGCGGTTGCGTCCGTGTTGGCATGGCCGACACTAGTGCTCCTTCGCCGGATCGGCGTTTCCAGCATCATTAGCCCGTATGTGCCGGAGGAGCATATGGCGAAGTCAGGAACGCCGAACATGGGGGGTATCTTCATTGTCGTTGCGCTCGTTGTGGAGCTCGCGTTCAGTGCTTCGGGATTTGCTGCCATCTTCGTGATCCTCGGTTTCGCTGCCATCGGCTTTGTCGACGACTTTGTTGTACCGCGAGCGACATCTAAGCGAGGCCTTGGCTGGGTGCCGAAGCTGGTAATGGAGTTCGGCGTGATGGCCATCTTCTTGCTCGTGGCGGGCGGTTCGATAGGGGCGCTGATGACAGGTTTTTTTGTAGTTTTTTTTGCAAATGCTGTAAATTTCAGTGATGGCCTCGACGCTCTCGCAGGCACGCTGATCCTGGTCGCCCTCCTGCCGTTCGGCGTCTATTTCTTGACGGTAAGCAATGCGCTCAATGTGGCAATGGCCTTCGCGGCAATGGGAGCAGCTATCCCATTCCTTTTCCTCAACGCGCCGCCAGCTAAAGTGTTTATGGGGGACGTAGGCTCTCTAGCTCTCGGCTCCCTCTTTGGCCTCCTGTTCTCGGCATCGCCGTGGCAAACATCAGTTTGGCCGTGGGCCGCCTCCCTTGTCTTCATTATCGAACTGGCGCTCGTCCCAATCCAGATTCTTGCTGTCAAGACGATTAAGCGACGCGTCTTTCCGGCGACTCCGATCCACCACGGCTTTGAGAGGATCGGCTGGCCTGAGTCGCGAGTGGTTTGGTCGTTCGCTCTTGCGCAAGTTGTGCTAAGCGCAGCCGCGCTGACGGTGATTTACGCATGATGAACTTCTGCGGAATGAAGATTATCGTCATAGGGCTGGCACGTGCCGGGACATCGCTCTCGGTCGCGCTGGCGAAGTCGGGCGCTGCTGTAACGGTCGTGGACGAAAAGCCCGCCGACTCGTTGAGCATGATCGAGCAGATGGACAAGCTCTCGGGACGCGGTATCGACATCGTGACCAGCTGGTCGGGCAATGTGGAATGGCCGTCCGTTGACCTGATCGTGCCATCACCTGGAGTGCCTCGGACCCATCCGGCGTTGAACGACGCAACCAAGCGGGGCGTCCCGGTTTGGAGCGAGATCGAGGTCGCCTACAGACTGTCGAAGGCACCCATTGTTGCCATCACCGGGACCAACGGCAAGAGCACCGTCACGGCTCTGACCTATCACGTATTGCGTCAGGCTGGGAAGAGCGCGATCTTGTGCGGGAACATCGCCGGGTCAGGCTTTCCAGAGACTCCCATCGCCACCGCAGCGTCGAGCGCGATGGAGTCCGACATTCTGGTTTCCGAGGTTTCCTCGTTTCAGCTCGAGTGGATCGATGCATTCCGTCCACACGCCTGCACCATCACGAACATTTCTGAGGATCACCTAGACCGATACGGGAGCTTTTCTGAGTATGCCACGATGAAGAAGCGAGTCTATTCCAACCAAACGTTCGAAGACGTCGCGGTTATCAACACTTTTCACCAAGAGACCTTCGACGAGGGGCTCCGGGCGCGAAGGCATACGTTGGGCGGGGCCGGCTGCGACGTCGTTATAGATTCCGACCATGCGATCATGGCAAGCACCGGTGTCGAAATCCGAAGCGAGGAGCTTTGGGCCGGGGCCCGGCATAACCTCGAGAACGCCGCGGCAGCTTGGCTCCTCGCGAGCTCGCAAGGCGCGGATGCCGAGTCCGCTCCGGCAGCTATCAAGTCGTTCAAAGGTATAGCGAATCGGATGGAATTTCTCGGTGCAAGGGACGGCCGGAGATTTATCAACAACAGCATGTGTACGAACCCTGAGGCTCTTCGTTCGTCGATCGAAGCTTGCCCCGCGCCGATGATCGTTTTGGCGGGTGGCGTCTTGCAAGCGGAAGACCTTGCGCCACTCGAACGGATCGACGGATCGCGCCTGCGAGCGGCCATCCTGTTCGGGCGAGACGGCGAGCGTCTCGCCACAACGTTGTCCGACAAGGCTGTGCAGGTCGAAGTCGTTGAAGACCTCGCCCAAGCATTTTCAGTCGCTATTTCGGCCTCGCTTCCCGGTGATACGATTATTCTTTCGCCCGGATGCAAAAGCTTCGATCAGTTCGACGATTTCATCGCGAGAGGCGAACGCTTCCGAAGCATCGTCCGTGAGTGTATCGGAGGGAGCGCGAATTGACGCCCTATACAAAGAATGGAATTGACCCGCTGTTGACCATCCTAACGGTCTTGGTGGCATTTTTGGGAGCAGGCGCGGTCTGGGATGCGGCGTTTGCGGCTGGGATGATGAAGGGCCAGGGCGCCTTTCCGATGGAGTTTGTCAAGCATTGCGTAGGGCTGTTGATCGGTGGAATCGCGTATTTTGTCGTCTCAGGCATTTCCATCGGTAAGCTTAAACGGATAACCCCGTGGTTTTACTGGATTATCCTTCTGGCATGCATCTTGGTCTTGGTCCCGGGCCTCGGCCAGGTGGCTTGGGGAGCTCGCCGAAGGCTGGGTGGCGAGGCGCTTGGCTTCCAGCCGGCAGAATTGTTAAAACCGGCTACGGTTGTGTTTCTTGCGCTTTGGGCTTGCAGAAAGCTGCCGGAAATCAGGCGACGCGGTTTTGTCGCGTGGCTCGATAACGTCGTTCCGCGCATTTGGCCGATCTTTATCGTCACGATCAGCTTCGTATTGGTCGAGCTCGAGCCAGACCTCGGTACGGCACTGGTCGTCCTCATGATCGCGTTCGGGATGTTGCTATTCGGCCTTGGAAGGAATCTGTACGGCAAGTACAACATTAGGATTCTCAGCGTCTTTGTCTGCCTGGCGATCGCCGGCATCAGTTACTTGGCGCTGTCGAAGGGCTACCGGGTCGAGCGAATCGCGAATCACGCGAACCGCTGGCAACCGGGGATCGTAGACGGTCCGGGTTTCCAAACGACGGTAGCCGAGAAAGCGATGGCGGTCGGTGGTCCCCTCGGCGTGGGCGTCGGTAAGGGCATGGCCAAGCACGTGTTACCTGCGGCAACAACAGACTTCATATGTGTAACAATATTCGAGGAATTTGGAATAATCGGCTCGTTTACTGTCATTCTCCTTCTGAGCGGGATTACTTTCCGCCTGATGTACTTGGCCACATTTGTCAAGGATTCTTTTGGAAGACTTATCTTACAAGGAACAGGTTGGTGGATAGGAAGCCAGGGGATTTTCAATTTACTGGTCGCGGGGTCCGCAATACCGACTGTTGGCATCCCGCTGCCTTTTTTCAGCTACGGCAACAGCAGTTTGCTGGCACTCGGGATAGCGCTAGGTGCATGCCGTTCGGCCATGTCAGCGCGACGGATCTCGGAGGCTGCGCGTGAGGATAGTGGTGACGGGCGGCGGCACGGGCGGCCACGTTTATCCGGCGCTTGAGGTCGCGAAAGCGGCAGTTTCCGAAGGCCAGGAGGTCCGCTATCTGGGAAGCCTGCGCGGCATCGAACGGTCGGCTTGCGAGCATGCTGGCGTATCGTTCACGGGATATCCATCTTCGCCGATTCCTCGGTTGGTATCGCCCGCGGGCCTCGTCTCCGCTTATCGCATTCTGCGAAGCTCGGCTGCAGTACGCCAGGATCTGAAGAAGTGGAAACCCGACGTCGTGCTATCCATGGGCGGTTACGCGGCGAGTCCGGTACTTACGGCGGCTCGATGGATGCGGCTTCCCCTCGTTTTGCATGAACAGAACTCTGTGCCGGGTCGAACGAACTTGATGGCCGCAGGGGCCGCGCGCAAAGTTTGCATTGTTTTCGCCGAGGCAGAAGCCTACTTCCCGGGGAAATCGGTCGTGACCGGCATGCCGATCCGCAGTGGCCTCCTCGATGTCGTTCGCCACGCGGCCGGACGCGAGACATTTTTCACGTTGAGCTACGGAGGCTCCCAAGGGTCAGCGGCTCTGAATGAGGCCATTTTGACCATGGCAGCCCAGGTGGGCACGCAGGACCTAACGTGGCTTCAGATCACCGGACCAAAACTGTTCGAAGAGGTGGCGAAGGCTTTGGAGCGGGTGTGCGCGCCGCCGAACTTCCAGGCTAGAGCTTTCCTTCAGGCCGACGAGATCGCCGCAGCATATGAGAGGGCGGACTTGGCGATCGTTCGTTCCGGTTGCGGCACGATCACCGAATTGGCTTCATTCGGCGTTCCGGCAATTTTTGTGCCTTTGCCCCAAGCCTACGCGAATCACCAGTATCACAACGCCAAGGCGATCGAGGGGATCGGCGGGGGCGAGGTCCTGCTTCAGAAGGATCTGACGCCGGAATCGCTAAGAGCGGCCTGGCAAGGCTGGAGAAGCGATGCGGAGCGACGTCGACAGGCTGCGGACGCGTTGCAAGCATGGTCCCGTCGGGACGGGACGCAGAGGGTGCTGTCCGTGGTAAAAGAGGTTGCGAATGCGGTTAAGATCTGAGGTCGACGAATGGTTCGGGAAGGGAGCTGAGCTTCCGTCCGAGGGCAGGATTCACTTCGTCGGGATTGGTGGGGCGGGGATGAGCGCGTTGGCGCGCATTCTGCTCAGTCGAGGCAGGGAAGTGACGGGGTCGGACATTGCGGAGTCGGCAAGCCTCAACTTGCTGAGCGAGCGTGGAGCGAAGGTTTTCATCGGACATTCCGCGGAAAACGTGGATGGCGTCGCTGCGGTAGTGGTAAGCGACGCCATCCAGCTCTCCGACAATTCGGAAATAGCGGCGGCGAGAGAGAAGAGCCTGACATTCATCCGGCGGTCGCAGCTGTTGGGAATGCTGCTGGAGGGCTACCGGGTCTTAGCGGTAACCGGCTCGCACGGAAAGAGCACGACTTCTGCGATCCTCGCGCAGATTCTGGCCGACGCAGGGATGGACCCCCTGGCAATCATCGGGGCGGACGTACCAGGGTTCGACGGGAATGTCCGGCATGGCAGCGGCGACTTTGCCGTAGTAGAAGCGTGCGAAGCTTACGACAGCTTTCACGATTTGAAACCCGAATTGGTGCTGTTAACCAATTTAGAGCCGGAACACCTCGATTATCATACTACTTGGGAGAATTTGCGAGATAGTGTTGTCAAGTTCATCAATTCTGCCACGGCATCGCCTAAGCTAATGTTTTGCGGAGAAGATAAGGGTGCCAGGGAAACAGCTTCGTTTATTCGCGAATGCGAGGCATATGCTTTAGATCACGCACTTTACAAGGAAATGAACATTATCGGGAAGCACAATGCCCTCAATGCTTCGGGCGCTGTGGCCGTCGCCGAAAAAATCGGAATACCGAGGCAAGGGGCCCTCGATGCCGCTGCATCTGCCCGGGGTTGCGTCCGCCGGCTCGAATGGATCGGTGAACTGAACGGGATAACCGTCTACGATGACTATGCGCACCACCCGACGGAAATAGCTGCTTCGCTGGAAGCAATTCGCGGCGCGCACCCCAATAATCGGATTATCGCCGTTTTTCAACCGCACCTTTATTCCAGGACAAAGGACCAACTCGATGAATTTGCGCCGGCGCTTGCGGCCGCAGATATTGCCGTTATCACTGACATTTATCCGGCGCGGGAAGACCCGATTCCTGGTATATCATCTGCACTAATTGTCGAGCGCCTCGAAAACATTGGGGTGGATAGTATTTATGTTTCATCGCGACATTTGCTTCCGAGAAATATCGCTACCATTGCTAAACTCGATGACGTTATTGTGGGAATGGGCGCCGGGAATATCGACAGCTTCGCCCCGGATTTCTTGCAAGAAATTAGGCGGGCAGACGATTCGCTGAGGGTTGCCGTCTGGAGCGGCGGAGATTCCGCGGAAAGAGAGGTTTCGATTCTCAGCGGCCGCATGGTCGCGGCGGCGCTTCGGAGCAGGGAGTACCAAGTCGTAACCTTCGATCCTGCTGAGCTCCTGTTGAACCGCGGTGACGTATCGAATCTGAACGGCCCGGACAGGCCGGATATTGTCTTCCTGGCTCTGCACGGTACCGGCGCCGAGGATGGCGGGACGCAGGGCCTTCTCGAACTCCTGCACCTTCCGTACACAGGCAGCGGCATCCTCGCGAGCGCGCTAACCATGGATAAGGCGGAGACGAAACGGCGGCTCGAGGCCAAAGGGCTTCCAACTCCAAAAGGAGTGGAAATACTCCGAGGCGAAGAAATTCCGGACTTTCCGGTTCCGTGTGTTGTAAAGCCTAACGCTCAGGGATCGACCATCGGGCTCACTTTCGTTACCGATCCAGGCCAGCTTGGAGCAGCGGTAAAAAGGGCGCTGAAATACGATAGAACCGCGTTAATCGAGGAAATGGCTTTGGGTGTGGAAATTAGTGTTCCGGTGCTCGGTGACGAAGTGTTGCCAGCAGTGGAGATTTGCCCGAAATCAGGAATCTATGATTTCGAGTCCAAATATACGTCAGGCGGGACGGAGGAAATCGTTCCGGCAAGAATCAGCGAAAACGCTACAAGAACTGCCAAAGAATACGCAAAACTCGCACATGGGACGCTGGGCGCGAAGGATTTTAGTCGTACCGACATGATCGTAAATGGTGACGACATTGTTATTCTGGAAGTCAACACATTGCCCGGATTGACGCAGACTTCGCTGCTTCCGAATTCGGCGGCTAGTATTGGAATTTCATACGAAGCGTTGTGTGAACGAATTCTGACGATTGCGATGAGGCGATATGGCATCGAAAAGAAGAAGTAAAGGTGGGCGCGCCTATGGAGGCTCCTTCCCTTGGGCCTTTTTTTGGTTCTGCTCGTTTCTAATCTTAACTTCGTTCGGTCTTGTCGCAAGCCCGTGGACGCGAGTGAAACGGGTGCGGATTAGCGCCACCGAATCCAAAGACCACCAGAGGTTGGAAGCAATTATCCGTCGCATTGAACCCCTACCGGCGATGCGCATACGTCGGGCAGAAGTCGAACGTCTGGTGGAAGAAAACACCCATGTGGAGCGCTCCACATTCTACTACAATATCTTTGGCCGAGGGTTTCTGAAGGTCGTCTACCGCGAGCCGGTAGCCACTGTGGGTGGCAACTACGCGGTCGATCTAGACGGTGAGAGTTTTCCAAGTTTTGGCCGGAGTTTGAATTTGCCGTCCATCGAGGATAATGTACAGGTTACAAGTCATATCTTAACGTTATGCGATCCAGGCCCTTTTCGGACAGCTGTAAGATATGCGAAAAAACTTCAAGTTATTGACCGAAAGCTCCCCGGAAGGCTCGCAATTGGGGACCGCGGCGGGATATCCTTCTCGAGTGGGAGCCTGTTCGTAGAATTTGGCGACGGGAGCAGGCTTCAGGAGAAGGTAGAGGTCCTTAAAGAGGCTCTTGAGCAGCGGCCCGATCTGCTTAACGGTAAGGCTCGCCTAAACCTGGTCGACCCCGACGATCCCATGTTGGGAAACTAAGTTCTGTTAGATGAGCAAATACTCGCTGTCGAAGGCGCCTAGCTGGATTGGGCCGGTCACAATAGTGGCTCTGCTGTTGGGCTTCCTGTTGACGTCCGCCATAAGAAGCTCGACCGGCAGGTCGACTGAGTTCTTCTATGGCCAGCGGCCAGTGTCGACATCGCCAACTCCCCCAGGAGACGCGATCGACGAACGCGACGACGAGATCAAGAACCTGCGCCAGCAGGTGACCGATCTGCAGGACGCAATGGCCGACCGGTCGCGCCAGTCCGCCAACCTCAACGACAGCCTGCAGGAAGTAAAGCTGTTTGCGGGCCTGACGGAGGTGACCGGCCCAGGAATCGAGATTATCCTTCGGGATAGCAATAAGAAGAGCCCGGACATCAGCATCATCAACGAGTACAATATTCACGACCGCGACGTTCTAACGGTGGTCAACGACCTTTGGATGAGCGGAGCGGAGGCCATTTCTGTCAATGGCCAACGGCTTGCCAGGAGCACGAGTTTCAGATGCGAAGGGCCGGTTATCTATGTCGGCCGCGTACCTATCGCGTCCCCGGTGAAAATTTCGGCTATCGGCAACGCCGACACGTTGTACGGGGCAATGGCCATGCAGGGCCGGTTTCTGGACAACATCAAGCAGGCCGATCCGGCCATGGTCGAGATTGCCAAGAAAGACAAGCTCGTCATCCCAGCGTATACCGGTTCCACGGAATCGGAGTACGCGAAGTCGGTATCTCAGAAGTCCGCCGGAGGGAAGAATTGATCGCAGTCCCTCTTTTGGCCCTGGTCATCGGCTGTCTATTGGCGTATTTCGCTGTCAATCCTTCGACGCCCCTCCCGCGTGAATATATCGGGGTCGCGTCCCTGACCGGGCTGGACACGCTCTTCGGTGGCATCCGAGCGGCCCTTGAAACTAGGTTCCGAAACGAACTGTTCCTAACGGGGTTCGTGTTCAACATTTTGCTCGCCCTCGGGCTGGTGTATTTAGGCACCAAGATCGGGGTCGAGATGTATCTTGCGGCAGTCGTCACATTGGGAGGAAGGCTGTTCTTGAATTTATCGATAATCCGGCGACACTACCTCACTCGGATGGCTGATGCGCGCGACCGGAGAACTATGGAGGCGAATCAATCATGAGCTCAATTGCGGCCGTAGATATCGGCAGCACCAAAGTCGTTACGGTCATCGCCGATCTCGAACACCCGGGATCGCCGCGCGTGGTCGGTGTAGGAGTTGCGCCCTGCGGCGGCACCAAGAAGGGCGTCGTTGTGGATATAGAGGATACCGCTCAAGCCGTGGTTAGCTCCGTGCGAAAGGCCGAACATATGGCGAATCGGAAGCTTGGGAGCGCGACGGTGTCCGTCGCCGGCGAGCACCTGCACAGCCAGCCAAGCCGGGGCCTGGTGCCGATTCTCAACCCATCGCGAGCTATCACGCGGGAGGACGTCCACAGGGTCATCAACCACAGCAAGCAGATCGCAATCCAAGGCGACCGCGAGTTGATCTTGTCGGTGCCGCGGTCTTTCAAGATCGATGGCCGGGACGGAATTACTAAACCATTCGAGATGACCGGCGAGCGGCTCGAAGTGAACACACTGCTCATCACCGGCCTCAGCTCGCAGCTCGAGAACCTGCAACGTTGCGTGAGCCGCGCGCAGATCGAAGTGGAGCAGATGATTCCTCGCGCCCTCGCTACGGGCCTGGCGGTCACTGACTCAGCGGAGCGAGAGCAGGGCGTGGCTGTGCTGGACATCGGTGGCGGTACCACCGACGTCGCTGTATACATCGACGGAAGTCCGATGCACCTTGCCATGCTCTCGGTTGGGTCGCAGCACATTACGTCGGACATTCAATACCTACTGAAAACGACCACGGATGAGGCGGAGCGGATCAAGCTCGACGCAGGAGCATGTTCTCCCGAGGGCTTTGCTGAAGACGACGTCGTCGAGGTGGAGCAAATCGGCAATTCGCGAGCGCGGCCATTCTCAAAGCGTGTGCTTGCCGAGATCATCGGATCCAGGGTCAGGGAAATCTTCCGCATGGCGAGCGAGGAGATCGACTCGGCGGTCGACCCGAAGAAATTGGGCGCCGGCTGGGTCGTAACTGGTGGTGGAAGCAAACTCGCGGGCCTTGCCGAGTTCGTGGAGAAGGCAGCTGGAATCAAGGTTCGAACGGCAGCACCCAAGCCCTTCGTCGGCATGGGTGATATGCTGGCCGGTCCAGAGTTCGCCACCGGGGTCGGACTTATCAAATTTGGATTGAAAACGCAGCAGGACGAGTCGGTCGCCGCGGAAGCAGGCGATTGGCGGAAGCTAGTCCGCAGTATCGGTTCTATCTTCGCATCCAAGCCGATAGAGGAAGAAATCTAAACAGGAGCATTATGAAGTGACAAACAGCGGAGCGCCATTGAACGCAATTATCAAGGTCATCGGGGTCGGAGGGGGTGGCTCGAACGCCGTCAACCGGATGATCGAAGCAGGGATTCAAGGAGTCGATTTCATCGCCATGAACTCGGACATCCAGGTTCTGGAGCTTTCCAGGGCCACGAACAAGTTGCAGCTGGGTACCAACGTAACCCGTGGTCTGGGAGCGGGGGGCAACCCTGAGGTCGGCCGAAACGCTGCCGAAGAAAGCCGCAATGCCATCAGAGAATATTTGAGCGGGGCCGACATGGTTTTCGTGACTGCCGGAATGGGTGGCGGAACCGGGACCGGCGCGGCGCCGATCATCGCCGAGTTGGCCAAGGACGTGGGCGCCCTAACCATCGGTGTGGTCACGAAGCCATTTGCCTGGGAGGGTCCGAGGCGTTGCCGATTGGCCGACGAGGGCATGGCACGGCTCAGCGAAATAGTCGACACGATTATCTCGATTCCCAACGACCGGCTCCTACCGGTTGTCGAAAAGCGCACGACGCTGATGGAGGCCTTCCGCGTGGCGGACGACGTTCTTCGCCAGGGCGTCCAAGCGATCTCGGACATCATCACGATCCCGGGTCAGATCAACGTCGATTTTGCCGACGTCCGCTCGATCATGTCCGGAGCCGGCCCTGCCCTTATGGGTATTGGTTACGGCACGGGCGAGCACCGAGCGCAACAGGCGGCCCAGAGTGCCGTTTCAAATCCGCTCCTGGAAACGAGCATTGAAGGAGCAACCCGGCTTCTGGTAAATATCACCGCTTCCGGCGACATCACGCTGGCGGAAGCCAACGAGGCGATGTCGTATATCCAGGGCCTCGCGGCCCACGACGATGCGAACATCATATTTGGGACCGTCATGGACGAACGCCTCGAAGGCGAGGTCCGAATCACCGTCCTCGCATCGGGCTTCAACATGGCGACCGACCTCGGCAAGAAGGTTGCCGAAGAGACCACGGGAGTGGTTCCGGCGTCTAAACCGGTGGAGGCACGCCGTACTGATGCGGGCGTTCCTTTCGTACAGAAGCGGATTCCGCATCAGCCGCGAATCGAACCGACCCCGGAACCTGTTCCTGTGGCCGAGGACCGGCAGTCGATATTCAGCACTACGACGTTGCCTCCCGGAGCAGGGGCCGCGACCGGAACGCCTCGACCGGTTCCGCCAAGGCAAGCCGATCCCGAACCGGAACCGGAGCCTCAGCCTGTCGCAGTCACCGAAAAGCATTCCGAGCCTGTGGCGGTCGAAGCTCCCGCGAATGAGGCGGACCTCGATATTCCAGCCTTCATTCGCGAGTATAAGCGCAACCAGGATCCCTAGAAGCCGGGCACGTACCTAGGAATTCGCGGCCCCGCCGGCCGAAATGCCAGCGGGGTCATGAGCAATGCATCCACGCTCACTTTGAACTCCGGCGAGGACTGCAATATCCGGATAGTAAGCGTGTACTCGCCATCACGAAGGCTCATTTTGCCGAGGTTGTACCAACCGAACCCGCGACCGTATCCCGATTGGGCGTCCATGGGAAACGTCAACGCCGTGCCATTAACGTCAACGGCGACGTATGGCCGGCCGGCCGGTGGTACATCCGCGGCGATCCAAATGTCCATAACGATCTGGTCGTGGCGCACTCGAAACTTGTATTTGGCGAAGTAGCCATCGGGGCCGGGTGCCAGGGGAGTGTCGAGCGACAGCGCCCTCTCGGCGGAGGCCGTGGAGTCATGAACGACTTCGCTGAAATTAGCCTGCGAAGAGGATTCGCCCTCGACCCACAGGAACGGCGCGAGTTTCGCCTCCAGCTCGCGCTGCGCTTCCACCATTTTTAGGTATGCGGCACCTGGATTGCGCTCGAACGATCGATAGGCGTCATCGAACATGAACTGCGTGTTGCCGACTTGAAGTCCTTGCCGCCGGCCCTCTTCGATGAGCGCCTTGAAATCGGCGCGCGTAGTGTCTGCGGAATCTTGCGGCACGGGGATGTCGTCGGTTCCTTCGATGATCACCGGCAGGTTGTCGAGAGTCAGTTCGATGCCGCCCTTCACGAGCTTGGTTTCCAATGGTTGGCCGTCGTGGCGTTTGACCACGACGTTGGCATTGTCGCTAAAGCGCAGTTTGACCGTCCTCGGGTCGCCTCGCCGCCAGATGGACATGAAATCGCCATAAGGCGCGTCGTGTCGGTAAGCCTCATAGTCCGGGCCAACCTCCAGTCGATTCCCTCCAGCGGGGGTCGGAAGCCACCATACGCCGCCCGGCAGCTTCATCGTAGTGGCGGGAAAGCGAGCGTTCTCGGGATAGAACATTGCTACGGGCGAGCGCGTTGCGATGTCACTCGCCGCCGCTTCCGCGGCCATCGCCATCATCCAGGGCGCCTCCGATCCACCAGACCAACGGATGAACCAGCCTTTTGCGCCAAGATCGGCAGTATCGCTGACTACGGTTCGCAAACGCTCCTCAGTGTAAGGCGACGAGCCAGGGCTCATCTCGGTCACAAGCAGCCAGCGCGGGCCTTTCCACGCCAGCGCAGAGCTAGCGGCCTTGGCAGCGTAGTTCTCGATGGCTTCAAGGCCGGCGCCGACGGCGGTCATACCGATGCCGTTGCCGCTCGGCTGGCGCGTATCGTAAATCGGCGACCAACCGTTCCACTCGTAGACGACGGGCGCATCGACGATCTCGCTTATGGATCGGCCCAGGCGTTCGGTTCGCCGCGCCGCGGCGTTATCGATCACAGCCTGAATATCTTTCCAATAAGGATTCTCGTGGCGTGATGCCATTGCGAGCACGTTCTCTTGCGGGTCGTAAAAGCTGTCTACGCCGCGGCTCGTACCAAATAAAGGTACGAACCGGGCGGCGCCTCGAAAGTCCTTGAGGTTTGGCCGAAGCAGTTTCCAAGACCTCTCCAGGCTAGCAACATCTTTGTACTTGGCTCGCAGATAGCTTTCGAATTCCATTCGGAACGCAGGGGAATCGGGGACGTAACCGCCGCCTTGAGAAGTCCACAAGTCCACCTTGCCTAGCGGATTGACTACACCTCGAATTCCGCCACCCACCTTCGCGCCGATGAGTTTGGCGAGAACGGCGTCACGTCTCAGGTCGAAGCGTTCCCAATAGTCTGTGAGGCGGCTCGCGGTGACCCTCGGATAGAGAAGGAGGACAAAGGCGGTGCCCGTCGAAGAGCTGACGGTGATCTTGGCCTGGCCGTCGATAACGTCGGACCAGCCCTTGGACGCGATCGAATAGTCTGGCGTTGTGAGGAGGAGGTAAAAGACGCTCCGTCCGTTCGGAACAGGAATGGTGTGCTCGGAATCCCGCTTAACGCTGTCGATGCGATACGCCTCGGGGCGGACGATAAACGCTGGACTGCCCGGGGCATCGGTGGAAAGGCTAAGTAAGTAGCGCATATGCGCGCCCTCGGCTTTCGCAACCGCCGGCCGCCAGTCGGAATCGAGCTCCAAATCGATGATAACGTCCTTCACACCCGTCGCCTTCGCTTGATCCAACTGGTCGGACGTGAGCCTCCACCCGACCGGGATATACGGCTTGCCGTCCCATTCGAGCACCCGGCTGGCCGTTACGGTCCACCGTGTCCGGGATTCTGAAGAAGCTATCGAGGCGAGCGACGCGACCGCGAAAAGCGCGCTGAGTAAGAATCGCACGTCTATCAGACTCCCGGAAGCAGTTCTTAGGTTCACGCGTTATCCGGCGGCGGGCTTGATTACGCGCCCTGTTTTCGCGCTTTCGATGGCCGCTTCGCATATCGCGACGGCTCTCAGGCCGTCGATTGCTGATACAGGGGGCGGCTGATTGTTTTCGACCGCGTCGAGGAAGCCCCTTAACTGCAGATAATACGGGTCGTCGACTGGCAGCATCGGGCTCTCGGGTACCGAGCCCGTTTCTGTAGAGGTCCGAAGGGCCACCGTCTGGTGGTTGTCGTACTCGATGAAGCCTTCGGTTCCTGAGATTTCGAAGCCCACTCGAAAACCTGTCGGCTCGGCCCAGTTACCCTCCACATGAGCGAGCGCGCCCGATTCGAGGGTCAACGTGGTCAGGGAATAATCCAGACCGATCAAACCGGTAAAAGTCAGCGCTTGTGAAAACAAGTGTCGAACCTCGCCGAAGGTCCAGCGAATCCAATCGAAGTCGTGGACGGCAAGGTCCATCAGGACCCCACCCGATAGCTCGATGTTTCCAAACCAAAGGTCTGTCCCTTTGGGATGCCGGCCGCACCGGCGAGTGCGAATGGCTCCGGGGGTACCGACGGCTCCGTCAATAACGAGCTGATGGGCTTTCCGAAACTCAGGAAAGAATCGGACGACTTGCGCCGGCATGAACGGAACGTCGGCTTTTTCGGCTTCCTCGACGAGCTGTGCGCACTCACGCACCTTGCGGCACATCGGTTTTTCGCAGATGGTGGGCTTTCCGGCTCGCAGGGCCTTCGAGGCGAACTCCAGATGAAGATGGGTCGGGAGGCATACGTCGACGACGTCGGAATTTCGCAAGAGATCGTCGAACGTCTTTGCAATCGTCGCTCCCGTGTCGTTTGCGTATGCTACGGCTCGCTCGGGGACTGCATCGAAGGCGATGAGCTCGACGCCGGGCATTTTTGCGTATTGGCGGGCGTGGACTCGGCCCATACCACCCGTTCCAACAACTCCCACCATTCGCACGGGCTTGGTGTTCGACATCTGCTAAAGAATCCCCTTCGGAGGCAAGTAAAGGACTTCGTCCATGTATCCCTTTCTTTCCGAAACGACCACCTCGGCGATCGCGTCGCCGACGTCGGCGGCCGATAGCATATCGCCTTTCGGAGGCGACCAGACTTTGCCCTCCCAGAGTTCAGTGTCGGTGCTTCCGGGCATGAACGCGGTCAGTTGGATGTTCCTTGCCCGAAACTCGGCCGCGAGTGAACGGGTTAGCCCTAGCGCACCCTGCTTCGACGCAACATATGCCGCGGACTGTGGGAACGCGGTTTTCGAGGCAATGCTCAACACGTTCACGACGCGACCGCCGCCACGCACGAGCATCGAAGAGATGGCCGATCGGCAGCAAAGAAACAGCCCCGTCAAGTTCGCCGCGATCGATTCGTGCCAGATTTCTTCGGGCAGTTGGAGCGTGTCTCCACTGTGCGCGACGCCAGCGGCGAAGACCGCGGCAAGCTTGTCGCTCGGGCGAAGTTCAGCGGCGATCTCGAAGAGGCGCTCCGTGTGCCTAGGAGACGTGACGTCACCAGCCAAAGCGACCGTTTGGACACCCGTGCAGATTTTCCGCGCGTCTTCCAAACGGCCCGCGTCGCGTCCCGAAAGAACGAGGCATACACCGCGCTGTGCTAGCGAGCTTGCAGCGGCCCTTCCAATGCCGCTGCTCGCTCCGGTAACGACACAAACCATTATGCGTAGTGCCGCTCTTTGATAAGGTCATAAAATTCTTTGCGGCTCATCGGGCAATCGCGAAAGACGCCTGTCACGTGGCTCGTCGAGACGTTTGAATCTTGCTTTCTCACCCCGCGAGCCATCATGCAAAGATGCTTTGCCTCGAAAACACACGCAACTCCGGCAGGCTTGAGAGCCACTTCGACAGCGAGCGCAACTTGTTGCGTCAAACGTTCCTGCACCTGCAGTCTTTGCGCAAACATATCGACGATTCGTGCAATCTTGCTAATTCCGATTATTTTTCCTTTCGGCAAATAAGCGACATGAGCAAAGCCAAAAAACGGTAAAAGATGGTGCTCGCACATGCTGAAGAATTCGATATTTCGGATTACCACGATATCGTCGACGTCCTCTTCGAAAATCGCGCCATTAACAATTGTCTCCAGCGCCATTCCATATCCCTGTGTCAGGTATCGCATGGCCTCAGCCGCGCGTTTTGGAGTTTTCCGCAGGCCCTCACGGGAAGGGTCTTCGCCTATCGATCGTAAAATAGCTTCGTAATTCTCTTCCATATAGTTATTCGTCTTCACCGGAATACTCGAAGATATTTCGCGCCGTCTCGCGAACCGTCACCTTGTCGAGTTTGGCCGGTAGGTTATTCACGAGCCTTTCCCAAATTATCTTGGTGAGAAGCTCAGACGTGGGGTTAAGGTCCTCGAATTCGGGTAGGTCGGAGTTGAGGTGCTTGTGGTCGTAGCGGTCGACGACCTCGGCCCGAACGATTCGGTCTATTTCCCCGATATCCGCAACCCTACCCGTCCTCGGGTCGGGCGTCCCTGAAACCGTGACTTCTAGCTCGTAGTTGTGCCCATGCCCCGCGCGATTGTTGCACTTGCCGAAAAGAGTTGCGTTCTCGACTTCGGACAATGCCGGCGCGTGCAGCCGGTGCGAGGCGGAAAACTCATATCCTCTTGTCAGTTTCACGGTTTGTGATTTTCCCACATCGACGAAAAGTCCAGGCATCTCATAGAGTCGCAGGCTTACGAAGGTAGCCTCCGGCGGAAGGTCGCTAAGGGCACTTCGTATGAACAGGGCGACGTTCTCGGTGGACGGCGGCACCGATCGGAAGGCCGGCACCTCGTCGTTTAAGCTCTTTTGGTCGAGTACGGAGACGACGTGCTCACGAAGGAGAGCGTCGATCTCCTTGATGTTGATTACCATGCCATGGGAGGCTTGAATGCGCCCCGCGACGGTCACCTCCAACGCGTAGTTGTGTCCGTGGCTGTGAGGCGATGCCCAGCGGCCGAACAGTGCCCGGTTTTCGGCTTCGGTAAGGTCGCTTAGCCAATACCGATGGCCGCTCGAAAATGTGACTCGCCGAGTAAGTTTCATTTGTTAGCCCCGCCTGTAGGGCGTTGCGAGAGCCGAGGGCGCGATTGCGCCGCGTCCCGCTCCGGCGAGCACCGCCAGCGCAAATAAGTATGGCAGAGCGTCGAAGAGCTGCGGCGGAACGCCCAAGGATATTGAGATCACCAGATATTTCAGCCCATACGCGAACGCAATGAGCAGGCAGGCCAGCGCCGAGCCGATCGAGGTCCAACGTCCGAATGTGACCGCGGCGATCACAACGAATCCGCGCCCTTCGGTCATGTTCTCGGCAAAAGAGTTCGTCTGCGCGAGACTCAAATAGGCGCCCGCCAAGCCCGCGGTAACCCCCGAAAACATCACCGCTTGAAACCGAAGCCGTATGACCGAATATCCGGCTGCCTCGGCAGCTGATGGCGCCTCACCGGCGGCGCGAGCTGCGAGGCCCCAGCGCGTCCTCATGAGCACGAACCATGCGAAAGCAACGCAAAGCACGCCGACGAGCATAAGCGGGTTCAGAGACAGAGCGTCAGCCGTTTTTGGCACCGTCGGTACCGCGGCGAGCTTGCCGGTCTGACCAAAGAGGGACACGAACAAGGAGCCGGTCAGGCCAAGTGAAAAGAGATTGACGCCCGTGCCGACGACTACTTGGTCCGCCCCGATGCTAAGCACCAGATAGCTCGTAATTGCCGTGAGCAGAATCGCGGCTGCTACTCCGCCGCCAACGCCCAACCAGGGATTTCCGGTGGTGTGGCTGACGTAGAAGCCGGCGAACGCTGACGAGAGCATGACGCCTTCGAGTCCGATATTGAGAACGCCGGCGCGTTCGGAGACCGTTTCACCCGCGGCGGCGATCACGAGCGGCGTTCCCAACGACAACGTAGCGCCAACGAGCCCCAGTACCACGCTCATGGCGTTGCCACCCTCGCGCGCCTACGACAGACTTCTTGAAGAACCACGAACCCCAGAACGGCCACGCCCTGCATCACAAACACTAATGAGCTGGTGGCAGCTCCGAAGGCTTCCAAATTCTTTGACCCGGCGAAGAGAGCGCCGAAATAGAACCCGGAAAGAACGACCCCCATTGGATTGAGCCCGCCCACCAGGGCGACCGGTATTGCAAGAAAGCCCCAGCCGGGCGAGAATCTGTCGAAAAGGAAGCCGCTTGCGCCTAGGTACTGGACGCCGCCGGCCAGGCCGCAGAACACGCCGCTCCAGATGAGAGCCGTGGCCTGTAGGCGCGGGGCAGGCATCCCCGCGGCTCGTGCAGCCATCGCGTTCTGGCCGACAAGGCGAAGGCGAAAGCCACTGGGGGATCGATGAATCCAAAGCCAGGTCAGGAAGACTGCCACCGGCACGATAAATATGCCAGCATGCAGGCCCGTTTGACGGTCGATGACGTTGAACATCGACTCGGTCGTTAGCGTCGCCGTCTGCGGAATGGAGTGGGTCGGCTCCTGCAGCGGGCCGCGAACGATGAAGTTGACGAGATGCAGCGTAAGGAAGTTCAGCAGGATCGTGCTGATCACGACGTTGACCCCCCGCGCCACGTAGAGCCATGCTGCGACCCCGGCGTACAGGCCGCCGGCCGCCATGCAAACCGCGAGGATGATCCAAGTGATTGCGGGACCTGACGCACTTCCCAATATGTGAGCTGCTGCGGCCCCCGCGGACACACCTGCGAGCAGCTGACCCTCGCCTCCAATATTGAACATACCGGCTCGCCACGCGACGATCATGCCTAACCCAACCAGGATTAACGGAACACTCTTGAGTATCGTGCGGTGCACGCCGAACTTGTCGCCGAGAGCCCCCTCGTACAATAGCCGCAGCGATTCGCCTACCGGCAGCCCGAACACGATGAGGGTAATCACTAGGATGAGCGCAAGCCCGATTGGGACGAGCACCCATAACTTCATTCGCGCCCGCCGATCATTTCCGCGACGTTCCCACCCTCGAGAATCCGGCCCCCACTCATATATACCGCGCGATCCGAAAGGATGCCAAGCTCGCCGATGTCGGTTGTAAAGAGGGCGATCGCCGCCCCTCGGCCCCGTGCTTCCAATAGCAGAGAGTGAACGTAATGCTCAGCCTGAACATCGAGGCCCCTCGTCGGATTGACGGCTACGATGAGGGCTGGCTCGGTATCGAGCGACCTTGCTACCACGATCTTCTGCTGATTGCCGCCGCTGAGCATCTCCGCGGTGCTTTGAAGGCTGTCGGTTCGGATTTGGAATCGCGCGACGAGCGTTTCGCACCAGGCGCGGATGGCGCCGGTTAGGAAAAGTCCGGCACGCGAAAGGCCCCTTCGCTTGTGGCCCGCGATCAGCAGGTTGTCGGTAACAGACATCGAGAGCGCGAGCCCGTCGCGTTGACGATCTTGCGGAATGTAGGCTATCGAACCGCGACCCGTGGCAAGGGAGCCGGACTTTATTGGCCGGATTCCCACGAGCGCCTCCGCGAGTTCTAGCTGGCCGTTGCCGTCGACGCCGCCGAAGCCGAGGATTTCTCCCGCGCCGATACGGAAGCTGACATCTCTGACGGCGCCGTGTCCGCGGTCACCGATAATGTGGAGGCGATTCGCGACGACGAAGGCTCCCTCGGACGGCTTCCGAGACTCGCGCACAAGGCTTGGGGGAACATCTCCGACCATCCAATGGGCCAATTGGCCAGGGGCAATGCCTTGTGCAGGCGTGGAAACCACGACCTTCCCGCGCCTCAAGACAGTGACCCGGTCAGCGATTGCAAGCGCCTCGTCGAGCTTGTGGGTTATGAACACTATCGAGCGCCTGTCCCTTTTCAGAGCCTCAATCACCCGAAAGAGATCCGTCACCTCATCCTGTGAGAGCGTCGACGTCGGCTCATCGAGGAGCACAACTCGTCCACCGCCCGCGAGGGCCTTGGCGATTTCTACGCGCTGCTGCTCGCCAACGCTTAGCGAACCAACCTTTGCATCGGCGGGCAGGCGCCAACCCAAGTCAGCCGATGCTCCCAGCGCTTTCGCCGAGAGCCGCCCAATGTTGAGAACTGGCCCACTGCCTTCGGAGGCGGCGAGCGCCAAATTCTCCGCGACCGAAAATTGCGGTACGAGCATAAAATGCTGGTGAACGACGTCGACTCCTGCGGATTTCGCCGCGCGGGCGTTCGAAAAGCGCGTCGGCAAGCCGTCGAGCAAAATCTCTCCGGAGTCCTGCGCGATGTTGCCGGAGAGTATGCCGACCAAGGTCGATTTGCCGGCTCCATTTTCACCCAATACGGCGTTCACTTCGCCAGGGTATAGGCCGATGTCGACGGCCTCGAGAGCGGTCACGTGGCCGTAACGCTTGGTTAGCCGCTGCCCGACGAGGACAGGCTCGGTAACCGTCCTAGAACTCCAGCCTGGGCACCTTCAGCTGCCCCGAAACGATCTTGCCCACCGCCAGGCTAGCCTCGGAAACTATGTCGTCGGGCAGCTTAAACGGCGGATTGGGATTCCAGACGATTCCAACGGCGCCATCGGCCATCCCCCTGAGGCGCACGCCGGATTTGAATTTGCTGTCCTTCACCTCCTTCGCGAGTTCGACGAAGACCGGGCCGGCGTTGATCGTCGCGCTTGCGATGACAACGTCGGGTGCGGCCCCAGCTTGGTCGCTGTTTGTCCCAAATGCAAACGCGCCTCTTTCTTTGCAGGCCTCGAACACGCCTTGTGCGGCAGCGTTGGCTTGGTGGATGATGTAATCCGCGCCTTGAGCGATGAAGGCTAAGGTTTGCTGCTTCGCTGCCCCTACGTCGTCGTTGGAATTCGTGTACGCCTTGAGGACCCTAATGCTGGGTTTGACGGATTTGGCGCCGGCCTCGAACGCCTGGAAGGTGCTTTCGATGCTCGGAACGTTCGGGCCGCCCACCATGCCTAGGGTCCCCTTAAGTGAAAGTTTCGCGGCGACCATGCCGAGGACGTACGTGCCCTGCTCCAGATTGAAGCGGAAAGTGCCCACGTTGGTTGCAGTTTTATCGCCGCTCGAACTGACAAAAATCGTCTTTGGAAAGTCCTTGGCGACCTCGATGCCGATCTGGTTATATTCGTAACCGTGGCCGATAATGAGGTCGAAATCCTTCTGGGCATACGATTGCATCGCGTCCTTGATATCTTGAGGCGAAAAGGCGACAACGTTCTGTGTTTCAGCGCCGAGCTCGAACTTAATAGACTCCAGTCCTTGGTACGCCAAGGCGCTCCATCCGCTGTCGTTAACCGGGCCGGGGGTAATCAATGCGACCATGAACTCGTCGACAATGGGTTTCGCGGAAGGTTTCGAATTCGAGTCGCAGCCGGCGAGAAACGCCAAGCCGATTCCCGCAAGTGTGGATGTTGCCAGCCGTTTCATTGCAATGTTTCGGTGAGCAGGATAGCCTCCGCCACTTCCTTCATGCTCTTGCGGGTGTTCATGCTGGATTGCTGCATCCGACGGTAGGCCTCGGACTCGTTGAGGCCTTGTTTCTCGATCAGAACGGATTTCGCCTTTTCAACCAGCTTTCGCGTTTCGAGCCTCTCGCTCAAGCTCTCGATTTGACCGGTCAGATCCTGGTTTTGCCGATATCTGCTAACCGCCACCTCGATCGCAGGCGGCAGATCGTTGGGCTTGAATGGCTTGACGAGATAGGCGAACGCACCGGCCTCCTTCGCTCGGTCGATCAGTTCGCGGTCACTATAAGCTGTTAGAAGGATCGCCGGCGCGATTTGGCCCTCGACGAGTTCCGAAACTACGGTGATGCCGTCCTTGATGGGCATTTTGATGTCCAGCACGCAGATGTCTGGACGCACGGACATGGCCAGATCGAGCGCCTCCTGGCCGTCCCCTGCTTCCGCCACGACCTCGTAGTCGAGGTTTTGCAGCATCTGCTTCAGATCGAGCCGGATGATCGGGTCGTCGTCGGCTACGAGGACACGGAGTTTCGCCATGATCAGCCAAAAGTCTACCGCGTCTCGTTAGTGGTCCCGCATGTCTTGGCGCTCGCCCGAATGCCGCTCAACTCTCGCGCTTAGTTTGGCCGCCCGGTCCGAGTTAAAGATCGATCAGTTCATCTATCGTGTCGTGGCACGGACATGAACTCATCGCCTCGCGATTCCAAATCCGTCGGGTCGCTTCCCCTCTGTGTGACCGAAACTGGGTGCCCAGGTCAGATTCGCCCACAATCACCAACCCAGTCCCCCGCCACCAATCGGCGCATATGGCCGTGCGACTGCGTCCGGTGTCTTCGTCCCAATGTCGAGGCGGCAACTCCTCAAGGCATACAACGCAGCCGAGAGTCGCACACGGCCGAATTCGCACCGGGTGCAGCTGAGATGGTGTCCGAGGCGTTCGAGGTTCAACTTGAGCTCATGTCCATCTCAGGGAGTCTCGTGATAAGACGCTCAGCCACCCTGAAAAATGGACGCGATGCAACGACGGTTTCGAAGCTCGTGGTCCAATCTCAGGGGCACCGGCGCGGTGTAGCCATCCTCTTCTTGGCCAAGAGCAAAAGGGAAGGATGTCAATAGGATGCTTGCGGAGGTCGGCTCTGGCACCGGTGTCCAAAGGATCGCTCGCGCATTTCCAGTGTTCGTATCGATCGCTTAGCCGACAATGTTCCCGAATTCGTCGACGCCTCTGGCCTCCGATTCAGCGCCTTTGCCCTGAAACCTCTCCGGAAGAAACGTATGCAGGTCTACGAACGTGTCAGGATCTGCGCGCCAAAGCGATGCATGAAAACCACCGATCAACGGTCCGGCAGCAACGCCCACTTGCACATTGCCATTTGTTGCCAGCGCCCTTGAACCGACTTGATCGTTGGGTCCCGGGTTCAAGTCGATAAACGATTCCGCTGACCCGTACCATATGCCGGCATGTGCGTTGCCGTCGAAACTGGCCCATCCCGCTTGCTGGCCATTGGCGACTCCAAGAGCATCGCTCGTGCCGTAACCTGCGGGGTGCAAGTCTACGAAACTCTCTGCGGTGCCGCTCCACAAGGCGGCATGCTCAATGTGAAGTTCGGGGTTCGTCGCGCTGCCGACCTGCTGCTTACCGTCCGTATCCTGGGCCCGACTGTCCTCCAATCCGCCGGGATGGAGCGAAACGATGGTCTCGGCAGTGCCTCGCCACAACAAGGCACGTATGGCGTACTGGGGCCCGGTGGTAACTCCGAAGCCGACCTGCTGGTCTCCGCCGATGCCGAGGCCGTTGGTCTCGAAGTACAGGTCGTCGTGCAGGTCGACCCAGCTCGTAGCGGAGCCCGACCACAAGGTGGCGAACTGTCCTCGCCCTTGGCCGAAACTCCTCTCCCGGTAACCAATCTGCTTGCCGCCGTCGACTCCCACCGCATACGACCCGTCCCATCCGGCAGGATGCAAGTCGACAAAGCTCTCTTGCGAACCCGACCAAAGCAGCGCATGGCTCGCCCCGACCTTAAAGAGATTCATATGCCCGACCTGCTGCCCTCCGCCCGCGCCGGTCCCGTACGATCTCGGCCCGACGCCATCGGGATGCAAGACCTCGACCTGGTACTGCGCTTGGCCGGCACAGCACGATGCAATCAGAAGAAAGATTGAAACTCTCCTCATGCTCCCACGGTACCCGGTTCAAGCAGACCGTAGAGTGACTGTAGAACTAGTTGCTGAGAATTCGATTCGTCGGTATGTCTTCCATTGATCTCGAGCCTTCTACCGACGCCCGGGCAGGGTACAATGGAAAACGACATTTGCAGGAGACCACGACAAGGATGGCCCCTGGCCGTCCTTTTTTGTTATGGCCTTCAGGTGGTAGAAATCATGGATCGCGAGTTTTTGCAGGCTCTAAAAACAATGGCGCAAGAGCGGGATATCCCGGTCGAGGAGTTGATCTCCGAGATGGAGATAGCCCTCGCGGCCGCGTACAAGCGTCACGTGGGAGCGATCGGCGAGGTCATCGTTCGGATCGATACCGAACAGAACAAGATGCACGTCGTTTGCGAGAAAGAAGTTGTGGGCGTAGCGACCAATCATTTTTATCAAATGGCGATCGAGGAAGCAAGAAAGCGCAACCCGAAAGCGGAGATCGGTGACTTCGTTCCCGTAGAAATCGCGCCGGAAAGCTTCGGCCGAATCGCGGCGCAAACGTTCAAGCAGGTGCTGCAGCAGAAACTGCGCGAAGCCGAGCGCAAACGCACTATGGAAGAATTCAGCGACCGGCTCGGCGAAGTGGTCGCCGCAACGGTTGCCCGCCGCGAGGGCGGTGACGTCGTCCTGACCGCGGGCCGCAGCGAGTGTGTGCTTCCCAAGCGCGAGCAGGTGCCGATCGAGCCTTACCGTATCAATGACCGGATTCGCTGTTACGTTCTTAAGGTTGAAGAAGACCCTCGTGGCAAGGGCCCTCGGGTAATCGTTTCGCGGACCCACCCGAACCTTCTAAGGAAGCTGTTCGAGATCGAGGTTCCCGAGATCGGCGCAGGTACGGTCGAGATCATGGCCGTTGCGCGTGAAGCCGGTCAGCGCAGCAAGATCAGCGTGATCAGCCACGACGAGCGGGTGGATCCGGTCGGCGCGTGCGTTGGACAACGGGGCACCCGGGTCCAGCAGATCGTTAACGAACTATACGACGAAAAGATCGACATCATTCCTTACTCGGAGGATGCGGTCGGTTACATTACCGCAGCTCTCGGTCCGGCGAAGGTCGCCTCGGTCAAGCTGAATGAAGAGGACAAGAGCGCATTTGTGACTGTTCCCGATAGCCAGCTTAGCCTAGCGATCGGCAAAGGTGGCCAGAACGTCCGCCTCGCAGCGCGTTTGACGGAATGGAAGATCGATATTCGCAGCGAGTCACAAGCTGCCGAAGGCGCAGCTGCCAAAGTCGGAGAGGGGCGGTGACGCGTGCCGGATCCGATTCGAACCTGCGTCGCATGTGGCCTGAGGAAGCCTAAGGGCGACCTAATCCGCGCCGGGATGAGCCGCGGAGCTTACGTCTGCACTTCCGCAGCGTGCGTCGAAAGGGCCCTGAAGCGCAAAATGTTCGCGCGACCCCTGCGAATTGGCGAAGACGCGATCGATTGGGCCCGCCTAGAACGAGAACTAATGGACAAGGTGAACTTAGCGAATGCCTAAACTTGAAGTGGAAAGCCTGGCCGGTGAGCTAAAAGCCCTGCCCTCGCAGGTGACGCATGTGCTCGCCGAACTGGGGGCATTCACCGACAATGGCTCGGTAGATCTCGACGCGGACTATCTAGACGTGGTCAAGGAAGCGGTCCAGGAAATGGTCGAGGCCAAGCAGGTCGCCCTCGCTCCCGGCGCAACGCCCCGCGACATCGCAGCGGCGATCGGCGTAGCGCAGCCTGAGGTTCAAAAGGCTCTCATTTCGTCGGGCACTTTCGCCACCCTCGCCACTTCGCTTGCTCCGGATGTGGCGGAAAAGGTAACCAGCCAGTTCGGATACAAGGTCAAGTGGGCCGAGCCGCAGAAGCCAAAGGTGGCCGAAGAGGCGCCCAAACGGAAGAAGCCCGGCAGCGGCGAGCAGCTAAGGCCGCCCGTCGTCACAATTCTCGGCCACGTCGATCACGGCAAGACCAGCCTCCTCGACTATATACGCAAAGCCAAGGTCGTCGACAAAGAATTCGGCGGCATAACCCAGCACATCGGCGCATACCAAGTGCAGGTAGGGGACCAGAAGATCACCTTCCTCGATACACCGGGCCACGAAGCGTTCACCGCGATGCGAGCGCGCGGCGCGCAGGTCACCGATATAGCCGTTCTCGTTGTGGCCGCCGACGATGGCATCATGCCGCAGACGGTCGAGGCGATAAATCACGCCAAGAACGCGGGCGTGCCAATTCTCGTCGCCGTCAACAAGATCGACAAGGAGGACGCTAACCCTACGCGCGTCAAGCAGCAGTTAGTGCAGAACGGTTTGGTAGCCGCTGACTTCGGGGGAGACACCGAGATAGCCGAAGTATCGGCAAAGACCGGAAAGGGCATCGATGACCTGCTCGAGCTGATTACCCTCCAGGCAGGCGTCATGGAGCTCAAGGCCGATCCGGGCGGAGACGTCGAAGGTGTGGTTATCGAAGCTAAAGTCGACAAGGGACGGGGTCCTGTGGCCACTGTGCTCGTTCACAATGGGACGCTAAAGCAGGGCGATGCCGTTCTTGTGGGGAGTTGCTATGGGCGGCTGAAAGCGATGTTCGACTTCGCAGGCAAGCCGATCAAGGAGGCTGGCCCGAGCACACCTGCCGAGATCCTCGGACTCGACCAGGTGCCCATGGCGGGCGACAAGCTTCGCGTGCTTATCGACGAGAAGGAAGCTCGCGGGCAGGCTGAAGGGATGCGACAAAGCACCCGTCTAGAAGAGTTCTCCGACAAGATAGGCAAGGTCACGCTGGCAGATCTTCAGGAACGACTCGCGGCTAGCGAAAGCAAAGAGCTTCGGATTATCATCAGGGCCGACGTCCAAGGTTCTGTCGAGGCCGTCAGAGGGTTGCTCGACAAGATCGAGAGTGACGAGGTGGATGTGCGTGTGCTGCACTCCGGCGTCGGCACAATCGGCGAGGGAGACATCATGCTTGCCCGCGCCTCGGAGGCGATTGTGGTCGGCTTCAATACGAAGGTCGAACCGAAAGCCAAGGAGGAAGCGGCTAGGCAGAAAGTCGAAATCAGGCAGTACAACATCATCTACGAACTCATCGAGGACATCGAGAAGGCCGTGAAGGGCATGCTCGAGCCGAAATTCGAAGAACAGTACATGGGCACCGTCGAGATCAGGATGGTGTTCAAGCTAACCAAGCAGGGCCATGTCGCGGGCTGTTATGTGACGGACGGCAAGGTCGTGCGAGGAGTGAAATGCCGCGTGAAGCGAGGCGACGAGATCGTGTATGAAGGCAAAATCGACTCGCTCAAGCACGTCAAAGAAGACGTCCGCGAAATGACAGCCGGCTTCGAGTGCGGAATCCAGTTCGAGGGCTGGACGGCGTATAAGGAAAGCGACGTTATCGAAGCCTACGAGATCGTCCAGGTCAACGCTTAGCTTTTTGCCGTTCCATCACGTGGAATAGCGGGACGTTCAGATCATCTATCGCAGGATCGGCCTCCATGGCCTGGACAGGTCCTCGCAGACACTTCTCGTTGTTTTAAGTGGGGTACGGTTAGACGTGAGATCGAATGGCTTCGCGGGAGCGGTTGCTTGACGAAGGCAGCAGCCCAGCCTTCCGAGGTCGAATTGAAATACGCCATCGACGACTTGGCGAAGGTCCAAGAGAGTGTCGGCGGCGATCAGGTGGCGGGGCTACGGGCCGGAGAGTGGCGCGAGTTGCAGCTCGAAGACATTTACTTCGACACGCCTGACCGGCGTCTTCAAATGGGTGGCTGGACGGCCCGCATCCGAGAAGACGGCGACAAGGTGATGCTTACTCTGAAGAGCCGCTCACCAGACGAGAAAAGCAGCGGCCTGCACACCCGCGTCGAATTGGAGGGTCCTGCAACCGGGGTTTTAGAACCCGGCGCGTGGCCGGCGAGCGACGCCCGGGCCAAGCTCGACGAAATCTGTGGAGGCGAGCTCCTCCACGAACGTTTCCGGATCAAACAGGTGCGGCGCGAGCGCGACCTTTCATCGCGGGCAGGCAAAGCCGTGCTTAGCGTCGATGAAGTTGCATACCACAAGGGCAAGCGAGTTCTCGGAAACGGGCACGTGCTTGAGGTTGAACTGCGCCGAGGAAAGCCTGACCTTTTGGAACCTGTTGCCGCGGCCCTCATGTCGGCCGGGGGCCTGCGCCCAGAGCTGAAAAGCAAAGAGTCGACGGCCGCTGCGCTTCTAGAGGGAGCAGCTAAGCCGCCGAAGAAGAAGCCTCGTCTCGTGGCCGGAAAAGCGCCTGGCATTTCTCAGCACGACTCGCTCGCGGAAGCGGGTAGGAAAGTGCTCCGTTTTCATTTGACCAAAATGCTCGCCAAAGAGGAGGGCACCCGTCTCGGGCGTGACATCGAGGCGCTGCATGCCATGAGGGTGGCCACGCGGCGCATGCGTGCAGCGTGGCGTGTCTTCGATGGTGCGTTTCGGCGCGGCCGTGAGCGGCGTTACGTGGCCGAGCTTCGGACAGTTGCGCGTGCGCTCGGAGCTGTCAGGGACCTCGATGTGCTCCTCGAAGGCGCCGCGCTCTACGTTGAAGGTCTGCCGCAAGACGAGAAAGTGGCAATCGCGCCCCTCTTCGACGATTGGCGAGCAAAACGCGAAGCCGCCCGGGCCGGCCTCGTGGCCTTGCTCGATTCGCCTGGGTACCAAAAGTTCGTCGATGCCTACATATCGTTTGCCACCACGGAGGAAGCGGGGACGCGGAGCGTCGGCGCCGTCGAGCCCCAGACGGTCCGCGACACGGCAGGGAGCAGGATTGTGGCCGCTTACGAGCGCGTCCGGGCGTACGACGCAGTGATGCCTTGGGCGGACGTCGAGACGCTCCATGCACTTCGAATCGAAGGCAAACGGCTTCGATACACGCTGGAGTTCTTCAAGGAGGCACTCCCGCCGCAGGCCTCGGATCTGATTGGCTGGGTTACGCAACTCCAAGACGAGCTCGGCATCATGCACGACGCCGACGTGGCTGCCAATCTCGCCCGCGCGTTCCTCCTAGAGCGTGCGCCGCGCCTTTCACCCGCCTCGACTCACGCGGTCGCCGTCTTCTTGCGGTCACGGCAGGGCGAGCGTGACCGCCGGCGCGGAACGGCTCGCCGCGTCTGGCGCCGAATCGTCGGCGCCACCTTCCGCCGCACGCTTGGCCGCGTCGTAGGCGGGCTCTAAGGAAGCTGTCAATTCGTAGACAACGGGCCGACGGGAAGGGGGCCTAGATTCGCAACTCGTCATCGCGACAGGTACGTGCTAGGGAATGTGACGCGATGACGCCGATTCATCGCTAATTACTGTATGTAGGTGCCATGCAGCCATGTTCGGACGGCTTCGCTTACCTGTCATGATGACGCCAGTCTGTCGTCGCCGCTCCGATCCCGTGCTCATGTATACGAGGCGTCCCCCTTGGAGACAACACGCCTCATTCAGGTGTCGATCCAAGCGAAATCGAAGCCCGCCGGGTCCGTCTTGCGGCCCGGCGGCGTGGCGATCTCGGCGTGCGAAACGACGTGCCGAATCGGCCAGCGCGACCGGATGCCATCGAGCAGCGAGCGCAAAGCGTCGATCTGCGCCGCCGGATACGGGTCGACGCCGTCGTTCCGGTTCACAAGCTCGATGCCTATGGAGAAGTCGTTCACCTTCTCGCGACCGTCCGCCATTCGGGATTCCCCTGCGTGGAAAGCGCGGCGCGATTCGTGCACGTGCTGAACAACGGTGCCGTCGCGATCGACCGTGTAATGCGTCGAAACGTGGCTCTCGGGGTTCTCGAAGTGCGAGCAAGTTTCCTCCAAAGTGTCAAAGACCGTCGCGTGCAGAACTATTGTGTCGACGGCGATCCCTGGCGGGCGTTCGTCGAAGTTCGGAGAATCCCTCCTGAGCATCTTTCGAGACTACCCAAGGTATCCTGAATGCATGATTCCGACCGAGGAAACGAAGGGCGCAGCGCTCAAGTACGACAGGGTTTTCAACTTTTCTGCGGGCCCGGGCGGGTTGCCCGTGGAGGTCCTCGAAGAGGCCAAGGAAGACCTGATCAATTACAAAGGCGCCGGCATGAGCGTGCTCGAGATGAGCCACCGTGGCAAAGCCTACGACGGCATTCATATGGAGGCCCTGGCCAATCTGAAGAGCCTCATGGATATCCCGGACGACTGGGGGGTTCTTTTCCTCCAAGGCGGAGCGAGCATGGAAAACGTGCTCGTTCCGATGAACTTGAAGATGGAGGGCCGCGCGCCGAGCTACGTCGATACCGGTTACTGGGGCCACCAGTCGATCAAGCACGCGAAGAAGCTCACCGACCTGACCGTCGCTTGGTCGGACGAGGCCAACGGCTTCACACGCGCTCCGGACGATGACGAGCCCGAGTTCACCGGGGCCGAGAACTACGTTTACTACACGAGCAACGAGACTGTCGACGGGATCGATTACTTGCGCGACGCCGCGTTCGACTCGGACGCGCTGATCGTTTGCGATGCATCCAGCAATATCCTCAGCCGCCCGTTCGAACTTGACAAGTACGACGTGATCTTTGCTGGCGCCCAGAAGAACCAGGGGCCGGCCGGAGTCGCCACGGTCATCCTCAGCCCGCAAGCCCTCGACATCGCATCGAAACAGGACCTGCCGCTGATGTTCTCTTGGGACGCCGCGCACAAGGGCCACTCGATCCACAACACCCCACCATGTTTCACGATCTACGTCTGCGGCCTCTACTACAAGTGGCTGCAGCGGCAGGGAGGCGTAGAGGCGATCCAGGTAGTCAACGAACGCAAAGCCAAGCTGATTTACGACGCGATGGATGAGAGCGAGGGCTTCTATAAGAGCAAGGTGGCTAAGTCCAGCCGCTCGCTCATGAACATCCTCTTCACCCTGCCAAGCGACGAGCTGACGGAGAAGTTTCTCGAAGATGCCAAGGTCGAGAAGATGGTCACGCTGAAGGGCCATCGTAGCACCGGTGGCGTCCGGGCGTCGATGTACAACGCTTTTCCGGAAACCGGCGCTGTCGCTCTTTCGGACTTCATGAATGCCTTCGCCGGGCGATACGGTTAGAGCGCCCTTAGCTGCGCCGCTGTTTCTTCAGGAAGCGTGTCATTGATGAACGCGCCGCAGCCAGCCTCGCTTCCGGCCAGATACTTTAGCTTGTCTTTCGTCCGGTAGGGCGGGGTGAATTCAACGATCAGTCTCGTGTGCTCTGCCGAGTACTGGAAAATGCTCATTACGTAAGGCAACGAGAAACTGAAGAGCTTGTCGTATCTGGCAGTTAATTCCTTGAGCCCTTCGGCGAGGCCGTTGAGCATTTCGTCATTCATGCTTTCGAGATCTGGCGTGTCGGCTTTAGGAACAAGGTGAACTTCGAAGGGATATCGAGCGAAGAAGGGCACTACCGCGGTCCAATTCTTGTAGTCGAAGACAATCCTTCGGCCATCCTCTGCCTCGTCTCGTAGCCAGTCAGCCGCGAGGGTTCTTCCATGCATCCCCAAATGTGTGCGCTCGGCTTGGTGGCGGGTTTGGATCACTTGCGGAACGTAAGGGTATGCGTAAATCTGGCCGTGAGGATGGGTGAGAGTCACCCCGATCTCGCGGCCTTTGTTCTCGAATATGAAGACGTACTCGACCCCCGGCCTCGATTTGAGGTCGATGTACCGGTCGCGCCAGACCCGCACGAGCTTTTTGATTTGCCTGGCCGGCAGATCTGCAATGGTTGCATCGTGGTCGGATGTGTAGCAGACGACCTCGCAAACGCCTACGCTCGGCCGCACGAGAAGGAGTTCGCCACCCACGACGGCAGGGTCGGTAGGGGGTGTTTTAAGGCTCGGAAATTTGTTCTCGAGAACCACGACATCGTAAGTTTCGCGGGGCGCCTCAGTGGGGAAGCCTCCGGCTTTCGTGGGGCAAAGAGGGCAGTAATCATCCGGCGGAAAGAATGTCCGGTCCTGCCGATGGGTGGCGGTGATGACCCAGTCTTGGTGAAAGGGGTGCCAGCGCAGTTCGGACATCGTTAGGCCCTCGGTGGCACGAATGCCGTCGAGCGCGACTCGTAGGCTGTGATTTCACCCTCTAGCAATAGCGTGGTGCCAATCAGATCGAGGCCCCGCAGAATCGCCTGCTTGCTCGCATCGCTGATTTCGAAATTGAAGGTTTTGTCGGCCAAGATTACGGTCTGATTCGGCAGGTCGATGTAGGCCCCTGCCCCGCTGCCGGCTTGAACGAGTTGTTGATAGTCGGCTTCGGGGAGTTCGATCAAGAGCAGCCCGCAGTTCGCGGCGTTTTGGCGGAAGATGTCACTGTATCCGGACTCGTCCGGCGTCTTTCGTGCGATGATGGCTTTGAACCCCGCCTGCTGAATTGCCCAGACGGCATGTTCGCGGCTGCTGCCCGATCCGAAGTTGACCCCGACCACAAGAATCGACGCTCCCTGCGCTTCGGGTTGGTCCAAAGGGAAGCCTTCGCCGCGGACGTCCTTGAACAGCAACTCGCCGTAGCCCGAGCGAGAAATGCGGCTCAGAAATCTGGCCGGAATAATCCGGTCGGTGTCGACGTTATCCTGGTTCAGCACAGCAATCTTTCCTCTGTGCTCGACGAAAGGCTCCATGATTGAGGCGAGTTTAGCACGCCAAGCGGACGGGTACTATTTTCGGTTCATGCCAAAGCGCTACTACATCACGACCCCGATCTATTACGTGAACAGCGTGCCCCATATCGGAACGGCCCTTACGACCGTTGCCGCCGATATAACTGCACGGTATCAGCGTATGCGTGGGCAAGACGTGTATTTTGTAACCGGCACGGACGAAAACGCCATCAAGGTGGCCGAGGCCGCCCAAGCCGCGGGTAAGGAAACACAAGAATTCGTCGACGAGGTATCCGCGGAATTTCGCAGAATATGGGGCGGGCTAAACGTACAATTCGACGATTTTATTCGGACGACCGAGGAAAGGCATGTCCGCACGGTTCAGGAAGTTTTTTCGCGCCTAAAGAACGCTGGATACATTTATCTTGATAAATACAAGGGATGGTATGACGTTTCCGCGGAGACTTTTTTAAAAGAGAGCGAATTAATTGACGGAAAGAGTCCCGAAGGCAATGAAGTGCGATGGGTACAGGAGGAGAATTACTTTTTCAGACTATCCGCGTTTCAAGACCGGCTAATCCAACATATCGAGGCGAACCCCGAGTTTATCTTGCCGGAAACTCGGCGCAACGAGGTGTTGTCCTTCATTCGACAGGGCCTTCGCGATTCGGCGATCACTCGGACCAATGCCGGCTGGGGGGTACCTGTTCCCGGCGACGAGGGCCATGTTATTTACGTGTGGTTCGATGCGCTCGTCAACTATATTGCCGCGATCGGCTGGCCTGATGGCGATTGGCAGACCTATTGGCCGGCGGACGTCGAGTGGATGGGTAAGGATATTCTGGTTCGTTTTCATGCCACGCTGTGGCCCGCGATGCTGATGGGGCTTGGTTTGGACCTGCCGAAAACCTTGGTCGGCCATGGTTGGGTTTTGATGGGCGATGAGAAGATCAGCAAGTCGAAAGGCAACGTGGTCGCGCCTCTCGAATTGGCGGATGACCTCGCCGCGCGCGTAGGGTGCTCGCGCGAGCTTGCGGTGGACGCCGTTCGCTATTACATGGCGCGAACGATGCCGTTTGAAAATGATTATAGATTCACCTACGAAGATTTCGACCTGAAATACAACACCGACCTCGTGAATGACTTATCGAATGGAATTCACCGCGTGATCTCGATGACTCACAATTTCTGCGGAGGCAAGGTCCCGCCCGGTGAAATATCAAAGAGCGCGCACGAAGAAGTCGCCGCAGCGCTGAGATCCTACGACTCGGCGATGGCGAAGTTCAGGATCGACGAGGCGGCGGAGGCCGCGAGCAGCGTGGTTAAGTCTCTGAACATGTTCATCGATGCTCGGAAACCGTGGGACTTGAATAAACGTGGTGCGACGGAAGAGTTGGGCAGCGTGATGCGGACATTGCTTTGGATGGTCCGGGTGTGCGAAGGAGTAATGCGTCCGATCACGCCGACCCTGTCCGATAAAATTGCCTCTCTCTTACAGGTGTCTCCGGCTGACCGTTGGGACGAACTCCTCGGCGATGCCGTTATCGCGCCCGGCCACGTGTTGGCAGCGCCGGAACCGATTTACCAGAGACTGGATAAGAAGAAAGTGCAGGAAGAAACCAAAACTGAAGCGCTGAGCGTCGACGAAATTACGATCGAGGATTTTATGAAGGTCAAACTTCGCGTCGCGCGTGTGCTCGACGCGGAACCGGTGCAGGATTCGGACAAGTTGCTGAGGCTGCAGCTCATTGTCGGCGACGAACGTCGTCAAGTTCTCGCGGGCATTGCGCAACAATACACACCCGACGCGATTATTGGCCGGCAGGTCATCGTCGTCACCAACCTCAAGCCTCGGAAGATGCGCGGATTCGAGAGCCAGGGCATGATCCTCGCTGCAGACGGGCTAGACGGCGAAGCGATCCTGCTGCTGCCGGACAAAGATGCTCCCGACGGGGCTCTTGTTCACTAATGGTTAACACACGAATTTCGCGACTCGGGTGTACAATCGAAACATGTCAAATCCTATGGATGATCATGCTCTTGCCGCTGGCCGCACGTTCCCCTGGCACGAGGTTTATGTCGCTGATACGCAAGCCGCTATGGACTTTTACACCAAGGCCCTAGGCATGGGCACCGAGGAGATGGAGATGGGCGAGATGGGCAAGTACAAGATGCTCACCGCAAACGGCAAAGCCGTCGCCGGTTCTATGTCCACAAAGGAGCTAGAGCACCCCGACGTTCCCCCACATTGGGCCGTTTACATGGCGGTCGACGATGTGGACGCCCGCGTCACCAAGGTCAAGGAACTTGGAGGCACGTGTGTGGTCGACCCGTTCGACGTGCCCACGGTCGGCAGAATGGCGCTCATCGCAGACCCGCAGGGCGCGCACCTGTGGTTGTATAAGGACTCGGGCAAGGCATAAATTCGAGAAGGCCGCGCCTCATCCATGGGGTGCGGCCGTTTAAGCCCGCTTCTTGCCGATCCGAAGCAGCCTCGCTATCGGGTCGAAGTACGAATCTGCGACGCGCTCCTTGAGGGGGATAATCCCATTGTCGGTGATGTGGATATGCTCGGGGCAGACCTCGGTGCAGCATTTTGTAATGTTGCAAGCGCCCACGCCCGCGTCGTCCTTGGCGAACGTGGAGCGATCCAAGACGTCTTTCGGATGCATGGAGAGACCCGCGATCTTGATCATATGACGGGGACCGAAAAAGATGTCCTTTCGTTCTTGATCTCGCAAAACGTGGCAGACGTCCTGGCACAAAAAGCACTCAATGCACTTCCGAAATTCCTGAATCCTGTCCACGTCCATCTGCTGCATCCGCAGCGGCTCCTTGGTGTTCGGATTCCGTAGCGTAAGCGGCTGAATCTTCGCACCCACTTGGTAATTCCACGAAACGTCACACACCAGGTCCTTGATGACGGGAAAAGTCTTGAGCGGCGCCACGCGAATGGGCTCGTCATACGGAAAGTCGTCGATGCGTGCTTTGCAGAGCAAACGGGGCCTTCCATTGATTTCGGCGCCGCACGAGCCGCATTTGGCGGCCTTACAATTCCAGCGGCACGCTAGGCTGCCGTCTTGCTCCTTTTGGATCGCGTGGAGAGCGTCGAGCACGACCATGCCCGCGAAAACCTCGACGGTGTACTTCTTCTCGGTTCCGCTCTTTGCATCGCCTCGGTAAACAAGCAAATCGATCGTTTTCGTCATGTCTACGCGCCCTCCTCCAAGATTTCTTTCGTTTCTGCAGGTGGCTCAGCGACTGCCGTGGGCTCAAGTTTGACCTCGCCGTTCACAAGGCTAGCCTGGATGTTGTGCTTCGCCCAGTAGGGATCTTCTTCCAGAAAATCAAGCCGCCAGTGCGACCCTCGGCTCTCCTTTCGCTCCAAAGCAGCCCGCACGATGACCTCGCTGCTCTGCAGCATGTAGAGAGTATCCCTGGCTGCGTGCCAGCCAGGGTTGAAGCACGTGTCTCCGGGTACGCGGATGTTTTTCGACCGCCCCTGCAATTCGAGCACCTTTGCCAAAGCTTCCTTTAGGCTCTCTTCCGTGCGGGCGATCATCGCCCCTTTCTGCATGGCCTCCTGGAGTTCGCTTTGAATTTGATATGGATTTTCGCCGTCTCCGCCGCTGAGCGGCTGCATTAGCACCGCCAGTTCTTCCTCGATTTCGGTCACAGAAACTGTGCCATAGCCGTTCCCATTTGCGAATTCTCCCGCATACTCTCCGGCTCGTCTTCCGAAGACCAAGATGTCGGTAAGCGAGTTTCCTCCCAACCGATTTGCGCCGTGCAATCCCGCCGACACTTCACCTGCCGCAAAGAGCCCGGGAAGCGACGTCGCGCAACTCTCTCCTTCTGACGCCACCCCTCCCATCACGTAATGAACCGTCGGGCTCACCTCCATCGCTCCCTTGGTAATGTCGACGTCGCCGAGGTGCAGGAATTGGTCGTACATGCTCGGGAGCTTCTTCTTGATGTAATCAGCGCCCTTGTGAGAGACATCCAGATACACGCCGCCATGCTCGCTTCCGCGACCCGCTTCCACTTCCTTGTAAATGGCCCGCGCGACCACGTCTCGCGGCAGCAGTTCCGGCGGCCGTCGGTTGTTCTTCTTGTCATCCACCCACCTCAGCGCCTCTTCGGCAGTATCGGCTGTTTCGGATCGGTTGAAGTCGGGGACATGATTGAACATGAAGCGTTCGCCCGTCGCGTTCTTCAAGACGCCTCCCTCGCCGCGTACGCCCTCGGTCACGAGGATGCCGCGCATTCCCGGGGGCCACACCATCCCGGTCGGATGGAATTGCACCATCTCCATGTCCTGCAGCTTCGCGCCGGCCAGAAGAGCCATGACGGCGCCATCGCCGGTGGATTCCCACGAGTTGGACGTAAAGCGGAACATGCGTCCCCAGCCGCCGGACGCGAGCACGACCGCCTTGGCTCTGAAGACCACGATCGAGCCGTCGGCGCGGCGGTAGCCCACGGCGCCCACAACGCGGTCGCCATCCTTCAGAAGCCGCGTCACCGTGGTTTCCATGTGGCAGTCCATCCCCACATAAACTGCCCGGTCCTGCAGCGTGCGAATAAGTTCCAACCCCGTCCGGTCACCAACATGAGCGAGGCGGCGGTACTTGTGCCCACCGAAAGCCCGCTGGCTGATTAGGCCGTCCGGTGTCCTGTCGAAGACCGCGCCGTACTTTTCGAGCTCCAGAATCCGGTCCGGGGCCTCCTTCGCGTAAATCTCGACGGTGCGCCAGTCGTTCAGGAATTTCCCTCCGCGCATGGTGTCGCGGAAATGGACTTTCCAGCCATCCTCTTTGTCGAAGTTGCCCAAAGATGCTGCAGCGCCCCCCTCCGCCATGACCGTGTGGGCCTTCCCAAGCAGCGACTTCGTGACGATGCCGACCGTACAGCCCTTTTCACGAGCGCCGATGACGGCTCGTAAGCCCGCCCCCACGGCGCCGATGATCAGCACGTCGTGTTCGAAAGTTTCGTAATTAACCATTCGCGACCTTGAAGAATATGTGGTCAGCAATCGCGCCGGAGGTGACGAGGCGAATATACAAATCCGTGAGCGCCACTCCAAAAAGGCTCGTCCAAGCCCAAAGCTGGTGGTTTTCGTTAAGCACGGTTGCCTTCTTCCAAAGACCGTATCGCGTTTTGTTCATCACACTGCAGCTGAAGCAATCGATTTTTCCACCGATCAGATGGCGCCACGAATGGCACCCGAAAGTGTAAGCCGCGAGAAAAACTACGTTCAAAAGCAGGACAATTGTGCCGACGCTAATTCCCCAGCCATCAATGAAATGTGTGGATTTGTAAACATCGAACGCAAGTATAAAAATGAAGATAAAAGCCGCATAAAAGGCGAATCTGTGCAGATTCTGAAAAGCCATGGGCCAATATTTCTCGCCCGTGTATTGTCCGAATAAATTCCTCGATCCAGGTACCCCACAGGCCGCCGGCTTTCCGAAAAATGATCGATAGTACGCTTTTCTGTAGTAGTAGCACGTAAGGCGAAAGCTGAGTGGAAATGGAAGGATCAGAAGCGCCGGAGAAACATGGTAACCCAAGATTTTCCAATCGATCGCGATGTGTGGAGAATAGAACGGGCTCAAAAGATCCCCGACCCTTCCGGAACTGAACAAATCTGTGCCGAGTGTCGTAAAGTGGGCGTTTTCGAAAGTGCGCCAGGTGGCGTAAACAATGAATCCACCCAATACTAAAACTGTCAGAAGCGGCTGCACCCACCATGCGTCCTGGCGGATGGAGCCTGCTGGTATCTCGCTATCCCTAGCGGTCGTGGCCATGGGGCCTCCTTGATCTCGGAATGGCTTTATATTAGCACCTAGATGGCGCTAGTTTCGAGATGCTGCGATCTCGCACATTTCGAAGAGCATCCGCTCCAGTGTTTCTCGTGGAAAGGCTGCCGGAAGCTGGCCTTTTAGACGCATATCTGCTTCGGCGAGCTGGCGCATCATTTTGGCTATGCTGTCCAACGACAGGTTGCGAACGGTCGCGCGGCTGCGGCCCTGTACGTATTCCGACGCCGTGGCGAAGTTGTGCCGCTTCACGAACACGCCGACCCCGTTTGCTGTTTCCGAAGCCTTCGCCTGCCAAAGAATCCTCAATTGCCGGTGCATCATTGGGAAGAGGCTTCGCATCGCCGCGTCTTCTATCTTGGACGTCTCGGACAGCAGCCTGCGAAGGTGCTCGAGCGCCGGGCCTAGATTGCCGGCGCAGACAGCGTCCAGCATCTTGAATACCTCCCAATCTTTACTCGGCGTCGCCACCTTGGCGACGATCGTTCGGTCGATCGTTCCTCCCGAAGCGTACAGCGAACACTTCTCGAGTTCCGCCGCAGCCTCCGAAAGGCTGTTCGAAGTCATTTCCGCCAGGGCCACGGCGGCCGCGCGATCGAGTTTGGCGCCCATCGCGTCCGCCCGTTTTTGCAGGTCTGAAACCAGGGCTGCGCTCATCGGAGTAGCACACTTGATCACTTCGCCCACCTTGCTCACCATCGGCAGAAGTGCGGTTTCGGCAGGCGAGCCTTTGCGCTCGTCCTCTTGCGAATCGAACACAAGGATGAGGAGGCTCGTCGCGGGCAATCGATCTAGCCGTTCGCCGAGGTGCCGGGCCTCGTCGGGCTTAAACCGGTCTGCACGACCGACGAGCAGTGTTCTGCGTTCGGCAAGAAAGGGCACCGTCGCAACCGCGTCGATAATTTCCGAAGCCGTCGCCCAAGTCCCGTCTAGCTCCGCATAATCGAATGCATCGGCTCCATCTGCTCCGGCGCGAATCTTCAGATCCGCGACGGCCTCACGAACGAGCAGAGATTCTGCTCCCGTGATCGCGTAGACACGTGATAGGTCTTTCTTACTTGCCATTCTGGCGGGCCTTTCTCGACAACATGTCGACACCGGCCCTCATTCTGGCGAGTTCTGCCTTGTCCGCTATTGTGGCTGAATACAACGCCCGGTCGAAGGCGCCCGCGAGAGTCAGAGCTTCCTTGCCGTTGGAGGTGGATAATTGATACGCTCGGGCATATTCCAACGTAGTTTCGCTCGGAAACTTGGGGCGGTGCAGGTCCCGTTGCAACGCGCGAAGGAAGCGAGTGTACAGTGGAGTCAGTCGCCGCATGTCTGCCGTCAAGGTTCTTCGCCCGACCAGGAACGTGCGCAGTGAGCCGATCGCCAACGCTAGCGCTACTAGCGCCAGAACGCTGCCGCCGATCCAGGCCGCCCACTTGAGGCCCTCGCCTGCGGCTTCTTCCTCCAGGAGTGAACCGACGCCTCCACCCGGGACCTCTTCGGCGTTTGTGGTGGCATCGAAAGGCACCCATCCGACCCCTTCGAAAAGCACCTCCGTCCACATATGCGCGTCACGGTCTCGGATTGTATAAGCGTTACCCTTTCGGCTTGCGGGATCGACGAGGTACCCGGTCACGGCGCGAGCCTGGATGCCCACTGCCCTGCACATTACGGCGAGCGACGACGCGAAGAGATCGCAATAGCCTTCCTGGGTCTCGAATAGAAATGCTTCGACGCGGTCCTTCCCGCCTTCGACGCGCTCGGCTTTCAAGTTGTATTTGCACCGCGAAATGATCTCGTCCATAAACGCGATCACGGTGTCGTAATCCGTAGATTTTGACGCAGCGATGCGGTTCGCGAGGTCCTTGACCTGCGCCGGTATCCGGTCCTTCGACCTGCGTTCGTACCGCTCAGCGATCACCTGACGGTCGGATAGCGGGGCCGCGCGGAGCGTCTCGGCGGACGCTTCGTTCATTTCGGATTCGACGTAGTACTCCCTGCCTCGGCCCACGTTCCTTCCCAAAAGCAAAAACTCGCCGGCCACGGACGACACGTCGCCGTCATATTCGATTCGGACGGGTGGACCGGGAACGTGCGCGATCGCATTGAATCTATTGAGGCTCTCGACCAGAGCGCTGACCGTGCGTCCGGGCTTCGGAATCGGGGGTTTGGGCGGTAAATACACGGCGGCCCTATCGACGTTGGACGCGGCTTTCTCCACCGATCGGGGCAGTGGAACGGGTCGGCCGCCGACTTCCGTCCACCCGTTCCCACGATACGACCCGAGCGCGAAGCCGCGCAAGTAGGGGAATGAAGAAGAGCTCGTGACCTTCAGAACCGGCAAATTCGACGAGGTGAGCGGCCCGTTCCCGATCTGTCTGGAAACGTTGCCGAACGGCGCGCCGGCGGTTGAAAACCTGGGCGGCCGGAACATGATCTCCGGCTCACCCGCCAATTTCCGGACTGCGCCGCCGATTTGTGGGGCCAGGAAATAAGAGGAACCCCCCACGACGAGAACCGAGAGGACGGCAAGAGCCGGTCCAGCCATGCCGCGCCATGGGCCGCCGTACAGCGCGCGCATATCCGAATATCCGGCAGCTCGCGCCGCAGCGTACATGACCCTTAAGTGGAGCCTCGTGAGCAGCACCGCAACGCTGGCCATGAAAAGAATCAGCGAGATCACGAAGTGGCCTGCGGTCTCGATGTAGCTCTGAACACCGAACAAGGCGATTCCCGGAACAAGGAGAAACAGCATCGTGTCGTCGTTCCAAAGGAAGAAGCTTGCGACAATGATGAACCAGCACATGAATGCAGCGGGCGCGAGCTGCCACGGGAAGCCTCCGCCCGGCATCACGTTATTGAGAAAATCGAGGTTGGCGCCGACCATTACAGCGAGGCCCAGCATCAACCAGCCCAGCCCGCGGGTCACCGAGTAATCGATGCCCGCAAGTCGCACCATATAGCTGACCGCTATGCCGAGCCAGCAAAGCACAACGCACATGCCGCCCGTTGCCGGCTCCAGAATCGCTAAGCCGCTTGTATACAGAGGTACCGCCAGCGCGGCGGCCAGCAGCATGTAGTCGGTGCTGCTCGCGCCGAGCGATCGGTACTGTTCTTCTGCGTTATCGAGCCTTTTCTGATGCTGCATAAGGATAAGCCATGAGCTTCAACGTCACGTTTGGCGCCGCCGTGGCGGCCAGGAAGTCGGGATCGGTCGCTGGAAGGAAATCGGCGACGACCTTGTCTTTCGCGTAAGGCGAGGGGTCATAAACCAAAACGAGTACGTATGACCGCGCGGCGATCCTTCGGATAGCGGCGGCGACGCCTTCCTCGGCGGCAGTTACCATGACGATCACCGTCGAGCCATTCGGCAGCGCGCGGTCGATTTGTTCAAGCTCGCCCGCGAACCTCGTTTGCCGATTCGACCGTGCCACGGCGAGGGCATCGTTGATCTCGCGTATGCGATGGGTGGCCGACGCGGAGGTTTCAGCTCGCGGCGGCTCGAGGTTCGGTAGATCCACCACGCTGCCGCGTTGGAGCGTTACGTCGGCCAGGTAGGCAGCATGGCCGCACATGGCTTCCAGAGTCGTGGCTGCGCCTTCGCCCGCTTCGGTTCCTTCGGACAGCTGCATCACGATCGACAGGCGCGTGTTGAAGCCCGTTTCGAACTCTTTGACCTGCAAAGTCCCGACGCGAGCGGTAGAACGCCAGTGGACGTGCCGCAGGGAGTCACCTGGCACGAACTCCCGAACTCCACGCGGCTCGATTCCGTAGCCTCGATTCCGCCCTTCGTCGGAGTGGTTCGCGCCCCATCCGCTCAAGGAAGCCACATCGATGGCCGCCGGTATCTTTGCCGGATGAATAGTTACCTCGAACGGCTCGGTCTCGTACATTTGTTGCACGTTGATGAGTCCGAGCGAATCCGTGCTCTCCACCCTAATTTTCGACCAGCGGTACACCCCTCTCATCAAGGGGTTCAGTTCATACCGAGTCTCGACCGCTTGCTCACTGCTCGGAGCAACGGGAAGCGGCCGAATGTCGGCGTCGTGCTGCAAAGAAGGAGGCAACTCGTCGACGATGAACAAAAGCGGACGCCGGATGTTTAGCGTGGACCAGACGCGGATTCGCATGGCCACCCGCTCGCCTGCGACCATCGTCGTCGGCGCCACGCGCTCGAAGCGAAGCCCGCGGGTGGCAAGCCAAGCCTGGGCGCGCAGCACGAGCAGGGTGACGATCATCACCGTGCTCATGTAAAAGAGGGACCGAGTGTTCAGGAAGGCGCCCACGAACATGAGAAAGAGAGCCGAGACGGTGAGCGTTAAGACCGCGTAGTGGCGCAATTCTCTTCCTTAAGCCACGGGCACCGGCGCCCTCACCGACGCGACGATGTCCTCGACGATCTCTTCCGGCATGGTTCCCCTGGACCTTAAGTCTGCCCGAGGGATAATTCTGTGGGCGAGTACCGGCGCTGCCATCGCCTTCACGTCGTCGGGCCGCACGAAGTCATGGCCGTTGTACGCGGCATGGGCTTGCGCCGCCTGCATCAACAGCAGCGAGCCGCGGGGGCTTGCACCGAGCACAATCTGGTTGGAATTACGCGTGCCGGCCACGATCTCTACGACGTAGTCGCGTAGCGTAGCGTGCACGAAAATCTGCCGGATCGACGTTTGAATGTGCCGCATTTCATCGGCGTCTAGCACTTGCTGAACGTTGTCGATCGGGTGATCTTGTTGCTGCGAAGCCAGGATGTCGGCTTCGACCTGCCCGTCCGGATAGCCGATCGAGAGCCGGGCGAAGAAGCGGTCGAGCTGCGCCTCAGGCAGCGGGTAGGTGCCCGTGAGTTCGATGTTGTTCTGGGTAGCGATCACGAAAAAGGGGTCGGGCAGCTTGTGCGTTATCCCATCCGAAGTCACCTGACGCTCCTCCATAGCCTCCAGCAGCGCCGCCTGAGTCTTGGGCGTGGCTCGGTTGATTTCGTCGGCGAGAACCACGTTGCCGAAAATCGGGCCCGGCTTGAATTCGAACTCCGCTCTTTTCTGGTTGAAGATGCTCGAACCGGTGATGTCCGCGGGTAGCAGGTCAGGAGTGAATTGGATGCGCTTAAACTCGCCACCGATGGACCTGGCTAACGCCTTGGCGAGCATGGTTTTTCCGACGCCGGGGACGTCTTCGATCAACAAGTGCCCATTGCACAAGAGGACGAGCACGGCCTTCTCGACCGTGTCGGTTTTGCCCAAGATAACCTTTTCAACTTGCGAGACGATCGCCTTCGCGCCGTCAGCGATTTCCGATGGAGTCAAACACACACCTCATATCAGAGTTTACTAGTGAACGGGTAAGCGAGCCAATCCGTTCCCCGCTGTCCACATGAGTGCCTCTATCGTGCCACCCCCGTGGGGTGGCTCCGCCGTAGGCATACTCGCACAGCCTCGGGCCAACAAGCAACTCGTTCCTATCGTGCCACCCCCGTGGGGTGGCTCCGCCGTAGGCATACTCGCACAGCCTCCGGCCAACAAGCAACTCGTTCATCGAGACTAAGCACTAGGCGATACCCGTTCCACTTCGCCTGCTCCCAAAATATTGCACTCGACCAGGCGTACTCGCAGGGACGCAAGCACAGACCACGCTTCACGGGATTGTGGTGGATGTATTCGATCTTTTGGAGAAACGCTGACTCCTTGTCGATTTGGACGCTGCGAAAACCGCGCTGCCACGCCGCACCGCTCGTGATGGATCGTTTGGAAGCGTGCGTCGAGCAATACGGCGCGCATCCGGTGGCGCAGGCCAATAAGAAAGACGCTTTGCGTTTAGGTACGGGAGTCCTAGCAAAGGGAATCTAGGGCAAGTTGTCTGCAAGTGGAACTCGCCCCATTTCCATAGTGAGAACTTACGGTGTCACTTCCCACTCAGTCAGGTCTATTCGCGCCGCCCAGTTCAGGAACGCCACGCCCCGGTCGAACCAGCCCATGCGTGCTCGCATTAGCTTCGTACTCGGCTCTATGAACCTCGACGCGTCCTCGGTGAAGCTCACTTCGACTACAGTGTCCGTGCCGCTTACCGGCCGCTCGTCGATGATCTCGTACCGGCCGATCACGAAGTTCCACAACTCCAAACGCTGAGGAACGCCCTGGCGCGGCATCGCGTTTGACGACGCCTCGAAGCGGTATAGCAGCTTAGACGCGTCCTCGGTGGGAGAGTTGCTTTCGACCACCAACTGCGCCGACGGATCGGAGGCCAGGAACGGCCGGCGCTGCTGGATCACGATCTTCTCGTCCTCGCTCTCGAACAGGTCTTGCAGCTCGCCGCTCTGCAGCACACCTCGAGTGACTGAGAAGCGTAAAGGCTTGACCGTAGTCGTCCCTCCGGACACGGAGTTGAATAGGTCTATGCGTCCCCAACCCCAGACTTCGTCTTCTCCCGGGGGGCCCAGGTCTTTGCAGCTTTCGAACAGCTTCTGCTCGACCTGTTCCGGTGTCCAGTCCGGGTTCTTGGCCCAGATCATTGCCGCCACTCCATTCGCCATCGGTGTAGCCATAGACGTGCCGCTGAGGCTGGAGTAGCTGTTCGGCAGATAAGTGCTCAGGATGCTCACTCCCGGCGCGAACACGTCCACGGCCCTGCCGTAGGCGGAGAACGAGGCCCTGTTATCGAACTGATTTGTTGCGCCTACCACAATCACATTAGGCCAGTCAAAGCCGCTCAGATTCGCTCCGTCGTTGCCGGCGGCATATAAGTACAAAGCCCCGCGGGCACGAATGTACCGTCCGGTGGTCTCGACAGCGGTGCTGCTGACACCCTCGAAGCTGGCGCTTATAGTCTTAGCGCCGTTGTCGGCTGCCCAACGTCCGCCTCTGGTGATTATCTCAATAGTGGTAGTGCCGAAGACCGGCTCATGGGAAACCGCCACCATCATGATCTTGAAGTTCCAGCCCACGCCCGTAACTCCAATGCCGTTGTTTCCAATCGCAGAGCCGATGCCGGCCACGTGTGTGCCGTGGCCGTTGGTGTCCTGTATAACGCCGCCCATTTCTTCGGGCAGTTCGGTGATGGCGTTGTACCCGGGCACCCGGTTAGGCTCTAAGTCGGTGTGCAGAGTGTCTATCCCGGTGTCGGTATAGGCGATGATCTGGTTCGGGTTGCCTACCAGAATGTCCCAGGCAAGTTCCGAGCGTATCTTCTGGTGATGCCACTGCAAAGAGAAGCTCGGGTCGTTCGGCCTCAGCACGGGGTATATCCGCCAATTCGGTTCTACGTACTGGTAGTCGCCGGTGGCCATCATCCGGCGGGCATAGCTATTCTCGCTGCTGCCCTTGGGCAACCTGATGATGTACTCGTCGGTCTCGGGATAGTAACGCCTGGTGTCGGTCGCCAACCGTCTCGCCGCGCGCTCTCGCAACCCTGCAGCGGCCTGGTGGCTGCCGGTGCTGGCAATCGCGTCGCTCATCTCCAGCGGGCGCACGATCATCTCGCCCGTGAACTCCATGCGCCGCAGCTGCTCAATGAAAAACGGCGTTTCCCCGCTGTTACCCGGCTGCTGCGCGATGGCTTGATAAGCGCCCGCTAGCAGCGCGCATACGGAGAAGGCAAAAAGCAAAGTTCTTCTCATTTTACGTAACCTCCAAAATCTGGTCGATCGGTTGGCTGCCACTCTCCTATCGTGCGAACGGCAATTAACTGTTTGCTCCTTTTCGAGCAAGAGGTAGGGGCGCCGTATCGCCTGGTCGTCAGCTGCTTTCATAGTACCTTATAGCTTGCATAATCTCTTTCGTGGGCAGAGTATGGCCGATTCACGCAGTTTGTTCGCTAACCCGCAGCCTCTGCTGCTGGCACCGGAGGCGGCTGAGATAAGTACTTGCACACTACTCATCAGTAGGCCGAAACTGGCGTGTCGCTCCTATCCGGAGTTAGGCGGGCGCGTGACCACAGATAAGCGGAGCACCCCCATACTCCCGGGGTTGCAGGGCCGGACACTTGTCACCCTCGAGAACGACCACACCGGCCCGTCTGTCGAACTGTGCTCTTGGCCAGAGCCAATCCACCTTGTGTTCCACCAAGCCCCGCCGAGCCTGGCTCAGGTGCGAGCCTGTGACTGCGGCCCTAATCAAACGCGGCGAGAGCGTGTTTCTGCCGCACTCTCCGCCCAGCTCGGGCGGCTAGCACTAGCGGCGATTAGCTGTTCGGCGGTCGGGCAGTAGCCTCGGCCTTCGCCGATTTCGTTACCGAGATATCGGTCGGAGGAGGATCAAGGTCTGATCGGGCATGATTAGGATGTGAGAACAGAGTTTCCACTCGGTGTCGCAGAAGGAATCAAATCCTATGTGTACATGCTGCTGGACCCGCGCACCAGCCCGCCTGAACCGTTCTATGTCGGGAAGGGCCTTGGCAATCGCATCTTCGCGCACATCTAAGTCCTGCTTCGGAGTTGCAATTCCGGATTTCGACTTCTTTTTGAAGCAGTGCAGGACATAGACCGCCTCCTCGAAGTTCACCGTATACACGGTGCGGTAGGTATCGCCATCGCGATTCTCGACCATCTCCAGTACGGACGCTCCTCCGAAACCCCTGAGTGGTTTGGCGCTCACAGCCTTGAACCGTTCTTGGGCCGCGCGCAACGCAAAGCCAGTGGCTTTTCGAGCTGCCTCAGGGAAGCTTTTTAGGTCCTCGAGGCTGGAGCCGATCCATATTATTTCCTTGGCGCTGCCCGCCATTTATGTCAATTTTACCATACCAACGCGCCTCATGCCCAAAGAAGTTCGGCCGACAGTCAACAAACATAGACCATTCACAAAGTGATTAAACGGCCCTGGGAGGATGTCTGGACAGGTATCCCCTACCCTTTTCTTCGCCAACAGATTCCAATTGAATCCGAGGGCTACGGCTTTGGTAGAACGGAACTTTGCCGGCGATCGGCCCGCAACTTTGAGATTGAAATGTCGACGAGTTCGGCAGCTCTCTTTACGGCTTCCATGACGGAAGACTTGTCTCGGTCGTACTTGGTCGCGATCTGCTGCCACGATCTTCGCAGCACGACGACCTCTGCAAGCCACACAAAGTGGTCAGGTTCTCTGACCGTAGGCGCTCGAACATAGCCTAGAGCCTCGACCTTGCTTTGAACTTCGCGGCCATAGCTTTCGACGAAGGATCGAAACTCCCTTAACGCGCGTTCACGAAAGTCCGTCCAGCGCTCACCGGTAGGTTCCCAGCCCGTCTTTAGCTCGAATCTAAACTCAATATCGTCGGCTGTAAGCGGAACACCCCACATATTGCGGCGTGTGCCCCAATGCGGAGCGAATTCATCAGTCCATCGATTGTCCGGGTCCTGCTTCATTCGGTCAGCATACGTGGTCATGGTGAATAGGGCCTCGTCGTAGACCCAGTCATAATCGATTCCGAATTTCTTGCCCCAGCTGCGCAGCAGCTTGCGAATTCCTCGCTCCAGCGCCTTCTGCCTTTCCCAATCTTGGGGGGTTGTTCTTCGCAACTCGACCCCTTGATTCTCTTTTGGGGTTGCGGAATTGAACAATCTGTCAAGCGCCTTCTTGGTTCTGGAACGCTCTTTCTCACCCAGGGGAGTAGGCACGTACTCTTCGCAAACGACGTCCCGGCCATCCAGTCGCATCTCTTCAACTGTAAGGCAGCGTTCGGTGGCAAGCTCCCCTTTCAGTCGGCAGAACTCTGGGAAGACATCATCTTGTAACTCCTGAAGGACATTCGGCGCGGCCGTCTTCAGGGCGGTGAGGAATCGCTGCCGTGCGTCCCTGCGAGCTACATCGACGCCGCCTGGCTCCGGCTTGTAATACTCGCCACGAGCGAGGTGGTCGTCGAAGACTTCGGCCCACGGCCATCGTCCTTGCCGCTGACTTTTTGTGGGCCGCTTATGTGCCAACTCATCGGTACTCATGGCAATACAGTATACCTCCGTCTACTAAAGTATCTTGGCCCGCCACGTTCTCATCGAGTCTGAACCGCACTCGCAGATCGACCGGGCGAGCATGTTAGGTAACGCTTTTTCAGTTTAATTCTGTCCGCACCCTCTGCGGTCGAGGGTGTACATCGGCTCGATGGCGATAACTCGAACCCACTGGCATAGATCGCCCGTGGCACTCCACGCACCGGCCTTTCGACCAGAGTGGGTCGCAGTTCCGTCGGCTCCTTTCCATCGAGCGTAAGGCCATTGGCTGCCTTCGGACGTTCGTGCCTGAGGTCATATGACAGATTCTCAGTCGGCAGGCGGCAGTCTGCAGTCTGCATTCGGGAGTCGCTCTCGCGGCCTCGGCGCTCTACCCAGTCGGGTATCCTTGACGCCGACTTTAGGAAAGATAATGGGAATCGAAAGGAACGACAGGCAGCCGAAGAGACGACGCACAACCGCCCAACGGATGAAGGGCAGGACGGTCTACGCTTTCGACCTCCCGTCCGAAGCGCCTAAGGCCGCCGCGCCCAAGCCCAAGGCAGTGCCCAAGCCCAAGGTCGAGACGATGGCGGCAGCCCCGAAGGCCAAGAAGGAGGCTGCGGAGGCGAAGCCCGTGAAGGTCACGGCGAAGAAGCCCGCAGCCAAGAAGGCTCCCGCTAAGAAAGCTCCCGCTAAGAAGGCTCCCGCTAAGAAAGCCGCCACGAAGTCCGAGTAATCGTTCGCGGTTCCGCTTCGCTGGGCAGGATCGTCATCCCGAGCAAAGTCGACGGATCTAAATAGGGGTGCAGCCTGGTAGCAGATTCCTACACTGCGCTTGGCTCCGGTCGGAATGACGCGTGAGGCAGACAATTGCTCTTAATTGTTGCTGGTCAGCGCAGGCGTCTTCGCCTTGTAAGGAATGACGGAAGAAACACCGGGTTCCTGCATCGTGACGCCGAACCAGATTGGAGCTGCCTCGATGGTGGTGGGGTTGTGCGTGATCACGATGAATTGGGCATCAGCCGCGAACCGTTGCAGAATCTGCACGTAGCGCTCCACGTTTCGGCCGTCGAGCGGTGCATCGAGCTCGTCCAGCACGCAAAGCGGACTTGGCTTCACTTTCAGCAAAGCAAAGAGAAAAGCACACGCCGCCAACGCCCTCTCGCCACCGGAAAGGAGTTCCAGCCGTTGCGCCTTCTTGCCCGGGATTAGGACATCTACGTCCACGCCGGATTCGAGGATGTTCTCGGGGTTGGTAAGAATGAGCTTCGCCTCGCCGCCACCGAACAGGTCTTTGAACATTTCGCCGAACGCTGCGTTCACCATGTCGAAGGTCTCTGCGAATGCGCCTCGGGTCAGCCGGTCGAGCTCACCGACGCTACGGTCGAGCTCCGCCTTCGATCCCAGGATGTCCTCGCGCTGGAGCGTAAGCGTGCCGAGTCGCTCGGTCAGGCGCTCGAATGCCTCGATCGCTCCCAGGTTGACGTCACCCAACTCGCGAATCTCGCGGCGCAGCCTTCCGGCAACGCGTTGCGCGTCGGGCGGCAGTTCGACAAGAGGTGCCTGTTCCGCCGCCTCGTCCTCGTTGACCGCGTACTCCTCGAGGAGCCGAGCCAACCCGGCTGCGCGCTTCGTTTCTGCTCGGGCACGAGCGATATCGTCGGCATAGGCGGAGTCTTCCAGCACCCGCGCCTCCCCTTGCAAAGTCTTCGCTGCAGAAGCGTTCATGGAGCTCTGTTCCAAGAGCTGTCGGCGTCTATCTTGAGCGGCTTCGAGCTCTTGCTGCTTGGCGGCCATCTTTGACTTGAGGTTCTCCGCCTCAGCCGCGGCCTCGCCGATCTGCCGCTCCTGTTGCTCACGCTCCGCGCCGATATTCCCGATGCGGCTCTCACGCGACCGGTCGTAGGCTTTGGCCTCCTCAAGCTCGACCAACGCACGCGACAGGCGCGCCTTGGCGTTTTCAAGACGCTCCCGCCCTTCATTGAGGGCCCTCTTCGCTTGCTCGCTGTCGGCAGACATTGCCGCTACTGCGCCCAACAGCCTGTTGCGCTCCGCCTCCAATTCCTCTGCCGAGGCAGGCCCTTCATGGGAGCCTGTGGACGCAGCCAGCAGGGATACCGTTCCAGCAAGTTCTTCTTCGAGCTTGGCCACGGAACGTTCCGTGGCGGCGCGTTCCTCGCGCACGGCGGTGAGCCAATGGATCGCTTCGGCAACCTCGGTTTCCTTCGCTTGGATATCGGACCGGAGGTCGTCGGCCTCCGCTGCCGCGCTGGTGTCTTCGGCAATCACCATTTCGACCTGTGCTTCTAATTCGGAGATCGCTTTATCGAGTTGCGAGTGCCGTTCCGCCGCTTCGCCGAGTTGAGCCTTAACTCGGATCGGGCCAGCGGCCTGCTTCGCATTTCGCCCGCCCGACACGGCCCCGCCTCCGAACAAGACCTCGCCCTCGAGCGTCGCGATCTTGCGGTAGCCAGGCTCCTTGGCTAAGCGTGTTGCAGTATCCAGGTCTTGGACGATGACCACCCCGCCGAGAAGCAACTCGATGGCTGTTTTGTGCTCCTTCTTGCACGAAACCATGTCGGCGGCGACACCGAGGGCGCCTTTCTTCAGAAGGGAATCCATGTCCTTTGGGCGCGGCCTCGGGTTCACCAAGTCCGCCGCAAGGAACGTCGCCCTGCCGAGGCCCTCGGCTTTCAACAGGTCGATAGCCGCCTTGGCATGCTTGGAATTAGAGGTGATCAGGTCTCCCGCCGATGTGCCGAGAGCCGACTCGATCGCCTGCGCAATCTTGGCCGGAGCTTGCACTGCCGACGAGACCGGGAGGAAATCTCCCGCCACTCGGCCTTCCTTGGCTGCGCTCAGAAGCATTCGCGCCCCGGAAGGCAGGCCCTCGAACGATTCCAACGTTCCTTGCAGACCCTCCATTCGGCCGGCCAGCTGCGCACGCTCGGCTAAGGCGCCCCTACGCTCTTCTTCGATTTTTCGCAGTCCATCAGCTTTGAGTCGACGGTTTTCGGAAAGTCGCTGCTCTGCAGCCCTGGCTTCCGAAAGGGCGGCTTTCGCAGATTCCAAGCTCAGCTCGGCCTCCGCCTCACCTTTCTGTAGCTCTGGGAGGGCTGCCGAGGCGTCTTGCGCTTCGCGAGCGATCTTCTCCTTCCGCTCCGCGGCTTGGGCTAGCTTCGCCGCCTGCTCGATCATCTGAACCTGCACGGTTCTAGCGTCCGCCAGTTTCTTGTCGGCAGCCGCGAGTTCGTCGACGAGCGTGCTGGCATGAGATACCGAGCCCTGAATGAGGGTGAGCAACTGCTCGACGGAAGCGCTTTCAGCGTAAGCGTCGCGCTGTGCCGCGTCCGCAGCTTTCTCGGCCCTCGCAATACGTTCCTTGGCCGCCTCGGCCTCGCGCCCGCTGTCCGCGTTGAGTTCGTCCAGTGATTTGAGGCGCTGATCGGCAAGAGCCTTCTTCGAAAGCGCCCTTTCCAACGTAGTCGAAATCGATTGCACTGCCGCCCTGAGCGAATCGAGGATCGATTCAACTTCGGAGATCTTCGATGCGAATTGCAGCGACTCTTCGTCGGCCTCTCGCACGCTCTTTCTCTTTCGGTCCGCATCGGTGCGCTTACCCAGGATCGAAGCCTCCAGCCGAGAGATCTCGGCCCCGAGGTCTGCCGCTTCCTTGAGCAGCAAGCCAGATTCGACTTCGCGCAGGCTCGCCAGCGCCTGCTTGTAGAGTTTGGCCGCTTCGGCTTGGTCGCGCAGCGGTTCACGTTGGTTTTCGATTTCGAAGACAACGTCGTTGACTCTCTGCAGGTGCTGGAGCGCGCTTTCGAGCCTCCTGAGGGCTTCGACCTTGCGCGTCCGGTACCGTTGAACGCCGGCAGCCTCGTCTATCCAGATGCGTCGCTCCTCGGGCGGTGCGCTGAGCGCGGCGTCGATGTCCTTCTGACTGACCACGGCGTAGCCGGTGCGCCCCAGCCCCGAGTCTGCGAAAAGCTCGTAGATATCCTTCAGGCGGCAGGCGTGCCGATTGATCGAGTAGCCGCTCTCCCCCTTCCGGTCAAGCTTTCGCGTGACAACCACTTCGGTCGTTGCCACGGGCAATGAGCCGTCATCGTTGTCGAAGACAAGGCTAACCTCGGCGTATCCCAAGGCTTTTCGCCGAGAGGATCCGCTGAAAATGACGTCGGTCGCTTGACCTGCGCGCAGGTTCTTGGCGCTGGGCTCGCCCAAGGCCCACTGGATAGCATCGACGATGTTGCTCTTGCCGCACCCGTTCGGGCCGACAACCGCGACGAGGTTCCCATCGACGTCTATTTCCAGCTTATCAGCAAAGGACTTGAACCCGAATATCTTGATGCTTTTGAGTCGCAATGTATCTCCGGAATGGTTACGAGCGTGCCTTCGCAGCGGCCATCTTTACTGACGGGTAAATGGCGTCGAAGGGCGCGCCAAACGGAACCGTTCGGGCACGCCGGTGTCGATGTAGTTATCGCCGCCCAACCTGCCTACCGTGTGCAGCCTTTCGGCCAAAATCTTCTGCCCATCGAGCGCCGCTTCGTCGACGTGAAATTTTACTACTTCGCCGATAACGTAATTGCTCGCGGATGGCCCCTCGCCATGGCGGACTATCGTGAATACCTTACATTCGAGATGAACTGGGCTTTCTGCGACCCTCGCCGGCCCGACCATGTCTGAGGGGATCGGCGAGAAGCACGACAGCATCCATTCGCTTTCGGTCGGCCCAATTCTAGTGCTCGTGATGTTCATTTCTTCGGCCATTTCGCGTGTCACGATGTTCACAACGAACTCGGCGGTTGCCGTAACGTTGACGAGCGTGTCTTTCTCGGTGCCTTCCGGCGACAGCGTCGGGGAAATCATCAGGCTCGGCGGACTCGTACCGCCTAGCTGAAAATAGCTGAACGGCGCGAGATTTGGCGCTCCCTCGTTCGAGATCGTGCTGACGAGGGCGATCGGCCTGGGAGTGACGACGTTCACGAGCATTTCGTAGCACTCGGACGGGCTGAGGTCCATGCTCCCAAAGCTGCGGAAAGCCATGAAGGATTATGGCGTCCGACGCGGATTCGGGCGTTGGCCCGAGATAGAATGCCGGATAAGAGGAAACCATGTCATCCAATGTTAGGCTGCTTTTGGGATTTGCCGTTCTCGTGTCGCTGGGGTTCGCTCGGCAACAGAGCATTCTTGCCTCGGAATTCGCCTCGAGCTTGACCAAAGCGACAGGGATCAACCTTTACCTCGATCCGCGCGCCCATAGCCTTCGCGTAACGGTGATAAGGGACCCTAAGGTAACGGCACAAAACTTCGAGGATCACGTGCAACGGCTCGCCAAAGCATTGCCTCAGGGTTCGAGTTGGGCGAAGTTGCACCTTCCGCCGGCGCCCAAGGATAAGGTTTGGAAAGCCGCGGACGTCATCGCCTACGCGCGCTCGCAGGCTCAGCTGTACGGAACCGTTGGTGCGACTGAGGCGGGCACGGTAGAGATACTCTCCCAAAAACTCGAACCAGAAATGGCGAAGCCGGTTATAGAGGCTTTGAACCTGAAGCCCGTTTACGTCGTCGTGCTCGGCCGCGGTACGTTCACCGGAACTTGGAACACGACGTACGGGCAGATGCGGCTAGCGGTTACCGGCCAGCGAGTTGCGGGAACTTACACGAGCGGAGATGGAGTGATCGAGGGCTCCGTAACCGGCGATTTCATGCGGTTTCGTTGGCTCGAACGTGGAAGTGGCCGAGGCGGCCCCGGCGCCTTCACCCTGTCTGAGGACGGGAACTCCTTCACCGGCCGATGGGGCTACGACGACGTGGATCAAGAACCGGGCCCCTGGACGGGTACGCGAGTATCACACACGCCGTAGGGGCCTGTTTTGTCGATCAGCAGCCGGCCGTGCCGACCCTCTCGCCACGGGACCAAGTAATCGGTCGCCGTAACCGATGTCTCGGCCCGTTTGGGTCAACGCGGCAAATGCGAGCTGCCGACGGTAGGCCGAGAACGTGAGAATGTGCGCAAGCACCGCGCCGTATTGAAAGCGCTCGGGCGGGTCGCAGAGGGCGTCTACAAACTCCGAAGCCATCAGTCCCTCGTCTTCGACCTCTGATAAGTCCGCTCGGATGAAAGTGGATTCCCGACTTGGTTTCCAATCGGAGATTCTCGGCGCCCTCAGCTCGAAATTGCCTCGGTGAAACGCCGTACGCTGTCTTGAACGCTTTCGCGAACGCCTCCGGTGTGGCGTAGCCGACCTCGACCGCGATCTCGCCGACGCCGAACCTGGTGCGCGTCAAGAGGTGTGCGGCAGCTTCCAGTTGCAGCCGGCGCCTCAGTATACGGGGTGTTTCGCCGACACCGTTCGCGAAGAGCCTGGAGAAGTGGGATCGGCTATAAGCCGCGCGCGCTGCCATTCTGCCGGCAGGGGCCCACGTTTGGACTACCCATTCGAGAAACCTTGGAATATCGAAGCTGTACTTCATTGGCGACGACAGGACTATATTTCCGGATGCCCATCGCAAACCTGTCCGGTTGTGCGCATTTCGGGCGAATTCGGAAAATTTTGATCAGCCTACGATATGCTCGCAGGGGTCCACAGCGTCCTCGCGAAGCAGCCCGCGAATCTTGGATAAAAGATCTTCGACCTTGTAAGGCTTGACCAGAAATTCGATTCCCTCACGGTCGAGAAGGTGGTTTTCGCCGTTTTCGCCTACCACGAATAAGAGTTTGATCTCTTCGCGCTGTCGGCAAATCTCCTCGATCGCCTCCTGACTACCTTTCGTACGCAGGTCGCCGTTGAGTACCATAGCGTCGATCGTGCCCTCGTAGAGGCCTGCAACCTTGACGGCTTGCATATGGCTGTTTGCGAGCAACACGTGGTAGCCTGAGTCACGCAAGATAGTGGCTGCAAGCTCGCGCAGTTCCACAACATCTTCGGCGATTAGAATCGTTTTCATGCCGCGCTCGCACTTTACCTGCACCAGGGCCAATCACAGCGCTGCACAATACGCCACGCTGAGGTCTGAAGCGCAACCGAACCCGTGTAAAATCATCCTTGATCAAATGCGACCGCTAACGACGATCATCCTGGCCGTAATGCTTTTGGGCTGTTCCGAAGAGACGGCTAAGGCGCCCGGTTCACATCCGGTACAGGAGCCCACGGGTTCCGTCGAGCCTGCAACCGATTTTCGTGAGCCGACTCCCGTCCAGAACGGAGTTCATCTGAGGCTGAGGCTGAAGAAAGGGGACATGCTGGAAAGCCTCTTCTCGGGAACTATCGCGGTCGACGCCGTGAAGGGTTCACCCACGCCGCCCGCAGGCGTCCTCCAAACCAAGACGATCGCCATGTCATTCTCGACCACCGTTGTCGGGGTGCTGGACGGTGCCTACAAGCTCAAGGTTACGTCGACTCCTCTGAAGACCGAGAGTGAAGAAGTTCAGGGGGAGTGGCGCCCAAAGCACCAATCGGGCGAAATCACCGTGAACGGCAGTGGCCGCGTTCTTAGCGACATCGAGGGCTTGGCTTCGGGAATTCACGGCATCGGTTTCATCCGGTTTCCCGAAGCCAAGGTAGCCCGGGGATCGAAGTGGTCGAGTACCTCCGTGCGGAATATGCCCCCGTTCGGCGACGTCAAAATCGACGAATCGTACGTGTACCGGGGCGTGGCGGAACGAGCTAGCGTTTCATTGCACCGCGTCGATATGTCGGGGTCGGGCAGCTTGCCTGGTTTTAAAATGAGTGGTCGATACTTTTATCGGGTATCGAACGGCACTCTCCACTCGGCTGACCTATCACAAGAGGCAATCGTCGAGATACCGGGAGACAAGAGAGGGGCTAGGGTTCGCATGAGCATCGAGGTCGAGGTGCGTGCGAAGTAAATATGCATAGGTTTGCCGGCCAGCCCCTTCCACATCGGCCTTCTATCGCGCTGATGGCCAATGACGCCCTCGGAAATTTTGCGATTTGCACTCCACTGGCGCAAGGGCTAATCGCTCAGTATCCCGGCTGCACACTGGATTTCTATGGTGGCGAACGCACGGCCGAACTCGAGTCCGCGGGCACGCTATTTTCCTGGAGAACTTCGGTACACGGTACACCGTTCAGTGAGTCGGCTGTGCGCGGGGCGAAACGTCGCGATGAGCTTGGCGGATATGATCTGGTTGTCAGCATCGAGGCAGGGCATGCCAACCGGGCTCTCGCCGCCCTCCTCGCAACTGGCGAGACCCTGGTTTGCGGCCCGTGCTTGTCTCCAGATTCGCGCGGAGTGTGGGAGTTCCCGCAGGATGAGCGTGGCGATCTTTGGCGCGACATGAAGTGGACCGCAGAGGATGTCGCCGACAGATACACGTTTTTGGAAACCAGCTTCATCGGCGAGATGTTTTACAAGCTGGCCTACATTCCTCCGCTCGAAGACGCGCCCTGGCCCGGAGGGCTGCCACGTTACTCGTTTCCCGTAGAAGAACCTCCGTCGGCCATGCCCGATGTGCTGATATCCACAGGAGGCACGCTTCCCGAAAAGCTTTGGCCGGTCGAAAAATGGCGGAACATGCTTCGGGAACTTGGTGAAAGAGTGGGCCTGCTCGGGGCGCCACCCCAGAGGCAGCGCGAGTTTTATCACTCCGATGAGGATGAGCAATCCTTGGTAGACGAGGGGCTTGCTGAGGATCTTAGGGGAAAATTGACCCTGCCTCAAGTTGTCGGTGCTCTGGCCGGAGCCGATCTGGTTATCACGATCGACAACGGCATCCTGCATTTTGCTGTCGCGAACGACGTGCCTACGGTAGGCTTGTACC
>JBPCLO010000030.1:0-40474 GCA_051003155.1 Fimbriimonadales bacterium | reverse complement strand
TGTAGTAGCGGCGGTAGATGCCCAGTTTGATCTGGGCGTCGGCGAGATTGTGAAATACCTCCACGTCCAGGCAGTCCCGGCGAAGCGTCGAGACGAAGCTCTCGGCATAGCCGTTCTGCCACGGTGAGCCGGGCTCAATGAAGCGGCTGGCGGCGCCGTTCCTCAACAAGAACACGGCCAGCGAGCGGGAAATGAACTCGGATCCGTTGTCCGAGCGAAGATATTTCGGAGCGCCGCGCTTCGCGAAAAGCCGCGAGAGCACCGCCTGGACATGCAGCGATTTGAAGCTGGCCGCGGCCTCGAGCGCGAGCAGCTCCCGCGTAAACTCATCGACGATCGCGAGCACTTTCAGTTTGGTTCCGTTTAGGCATGCGTCGAAGCAAAAGTCGAGGCACCAGATTTCATTGGGGCCGGTCGCGGCAAGAGGAACCGAAGACCCGGTGCGCTTCTTGCGGTAGCGCCTCACGCGGCCGAGCTTCTCCTCCTTCCACAGCCGGTGCACCCGTTTGACGTTGAGGGGCTCGAACTCGGCCCTGAGTAGCGCGTGCGCCATGCGGTAGCCCATGTTCGGACGCCAGATCGCGCGCAGCCTCTCCCTAAGGAGCGCGTCCTTGTCAGGAGCCTTGCGCCTGTAGGGCGCGGCGCTGGAGACCGCCAAAATCCCGCATGCTCGGCGGGCCGTCACACCCCGCTCCATTAGAAATCTCGCCCCCGTGACGGGCTCGGGAGCGCTAACCCGTTTTTTCGGAATAGCGCCCTCACCGCGTCGATCTCGAGGTCACGCTCTGCGAGGAGCCGCTTCAGCTGAGCGTTCTCGCGCTCGAGGTCGCGCAGCTGCCTCAGATCCTCGGTTTGAAGGCCCGCATACTTGCGCCTCCAAATGTAGAACGTGTTCAGGCTCACTCCGTGATCCCGGCAGACTTCCGCCTGCGTCTTGTGGCCGGACGAGGCTTCCTGCAGAACGCGAACGATCTGCTCTTCGCTGTACTTCGATTTTTTCATAGCTTCCTCCTGAGAGAAAGACTACTCTTATACCGTCTTCAGATTCGGGGGGCAGACCAAGCGTCGTGCGCCTCGTGGGGCGATAGTGATGGAACAACACGACGAATGGCAAGTCACAAAACGGCAAACTCCCAAGGCCAGCTTAGGCTTGCCGAGTAGCCAACACGACGCTCTCATCGCAAAAGCGAGCGGATGGTGATATGATGAACATGACGGAAGGCAACTTTTACACCACATCCTGGGACATGACCCACATTGAAGTCCGACTCCCGTCTCACTAGGCTAAAATGGCGCCAAGACTGAGGCACTTTGAGAGGTGAGTATCAAGCCATGCGATCTCCGCGACCCCGTCGATCTGATCCCAGCGATCCTGGGTCAACAGAAGTTGTTGGGCCAAAACAACCGAAGACGATGAGCGCGCAGCCACTTCTGTTCTCCGTCGCCATTGCGGCAACACTTGTTTGGATCCTGGTCGCCTGCTGGCAGTACGGATTGCGGGATGTTTGGAGGTTTGGCAAGTACGCGCCTCACCAAGGCTTTTTCATGTTGTTTGTCTTCCCATTGTGCGCGATCTTTGCCGGGAAGGCAATTAAATTCGCAATCTCCGACTTTCCCCATTTAGCGAAGTCTTCCTGGGCGTCTGCTGTGCTGGAGCACTATTGGCCGATACTCTTGTTCGGAAGCATCGGTATTGCGGGCCTTGCGGCGGCTTTCGAAGCTACGCAGCAAGGCAGGAGTCTCGACAAGCTACTTCCAGCCCATGCGGAGCAAGCCGTCAACCTTGTACAAAAACTCGAGAACGAGGAGCTCGTCGCAATAAGCGATAGCGCAAAGGCGAAACTTGAGGGAAAGAAGGTAGAAGCTAGTGAAGCCTTTTCGGCATTCGCCAAGGCGCCCACGATGGATTCACTTGCGGACTTGCCAGACCGGGCGCAACTAAGAGCGCTCCTTGACAAGGACGCTCAGCTTGTCCTCAAAACTGCATCACCACAAGTATTACTTGCGACCCAAATACAGGTCTTCTTGGGGGTCTTTCTGTTCATCTGGTTACTGCTCTGCTGCGGCCTAGTCGCCTGGATTGAGAAGACAACGCAACTTGACCCCAGTGCGATGAGCATGATCAGCGCGATGTATCGCAACGCAATATTCGCCCTGGGCTTGCTACTCTTACAGCCCATAACGTACTTTGCATACAGGGAGCGGATAGACGCAGTCGTCTATCCAGAACTTCCTTTGGGCGGCAGTTTCTTCATCGCAGTGCTTGGCGGTGCATGCATCGCGGCGCTCATCATGCTTGATCCGGCCAAAGAGAATGCCTTCGCTTGGTATATTTCTCGCGCAGCACCTCTCGCACCAATAGGCGCCCTGCTTGTGGCATCAAGGGTAAAAGAAGGCGCTCTCGTCCACAAGCTCATTGGCTGGGATGCTACCGTTGGTTCGTTCTGCTTCGTCGTGGCAGCAATGTGGATAGTTTTTGGAGGACTCGCGTGTCTGCCGAGGGCTCAGCCTTGATGTCTCATTGCGCGTCGTTCGCACGAACATGCTTTTCGCTTCGACATGTCCCGTCTTGCATGATGAGTTCCCGATCAGCAAATCTAAGAAGACGCTCGTCGTGACTGGCTACTAAGACGGCCAAGCCAGACTCAGTAGCTGACCGAAGATGTTCCATGAACCTTTGGCCGTTTTCAGTGTCCAAGTTTGCCGTAGGTTCATCTGCAAGCAGAATCTTCGGATTATTGACAAGTGCACGTGCAATAGCGACCCGCTGCTTCTCCCCACCGGAAAGCACCTCTACGGGATCATTGCTGCGGGGCAACATGTCGAATCGCTCCAGCTGTTCTTCGGCAAGCCGATGTGCAGCTCTTAAGCCCATTCCTTTCGCAATTACCGGCAGCATAACGTTCTCCACAGATGTCAAGGCTCGGATCAATTGGAAGTCTTGAAAAACAAAGCCAAGTGTCGATTGCCTGAGTCGTGCTCGCACGTGAGGGCTCGAATTCGAAACATCCTGTTGCAGAATCGTAATGGATCCTGAATCCGGACTTGTTAATAAACCCAAGACTTGTAGTAGAGTCGTCTTGCCCGAGCCAGATGGACCACGGATCAACAAGAACTCTCTGGCACAAACGTCTATGCTGAAGCCGTGCAATGCGGTCACCCGGTTTACGCCATTGCCGAATGTCTTTGAAAGATGTCGACCGGAGAGCAGTGGTTTCACCTGAAAGCCTCCGATGGTTCTACTGACGTGATGAAGCGTACGGAAGGAATTGCGGCGATAAGTGCGATTACCACTGTCTGTAGAAATGAGCTCCCCACAGCTTGAGGGCCAAGCAGAAATGGAAACTCCAAGAGTGTAACCATCGTGCGAGAGGCGACACCTGTTAGCATCAACGCTACGACGAAGCTGACGAACAATAGCATGAACGATTGGAGAAAGATTAGACAGATCAGGGAAATGTATTGGAAACCTATCGCTAAAAGGACGCCCAACTCTCTTCTGCGTTCATGAACAAAACTGTAAAGGACTATTCCCACAATTAGGGTCGCGACCGTTGCCGCTATTATGGTCATGGCATTAAGAACTGGCGAAAACGAGTCTGCTTGAAAGTCCCTCGCAAGTGCCAATTGCTCGGCTTTTGTATTCACGCTTGCGCTCGGGATCTCGGCCTTCATTGCAGCAATTGCCTGCGCGATCGGTGCACCTCTGGAAAGTCTTACGAGGGCAAATGTCGCATAACCTGGTAGTGGGTAAAGCTCGCTGGCAGTGCGTTCGGTTACCCATGAATGGTGCCGTCCAAAGCTACTCGCCTCGGGCACCAAAGCAGCGATTTCAAACGGTCTGCTACTTCCCGATAGCCGTATTACGTCTCCCACCCCAAGGCTCAATCTTGACGCGAGCTTCGTCGGTAGCACGATTTGGTTGTCCCGAATCAACCTATGGCCAGAAATGACTGCCCAGGGACCGGATCGGACATCGGCAGGATCGTAACCGGAAATGTAAAGACTGAATGTCCTCCCTCCGCTTTCTAGGGCCGCTCGGACCGTGTAAACAGGCGTAACATCTGCAACTTCCTGCAAGTGTCGAAGCTTTTGTAGTGAAGCCATTGACAGTGGAGTGGAGACTTGATAATACGCTGCGGTCCCTTTCGCAAAAACAAACAGATCGGCATCAATCTCTTGAATGTATTTGACGTCTCGTGCGAGCGATCCGTGGAAGATGCCTGACAACATCATCATAAGCGTCAGAGCAAGTCCTATTGCCGAAATGCTTAGTGCGAGCCGGCCCCTGTCCTTCGTGAGGTTCCTTAAAGCGAGAACTATCATTGGGATGATGAATCCATCATACATCTTCATCAGCATCGATGGGAACAGGGAGAGCAGCCTGACAACTGTCAGCGTGCTCCTCCGCCGAAACGGCAACGCGTCCCGAGCGGGTATCGGTCAGCCGAGCAGTCCAGCAGCTCGAAACACGCTATGTTCCGCCAATACCCAAGGCGAGACGACCATTGGCGACTTACTAAACAGCTTCCTAGTCGGGAGTCCAAACAGTGAAGCCCCGCCTTAGCGGCGGGGCGGAAGGGTTGGTCAGCGTGAAGAAGACATACCCAGGATGTAGTCAGTGGCACGACGAGCATGGCTCGACGCTTGCACGATTGCCCTTGGGTCACGATTCAGCGCGTCCAGCCAGCCGTCGATGTAGCTAGCGGCGTTCGATACAAGGCTGTTGTCTAGACCGATCTCCGCGCACACGAAGGCAGAGGCCAGCTCTGCCACAAGCTCCTCACGGCTGTAGTCCTCCCATCCGAACTGCCTCGCACCTGCGACACCGGGCCTATTCAATCGGTCCGGGTGCCCGGTGGCGTGTCCCAGTTCGTGCATGAGGGTGCAATAGTAGTGGTCCGCTGAGACAAACCGTTCGATCCTCGGCATAGCAACGGTGTCGTCAGCGGGACGATAGAACGCACCACTCGAATGTTCGATTAAGCGCGGCGGGTTCGGCATGCGTCGGACCACCTCCTCCGCTTCCTCGATCCTGTCAAGGGTCGTTGCGGGGGGAACGTCTTCCAGCGAGAAGCCCTCGATCTGTTCAGCGTTGAACACATAGTGGTGCCGAAGAAGTGGCATTGTCCGCTTCGGCTCCGACTCATCGCCGTCGCGTTCAATGATCTTCCAAAAGACAACGATTGCGCCATGCTCACCTTTGCGAACATGACCGCCAAGCTCATTGGCCTGTCGGACGGTCATCCAGCGATGATCAGAGAACGGTGCCAACCCAAGTAGCAGGAGGTTGACTCCGTTGTAGGTTCGTTTCGAAACGGCGTTACAGGGTAGGAACTCCCGCCCCTTCCAGGGCTTTCTCCAAGGAATGACACCGCTCGCCAACGCAGACAGAATCTGACTGGTCACGCGGTCGTAAATTGACGAAGAATTGTTTGCGGCGTTGCCGCGGCTGTTTTGTTTGTAAAGGCGCTTTGCCAAGTTGTTGCTCCCGGAGGGTGTCCTCCTAGCAACTAGCTTTTCAAGCCCTGCTGGCCTGTGCGAGCCCTGTTTCTTCGACAGAACGAACGAAGCGCGTTCCACGTCATAGGCTGTTCGAAACAATTAACGGTTGACCCGCTTTGAATTGCGATCCGCCAGATCCTTATCAGTTAATTCTAAGTTAGTAGCTTTTGGGTATTGCCCAATCACCTGCAAAGGCATAAATTCAAAGAGAAATGAGAAACATGCTTGCCGTTGCTTTTCTTTTAGTTGTTGCTTCTTTCTTCTTAGGCAGGGTTAGCTCAAAGAACAACACTTTTCTTGCTGCAAGCGAAACCGACCCGATCATACAAGAGCAGCAGAAGGAAACACTCTTCTGGTTGAAAGAATCGGACCCTCTTAACTTCGCAAATTATAGAATTGCGTATCTTAAGGTTGATTTCGATGAGAGCTCCGGGGCAGAGGAGCTTGTACCCTTCTTCGCTGGCAAGTATCGTATTCCGGGCAAGACCGGTTATTACCATATCGATGCATCTGGTCGCGGCGACCTCGATGGTGACGGTGTTGAGGAGGGCGCGGCAGTAAAGCTTGGTAATTTCGGTGGTACGGGGCACTTCCCAGAGTTGGTTGTCTTAAAGAAGACTGGCTTGGAGTATACCGAGATCGCCAGCACAAGTGAGCCTTACAGCTTTTTCGCAGACAGGATCGATGCTCAATCAGTACAAGTGCTAGATCAAACGATCATTGTGAAGATAATGGGCGTAGGGCCGGAAGATGGGGCTTGTTGCCCAACAATGCCTATGGAAATGGAGTTTCGATTCGTAAATGGACAGATAGCTAAGATTTAGGTAAGTATCCCCTCGCGGTAGGTAAGATGGAATGCTAAGATTCATAACTGACTATCAGATGGGCCCCTCCTAAGTATTATTGGGGAGAGCCCAAGGACTTCGGATTGCGAATACCGGACTACTTCACCAAAGCCGTATGTTTCATCTGTGTCCAGCACTCCGAGGGCGCTAGCACATTGTACAAGCACGGTGGAACCGGCTTCTTCGTGGCGATGTCCGGTGAGAAGGTGGACGGACATTTTAGCTACCTCGTGACTGCCCGTCATAATATAGTAAAGGCGACCGAGCACGGGGGAGGGCTTTACATCTCGATTAATCTCGTATCGGGAGCACGGGCATACGTTAAGGTCACGGGTGACTGGATCTTCCACGAGAACGATGCCGATGACGTCGCTATTCTTCCAATTATGATGACCAACGCCATGGATTGTGCCCGTATTGAGCATGAGATATTCGCGACAGAAGACGAGATCAGGGAACTCGACATTGGTATCGGAGACGACGTTGCCGTTCCAGGATTGTTTACGGAGCGCTATGGGGTTGTAAGGAACATCCCGATTCTTCGGACGGGGACGCTCGCGGCGATGCCCGAAGAACCACTCGAAGATGTGAGCACCGGCTTACCATACGATGCCTATCTCATCGAATCACGCTCTATTGGTGGGTTGAGCGGTTCACCCGTATTTGCGGTGAAAGAACCGGGGCACCTTAGAGGGCTCGACGTAAACATGAGCTGGCACCTTCGACTGATCGGCTTAGTTCGGGGGCATTGGGATCACCAGATGGATGCCGAGGGTTGGAGGAGCGAGGAATTGAAGGGCGTCAACATGGGTATTGCGATTATAACGCCCGTTTCTAAGATTACGGACATTCTCATGAGCGAGTTGCTGGTCAAGGCGCGCCGTAAAGAAGAAAAGAAGTACCTCGATGCGAGCACCCCGACGCACGATTTCGGACTCAACGCACCTACTAAGAAAGAGCAGTTCGAGGCCGATCTGCGCAAGGCGTCCACCAAGAAGTCCAAGAGGTCTGATCAAGGAACGTCTTGAGTCTTTGCACGTCCCGGTGCCAATCGCATCGTTTAAGGATTCTGTCGCCCGCTGGATACAGCATGGCTCTACATTGCATGTATTGTTCTTGACGAAAGGAACCTAAGGCTTTTGAGGATCAGTCAGATTGCACCCCCCATTCTTATCCGACCGAAGACCCGTCTAGAACCCTTGGTTTTAGCGATGAGCCTTCGGGGAGGCAATTACTACTGGGTAGCGACAGCTTGTCGTAAGAACTTTAGTGCCTGTCACATCAAGTAAAACCGCGACAGCTTGACCGGTACAGCGTTACACCAGGACTCTTTGGCTTGGAACGCACTTGCAGACGGCGATAAGGCCGAGCAGGTAAGTGCCGAGGTTTGGTTTCCTGAGCTTAGCGAAACACATCGCTATGCCGTGCACGAAGACGTTAGGCACCTTGAAGCTTATGGGCTTGCTCTATCTCTGATTGTGGTCCATGAGGATTAACTTTGGTGAGGTTCGACGCTAAACAGCCTCAATCCCGCCCCCGGCGGGCCCGAATGACCTTGAGGGAAGGAAGGAGTGACGAACGACGAACGCGGGAGTGAGGAGAGAGGAGCGAGTGTATTACCCTCAGGCATGAGGGGGTTGAGTTTTGGTTTGAACTGAGCAGCAACTAAATTACTACGGCCAGGCTTGACCGCCCCCTAGACCGTGGTTGGGACCGGGTTAATAATCGAGTTGCAATCGATACGGTGAAGCGGTCAGACCGTTGCGAGCCCAGCTTGGCTGTCAAATAGGAACTGCGATATGACGGAGTCTCGGCAGTAAGTCAGGTGCATATGAAGCAGCGTAAGCGCAAGGATGAGAACATTTCCGAACGGGACCTCTGTCGTACCTTCTCCATTAGATTCGGGAAGCTTGTAGGTACATGAGTCAAGGAGCCTCTCTATTGACGATATGACTTCGAATGCCGACTTCCCTACTTCAACATAGTAGTGTGGTCCAACAAATTCTTCGATACTAGCGTCGCGTGCAACGTGGCGTCCGCGAAGATCGGCTAGCGTCATTTTGAGTCTGGTTACTAAGAAGAAGTCCGGCTTGTAACCCCGGTGTGCGCAAATCGCATAGCCCATAAGTCGCGTAGTCTGTTCGTTCTTACGCACCTGCGCTTCCTCGCGCAACTCTCTCTCCGTGCCGCTGACGATCAACTCTCCTAAGTGGGTTGCGGCTTGCACATCCTCAAGATCTATCGAACCTGAGCAAGACGGGGATAGCCCTTTGCCAACGAAGTTGTCTTCGGTTTGAATATGGAGACCCAGGTATCCATCAGTAGTAAATGCCAGCGAGTTTCCGCCGATTTGGCTGGAGCATCGCGAGTCTATAAGCTTTCGCATAGTGCCGTTCACCATGCAAAAGACATCTCCCCTAAGTGTCCGCTGGCCAACTCTGCTGTGCAGTATTAAGTTTGCAGCCTCGTTTGTGGCTATGGCAGAATAGTAATTTGACGGCTGCAACAACGCGATGGATCCGTCATCGAGAGCAGAACGGCTCAAGTCGGCGCACAGCTTTATTTTTCCTTGATTAAAGGCGCGCGCTCTTTCGGCGGTAAATGCCTTGTATAGAGCTCTGCCGCACAGAAATTGATTATCGGCAGTTGACTCAACATTGAATTCCTCCTCTCGCATCTTAAACGGTATATGGTCAATGTTGGCTAACATCCGACATAACTCCATATCCACGAGGAACAAGTCGCGACCGAACTCTAGAACGTCCCAATTAACGTAGGAAGTGTCAGAAATTGAAGATCTAACTGTAGCGAAAGTCGGCTGCGCCAGGTTCTCGATCCAATCTATCATCTCGAAGAACCAACGCATGTATTCAAAAGAGCCCCTCTCCTGCGATGGCATCGACCCGCTGGAAATTGCTTTGAGCGCGAGGAAGAGCCGGTCAGCAAGTTGGAAAGTTGTTAACCACTTTTTTGCCTCATGCATTAAGTCGCGCAGCCTTTTCTTGAACGCTAAGCTGCAAGGCTGGTTAAGGAGTTCTTCGGCGATGACAAAAACGCGTGCATGGTCGGGCTCCGCGTCCTCAATCGCGCGCCAATTGATCCGACCATTACTATTGATATAGTCGGTAACATCGATCTCGGGCAGAGGATCGGATGATTCGGCTATTGAACAGGCAGCTTTAAAAGCATATTCAATGCTGAGGATGTCCTGCTCCGAAAGCTGAGAACCTATTGCGGCGATGAGGTTAACGACATCGTTCCTTTTCCACGCTTTCTCTCCATGACTAGCGGAAGCAGACATTAGGAATGATGGGCGGTTCGGTTTTTCATAAAATTTTGTGAACTTGCTGGGCTTGCAGCCGGACCTTGCGTACAGATCCTGCGCAAACTTGGTGAAGTCTTGCCAGACGGGGTGCGATTTCCGGGTAGTTCGGTGCATTTTCGCTTCTTGATCAATAGACGCATCTGCGGCTTGTCATTTCGCGGCAAAAGTGACAGAAGTTTCTTGGGTACCACATAAAACAAGCCGGGGGCGGCCATTACGGCATCGGTTCGGCGGATGGGACGGACATCACCTAGTAATGCCTCATCCCGTCAAATTATGCCGATAATGACAGCAATTTCGTCGGTATATATTATATATAAAGAGTGCCGGGCGCCGTAACAGCGGCGACCCGGCGATGTGAAGCAGATGAAACAACCATCCACCCACCGGCGCACCGTATCGCAATCCGATACGAGTGTCAAGTCTTGCCGTAGCTCTGGAATCGATCGACTTACCCTACTCCGAATTTTCCAAGAATGGAAACGGGTGCCAGTTTCGCTTGCAGTGGAGGTCGAACTGTTGCTTTGCGAGGCCGTGTCGGCCGCCTTAGACGGGCAGCCAGCGGTAGCCAGCCAATTTGCTGAGGCCGCTCTTGGGCATTTGGCCGAAAAAGCGTGGCGATGCGCCCGATGAAAAGTCGGCGGCGGCGGGCTGAGCGGATACCGGTACATTGGATTGGGGTACGTAAACACTGGCAATTGACGTGCCGGCGCTTCAGCGAAGCACTCGTCAGTTTGCCGCCGAGCACACTCGCGACGCATGCCCTTGCCCTCGGTGCCACTGGCAGCGGTAAGACAAATCTGCTCCACCATCTCATTGCCGGTGATCTGATGCGAGGACACTCGTTGATCGTACTCGACGGTCGCGGCGATATGGCGATGGCGGCAATTGAGTTGGCCGCACGCGCTAGCATTGATCCAGAACTCGTTCGCTTTTTCAACCTCAGGGAAAAGCAGAACCCGGTCGGATTCAATCCCCTTGCAGGGGCCGGCGAACCCTATTACCGGGCACTTGCGCTTCTTGACGCCGTCGCTGCCGAATCTGAGTCGTGGGGAGTGCAATTGGCTGAAACGCTTCGCAACGCGACGATGATTCTTGCCGAAGCTAGTAGCAACCTCACACAAATGGAGGGGCTATTCCACAACCCCACGATACGGCGAGCGCTGATTGCAAAAGCAAAATCGGCCGCGGTCAAATCTTTTTGGACAAGATATGACTCTCTTCCGGTCGACCGGCAAGCATCCTTGGCTGCCCCAGTTCTTAATAAAGTAAGCCTGCTCGTCGCTACTGAGTCGCTTCGCAGAATGTTCGGCCATCCGGAGCCAATTGACCTTGCCAAGCAATTGAACACGCCTGGCAGCGTTACCGTAATTTCGCTTGCCGTTGACGAACTTCACGGCGCAGGCTGGATGGTCGGCTCCATCCTGCTCTCGTCAATTTGCCGAGAGGTCTTCTCGCGGGTCGGCATTTCGGAAGGCGACCGTAATCCAATAAGACTTTTCGTCGATGAATTCGAGCATTTCGGAATGCGAGATTTCGAAACAATTCTGGCCGAAGGGCGGCGTTTCAAATTTTCACTCGTATTGTCTCACCAAACGCTGGCCCAAATCTCGCCGAAAATGCGGTCGCTCATCCTCGGGAACGTCGGTGTAAAAGTCGTTTTTAGGACCGCCCACCAAGATGCCGAGGTGCTGAATCGCGATCTAACCGGGAATTCAAAATCGTTCGATCTCGCGTCGCTCGAAGTTGGAAGCGCATTGCTATGGCAGCGCGGCTCTCCGGCTTTTGAAATCGAAGTCAATGCGCCCCTCTTGTATGATCCGGGAAAAGTTAGCCCAATCGCACAGCAGTTCCTTGAGTCTCTCGGCGACCTAATGCCTCGTTACGTCGCGGACGATAACGGCCCGGTTGCAACAGACGGAAACGGAAGCGTTGCTGCTGGGCAAAAACCGGATGGCGGATCCGATCGGAAAGGTCGCCGATTGGAGGACTGGCTCTCATGAGAGTGACCCGCCGCGACATCGGCGTTGTTAGCGATATTGCCCTTAGTCACGTTCTCTCAAGGGACCAAATTCTTCGACTCGACTACTTCAATTCGATTACGAGGGTGAATACTCGGTTACGAGAACTAACTTCAATCGGGTTGATCGCCCGTTTGGATACGCCGTTCTTCGGACAAAGCCTCTACATGGCGACCAAGCGCGCCGCCGAGGTTGTCGGCGAATCAATCGCGCCGCTGATTCAGGGCAGGACATCGTCACCGCGTTTCATCCAGCACGCTCTTCAAGTTACGAATGTCCGCCTAGCATTAATAAAAAAGGGCGAGGGCGCTTGGCGTTTCGAGCAGCAATTATGGCGAAAGCTGTCGGACATTGATGGCCGCGAGGTCCGGCCGGATGGATTGTTCCTGGCTCGCTCGCCGATCTTCATCGAGGTCGACATGGGGCATGCCGGTTTACCGAGGTTCAAAGAAAAACTGCTCGCATACCACGCGCTCGCAACTTCCGATCAATGCGAAAGCTTATACGGGTTCCCGAATTTCAAACTTTTGACGGTCACCACCGGACATCTCCGGGCTAGTCACTTACGTCGCGCATTGCCTCCAGACGCTGGCTTTGAATACTTAGTCAAGACCTTCGCTGAGGTGGGCGCGACCCCAATCCCCCAATGGAGTTAACTCAATGGCAAATCAGAATCAGAATCAACAACAACTACTACTATCACTGCCGAACTCGCTGCATCAACAAATCCAACGAGCACAGAACTTACTCGACCAGAGTGAAGAAGCTGTAAGCGGCGGCGACTTGGCGCTTGCCCAGGAGAAGGCTCGCGAAGGGATGCGCGTCCTTCAAATTGTCGCGCAGACTGATCCCGAGATCGGCGCCCTAGTCTTCGCCGGCATGATGGGCTACGGCGGCTATGAAGTCGAGATCGTTGAACGAGTTGACGATCACCAACTTGTCGAACGTAAGTTCTTTGGCTTGAGTATGGGACACGAGGTCGTCAATGTTCCGAACGTCAAGCGGCGGTTTGTGCGCGGGAGGCTTCTATGAGCTCGAAACTCGCCTACACAGTGGCAGAAGCGGCGAACCTACTCTCGATATCGCGCTCGCATCTGTATGAACTAATCCATGCGGGACGCATTCAGTCGGTCAAGTTCGGCCGGTCTCGCCGCATCACGGCAGAGCAGATCAAGGCATTTCTGAGTGATCACGAGGTCACGGAGCTGGCCCGCAGCTGGGCGGAGGTCGCCAAGTACGGCGCTTTCGTCCTAAAAGACAATGAATAAACTGCAAATAAACTGCCGAATGAGAAGGCGCCATCTCCTCCGATGGCGCTTTTTCGTTCAATTTGAGCTCAAAATCATGGCTGCCGCAGTAGGACTCGAACCTACGACCCGCTGATTAACAGTCAGCTGCTCTACCACTGAGCTATGCGGCAACGCGGAGAGTGGAGTCTACCCCCGGCAGGGTATACTTCGCCTCCAATAGACCATGCCTCTCTGTTCCGTTTTTTGCGGAACCGAGTGACCATAGGGAGGATTATTTGAACACCAGAGCATACGAAGCCCTATACATCGTGCCCGCCAACCTCGACGACGAAGCCGTCGGCAAGAACGTCGAAAAGTACAAGAAGTTTATCGAGGAGCAGGGCGGAACCGTCGAGAAGGCCGAGAAGTGGGACAAGCGCAAGCTGTCCTACCCCATCAAAGGGCACTCCGAGGGCAACTATTGTCTACTTCAGTTTTCCGCGCCCGCAAAAGTTCCAGCGGAGCTTAGTAGGCTCTTTCGCATCAACGACGAAGTAGTCCGTGGCAGGATTTACCTGCGGGAGGAGAAATCATGAGTTCGATAAACAGCGTTACTATGACAGGCCGCCTGACGCGCGACCCGGAACTCCGGACGACAACCACGGGCAAGCAGGTTGTCGGCTTTGGCATCGCGGTAGAAAAGAGGTTCAAGCCGCAGGACCCGAACGAGAAGGACGCCGATTTCTTTAATGTCACGGCTTGGAACCAAACCGCCGAGTTTGTGGCCAACTATGCAAGCAAGGGGCGAATGATCGGTGTGCAAGGTCGCTTGCAGACTCGAAAGTACACCAACAAGGATGGCGTCGAGGTAAACACATTCGAGATCGTCGCCGACAATGTTGTGCTTCTCGATCGTCCGCGCGACGACGCTGGCGGCCAGCCTGCCGTCGTCGGAGCGCCTACGGCGTCAACTGAACCGGCTGAGGTTTCCGAAGGCGACTACGACCCGTTCGGGGAGGAGTAATGCCCGACCGGCTCGACGACCCGGCGTTCGTTCTGCGGAACGACCCTAAGGGAATGATGGGCCTGACGATGGGCTTTCCGGATCAATGCCGGAGAGGCCTTTCTATTGCCACCTCCGCCCCGCTTAACGATTCTTTGGCCAGTTGCGACCAGGTCGTCGTTGCCGGTGTGGGCGGGTCTGCGGCGGGAGGCGACTTTCTGCGGGCGCTCTTCGAAGCGTTTTCGAAGACGCCCTGCTTTGTTTTGCGGGACTACGATCTGCCAGCCTTCGTGAACGAACGAACGCTGGTGATCGCGTGCAGCTACAGTGGCAACACGGAGGAAACGCTGACAACCACGGCTCAGGCCCTCGGGCGCGGCTGCAAGATTCTGGCCGTGACTTCGGGCGGGGCGCTAGTTGAGATCGGCGCCAAAAAGGGTTTTCCGGTGATCAAGGTTCCGGCAGGGCAGCCTCCGAGGACCGCGCTCGGCTTTTTGTTTGTTCCGCCCGCTGTTGCTTGTGTTCGTCTCGGCTTTTTGCCGGCATTAGAGTTCGAGGCGGCATTCGAAATGCTCGATTCTTGCGTGGAACGGTGGGGTGTCCAGGCGCGGGCCAACCCTGCCAAAGTGCTCGCCGGCAAGCTGTTCGAGACAGTTCCGCTCATTTACGGGCTGGGCCCGTGGCAGGGAATTGTGGCGAACCGGTGGAAATCACAAATAAACGAGAATTCTAAAACGATGGCGTTTGCGAACACTTTTCCTGAGCTGAACCACAATGAAATCATGGGGTGGTCGCTCGCAGATAGGCAAGGCGTTTCGAAATGGGCAACGGTTATCTTGGAAAATGGCGACGAATCGAAACGAATGCAGGAGCGCTCACGCGTTACACAAGAAATTTTCTGCGGAAAGGGTGAAGCGCACGTTGTCCGTGCAGAAGGCAGCTCGCTATTGACGCAAATGCTCACGCTCACGTCTTTCGGCGATTTTGTGAGCCTCTATATGGCCGCACTCTATGGGATCGACCCCGAAGCGATCGACTCGATCAATACGCTGAAGAAAGCTCTTTCCGAATTGCACTAACGGCTTCTTTTGCTCGCGCAAGACCCTCTTCGTCGATCTCCCGGTGGAACACGAAACGCAGACGGTTCGGCCCAGTTGCGAAGCAGCGGACTCCACCTTCTGCCAAAGATGATTGCCATTCGGCGGCAGCGCCATCGGTCGTTGCGCCGACGATGTTCGTTTGCTGGCCGGACATGTCCACCGAAATTCCAGGAATCGTGCTTAGATGCTCGGCGAATTCTCTTGCCCGACGGTGATCGTCGGCAAGCCGATCGACCAAATTATCCAAGGCATAAATTCCGCACGCCGCGAGGACACCCGCCTGGCGCAAGCCTCCGCCCAGCCGCTTTCTATTCCATCGCGCCTTTTCGATGAAGTCGGCAGGTCCGGCGATCAGGGAGCCGACTGGGCAAGACAGCCCTTTACTCAAGCAAAACATGACCGAGTCGGCGTATTTCGCTATTTCCGCAGCTAGAACGCCCAGATAAGTGGCGGCATTAAAGATTCGGGCGCCGTCCAGATGGACTTTCATGCCGTTTTCGTCGGCGATACTCCGAAATTCTGCCATGATTTCAAGCGGAATCGTTGTTCCACCTGCACGATTGTGAGTATTTTCGAGACACAGCAGTTTCGTTGCCGGAGTATGGATGTTTCCTGCGGTCACTCTGCCCCGAACGTCCGCTGGTTCCATGACGCCGTTTATGGAGGGTAGCGTCCAGGTCATCGCGCCGGCGTGGGCCGAAATACCGCCCGATTCGTAGAACTGAATATGTGAATCCTGCTCAAGGATCATCGCCTCTCCCGGCTTTATCCAGGTGCGAACGGCGACCTGGTTCCCCATGGTGCCGCTAGGCACGAATAGGGCGGCTTCCTTGCCCACTTTCGCAGCTGCGAGTCCCTCCAGCTCGATAACGGTCGGGTCGTCCCCCAACACATCGTCGCCCAACTCCGCTCGCGTCATGGCGTCGTACATTGCCTGAGTCGGCCGGGTAACAGTGTCACTTCTAAGGTCAACGATCATTTTAATGCTCCTGCACGTAACCTCGCATCGAAGAATCCAAGGGCGCGGTCTAAAATTGTTTCGAAGCTCTGCATGGAAAAACTATGCCCCTCTCCCTCCAAAATGATCAGTTCATTCTCCACGCCGGCATTATCGAGGGCTTCTTTGAGCCGTTTGCTTTGATCTGGCCAAACGACATCGTCGTCCGAGCCGTGAATAATCAGCATCGGCGAGGTGCTTGGCATAATCTGGTAAAGAGGGCTTGCTTCGATCCACGCTGCGGAACTTTGAGCGAAAGGGGCGCCCATAAACTGGCCGATAAAATCCCACGAAATCTGCGGATGGTGCTTGTTCGGGTCCGTTAAGTCGGCAAGTCCGGAAATGTTCACAACCGCGTCGGCCTTTTCTCGTGAGTCCGTTGACGTCCCGAGCAACGCTGAAAGATGGCCTCCCGCGCTGTTTCCAATGACACCAATTGCGTTCGAGCGAACTCGCAATTTATCGCTGTTTTCTCTAACAAAGGCCAAAAATCTCCGGCAGTCCTCGATGGCTGCAGGGTATGCATGAAGTGGCGCGAGACGGTACTGCGGGCTAAAGGCCGCGTACCCGTGATCTGCGAAGTAGCGTGCCACCTCGCTCACATCGCTTCGGTCACCGCTAACCCAACCGCCACCGTGTATACAAACTACAGCGGCCACCAACTCAGTGGAATCCGGAAGAACAGCGTTGTATCGAAGGTTCGTCCCTTCGATCGAAGCGTATATTTCGTCGAAGCTCACTTTCACCCGAGCACCGCGGCGAGCAGTTCGCTCGTTTCCTGTACCGACTCCCTAAACACATCGACAACGGTGTCCGCCTGGTCGACGGTCATGATCAGCGGCGGCTCGAAGCGAATTACGCGCGGATTATTGAGCGTGTATGCCGCAACGACGTCTCTTTTCACCATGGACGCGATGCACAGTTCCCCGATGTCGTCCATCGCAAATTCCACTCCGATCATCAGTCCGACCCCCCGAACCTCGGCGGCCACTTGCGGAAATGCTTTCTGTATCTCGCGCAGGCCCGCAATTAGGTGGTCGCCTACAACGCGTGAATTCTCCGCGAGACCCTCCTCTTCGGTCACTTCGATCATAGCCAGCGCTACCGAGCACGCGAGTGGATTACCGCCGAAGGTACTCGTGTGGAGCAGCGGATTCTCGCCGAACGCGCGCTCCCAAACCTCGGGGGTTCCCATAAACGCTCCCGCCGGCACCACCCCACCGCCGAGCGACTTGGCCAGTGTGACGATGTCGGCGGTCACGCCCGAGTGCTCCATTCCGAACATCTTGCCGGTCCGCCCGAAGCCGGTCTGCACTTCATCGAGGATTAACAGTGCCCCATGCCGCTCGCAAATCTCCTTGACTTGCGGCAGATAGTCGGCCGCAGGCACGTGGATCCCGCCCTCGCCCTGGACAGGCTCGACGATGACCGCCGCAGTGTGATCGTCTACGGCTGTGGCCAAGGCACCCACATCATTGAATGGCACAAAGTCGAACTGTGGAATGAGCGGATAGAACGGTTCGCGGTATTTGTCCTTGCCGGTTGCTGACAGTGAGCCCATGCTCTTGCCGTGAAACCCTCCTATGGTCGAAATGACTTTGGGCCGATGATCGAACATTTTCGCCGCCTTGAGCGCACCCTCGACCGCTTCAGTACCACTATTGCACATGAAAGTGAACTGCATTCCTGGAACGATTTGCGCAAGTTTCTCGGCCAAATCCGCATAAGCGCGCCCAAAGAAAACTTTTGACGACAACGGCATGGTATCAAGGGCCTTCTTTGCGGCTTCCACAACCTTCGGATGCCTGTGGCCGAGGCTAAAAACTCCGTAGCCGCCCAAACAATCCAAAAAACGTCTCCCCGTATGGTCGTAGATGTAGCACCCTTCGGCGTGGTCTTCGACACCGTAGCCGGCAAACGATAGAAGCTTCGCAAGACCCGGGTTCACATGATCCTTGTACTTCTGCACGGTGCTCCTAAACGAGCCGTCATCCATATCCAAGATTATGGCCAACCCGCGCCCAGGGGTATCCTTGCAGCCCGAAATGGAACGCACATTAATTATTGTCAAACCGGATGGTGTGAGGCGCGGCCTCATCGGAGAAGTCATCGGGCGTTTCGAAGCGCGGGGCCTCCGGATCGCCGAATTGCAGCTCATCAACGCCCAGGCCGCAACGGTCCAGGACCACTACGCCGAGCATCGCGAGCGGCCCTTCTTCAATGACGTGGTCGATTATTTGACCTCCGGGCCGATTGCGGTCGTTGCAGTAGAAGGACCGAACGCCGTTAAGGCGTGCCGTTCGATGATGGGCGCGACCAACCCCGCCGAAGCCGCCGGCGGAACCATCCGCGGCGATTTCGCGCTATCCATTGAAGAGAATGTCGTGCACGGCAGCGCAGATCCAGAGTCTGCCGAGCGCGAGCTGAAAGTCTGGTTTCCAGGAGAGAAGATGTGAGCAAAGAGACGCCAGGCGTCAGGTACGCCGAAATGGAACGCGAAACATATGACAACCGCGTTCGCGTTGTTCTAGATTTGGACGGCGAGAGGCGGGCGACGATCGAAACCCGGGTCGGCTATTTCGACCATATGCTCACCCTTTTCGCCTACCACGGCGGGTTCGATTTGGGCATTACCGTCGAGGGAGACTTCGGAGTAGACGATCACCACACTTTGGAAGACGTCGGCACCTGCTTAGGCGGAGCTGTTCGCCAGGCAATCGGTGACGGCCAAGGCATCAACCGCTACGGCACTGAGCACGCGCCAATGGACGAGGCTCTGGCCCGCATCGTCATCGATCTCTCCGGACGCCCGTTCGTCAATTTCGACGTGACATTTACAAACGAGAAGATCAGCGAGATGAGTTCCGAGAGCGTCGAGCAGTTCTTCAAAGCAATTGCGGATCACGCTGGGATGACGATCCATATCCACCAACTGGCCGGGCACAACAATCACCACATTTGCGAGGCAGTTTTCAAGGCGTTCGGGCGTTCGCTCAGGAGGGCTGTCGCGAAGGTCGACGCGCACGGCGGCAGCAAGAAGGGCTTGATCGACTAAAGTCAATGCTCCTTTACGGCGCGATGCAGCTCTGCCAGGGCAAGGCGTCCGACGCAAATCCTGAATACGCTGCGCTCGAACTGCAAAACGCGGGCGCGGACTGGTTGCACGTCGTCGATCTTGATGCTGAGAACGCAGGCGCTCCGCAAAACGTGGAATCCGTCCACAGAGTCATCGGGGTTGTGGACATCCCGGTACAGTTTCACGGCGGTTTAGATTTGGTCCATACGGCCGAACTGATGCTGGGTTTGGGGATAAGCCGTGTGGTTCTCGACAGAGGGCTGACGAAAACCGAGCATTCGGCCGCGCATTTCTTCAAGAAGCTGGGAGTTGCGTGCGCGGCGGCTGTGGATTCGTCCGCTACCGCCTCTAGATTGAAGGCCGCCGGTTGCCCCCGGTTGATATATACTGGGAGCGTAGGAAGCGTCGAGGAAATGACGCGCTTGGGAATTCCGATTATCGCAATCGCCGATGACGCCCGAAACCTAGAAGCGCTCCGGAGCGTAGGCGTTGAAGGAGCAATCGTAAATGCTTCGCTCCTCCAGGTGGTCAAGTAATGGGTTCGTTCTTTGGTAACTTCGTCGTGCAAATCCTTGTGGGCGTCGGCTTGATGGTTTTTCTGATCACCCTCGCCGAGACGTTCAAAGCCAGCGCACTGCGAAAAACTAACAAGCTTTCGAAGGAAGAAGAGTTCAAGATCAAAGGCGACATGCAGAAAGAAATCATGGCCTTGCGAGAGGAAGTCGATGCGCTGAAATCTACACTGCTCGAGCACTCGATGAGCCTGCAAAGCAACGTCGACGGCATCAAGCATCGGCTTGAGAGAGTCGAAACGAGGTCACAGGAGCTTCGCCGATAAGCTCCATGAAGCCCTTCATCGATGATGCCAGGATTAGGGGCCAGAAGGCCCTTTTGCCTCCCGCGATCTTGGTAGAGGAGTTTCCCCAGGACGAATTGACGAAGGCGGTCGTCGCAGCAGGCCGCGAATCGGTGGAACAGATCGTCAAACAAGAATCCGATAAGCTGCTTGCGATTATCGGTCCCTGCTCTATTCACGATTCGGAGGCTGCAATCGAGTATGCGGGCCGTCTAAAGGCGCTTGCAGACAAATTCAGCGGCGAGATCGTAGTCGTAATGCGAGCTTACTTCGAGAAACCGCGTACGATCATGGGCTGGAAGGGCCTTATAAACGATCCTGATCTCGACGAAACCTACCGCATAAACAAGGGGCTTCGAACCGCGCGCAGTCTTCTTTTCGAGATTTCGCACCTGGGCCTGCCGGCGGGCACCGAGTTCCTCGATACGAACCTTCCGCAGCACATCGCCGACTTCGTTTCATGGGGGGCAATCGGGGCGCGCACAACCGAAAGTCAGGTTCACCGTGCACTGGCATCGGGCATGTCGATGCCGATGGGTTTTAAGAATGCGACGGACGGCGATGCACAAGTTGCTGTAGAGGCGGTTCAGTCGGCGAGCAGCGCCCATTGGTTCCCATCGATCACGAAGGAAGGTGTCGCGGCGATCTTCCAATCTTCCGGCAACGACTGCTGCCACGTAATCCTTCGCGGTGGTACCAAAACCGGCCCGAATTACAGCGCAGAGCACGTGGGCGCGGTGGCGCAGAAGCTTTGCAAGCTGGGCCTACCCCCGGCAGTGATGGTGGACTGCAGCCACGGCAACAGCCTCAAGAACCACAGTCGCCAAGCCGTCGTGGCACAGGACGTAGCCACTCAAGTTGCTTCAGGCTCGGTAGATATCAGCGGCGTAATGATCGAGAGCCACCTGGTGGAAGGGAGGCAGGACTTTGTGCCCGGAACCGCCAAGTACGGACAGAGCATCACGGACGCCTGCATCTCGATAGAGCAAACCGAGCCGATTCTCGAGTTGTTGGCAAACGCTGTGCGTTGTCGCCGGGGATAGCTTAGGTAAAAACTCGAAACAGCCAGAAGGCGTTTCGCGCACCATTCCGATTCGGCCAAGGAGCACGATTATCGTCGCGAACGGCGGATGCGAGTAGCCCTTGGCGTGGGCGGGATTGCACGGCGCCACGACCTTCAGTTCCGGGACGTGCAGAAAGGCCCTTCCAGCATTTGCGAATGTCGGCTGGCCGCCCCCTTGTATCCTCCGCCTTGAGTCCGCATCACGGGTGGCGCCTTTGCCGAGCACCGCTCACATAGTGCGTCTTGGCGACTGGTTGAGGATCTGGTCCATGGCGACCAAAGAAAAAGCGATGAACATCAGCTCGACCACCGGCCGTTTGGCCGGCATCGCTGCCCCAAGGGCATACCGATGAATCCGGCCGATGTCCTCGCCCAGCAAGATCACGTTATCGTCACGTACCATTTCCTGGACGAGGGCATCATTGACGGCTTGCGGTAAAGTGCGTATCACTGCAGCCGAAAGTATGGCGAGGCGACACAATCGCGACGAATTCGGTGTCTTCATTAACTGAGGGAGAAATATGTGCAAGAAACAAGGTTTTTACGCGATGGCGCTGTTGATGGCATCGACCCACAGCTTCGCTTTCACAAACAACATCCTGCTCACGGGATATTGGCCGCCGACCAACGAGATGCTGCGCCAATTCAGCACCAACTCCGCCCAGAACCCGGGTGGCTGGCAGGGTGGCAACTGGGAAAACCGCGGATACAACCTCCATTCGTACTTTCCCGAGTTCCCGCAGGGTAGCTTCCCGGTTGGAGTTGGCGACTTCGAGGTGGACTACCAAGACACGTCGAAAGACTGGGCGCGAATCTCGAATGAGATCAAGCCTATGGCCATCATTACGTTCAGCCGAGGTTCGGGGGCCCTCGATTGGGAGCTCGAATGGCGGCAACGAAACTTGCAGGTCTGGGTGAACGACTACATAGCACCTTTCCAGCCCACGCCTTCTCCGCCTGACTCAACCGCGCCACCTGGATTCGTCCGTTTCTCGTCATTGCCGATGCAGGCCATTGTGGACGCGGTGAACGGCGCGGGCCTCGGCCTAAACGGGTTCATCGACACAGCAGGGTTCGGCGGCGGCTTCCTCTCGGAGTTCATCGCCTACCACGGCACTTGGTATCACGATGAGCACGCAGACCCGAAGGATCCTTACCGCAACTTCGCGGCCGGGCACATTCATGTGGGTACTAACGTGAGCGTGCCCCAGGCAATCGCAGCAAGCGAGGTTTCATTGCGCGTCCTGACCGACTACCTGGACACCATGGTGCCTGAGCCTTCGACACTCTTGGCCGCTCTTGGCGGTTTGACATTCCTCGCTCTGAGACGCCACGGACGCTCCTCGAAAGCGTAGAACCGACAACACTTTGACCAGGGTGGATTGCCAACCCTGTTGCGGAAGGACGCGGAATCCTCGAATGTGACTCGCCCAGGTCGATTGGAACCCAGTCGGGCAGTGGGTTGTGTGTCTGGCTCCAGACGCTATGCCAAATCGTCCATGCGGCGCAGTCTATCAGATTGTCGGCCAAGCCGTTCTCGGCTAGCGCTTCCTCGCTGTTCGCGTAGATAACCTTCGGTCAAGCGAGCCGACGGTCTTTCCATCCACCATGACAACCACGTTGTCACGAACATCCTCGATCCATTTCTGCTGCTACGAAGAGAGGGCGAGGAGCGCGATGATGGGCACAAGGGTCAGTTTGGGCATGCCCAAACTCTAACCGTCTGGGATAAAATAGACCCATGGCTATCGCCGAAGGCTCGCAGTTAGACCGCATCGTGGAGACCTTAGGGGGCGAGGCGGATTCACTTCTGAACCACCGCGCGAAAATCTCGAGGGACCTTCTTCATCTGCCGGGTCCGGATTTCGTCGACCGAGTGATTGCCCAGTCCGACCGGAACTCGCAAACCTTGCGCAACCTGCAGTCGCTTTATAGGAACGGACGGCTCGCCGGAACGGGTTACATGAGCATCTTGCCGGTCGATCAGGGAATTGAGCACAGCGCGGGTGCAAGCTTTGCCAAGAATCCTGAATATTTCGACCCCGAGAACATCATAAGACTCGCGATCGAAGGCGGATGCAACGCTGTGGCTTCGACACTCGGCATGCTGGGCTCGTGCAGCCGCAAATACGCGCATAAGATTCCGTTCATCTTGAAGCTGAATCACAACGAACTGCTCACATATCCGAACAAATTCGATCAGATCATGTTCGGGAACGTGGAGCAGGCCTGGAATATGGGCGCGGCCGCAGTTGGCGCGACTATCTATTTCGGAAGCGAGGAGGGTGGACGGCAGATTGTGGAGGTGAGCGAAGCATTCGCGCACGCACACGAGCTTGGCATGGCGACGGTGCTTTGGTGCTACCTGCGTAACCCCGCACTCAAAACGGACAAGGACTACCATCTATCTGCCGACCTTACCGGTCAGGCGAACCATCTCGGGGTAACGATTCAGGCAGACATTATCAAACAGAAGCTTCCCGAGAACAACGGCGGCTTCCTGGCCCTGAATATGGAGGGCAGCAGTTACGGCAAGACGGACAAGCGTATCTATTCCGAACTCTGCGCAGATCACCCCATCGATTTGTGCAGGTATCAGGTCGCAAATTGCTATATGGGCCGCTCTCCACTCATCAATAGCGGGGGCGCGTCAGGGGAGACGGATATGCAGGATGCCGTCAAGACTGCGGTTATCAACAAGCGCGCCGGCGGGGTTGGCCTGATTAGCGGCAGGAAAGCTTTCCAGAGACCGATGAAGGACGGTATTGAGATTCTCAACGCAATTCAAGACGTATACCTGTGCGACGACATCACTGTGGCGTAGAGTAACGTGTGAAGGCGAGCGTCGAATTCCTCAAGCAGACGATTCGTGCCTGGGGAAGTGATCATTGCTCCCGAATGGCAGCGGCGCTATCTTTTTATGCTCTCTTCTCACTGGCGCCGATGTTGCTTTTGACGGCTTCAGCAGCGGCGCAGTTTTACGGCGAGCACAGCGCCCGCGCCGAGTTGTTCAATGCATCCAAGCGGCTCTTGGGTCCTAGTTCCGCTAGGGCGCTTGGCGACATATTGGCTGCTTCGCAGAACGGTTCCAGCGCGAGCAACATATTGGGGACGATTGTGCTGGTCGTTGCTGCTTCCGGCGCATTCGCTCAACTCGTCGAGGCGCTCAACCTTATCTTTCGCGGCGAGGAACTAGTTGCCACGGGCATAGTGGCCCACCTTAAGGTTAGGTTGATCGGCGTCCTAGTTGTCCTTGCAGTCGGTGCGGTGGCAATCGCCCTGACGCTGATTTCGGCCTGGCTCACGCTCGCCGTTCGCGCATCGGGCGAGTACTTCCAGGCAAACGTACCGCTTCTCCGTGTGGCAGAGATTCTCTTAACGTTGATCAGCGTCACCGCCGTCTTCTCCATGATGTACCGCTGGATTCCGACCCGCCAGCCCATCCGTTGGAGAAACGCGCTGGGCGGGGCGTTGTTCGGATCAGTCCTATTCTCCATCGCTAAGATCCTATTCTCGTACTACATCGGCACATTCAATCCCGCATCGGTCTTCGGTGCCGCAGGTTCCCTCGTGGTCGCGCTGTTGTTCGTCTACTTGTCCTCTTACACCCTTCTATTCGGAGCTGAGGTCGCCAAGTCGCTGCAGTCGCGCATGGACTTGAAACCGGTACCTTAAAAGGCATGCTGACCCTTATACCGGCGCCGCCGCCCCAAGATTGGCAACTAACATACGAGAAGTCCAAATTTATGGAAACGGGCCGCTATGCCGAAGCCATCGAGTTCTGTAAGCGGCTCGACGACGCGTCCCCCAATGCAAAGGTCATTCGTTACGGGATGAGTGGCGAAGGTCGGCCGATGATCGCGCTGCTGATTTCCAAGGGCCAAGTAAAAGGCTCGGCCAAACCGCTGGTTCTCGTTATCAACGGCATACACGCGGGCGAAATAGAAGGAAAGGACGCCAATCTGATTTTAGCCCGACGAATCCTCATCACTAAGAAGGAGCAGCACTTGATCGATAAAGTCGATCTGTTGATCATTCCTATATTTAATGTTGACGGCCACGAAAGGTTCAGCGCGTATAGTCGAATCAATCAAAACGGCCCGAAGGAAATGGGTTGGCGGGCCACGGCCACCAACAGAAACCTCAATCGCGACTTTATCAAGGCCGATACCCCTGAAATGCGTGGTTGGCTCAGACTATTCAACGAGTACAAACCGGAATTTATTATCGACAACCACACGACGGACGGCGGTGATTGGCAATATGACGGCGCGTACGCAATTGCGACTGCTCAGACGCAGCACCCCAGCGTGGCCGAATGGAGCAGCGGTTTGGTCAAGTCCATGACCGACGGCGCAAGGAATGATGGCTACCTCCTTTCACCCTATTTTGGCGGATTCGATGCATCGGCTCCTGAAAGAGGGATCAGCGTCGAAGACTTTAGTCCGCGCTATTCCACCGGGTACGGCTCGGCGGTGAACAGGCCGAGCATGCTCGTCGAAACACACGTGCTCAAGCCTTACAAGAGGCGGGTCGAAACAACATATAACATGAATGTGCGGATGATCGAATTTTGCGCGAGAACCGCCTTGGACTTAATAGCGCGGAATAGTCGCGCGGATTCCGATGCCAAGAGGATGGTGGGAAAGCCGGTTGTGTTGAGCGCGCGCGCGGCTTCCGCATCGCGCTTTTTTGAATTTCTCGGATACGAGTATAAGCCCTATATGAGTGAAATTTCTGGCGCGGAAATACCATCATGGAATCGGTCAAAAAAGATTGCGGTGAAGACCACGATCCGCGATAAATTCGAACCCAGCACGACAATCCTGGCACCCTATGCATATGCGATTCCCTCTCAATGGACTGAGGCCATCGAGCTGCTCGAAGTGCACGGAATCGGACATCGGAAAACCAAAGCCTCCGCGCGCGGCACATTTTCCACGTACCGATTCGATAACGTTCAGTTCCCTCGTTCGCCTTTCGAAGGCCGATTCATGCCGACGTTTTCGACGATCGCCATTCGTGAGGCGCGGACGCTGCCGGCGGGCTCCGTTCTCGTGGGATCGGGTCAGATAAAGGGCAAGTTGGTGAGTCACCTGCTCGAGCCGGACGCGCCTGACTCGCTACTTCGCTGGGGGTTTTTCAACGCGATATTCGAGGAGAAAGAGTTTTTCGAGGACTACGCTATGGAGCCTTACGCGAAAAGAATGCTTCAGAACGATCCCACGCTGCGGGCGAAGTTCCAGGAAGCTCTAAAGAATCCGGCATTCGCAAATAATCCCAATGTACGTCTGGCATTTTTCTACGACCGCTCACCTTTTGCAGACGCAAAATTGAGAAAATATCCTGTTCTTCGATTGAGCAAAGAGGAGACCCGCAGGCTCAAATAATGGGCTGGGCCTTGGACCGTTCCCACAAAGCATTCCACTCTTCGAGCGATAAATTTGCGAGCGGTTTTTCGGCGGCCGTTTCCATAAATTGAAACCGCTGAGTAAATCGATCGACCATCCGGCGAAGCGACTCCTCGGGGTCGACTTTTAGCCACCTTGCGATATTCGCAAGCGTAAAGAGCATGTCGCCCAGTTCCGCCGCGGCGTGCTCGATTTTGCCCGACTGGATTGCCTGTCGCAATTCCTGCTCTTCTTCGGCGAGCTTCGAGAAAACGTCCTCCAGAGTGCCCCACTCGAAACCTGCTCTAGCTGCTCGCTTACTAACTTCTGTGGCCCGTAAAAGCGCCGGCATGCTCGACGGTATTCCTTCCAAAATGGAGCGCGGCTCCTTCCCTTCGCTCTTCTTTATCGCATCCCAGTTTCGGAGCACTTCGTCGGAATTGGCCACACAAACTTCGCCGAACACATGCGGGTGCCGACGCACGAGCTTGTCGGTGATTCCAGCAATCACGTCGGCGGTTTCATAAAGACCTTCGATCGCGTCCATCTGGGCGTGCATTAGGGACTGGAGCAGCAAGTCGCCGAGCTCCTCACAAAGCTTGTCCGGGTCGCCGGAATCAATGGCTTCGATGACCTCGTAGGCCTCTTCCAGCAGGTGTTTCTTCAACGATTCGTGGGTCTGCTCGCGGTCCCACGGACACCCAGCCGGCCCGAGCAAGCGATCCACCACATCGACGAGGCCGTAAAATCCCAACGGCCGCGTGAGCGGCAAGCCCTCAACGTAGACGCTGGTCAGCGAGTCATACCGAAGGTGGTCCAACTCTTCCAGCGGGACCGTTTCTACTTTGGCATCATCAGTTCCGGCCCTTGAGACCACGTGGGCGTGCTGATCGAACGGGAAGAACTTTAGCAAGCGCAATTTAGCCTCGGAAGCCGCTTCCTGCGAGTCCACCTGGTAGACAAGCTGAGATGCCCTGGCATCGGGCCAGTGAGCGTCGGCTTGGTGCGCGTTCCAGACTTGGAGTGAGCGGGCAAAGGGCTTGCCCAACTCCGCCAGAACCGCATCGATGAAACTGGGAGCCGCTAAGACCTTGATTCGGGTCATCTCCGCAAGAATCCGGACCGAGTCCTCGCCTACTGACGGATGCCCCGGCACCGCGTACACCGTGCCCTCTCCCGACGCTTGCACCCGATCGGCAATCGAATTGTATAACTCGTCGAAATCGCCACATGATTCGTACAGGTCGTCGCACGACTCGAACGCGATCCCCTCAGCGGTCAAGAGGGCGACAAGGGGGTGAACCCTCGTCCGCAGAATCACTCGGGAAGCTGAACGTAGGGCGCCAAGATTGCGCCGCGGAAGCGCATCGGCGGACCCGGGACCGAGGCCTACGACCGTGATCACGAACCGCGAAGCTGGTCTCTAGTGTAAAGATCCCAAAGCTTTTGCAGGCCAGGCGACGTGATGGTGACTTTCGCGGCCTTCGCCCTTGCCCTCACCATCGCTTGGACGTCGTTCTTTTGCTGGCCGGCCACAAGCATCATCCTACGTTTGATCTCCTTCTTCAGTTTGTCGTCGAGAGGGAGTTGGACCGAGTCGGTCTTCCTTTCAATCAAGTAGATCAAATGCGCGCCTTCCGATTGAATCCACTCCGTCCTTTCGCCCGCCTTAGTCCTTTTGACTACCGCACGAAGGTTCTCCGGGATGCCCTCGATGGGTACTTCAGGCAGGCCTCCTCCCGCAAACTTGGTGATGTCGGTAGAAAGTTCCTTGGCAACTTCGGCGAAGGGTTTCGACTTGAGCGCGGAATCCACCTTCGCCTTGTCCGCCGGCTTGTCCACGACTATCACGCTCAGCTTGACCGCCGCCGGGCGAACGTAAACGCCCTTGTTAAGCTTATAGTGACTTTCGACTTGGGGGTCGGTGATACTCACTCCCATTGTTAGCAGCTTGAACTGCGCCAGATCGAGTGCGACCTGCGAGGCGATTGTCGCATCCGAGACGCCCAGGTCCCTGAATTGCTGCAGCGATTCGGGATTATCGGCTTTGCGCTGGTTGAGCTCAGCCACCACCTCGGCGGACGTTGGCGCAACGCCTTTCTCCTTCGCAATCTGCATCACGAACCGCTCGTTGATCAAGCGCTGAATCGTCAAGAATGCGGGCGGTACCTTGACGAAGCGGTTGTTACTCATAGTGCCGACGTCGTCGAGGTACGCCATGCGCGTGTAATACTCGGTATTAAGGATTTTGTCGCCGTCGACGCTTGCTACTACCCCGTTGGGATCGAGGTTTTGAGCACCGGCGGCGACCGAAAGGACTGCAGCTATAGATATCGCGGGGGATCTCATAAGAATTCGGACTTACTCTCCAGAAAGTATATACGGCTGAAGGTCTCGTCCGTGTCCCCGCGATCGAGGGGCTGGGTCAGATTTGTGGGGGTCCCACCCGCTGACGCCCTGCAAACTCCTCCAACCTTCGCTCGGCTTCGTCCTTGGCATAGCCATACTTTTCTTGGAGCTTGCCGACGATCTGATCCCTGTTGCCGTCTAATTGCTGCAGGTCGTCGTCCGTCAACTCACCCCATTCTTCCTTGAGTTTGCCTTTGAGTTGATTCCAGTTACCTTTCATGATATCCCAGTTCATCGTTTTATCGGTCTCCTTGATAAGATGACCCTTCTACGGTAAGCAACCCCAGAGCATTGCACCGAGCTACGGATTGGCCGGCCGCATGATCGCGCGGTATGCGCCGTACAGTAATGCGGCCAGAATCGCGTTGTACGCGCCGCCGCCGACCATCGCTAGGAGCCAACCGACAACATCCCCCGGCACACTCACAAAGAGATTGAGGAGCGAACAAAGAATGCTGGCCACCATGGTTGCGACGGCAACCGTTATATAGGTTCTGCCGACAAAGGCCGCGGATATCCGCTCCGCGGACAAACAGGCAAGGGTCCGACTTATCACGAAGGCTGCCATGTGGCTGTTTACGATGCCACCATGCAGCAGGCCCGCGAAAAAACCCGTGAAGGCCGCCAAATCAGAAGTGCGATGCACCGCTAGTACCGCCGCCACAGTGAGAATAAGGTCGGGTCGGGCCCAGCCGATTGCCAATCTCTCCCCAAGTGCAGCTTGGAACGCAGCCGCGAGAACAAGGCCCACGGTGGTGACAAAAAAGACTCTCACTTCGTCAGCACCACCGCGTAGCGCAACGTCGAGAGCTCGACCTCCGGTTGAACGAGCGCCTGCTGGATGCCGAGGTTCTTGTTGTGCCAGGTTTTAGTAACCCGCCCGATCGAGATGCCCTCGGGGTAAATCGTCGACAATCCGGAAGTGCTGATGAGATCCCCCGGCAGCAGCTTGGCGTTTTCCTGATACACGCTCAGCAGCATTTGGTCCGAACTCTGGCCGTGAGCGATGCCGACCTCCTCCGACTGAGCGCGAACAACCCTTGCTCCGACACTGAAGTCCAAGTTTGTTACCAGATTGACAAAGCACGAGGCCGTCGAAACTTCAACCACTTGTCCAACGAGGCCACCAGGGCTTACGACGGGATCACCGAGCTTGACCCCATTGCGACCACCCACGTCGAGCATAAGCCGGTGCTGAGTCGGGAAATAGCCGAGAAGGACGGCGCCATGCTTCTTGTAGTTGGAAATCGGCCCCATGTCGGCGAGCTTGCGGAGTTCGGCAATTTGTCGCTCCAACAACTCGATCTGGTTCTTGTATTGCTCGCTCGCGGCATGAGCGTCTTGTAACTCTTCGGCGCGACGGGCAATGGCCCCGCCGTGCAGGAAGCCTGACACCTGCTCGCTAACGACGTCGCCGACCACTGCGAACACCCGCTGCGGCCAATAGACCACTCTCTGGACCGCATACGAGATGAGATCTACCCGCGAGCTTGTTTCAGCAGCGGATTCGACCGGCGTGTCCTGGGCAAAAGAGATAAGCCTGGTAGAGCGGCTCTGAAACAGACCGAGCGCCGCACCCAGAACGCACAACAGCGAAGGTACAAAAAGCCCAGATCGCTTCGTTAATCTTTTGATGCCCGCACCAACACCTTCCTAAGCTGCGGGTTGGCTCTAATCTCTTCCATGACTCGCCCGGTTCCCAGAACGACGCAACTTAGGGGGTCGTTGGCAACAACAACTGGGATTCCAGTTTCTTCCTGAATGAGTTGGTCCAGGCCTCGAAGCAGCGCGCCCCCTCCGGCGAGCACGATGCCCGTTTGGATGATGTCGGCGGACAGCTCTGGCGGGGCCGTCTCGAGCGTCATCTTCACGGCCTCAACAATGGCGTTAAGTTGCTCCTGGATTGCAAACCGGATGTCGTCGCTGCTCAAGATCGCCGCCCTCGGTAGCCCTGAAACCATATCTCGTCCGCGAACCTCGAACGTCATCTCATGCTCTAGAGGGTAAGCCGATCCGATTTCCAACTTCGTTTTCTCCGCTGAGCGGTCGCCGATGTAGAGATTGTACGCCCTGCGCACGTAATTGCCGATAGCCTCATCGATCTCGTCGCCCGCCACTCGAATTGAACGGGCGTTGACGATGCCCGCCAACGAAATAATGGCGACCTCAGTCGTTCCGCCGCCGATATCTACGACCATCGATCCAGTAGCCTCGGTAACGGGTAGCCCGGCGCCTATCGCGGCGGCCATCGGCTCTTCGATCGCGTACGCCTCGTTGGCGCCTGCCCGACGGCTCGCTTCCATTACGGCGCGGCGCTCCACCTCGGTGATGCCACTAGGGATGCCGACTACTACTCGCTTCCAAACGAGCCGCCTCTTTGCACCTTTTCCGATAAAGTGGCGGAGCATTTTCTCGGTTTGGTCGTAGTCCGCAATGACTCCGTCTCTTAAGGGCCGAATCGCCGAGATGCTGGAGGGCGTGCGCCCAAGCATTCGCTTCGCCTCCTCGCCCACGGCGAGGACGGTGCCGGAGTCGTTGTCCACCGCAACGACACTCGGCTCTCGCAGAACGATCCCCTTTCCTTGAACGTAGACGAGCGTATTGGCAGTGCCAAGGTCTATCCCGAGATCCTCGGTAAAGTAGCCTTGGAGGGCCCTAAAGAAGCCCCCAAAAATCACTCCTCGTCGCCACCAACGGATTCTCCGGAGGAAAGGCGTCTCGCCAACGTTTCTTGTGAAATTGCCGAGAGAACGACTTGCGAACTAAGCGTGAAAATGATGCTTTTCGTTTTACGGCCATGCGTTGCATCGATGAGCGCACCGGACTTTCTGAGATTCTGAACCAGCCTCCGCATGGGCGCAGAATCGCTGCTGACCAAGGCCACGATTTGGCTCGTTGCGACGAAGTTCGAGAACCCGACATTGATAACAGGGGGCGATGGCATATGGCGAAAATCTCTCGAAACCGCGGGAATTGCGACGTTAGCAGATTATGGCCGGTTTTTCGCAATCTACCCCCACTCATGCCAAACAGGCGGCTTTGGCCGCCCTGAGAAACGCTCGTTCTTAGTTCGCCGTAGCTGATCCGCCCTTACCCGCAATGGCGGGAGCACCTCCACCACCGGTCGGTGCCGGTCCGCCGCCCATAGGCATGGGCCCACCTCCGCCACCGGTAGCCTGAGGCGTCTCTCCACTGCCCGACGTTTCGATCATAACAACCGGGGCGGCCGCAGCGGTCAACGGTGCAGTCACAGGCTCTGGAGGCGGCGCGGGAGAAACGGCGTCGCGAGCCGTGTAATAGAAGATGATGATGAAAATGATTGCGACTACCGCCGCTCCCACCATCACGGGCAAATCATACGTATTCGTATTTGTCGTTGTCGTTTCTGCCATTCCGCTGTCTCCGTCCGCTATTGTATCCCGTTCTAGTGTCGAAAGTGGCGGACACCCGTAAAGACCATCGCAACTCCCAATCGGTTCGCGGCTTCGATGACTTCGCCGTCCTTTTTTGATCCCCCAGGCTGGACGACGGCGGCGACTCCTGCGGAAGCTGCCGCTTCTACGCTATCCGGGAACGGGAAGAATGCATCGCTCGCGAGCGCGGAGCCGACCGCTTCCGCGCTGGCCTGCTCCAGTGCCAGGCGTACCGATTGTACACGGTTCATTTGGCCGGCTCCGACCCCTAAAAGCCTGTCCGATGAAGCAACTACAATGGCGTTCGACTTGACATGCTTAGCGATTATCCAGGCCATGCGAAGTGCAATCGTTTCCGCTTCCGATGGCTGGCTGGCAGTAACAACGCGCCAATCCACCGGGACGTCTGTGTCGGCCTCTTGAACGAGGGCTCCCCCACTGATCGTCCGCACCGCCGTGTATCGACCTGCTGGAGGCTCTGCGGCCTCAAGAATGCGCACATCCTGCCCCCAACCGCTTCGGTTCTTGAATACTTCAAGCGCTTCGGGCGATATGCGTGAGCAGATTACGACCTCAAAAAAGTTGCCTTTCTGCGTCATTGCCTCGGCGGCTTCCACCGGCAGGTCGCATGGGATCGCCACGATGCCGCCGAACGCCGAGATTGGATCTCCCGCACGCGCCTGGGAAAACGACATGGCGACGTCTTCGCTCCAGGCCACCCCACATGGATTTCCGTGTTTCACAATCACGCATGGCCTTCCGGACCCGTCTGCGTTGAGATCGCTAACCAGCTTCCACGCGCAGTCCGCATCGAGGTAGTTGTTGTAACTGAGCTGCTTGCCCCAGAGCTGCTCGGCCTGGGCAATCCCACCGTGTGCAAACGGCTGGATGTAGATGCCGGCTTTTTGGTGCGGGTTCTCGCCGTACCGTAACGTGTCACGCAAACGCAAACCGAGGGTAAGCGTCAGACCGAGCTCGCCGTGCGAGAGATACTCCGCGATCAGTGAATCGTAGTAGGCAGTATGCGCGAACGCCTTGGCTTGCAGCCCTTTACGCAAAGAATCGTCGGCTGAATCGACGGCGTCGACAGCCAACGGGTAGTCTTCGGGATCGACGATAACGAGCACTCGCTGCGCGTTTTTCGCGGCAGCCCTTATCATGGCTGGGCCGCCGATGTCTATGTTCTCGATCGCGACGCCCCTCCCGGCTCCCTCCGACACCATCTGCTCGAAGGGATATAGATTGACAGCGAGTACTTCAATCGGAGCGATCTCGTGGACGTCCATCTCGGCCCTATGCTTCGGATCGTCCGGGTTCGCGAGCAGACCGCCGTGAATCTTCGGGTGAAGGCTTTTGACCCGGCCGCCGAACACTTCCGGCTGGCCCGTATACTCGCTCACGCCCGTAATAGACAACCCCGCTTCCCGAAGGAAGCCTGCGGTGCCACCGGTGCTGAGAATTTCGAATCCCTTGGCAGAAAGGCCCTTGGCGAATTCGACCACGCCCGTCTTGTCGCTTACCGAGATCAGCGCTCGTCTCTTTATACCTGTCGCTCCTTTTCCCTCAAATCTTCGTCGAATATCCCTTGAGCGACGACACGATCAATTCGCTCGGGTTAAGTCAAAACAGGCCAAAACGCGTTACAAACCGCTTTCCCATCTAACCGGGCGGGCCCATCGGCGGAGGCTCCGTCGGCGGCGGGGCCGGTTTCTTGACCCTGATGGTGATGCGCGAGACCGCGGGCCGTCCGGAACTGTCCATTGCGGTCAGCGTGTATAGGCCGGTCTTCTCTGGAACGAACGAAAGCGCGCCCTGACTCGTGCCGATGCCAATGTCCGGCTCGACCCGAACGATCTCGGCGTTTGAAACGTGCCACTCGATTCCAACCGGCATGCCGGCGTCCACCGCACGACTGCCTAGCGGCTCGCCGTTCAAAAGGGCTCTGAAAACCAAAATCTTCGCAACACTCACTTCTCGGACGCTGATCGCTTGCGTTTTGCTGACCGCCTCGTTCTTCACGTTATACGCAGTTAGCTTCAATGTCATCGTGCCCGGCTGTTCCGCGATGAAGTCGTACGAATCCAAGCCCTTTACAGGCAGGTCGACCCCAAGGGGCTGCAGCTGAACCTTGGTTGCATTGGACACCGTGTACTTCACGGTGACCGTGTCGCCGACATTCACGTTGCGCCGAGAGACGGTGAAAGAAGCGATAAAGGCGGGCTGAGGCTGTGGTTCGATGCGTGCCACCACGGTCAACTGCCTCGGCGCTCGCGATCTACCCAGCTCATTGACTGCGTAGGCGTAATACGTTGTCGTCTTGTTCAGCGGGATTGTGGTGCTGCCATTCGGCTTGAGTCCCTGCAGGAATGGCCCGTCCTGCGTCTCGATCGTAACGGACTTCGCATTCGTCGCAGCCCAGGACAATGTCACGGTTTTTCCCGCGAGTACTTCGGTTGCGTCCGCATCGAGCGAATCCATCTCAGCGGGCTTTGGGCGAGCCGCGATCCAGTACCCGGCCAATGCGACAATTGCGAGAACCGCAAGAAGCAAGGCGGGGGTCAACATCGCCCGGCGCTCGACCTGTCCGGAAGCGTTCGCCACGACGAGAGGGTTCTCCACGCTCCGAGCGATAACTGTAAACCCGTAAAGCTGCGCGGAACCAACCATCGGAACGCTTACCGGCTGCACGCTGAGGCCGACCTCTCTTTGCTGGCCCGGTGAAAGTTGAACGCGCTCCTGATCGAACCGGTACGTGCAGCCGTCTTCGGGATCGTCCGCGAACAACTGCAAGTTCTGATCTGAATTACCTAGATTGATCGCAGTGACGCCAAAGGGCGCTTCTTTGCGCAGGAATCCGGCAACCCCTCGCTTGGGCTCGATTTCGATGCTGATGAGATGGAATGCCTCGACGTCCAGCACCGACGGGGCGTCGGTCAAGGCGCCGGTCTCGAGCGACTTCACGCTCACCGCAAACGGGTAGGCGCCGGCCTTGCTCTCGGCCGTTCTGGGCGGCTTGATGAGAATCTTTTCTGCACGCTCAACGCCAGGTTCCAGCATGAAGCTGGGAACCGGGACGGCCACCCAATCGTTATCGAGGCCGCTTAGGTTGATTTCGACCCGGTCGGCGTCCGTCCCGTTGTTCTTGACGTTAACGGTTAGCGTAGCTGCGCTTCCGGGTTCGACTCTCAAATGGTCCTTCGAGAGAGTGACACTAAACATTCGTTGCTGGAATTATAGCCGCCGGATGGTGCGGTGCGTCCAATACATAGATACAATGAGTCCAGTGTTAGCATTGAGCCTGCTTTTGGTCGTTGCCGGCGGCGACATAGGACCGACCTTGCCGCCCCGCACATCGACCCATATTCACCGCGTCAACGTCGAAGTCCAGCGGCTACTGTCCCAGTCGAAGTTCGCCGAGGCCGGCACGAAGCTTGGAGAATGGCCCCTCAGCGAAATCGGCTACCAGGTCTCCGACGCCTATGCCGACGTTATCAAAGAAGCAGCTAGTGTCTGGTCGCTAGCGACCGACGGGAGGACCCGCTTCGTTCCGAGCAGTGAACCATTTGTCCGCTTTATTTTCGCCGAGATGCCTGCGGATGGCGACCTTTTCACATGGAGGGACGGCAGACTCGCGGCCACCGTACCAATTTTCGCCGAGGACCTCAAGCCCGCCTCGCGCAGGTCGATGGCTTGGAACGCCGCCAAGGCGTTCGGCTACGCATTGGGCCTGGCCCCGACAACGCGTCGTCGCCACCTCATGGGGCCGGTGGTCTACCGGCCGGACAACCCGCAGGACCCAAAGCTCGTCCCTGATATCGCCGAGATTAGCCACTTATCCCATTTGCTTCAAGCCCGCGAAGCTCTATCCAGGGCCATCGCATCCAGGTCTAAGCTTACTCCCGCACAGCCCCTGATCGCGCTCGACAAGAAGACCCTCGACGGCGGTACGGTGACGCAGGGGACCAAGGTGGAATTCTCGCTCACTATTTCGAACAAAGGCAATGCGCCGGCGCTTCTCGACCTGGAATCGACGTGCGCCTGCATGATCGCGTTGGCGCGTCCTGGGATTGCGCCGGGCGAGTCCATCGACGTGAAGATCGTACTCGACACGGCCGATTACATGGGCGCGCTCGACAAGCACCTGTACGTCCACACTAACGACCCTGCCGAGCCCACGCGAACCCTCGAAATGCACGTCGTCTCGGTGCCGGAGTACCGGGTCTTGCCTGAGGGCATCCAAGTCGTTTCGCTGAGTGAAGACGCACCGACCACGCACGATATCATCGTCTACGCGACTCCCGGAAACCCGATTCGTGTGCTGACGGCGCAGGCGGGAAAGCCCAATGTCGAAACGCAGGTCCTGCCGTTCAACGAACCGATCGTCGATCCGTTATTCGGCCCCACCCCCCAGAAGCGTCTCGGATACCGTGTCCGCGTTAGGTTCCCGACGGATTACCGGGCCGGACTGGAATGGGTCCGAATCATTATCCTGACAGACTCCAAGAAGCGTCCCAATGCTGACGTAACGATCGAGACACACAAGGGAATCTTCGCTCAACCCAAGACCGCGTACTTCGGAGTTGTGGCTACCGGCCAGTCGGTTACGCGGACGGTTATCGTGGAGCATGCGACCAAGCCTTTCAATATCGACGGCGTCTCCGCCGAAGGCGACACGATCGAAGCCACATGGTCCGCCGACTCCGACCGGAAGTACCGCATCACGATCACCGGTAAGCCCGCGAAGCCCGGTCCGATTTCAGGAATGGTAACCGTGAATACGGACTCCGACCGCTACCCAACGATCACGATTCCGGTGATAGGCACGGTGAAGTAAGAGCCTTCCGGTTCCATTGAGCGAGCCTGCCGGTGAATCGCCAGTCACCCAGGTCTTAGGGCGTCGTTAACGGCGCATGTAAACCGTAGCACACCATTCTGCGTGAACCGTCCACTCAAATCTCCGCTAGCAAGAGCCCGACACCCGGACAGGTTCGCTGCGGGGCTTTCTGCAAACGAACATGCCTGCGCGAACCTGTCCGGGCCACACGATATACGCTACACGCATGGGGGCGACGCGTCCGGGCGCATTGCAGACTTACCCAAAAGGGGCCACCCCGACCGAACCCGTAGTACTTGCCGTCCTTGTCGGTAACCGAAAGCCGGATACCCGCGGCGTCGAGTTCATACGCGAAGCTGACGATCGTCTGCTCGCCGCTCTTCTCGTCGAGGGTCTGCCGGAAGTTTATGGCCCCGCGGCTGCGTACCATGCGTCGCTCCATCTTGCGATGGAACCCGCGTGTTTGCCGATAAATTTGTGCCAGGTGTAAGGCCTTTCACGGAGGAGCGATCCGGCGGGTAGTGACAGCCGAATGAGTCGAATCGCTCATCCGTGGCACACGAATCGGGTCTCTCAGGGTCGGGCCACCCCGCCCGGTATGTTCTTGTCGTGCAATCCGATCTTCGATTCCGGGTCATTTGATGAGCCTGCTTGCAAACATCAAAAGGAGACCAAGAAGAAACATCGGCACGGCCCTCATAACAGCAACACCAAGGTCAAAGCTGAAATCACTTTGGCGCGGCCAAAGTGAAGATGAGTAGGTCAGGGCTAAGAGGAGCCATCCCAAGCCAAGTGAAATCAGGCCGATACCGCCACCTCTGACGAGGAAGAAGGGGATAGAGTGTCTTCCCCGGTCGATGATGGCTGTCGCGGCTAGGCAACACAGCACTAGCCAGAGACCAACTTGGACAAACACCCCGTCGTCCCGTCGTTCAAAAGTTACGAACCAGATTATCGATCCAGCGATGGTCGCGGCCGCGATAAGGCCGACCGTGAGCATAAGGTCTGAAATGGTCACGCGCATCATCACCAACTGGCTCCAAACCCAGAACCTGCGCCTTGCGGAGTTGAACAAGTGGGGTTACCCCAATGCTTACACGCGACTTTCCACGTTCGAGCACCGGCAGACATCCAGGCTTCCTACCATTGTAAACTATCCGCGTCGTTACCCACATACCCTCATAACCTGCTCTAGCGGCAGCTCTGCAAGCGTCGGGCCGCTCCGATTCTTTGCAGCACTCTATATCCAGAGCGTGCATTGCGCAGTTGCGCAGGTCCTGGTCGCAACAACTTGTGTGCCCCATATTCCGAATAGCCGGCCCATAGGGGGCTTCTATACATCTGTCGTGGGCTCCGCTCTTCTTGTCCAGGGTCTTGCGGAAGCATATGGCCCAGCGGTCGTGTACCTGGGATCGGTCCATTTTGCGATGTTACCGCCTCTTTGCCGATAAGTTTGTGCCGGGTGTAAGGTCGTTCACGGACGAGCGATCCGGCGGATTGTGACAGCCAAATGAGTCGATTCGGGTCTCCCAGGGTCAGGCCACCCCGCCCGCCGCGTAGGTGTCCTGATGACGTGTTCTGCCAACGAGAATACTACCGGCGCACGTTGATGAGGATGCGCATCCAGCGGTCGTTGAGAGCGCTGGTGTAGATGCCGTTCAGGCCGCTGCTGCTGTGGATGAAGTGGCCGTTGCCCATGTAGATGCCGGTGTGCGTGATGCGGGCGCGTTTGGAATCAGTAAAGTACAACCGGTCGCCGGCTTGTAGGCCGGAGAAATTGTCCACGGGCATGCCGACGTAGCTCTGCTCTTGCGCGGTTCGCGGCAAACTAATGCTTTGAGCCCTGAAAAGCTGCTGGACGAAGCCGCTGCAGTCGATTCCGCCTGACAGGCTGTTTCCACCCCAGACGTAGGGCGTGCCGACGTAGTTCATGCCCATCCGCACAATCTGGCTGCCCAGGTCGTCCCCGAGGACCGGCGAGCCGCCACGGCTGCCTCGCCGCTCAAAGCCGCCGCGAGTCGCAATAGGGACCGCCACGGGCTCGGGCTTCTTCACATTGACTTCGTAGGGCAGGCTATCGACGTACTTAGTCTCGAGATAGCCGTTCGTACCATCGGCCATGACGAGGGTAACCCAGTCGCCGTCGATGCTCTTCATGACGACGTAGAGTTGAGCATCACCTCGATAAAGGATGCGCGAGCCTTTGTCGGGCTTGGCAAAGATGGGCGTTTTCTGGTTGAGTTGGCCCAGCTTGCCGACCTTAGCCCTTTTCGGGTTTCGGCCAGTATTTCTTTGAGCGTCCGCCGTGCCGACCAGAAGGAGGCAGGCGAACAACGCCGCGCAGATTCCTGTTACTCGCATAAGCCTGTAGAACGGACAGTATAACACGCGAACAACCTACTGCTTCCCGAATTTGAATATCCTGATGTAATTATCATCCCCTTGGGTGATAAGCATATTCCCGCCGGCAACCCAGGCCAGCGGACTCCCCGTGTAGCTCTGATCGGGGATTTCTACCGCCAATTTGAGCGCCCGGACGTTCCATATTCGAACCGTTCCGTCGGTCGCGCTGCTCGCAACGAATGCGCCTGTCGGGTCGAATTTCACTCTCATTACCCAGTCGGTGTGGCCCCGCAAATAAGCGATTCGCTGCTTGGTCTTCAGGTCCCAGATTCCGACCGCGCCGTCTCGTCCCGCCGTGGCTGCCCGGGTCCCAAGGTCGTTCACGTCCACATCGTTGACGCCGTACCCCGGGTGTCCGCCGAGAGCCTTCACGACGGTGTACGTCTTGGGGCTGTAGAGCAAGAAGCCTTGTGCGAGCGTACCCGCCAATATTCGCGAACCCGATTTGTCCCAGCGAGTCCCGTAGATGTTGATGCCCTTACCGTATATGATCGCGACCGGCTTCTTGGTGCTGGCGAGGTCCCAAACTTTCGAGGTGTCGTCGTCGCTTGTGCTGAGCAGCAGGGTGCCCTTTGCGTTGAAGAATAGGGCGTTAATGGAGCGCAGGTGCGTTCCCTTAATGGACTTCGACGCGCCCGTCTTTACGTCCCATATCCGAATCTCGGCGTTCTCAGAGCCGCTTGCGATCTTGTCGCCCTTCGGGCTCCAAGCGATCGCCCTGGGCTGAAAAGTGTGGCCCTGAAAAGTCGCGAGGCTCATGCGCGTCTTGGCGTCGAAGATCTTGATCGACTTATCGCTCATCGCGGCTGCGAACCGCGATCCCGTGGGGGCCGCCGCCAAGGCGAGCGCCTCCTGACCCAGGATTGCGCCCGCGGGAGTGGCGACGTAGCCAATCTGGCTCGTCGCCGCAGTAAAGACAAAGGGTGTCAGCATTGGATTGGTGTTTTGGCGTTTTTCCGGGCGGTTCCCTGTCGACTGAGGTAAACCCTCGCGACGCAATTTTTC
>JBPCLO010000029.1:0-8570 GCA_051003155.1 Fimbriimonadales bacterium | reverse complement strand
AGTCGATAATGCCAATCTCAGACTGGAATGGCTCTAACGCCCGCGGCGAATGTCGGGAAACTCCGGCACCGACGCCCGGTTTCCCTCTAGAGCCCGGCAGAATGTAGTAGTTGGTTAGTGTATTGCCCTGCTTCGGGAGCAGGAGGTCGCTGGTTCAAATTCAGTCGCCCCGACTATTAACGAAGCCCCTGCCATCACACTGTGGGGGCTTTCTGCTGCGAGCGAGCGGAGTTGACTTTGGAGGTGAGTTCCTCCCCTCGCAGGTCATCCAGCCCCGCCGTCGCCCGAGATTTTCTTCGAGTACGACATACTTCCAGTGACGCAAGCTCGGCTTGCCTCGTAACCTGCGTCCCGGACCGCGGAGATCAGGTGTGCGGCGGGAATATCTTCAGCAATGTCGACCTGAGCGCGTCCGCGGAGACAGTCAACACATGCTTCGGCGACTCCAGGAATTTTCGCCAATGCCTCTGCTATGCGGCGCGAGCAATCTTGGCATGTCATAACGTCAGCGCCACCGAAGTAGAGCCAGGGCACCGTCCACACTCGCTTCGTGAATGATCTGGCAGACAGCGGTGTCTTTATAGACAAGATGCGAAAACGTCGTGGCGCTTTGAAACACCGAATTTTTTCCGGCCCGCGCCGTCAACGCATGGCGGATCCGTCTGCCGCGTCGTCACGACGTCATTCACCCCCTGCGCAATTGGAGGATTTGAATGAGGCTTTCCACGCTACCGGCTTTGGCCGGACTCCTGGCCATGGCTGCCTGCTCCGAACAATCGCCAAGCGTATCAGAGCCAGCCCTTGTCAGCCTTTCGGATCCGAACTTCTCGGTCTCTGAGGCCGGCGTCCGTAACTATCGGATCACACTGGAAAACATGACGACCGGCCAGGTATTTTCTCCCGGCGTGATCGCCACGCATACCAAGGACGCGACCGTGTGGCAACAGGGTCAACCTGCTTCCGAGGGCATTCGGCTCATCGCTGAGGACGGCGATCAATCCACGGCCGTCGCCGATCTCACCGTCGCGAGTGGCGTTTTCGATGTGGTCGACATTACCACCCCGACTAACCGGATCGGGGGCCTTGCTCCGATTCCCAATCCTCAGATGTTCGAGATCTCCGCGCGTGGCAACGCCAACAGGCTCTCGCTTGCGGTGATGCTCATCTGCACGAACGATGGTTTTACCGGATTGAGCGGCGTGAAGCTGCCAGGTGGATCGAAGCCCGACGTGTATGAAGTAGGCGCGTGGGATGCGGGCAGCGAACAGAACAACGAGCTCTTCAACCAGATTGTCGATCCATGCGGCGAAGCGGGCCCGGTTCCCGGCGGGAATGACGGAAACGGCCGGGTTGCGACGATTGGAGGCGTAATCGTTGCCCATTCGGGCATTCAGGGAAGGGGCGACCTCACGGTTGCCTCTCACGGCTGGCAGTTCCCTGTCGCCCGCATCACGATACAGCGAATCAAGTAGTTGGCGGCTCTCGCGGAGTTTCGGATTCCGGGCAAACCGGAAACCCCGATCGGGTTCGCGAGTCGGCAAAGCGGAAAAAGAGCAGCGCAACCCACCGCGCTTGCCTGCAGGTATCCCTACACTCAACTGGAGATCGTTGTGAGAATTGTAAAGGTGGCAGCCATTGCCCTCGGAACCGCGATAATCGCCGGGGCAACCGAAGCATCGGCACAGGCACGCGGCGGCGGTCGTGTGAATCGGGCGCAGGTGCAGCGAATGACGAGCGCGTGGCCGAAGGCATCACGCGATGCCATCGCTTTCATGACGACGAAGTACGGCGCGCCGGCGTCGGTATCGGCGGACATGGTCGTATGGGGCCGAACCGGTCCCTGGAAGCGGACGATCGTATATCGGACCGAGTACCCGCACAATTTCCCTGGCCCACACACGGACGTCATGCAGCAGTGGGTCGATTACCGCGCGCCCTGGTCGAGCTATGACGAGTTGGGTCAGTACGACGGGAGCGTCGTGATGGAGCGTACCTCTGGAGAAATGTCGGCACGATGCGATAAGGAAGGAGCAAATTTCCTGGCGCTCAATCTTGCCAACGAAATAGTGCTTGGCAAACGCAGCGTGGACGATGCACGAAAAATGTACGGGCAGCAGATAACCGAGATGAAGGCTGGACGTCCCGCGCCCTATACCGCAGGGATTCTGTTTACGGTGCCGGCGGGCGGAACCACGGACCCCGATCATCCCGTCAGGTAACGCCTCGACTCGTTGCCTCGCCGGGTGAATGCTCTGGCGGTCGACGGTGTCTTTATTGACGGATGCGAAAAAGTCGCCTCAGTATTGTTGACGTTCGCCGGGCAGCAGAGCCCGCACTAGACACGGTGGCCGTGGCCTTCGAGGAGCTTATCAGCGCCCACCTGGACGCGCTCTATCGGACGGCGCTGCGACTCTGTGCCGGGATTACCGCCGATGCCGAGGACCTGCTGCATGATGCGGTTCTGAAAGCCCTCGAACGTCACCGCGAGCTGCGGAAGCCGGAATCGGGGAAATATTGGCTTTTCACGATTCTGATCCGCACCAACCTGAATCGGATCAGGTCGAGTCAACGCCGCCGCGAGACACTCATTGCTGATTATACCGACGGCGAGCTCGAGTCGGCGCTCGCGGACTGGCAGACAGACGCAACTACCGAACAGCTGCTTGATCAGGCGGAAATCCGCGAACGGCTGACGCAATCCCTCGACAGGCTCGACGAAGGGCTGCGCGAGGTTGTCTGGCTAACGGATGTCGAGGGGTTCGGCCATCGCGAAGTCGGCAACATGCTTCACATACCCGCGGGGACGGTCGCTTCGAGGCTGTTTCGCGCACGACGTGCGCTTCGGCGCGACCTGCGGGATATCGCGCGTGAAACGGGAGCAACCAGGATTCCATGAACAGTTCATGCGGATGGGCGAGACGGGTGCTCGGGCCCACACTGGGACCGCTCGAGAGTTCAGATGAGAGCTTGCGGGCGCATGCCCACGTGCAGGGGTGCGGACCCTGTAGCTCATTCTACTCGGAGATGGAGTCCATCGCTTCGACCATGCGGCAACATGCCCCCCGAGCGATCGCGCCACTGAATGTCCGGGAAGCGCTGTTCGAGAGCATTGCGGAGTGGCGGGCTGCTCGCCGAGGTCGCAACCGAAAGCGCGCAGCCGTTGGCGGCCTCCTGTCACTAGCGGCGGCCGCATTGGTCATTCTGTTCGGAATAGACAGGACGTCTCCAGTCTCTCCGCAAGGCGCCGTCCTCGCCGCAGTCACGGAAGACCACCGGCGATCATTGCGAACAGACGACATAGAGTCGGGCAATGCCGTTGAAGTTTCGCGATGGCTGAACGTGCGGCTGCCCTTTGCTGTAGAGACTCCCGTGTTCCCAATGGCCCGGCTTGAGGGCGGAAGAGTCGCAATCGTCGGAGTAAGCCATGCGGCCGTCATGCGGTACTCGCTCGGAAAGGAAGCGGTCTCGTACTTCGTGGTCCCTTACGAGGCGGAGCTCGAAAATCCGGAACGCGAACATATCCGAACCGATAGCACTCGCGGCTACCAGATCGCGATGTGGAAAGACGGTGGCTTACTCCATGTAATGGTGGGCCGAGTTGCTGAGGCCAGCCTCCTTCAGCTCGCCAAGCTGTGCATAGAGCAGAGCCAGAGAGCGGCCGCTATCATGAGCTCGCCCGGAATACGAGTCGTTCACCATGTGTGACGGGGACGAACGATGCGCCCCTTTTGTCGCAGGTTGAAGCCTTAACGGGGGAAGTCAATGACGCAATCGAGAATTGTGCACGGGGCGGTGGCCGGCATCGCGGGCGGCGTGGTGTTCGGAATCATGATGCAGATGATGATGGCTCCGACTCCTGATGGCCAGCAGATGCCGATGATGAAGATGGTTGCAATGGTGGTGCGGTCTGACAGTCTCACGGCCGGCTGGCTGTACCACCTTTTCAACAGCGCCCTGATCGGCGCGCTCTTCGGCCTCGTTCTCGGAGGCCGCGTTATCTCCTATGGGACCGGCCTTTGGCTTGGTGCAGCGTGGGGTATTCTGTGGTGGGTCCTCGGCGCACTCATTCTGATGCCGGTCCTTCTGGGGATGGAGCCTTTTGCATCGCTTCGTATGGCGCCGATGAGACCAGTAGCGATGGGAAGCCTCATCGGCCATCTCGTCTACGGAATGCTGCTCGGGGCGATATACAGCAGGGCCGAAGCGCGGGCGCCGTCGGTGCCAGCGCGCACCTCCCCGTGACGTGAGGTAGCGCCGCGCGGCGACAACGAGCCTGTCGACGACCTATCCGAACGGCGACGCTCCAGGAGCCGGACGAGGCCCCGATCCGGCTCGGCGCTCCGAGCGCAGGGGAGTTCGTTTTTTGCGCCGCCTTCGGAGCACCCGAGCGCTACGTCTCGCTTCGGACTCAGCTCAATCACTCGTGGATATTCAAACACACCTTTTTTGGCACCAGCACATTACGACCACCGAAGCGTACCTTGCTGCGCATCCCCACGAACTAATCAAGCGTTAACAGACGGTGGCATTTTTTTGTCTCAGTTGAGTTTCTATTGACAGAGATGTCAGGCAGGCCATATGCTCCGTTCTGCTCACTCAGCGCACGCCCTCGTAAATACCGGAACGCGTTCTTTCCGAGAAGCAACTGTAGTTAGATCGTAACTTCAACTCAAACGGAGACATTATGGCATCCGTAGGTGTGGAATGGATCAATAATTTTCCCGCCCCCTGCGCCCAAAACACCCTGTCATATTGCGACGATACTTCCGTCGGATTTTTGGACGGCATGGTTTCGCGGGGGCATACAGCGACCTTCAACTGGGGCAACCAAAACGCATTCGAGACCGACTTTCGTGACACTTCGTTGGGAGGTGACGACGGCAACTGGGTTGACGCGGTGGACTTCGCACACTTCTCTTCACACGGCAGCACCAGTTCCAGCAACGTCTTTCAAGGATCCTTCGGGAGCAAGAACGCAAGCTGCACCTGGCGCTCCGACAAAGCCAGATTGGGCAACAACTTTAATCTGGAATATCTGATTATTGACGCGTGCAACAGCCTCGAACTGACGCGTGACATCATCGCGGTCTGGCACAACACGTTTCAGAGACTTCACATGATTTTCGCCTTCACTGACCTGGTCTCAGATTCGTGGTGGACGGGCGGGCGTGGCTACAACTTCGGAAGGAGGGCTGGCAATAACGAGAAGCTGACCGACGCATGGCTGGACGAATCATACTCGTTCTGGGCCGACGACAACCCCGTCACGATGGCCGCCGGAAGATCGGAAGCCGATGCAAAAAATCGGCGCGACAACGAGCGGCTGAACTCCGGCTTCGACGATATCCCGCACAACCAAATCGCCTACTACGCGTGGAGATGGCGTTCTTAGATTGCCGCAAGGCGAAGGAAGGAGATAGCAATGACTATCAGATATGCAGCAAGGCTGCCGAGTCAAGTTCCCTCATCCCTGACTGTGTATAGATTGGCCCCGCCACAATCAACGACGAGTCAGGTGGCAGCCCTGTCCAAGCGGTTCGGGCTTAGCGGTAAGATGCGGGAATTTATCACATCGGAAGACTGGACGAGCTATCACGAAGGACGCTTCAGGCTGTCCGTTCATCGCAACTCTGGTGCGGTGCGTTACATCAACCGCGACAAGTACGGCACTGAGCCGGAGAGCGACTTCAAACTCTCGCCGCAAGAGTCGGAGAGGATCGCGCAGGAATTTCTGGGGCGTACCAAGATCTACCCGACCAAACAATCACGCCTGCACAGAATCACACATCTACGCAGCGGCGTGTCGGACATCAAAGGTAAAAAGAGAACGGAGAGGTTGATTGACGCGGGTGTCATCTACCGCCGACTCGTTGACGAGACCCCAGTGGAAGGGCCGGGTGGTTACGCGATGGTGAATATTGACCCTGATGGAGAGGTGGTCGGCATGCGGAGCGTCTGGCGTCAGACGTTGCAGCGTGAGGCCAAAGTGAAAATCATTCCGGTCGGTCAGGCGCTCGAAACTTTTGAAAAACTGGTTTCAAAAGTTGAGGGCGAGTTGACAGTAACGACCGCGAACTTTGGCTATTTTGAGCAGAGCGAGATTGATAGACAGTCGTACCTCGAACCTGCTTACGTCTTCATCTACGTCGTGCAGAACGGGGATGTGGCCCACAAGTCTATCGAGGTCATCGCGGCGGGACAGCGGACATTCGCTAAGCTGAAAGGGAGAAAGCGGTTCGCAGCCGAACAGAAGAAGCGCGAGCCATCCAAGGGGGCTCAAGGGACGAAAGGGAGCAAAGCGAGTAAGGGGAGTAAATCGAGAAAGCGCGGGTGACACTTGGGCCTTCAGAAGTAGAAAGGCGCATGCAGCCGGGCGGGTGGTTCACGCACGGGTTCCTGCTAAAGGACACGTCTCTAGCTGAAGTGCTTGCCAATGACGCCCGTACGCTGGCCGCGCTGGGCGTCACGGCCAAGCAGGTCGGCCAAAGGCTCGCGGAGCTGCTGCAATCCGGCGCGAAAAGCGATTGGTTCTTGCCTCTCCAAACCGGAGGGTTCAGGGTGGAGGTACGACGACGGCGCGGATTCATTACGTGCCCTTGGGCGCCTGATGAGTTCGAGCCGTGCGTCGTCGGACGGCTATCGCCTCCGACGGCCAACCAATTTCTCATCCGGCACAGAGGCTCGGGTCAACGCCTGGAAGGCTTCGAGTTGAGCTTTCACCTCATTCGCGATCACGCTTTTTTTGGTGGCCCCGGTAGCAGATTTCGTATTGAACCGGAGCGGGCCGTAGCAGTGCTCGGCATGGGACAGAGATTCGAAAGCTCGGAATCGTAAGTATTGTCAAGCCGCATGGCGACAAAGCTCCTCAGGCATGTGACGTCGGGTGCGCGACCCAAATCACCGAGGGCGGCGAAATGCTCACCGATCCGTCGCCCGCAAAGCTCCGGACACTTTCAACCAGCCCGCGCATGCCGTTCGAAAGCTCTTCTTGGAAAAGCGCTTCACGGACCCGATCGAATCAATCGTGCTATGAATCAGGCATCCACCTGGATCGAAAAAGACTCCAGTCGATCCCGAGTCTTCGCATCCGTGACCGCAACGTGTTCGGATTGACGCCGAGCTGAGCCGCTGCACCGTTCGAGCCTTCGATTCGCCCTCGTGTAATCGAGAGCACCCTCTCGATGTGTCTCCGGGCCGCATCGTCGAGCGACCCAGCATCTGACTGCAGAGGCGAAGACGCCGCCGACTCTGCGGAGATTCGGCGTACGCTCGGCAGCACGCCAAGCGAAGCTGCAATCTGCAAAGACTTGCCGTCGCCGAGTATTGCGGCGCGCTCAAGCACGCTCGCGAGCTCCCTCACATTTCCAGGCCATGAATACGACAGAAGCAGATCGAGATCGGCCGGAGAGGGTACGAGAGGCGGGCCACCCATCCGTATCCCGGCGCGCCGGGCGAAATGTACCGCGAGCTGCGGCAGGTCCTCGAGGCGCTCGCGGAGTGGCGGCAGGCGAATCGGGAAGACGCCGATGCGATACCAGAGGTCCTCTCGAAAGAGCCGGTGGGCAACCATCTCCTGGAGATCGCGGTGCGTCGCAGTTATGATGCGCACGTCGACGTTGAGTGTCCTTTGCCCTCCGACGCGCTCGAACGTTCCGTCCTGGAGGATCCGCAGCAGCCTCACCTGAGCGTCGAGCGGCAGCTCGCCGACCTCGTCGAGAAAAAGTGTTCCCCCGTCCGCCCGCTCGAACCATCCTTTGCGCGCGTCAGTGGCCCCCGTAAAACTGCCTCGCTCGTGTCCGAAAAGCTCCGAGTCCACCAGTCCGGGCGGCAGCGCGCCGCAATTGACGCGGACTACGGGGCCCTTAGATCGTTTCGATTGCGAATGGATCAGCCTCGCCACGACCTCTTTTCCACTTCCCGTCTCGCCGAAGATCAGCACCGGTGCGTCGGTTGGCGCGACCTGCTTGACCCTCTCAATGACAGTTCGAAGCCCTGACTCCGATCCTACTATCGCCTCCGCTATGTCCTGCCTTTCCAATCGGGACAGGAGGGCGCGATTCTCGGCCTCGACGGCCTCGCGAAGCCGGGCGAGCTCGCGGAGGCGCGCGTCGTTGCCGAGTCCGGCGCTGAGTGGCTCGAGAAGGGTGGACACGAATTCGGCGTCCTCATCGGAGAATCCTGCGCCCGCCCGGGCAACAACGACGAGAACGCCGAGGGCTCCGTCCGGACTGGCGAGCGGCCCCACGAGCGCGTCCCTTGAGTCACGTTGCGAACCAAGGGTCGCGAAGATCAGGTCGGGGTCATCATCCCGCGAGCGAAGCAGCCGGCCGGACCGGCACCACCTGAGAAGAGCCCGGAATCTTGGCGGCGACAGGTCGAACCGAATTGGAACGGCGTTGTCGGAGTGGCCGGCCGCAATCCCGATCGCGGCCGTTTCCACACGGTGCCGGGCCAGGTCGACACGGTAGACCAGCACGCGATCAATTGGAAGCCGCTGACCTACGGTAGCTGCTATTCGCGATATCGACTTCTCGATTTCAAGGTGCTGACAGACCTCTCGCCAGACCTCG
>JBPCLO010000028.1:0-20393 GCA_051003155.1 Fimbriimonadales bacterium | reverse complement strand
AACCGTTTCCTTCGCAAGGTATCCGAAGGCAGGATGTCTCCTTCGGGATTGATTCGACTTTTTCGGGAACGAAGCCGTTTCGCGTGGACGTTAGCACGGTTATGGTAGGGTTTGTTTTGGCGGCCGGTGTCTTGGGGATGGCGCAAGGGGACATTTATCCTCTGGAGCGGGGGACGACGTGGGTCTATCGGCAGACGACCGAAGGAAGGGAGCATCGTCTTGTCGTGAAGGTTTGGAACGTCTTGCCGGACGGCACGCGGCAACTGAAGATCGGCGACAGGTACGCATATCGTCGTCGTGAAGGTAATCGCGTTCTGGATATCCCTTACAGAGGTTTAGGTGGCGAATTGCCGGACTTGGAATCTCCCGGCGCTTCGATATTGAACTTGCCGCTGGAACTTAACAAGAGATGGTCGTACGAGAGCATGTTCCAGGGCCAGGTCTTAATGACGGACGAAGAGACCCGCGCCGTCGAACCGTGGAAGATTCAGAACGACGCGGTTGTGACGGCTGTGGACGAAACGATAGCCGTCCCTTCCGGTGCGTACCAAACGGTGAGACTGGAAACTCGATCGAAGGGTGTGTTGGCGGGCGACGCCACGACGGTTCAGCACTTTGCGCCGGGCATCGGCCTCGTGAAGCAGATTTTGACTATGGTACGGGGTGCAAGCATCTTGGAGCTGGTTTCCTTAACTCGCGGCCGGGATGTGAGCGATAAGGTGATACTCGAAAGCGTCGCCAAGAACACGATGATTCTGATCGACAACTTCCGTGCTCTCAAGGACCCGATGGCGCTTTCTTTGTTCAGGAGCCGGTTCTTCCAGGCGGGGACGGTAGTTTACAAGTACACCGGTGGGGCGGTCGAATCGTTCGATGCCGACGACCCCGCCGAGTGGAACCGACTCGCCCTTGAGGATCGAGGTCTGCGCGGCGACCATTTTCGCGAACTGCTGACCGTCGCAGCCCGATTGGCGGCGGTGGACGACGGCTTCCAGATCGACAAGTCGAACGTCGAGTTCCTGAACCCGGCCACCGGCAGAGGCGCGACGTTCCGAATTAGCCAGGGTGGCCGGTCGATGAAAGTGCGCATTCGCCTCGACCGCAAGGGCGTCGCTGAGATTGTCGAGAACTGGTAGTGCCGGCCATCGTCCTCGGAGGAATGAGGGCAGCCCTGCATGTCTTAGGCTCCCCTTATCCCTCCGAGGATGAGGGCAGTTCCTTGTAGGAATCCAGGTAATCGGCTAATACAACAGCTTAGTTGAACCGCGTATCCGTTGCGCCATAGACCAATGTTAGCCGCTGGTGGTCCTTGGCTCGTTCGTGGCCATACAGCTTCAAAGTCCGGGCCGCGTGCAGGCCCGCGATGTGTTCCGCAAATTTGGGGGCCGTTCACGGACGAGCGATGCGGGTGTCAGCGGAGCCGACGCTTAGCAATCGCTCATCCGTGGCACACGAAGAGGAAGCAAAGGGCATCGACGCCCCGCCGAAATTCATCTAACCCCCTACAGAAGTGGCGATTAGAGTTTAAGATCGACGATGCCGCTGACGCCCACACCGGGCACGCGGCGTATATCTTGGGTCACCTTTTTGGATTCGACTGGGATCATTGCTTTGAGCCGAATTGTTCCCGCGAATTTGGTTTCAAGTTGGGCCACTGCCTTCACTTTCTGAACCAGGGTGCGCGGGCCCATGACTTGCACGGCCCCGATGAATTTACCCTGGCCAACCGAAAGAATCGGCACGACCTTGGTCATCGTGGACTCGCTCTCGGTGAAGCCCTGGACGGCGTTGAAGGCCTTGTTGATTTCCGGGCCAAACCGGTCGACCACCAACCCGATGCCACCGATTTTTATGAGGTCGGTGATGACGTCGCCAAAAAGCCCTGCGCCAGCCATCGATACCGCGCCGAACGCTGCCATCGTCGCAACCGTCAATTTCATTTGTCTTTTTATTTGATTTCTTCGCATGCCTGAACGACAGCCACTGAACCTGACGTTTCACTGTTCATAGTCGCTTTTGCGATTGCCAATTTCCCGTTTGAGCGTACAATTTGACTGTGGAACCGAGGCTGGCTCTGATCGGCATGACGAGCGGCGACATTGGACGACTTTTCGAGGGCGACCCTTTGGCGCGAGTACGCGGGCGCCAAGTGGCCGATTGGATTTACAAGCGCGGCGCACAAAACGTCCACGAAATGACCGACATACCGGCGATCGATCGAGCCCGGCTGAGCGAGCAGTACGAGGTCAGCCCGCTTGCGGTCCGGGCCGAGCAGCGTTCGGTGGACGGAGTGATCAAGCTTCTCGTCGACAACGGCGACGGCCAGGCGTTCGAGTGCGTACTTCTGCCGTTCGAAGACCGAGTGAGCTGTTGCATCAGCACCCAGGTGGGCTGTGCGATGGGGTGCGAGTTCTGCGCGACGGGGCTCGGCGGTTTCGACCGGAACCTTAGCGTCGGCGAAATTGTTGGGCAATACTTGATGCTGCAGCGGTATTCGGACCGAAGGATTTCCCACGTGGTTTACATGGGTATGGGCGAGCCGCTGCACAACTACGACGCGGTTGTCGCTTCCCTTCGGCTGTTCAAGAACGAGGTCGGACTCAGCAACAGGCACATAACGATTTCGACGGTCGGGCTTGTTCCGCAAATCGACAGGCTCGCGCAGGAAGCTCTACCGATCCACTTGGCCGTTTCGCTCCATTCGCCGCTAGACGAGGTGCGGAGCAGCCTGATGCCGGTGAACCACCGGTGGCCCGTGGCGGACTTGATCGCTTCATGCCGTAAGTATGTGCGAGCCACCGGCCGGAAGATCACGTTCGAGTACTTGCTTATGGACGGCGTCAACGATACGGTCGAGCAGGCTCATGCCTTCGCTCGACTCATCGAGGGTTTGCCGTCTCTCGTGAACTTGATTCCGTTCAACTATGTGGACACAAGGCTCGGCCTCAAACGTCCTTCCAATAACCGAATTCGCGCCTTCCGCGGGGCGCTGGAGGCCAATGGCGTGAATGTGAGCCAGCGCATGGAACGAGGACACGATATCGCAGCGGCATGCGGCCAGCTCAAGGGCCGGCACGAAGGCAAGTTCGCACGGAGGGGACTATCAGAACTGCCCCTTTCATCTTAGCTCTTGCGGTTGTTGCCGGATGCGCGAAGGTAGACCCGCCGGCAAAAAACCCCGCCGGACGAGCACCTGAGCTCCCGAACGTCGCGATCGGCTCTAAGGGCGTGACCCTGCGGGCAAGCAAAGACGGCGAACGACTTTGGGAGGTCAAAGCGAAGGAAGCGGACGTAAGGATCGACCCCAAGGGCGACAAGGCGAACATGAATGGGGTCAGCGCGACTCTGTACGAAGATGGGCTCCCCGCCATGACGCTAACAGCGAACGAAGGTACTGCCGACGAAGCTACCGGGCACTTGACGCTCAAGGGCGCGGTCAAGGCGGTTTCGCACGACGGCCGCACGTCGCTACGGTGTGACAGAATTGCATGGACGCGCGATGAGCGGGTGCTGGTCGCGGAGGGGCGCGTTACCGGCGTGACGGCCGGTATCGAGGTCGGTCCGGCAGACCTGGTCCGAGCCAGGTTCGAATCCAAAGATAAAAAAATGAACACAACTACAGCAGCGCTGGCCCTTGTATCGCTCTTGGCGCAGGGAAAGGTGATAACGTACAAGGACGGCGCGGGAAACATGCACGTTACCGCCAAAAAGTTTCAGATAATGCGGGAGGGAGAAACGGAGAATTACCGCTTTGTCGGTACCGGGCCGTTCGTTGCCAAGTGGCTGAAGCAGCATTTTGAAGTCAGCGGCAACAAGCTGGAAGGTGTGATCACGCCGGTCAACAAGAGTTACGAGCTTCAGCACGGCACATTCACCGGGAACATCGAGGCGCACTACAGGGATCCGAGGGGCAACAACCTGATGGACGTAACCGGGGTATCGACATGGACCATCCGACGCTCTGAAGACGGCGCATTGTGGCGATACTCGGGGGATGGGGCGCCGTTTGTAGCTACGTTCTCTGGGCCCGGTGCGGTTGTAACCGGCCGTCATATCGAGGGGACTGCTGATCGCGCCGTCGGCGTCACGAGACCCGAGTGGAGGACGGCGACGTTCACCGGCGGCGTCACCACGGTTATCACCCAAGACGGTGGAAAGACCCATATTACGGTGACCAGCTCGACGGTAACGTTGAACAGGGCAACGTCGACCGCGGTTATGTCGGGTGGCGTCGTGGCATCCGGGAAGCACGCGGCGCTTGGCCCCGAAGGTGGAGAGTTTACGGCAGGCAAGGTCACGATCGTGTTCGATCAGGCGATGAAGAAGGTCAAGAGTTTGACCGGGGAGAGCGAGTAGGAGGTGATCATCCGGGCCGAAGGATTGGCCAAGAAGTACCGAAGCAGAAAAGTCGTCGACGGGGTTTCCATCCGAATAGAAACGGGCCAGGTCGTGGGTTTATTAGGCCCGAACGGGGCCGGAAAGACGACGACGTTTTACATGATCACGGGCCTCGTGAAACCCCTTGAAGGCAAGGTGTTTCTCAATGACAAAGAGGTCACCCGGTGGCCGATGTACCTGCGGGCGCGGTCCGGGATCGGCTACCTGCCGCAGGAAGCCTCGGTGTTTCGGCGGCTAACAGTCGAGGAGAACCTCAAGCTTGTCCTGGAACTCCATGGAGTCAGCTCGAGGGAGCAAAAGCAAAAGATCGAGGAACTCCTCGGGGAACTTCATATGCTCGATCGAAGGCACAGTATGGGAAGCACGCTGTCCGGCGGGGAGCGGCGTAGGGTCGAGATCGCGAGGGCCCTGGCGACGGACCCGAAATTCATCTTGCTCGACGAGCCGTTCACGGGCATCGATCCGCGCACGATCGAGGAATTACAAGAAATTATCCACGCATTGCGCGATCGCGGAATCGGCATACTCATTACCGACCATAACGTCGGCGCAACATTGAATATCACCGACTGGAATTACATTTTGGTTCAGGGCCAAATCGTCCAAGAGGGTGACCGCAATAAAATCGTTAGCGATCCCGACGTGAAAAAGTACTATCTCGGAGAACGCTTCGAATAAATGGGGCTTCTCGATCGCCTTGTAATCAAGGAAATGATCGGCCCATGGATATTCGGGGTGACGATGTTTTCTGTGGTGCTGATGGCGGGCACCTATTTGTTTAGGTTAACGGATTTTTTAGTCAAGGGCGTAGACGCGTCGGATGTGGTGCGTCTAAGCATTCTATTTATGCCAGCGCTGGTTGCCAAAACATTTCCGATGGCAGTTCTGCTGGCTTCACTTCTGGCGTTTGCGCGCCTTTCTAACGATTCGGAGATTATCGCCGCACAAACGGGGGGTGCGAGCCTTTACCGGATTATGCGTCCTGTTGCGATATTCGGGCTCGCAGTTGCGGCCCTCTCCTTTGTTTTCGGCGAGTATGTCGTTCCGAACGCGGCGGCCGAAGCATCGGGTTTGCTCCGTAAAATCCAACGAGGTTTGGGTGAAACCTCCCAGCCGTTTACGCGGACGCTTTATGGCAACGACGGCAAGGTGTGGGGGCAATTGGCGTCACTCGACATTAATTTCTCGACCGGGAGCATGTCGGATGCGACCATCGTGTGGTTCGGCGGAGAGCGCGAACCGCAGGCGTGGGCATATTTTAAAGAGCTCTATTACGTTCCTGGTAAATCGTGGGAGGCGCGCGGAGCCCACATGTTCAAAGTCGCCGCCGACGGTGTCATTAACGAGAGCAAATTCGAGAGATCACAGCCGCTTGCAGGATGGGAAGGTGCGCTCGATTTTTCACCTCAGTCAGCGCTCGCCGAAACGATGACCGACAATGACTCCATGTCAATGCGTCAATTAGGCGAGCAGATCAAGAAGATGGAATCTACGCCAAACATGGACGAAGAGGCGAAGCGAAAACTCCGGGACCGCCAGGTTGGATATTGGACGAAGGTGAGCTTGCCGCTGACTGCCGTTATGTTCGCACTTTTAGGAGCTCCGGTGAGCATAAGAAGAGTTCGTCAGAGCGCCGGAATCGGTGTCGGTATCAGCATCGCCATCATTTTTGGCTATTACTTGCTGCATAGCTACATGACAGTTTTGGCAAAAGGGGGCGGGGTAAACCCCGCTTTCAGCGCCTTCTTCCCCGTTGCCGTAGGATTCGGATTTGCAACGGCGCTCTTAATCAAAAAGAATCACTAAGGAAATGGAATGACTTCACCGCAAATATTGCTTTTGTTCGTTCTGATGGGCGGCCTGATTGCCTACCTCGGCGACTGGCTTGGCCGGAAAATGGGGAAGAAGAGGCTCCGAATTGCGGGGCTTCGGCCGCGGCATACCGCGACCGTCTTCACCGTTCTTATGGGGATGCTCATCCCCATCGCCACGACCTACGGGCTCATTACGAACAGCCGATCGGTGCGCCAATGGCTTACGGAAGGGCCGGAGCTCGCCCGTGAACGGGATATGCTCGAAACACAGATCGAGAAGAACAGCCTAGAGGTTATTCGCTTGGAGCGTGAAGCCAAAGAACAGACGAATCAGATCAAACAAGTACAGTTAAAACGAGCGCAGGCGGCCGAGCAGCGAGATGCCGCGGTCTCAGAGCGGGATAGTGCCAGGGGCCAAGCCGCGGGGGCCAAGAAGGACCTAGTTGCGGCCGGCGTCAGGGAACGAAAGGTTTCCACAAGAGTTTCGGTTCTCGCCGGCCGCGAGCAGCAGTTGAAAGCGAGTGTTAAGGAAAAGAGCAACCAGCTTGCGGTACAGCAGCGCGAACTCGGTAGCAGCCGCACGGAATCGAAAAGACTGTTCAACGAGACAGAGGGCCTCAAGAAAAACTCCATCGAGTTGGTGCAGCAAATACAGCGACTCGAGGTGGAAGCCGATGGCCAGCGCGAGCGAGCCGAAGCTGCGCGAAAGGAAACAAAGGATGCCGAAGTTGAGATGCAGCTCACATACGACAAGATGCGCGATTTGCGCCTAACGCTGATGGAACTGGAAGGCGAAATGGCGAACGTAACCGGCGGCATCGAAGCGGTTCGGGCGAGCGACGTTCTCTTCCGTAGAGGCGAAGAACTCGCGCGTCTCCAAATACAAGGCGGCCTCGATCGAGATTCGGCGATGGCGAAACTCCTTCAGACAACAAAAGCCGCTGACGTCGTTGCACGCGAGCGTGGCGTCAAGCCCGATGCTAACGGTAGTGCCGCCGTCATGAGCGACCGAGTAAGAATTTTGCCGGACGGCACCAGTGTTAAGATATCCGCTGAGGCTCACATGAATGCATTGGCGCGAGGCATCGGCGAAAAACAAGAGGACTTGATCATTATTGCGTCCTCATTTTACAATTACTTTACCGGAGAGGAAAAACCTGTGCCGGTTATCGTCGACGTTTTCCTCAATCAAAAGATTTTTGAATCGGGCGATGAAATTGCCACATCTGTTATCGACGGGTCGCTTGCAGAAGGCGAGATATGGGACGCTGTGATTGCATTTTTGCGGACCGACGTGAGGAGCAAAGCAGAAGCCGCCGGGCTAATTCCTGTGCATGGGCGCGAGACATCTCTCGGTGAAGTCACATACGATCAAATGACAGGCTTAGTGCAGCAGATCAGACGGCGATTAAGGCCTTCGAGGGTCACGGCCATAGCTGCCAAAGACACAAAGAAGGCCGAACCCCTCTTGTTGAAATTCAAGGTTGCCAATCCGTGAAACGAACGGTTTTGGCGATCGATCCCGGAAGCGGCAAATGCGGCTTGGCTGTTGTTCGCAAGGAAGACGGGATCGACGAAATCCTTCATCGTAGAATTTCCCAGTTGGAGGAAGTGGGCCAGGTTATTATCGATATCGCTGCAAGCTACGATATCGATTTAATTGTTATTGGAAATGGCACAAACTCGAAACAGGTCCAGTCGAAAATTCGGGCCGCGCTCCCCGGCCAGGCGATGCTGATCCTGGACGAGCGGGATACCAGCATTCGGGCGCGAGAACGGTATTGGCAGCACACGCCTCGGCGGGGATGGAGAAGATTGCTTCCGAGCAGCCTGCAAGTGCCTCCGGTGCCGGTGGACGATTTTGTAGCCGTGATCCTCGCCGAGCGTGCGCTCAGCGCGGACTAGCCGCTGAAACAAACGACCGGAAAAGGGCTTTCGTTGGCTCTGATTCGGCCGTGCGCTCGGGATGCCATTGCACGCCGAAACGCCAGCGGCCGGTGTTTTCCTCGATGGCCTCGATGGTGCCATCTTCCGATGTGGCGCAAACAGACCAGCCCGCCGGCGGATCGGCGACCGCCTGGTGGTGGTAGCAGCCGACCTCGAACTCACCGGAGACACCGATCGATTCCATCCGCGAACCTGGCGTCACCGAAACCCTGCTCTTGCCGTCGGTGTGGCTTTCGTGCCCGACGATTTCGGGTAGGTGCTGATGGAGCGTCGCCCCGTTCGTTACTGCCAGGAACTGCATGCCGAAACAGATGCCGAGAATCGGCTTGCCCGTGCCTTCGATCGATTCGTATAGGCTCTGTTCCGCACGGATTCGCTTTTCGGAGACGAGCTTTGCCTCGGGGTGGGTCTCTTGGCCGAACATGTCGCCGGGAAGGTCGCGGCCCCCGGTGATGAGCCAGCCGTCCGCGATGTCGCAAAATGATGACGTGTTGGCGTAGGGCGAGGCGAGGATCGGCTCGCCCCCGGCGGCGGCAATTGCTTCCTGGTACTCCAGATTGAGCTGAATCCTCTCGCGGATAACCTCGCCGGGAACGGAGAAGTCCGGCGAGATGAGGATGACGGGCCGTTTCATCGCTTCGATGTTACTCCGACCAACGCTCGCCCCGATAGAGGAAATTCGAGAAAAGATCGCGGTTGTGCGAGACGAGCCAATACGCCACGTCGACGAAAGGCTTCGGCGGGCTGCCAAGGCCGAGACACTTGCGGATGTGTAGGAACGCCGTCCCGCCCCGTAGAATCTCGCCGTTGGTCCGGACCACGTGCAGAGCCCTTTCGCATGCCTTGCGGAGCGCAGGGGTCATCGGCGGTTCGGGGGCGTGTTGATAGGGGACGACGTCGAATCGCCTTTCGGCATCGAGGCGCCTGACCCAGGCGCCGAACCTCAGTCAAAGACCGCAGTCCCCGTCTATCAAAACCCAATCTTTATGTTGCAACGGTTTCGAGATTACCTTCCGTTTCCCCTGGGGTACATTGACTGACCCGGGCGGTTAGCTCAGTGGTAGAGCACTTCGTTCACACCGAAGGGGTCACTGGTTCAAGTCCAGTACCGCCCACCACCTTTTCGCGCCTGCCGATGTCGGCCATTTCGTCGATCACGACCGAGTCGTGCAGATGGTACTTGCAAGCGATTTCAACAGGGCTTCGATGGGAACGACCGATTCCCGTCAGGCGTTTCAAAGTATGTATGCCATGCTTTCAGGGAGATTACACGCGCGGAGCTAGCCTTGCCCCGAGATGGAACTTTCCGCCGGGTCCGATCATCTCGACTGACGATTGGACCCTCGTCGTCAGCAATAGTCCGGAATCTATCACCAACGCGGTCTTGCGGGGTCGGTGGTGCGGAAGTGCATGGTCCGTTAGGATTCAACGTTCGGCCAGGAATAGTTCCTTCTACGAGGAATGACGGAACGTGGGGCGCAAACGGAATCTATCGACTAACCGCGACGAACAATCACGAGACCCTCGCCGGTGTCGTTTCGATCCTCATGGAAGCTCGAGATACGGACCACACGTACTTCGGCGCCGCAAAGATCGTAGATCCTACCGGTTTTCCTGATGCGGGAGTTCCTCCCATCGCGTTCAATCCAGGCAATCAATCGGCAGTTGTCCTGGGAAGCGTTGGCGTCCCTCCTAATACGAATTCTCAGTATGTCTTCGTCGCAGTCGCTAATGCTGGCGCGGCGACCCTGCCAATGAACCTCAAGGCCGTTGGTCTTGAGGTCCTTCAATATCCGTGATGATGCTGTTATCCATTCTCTTGCTCTTGACCGCTCCAATCGTCGAGCAGTCGACCGCGATTCCAAGCAAGCCTATTCGAGACCTAACCAAGTGGCTTGCCGAGCCGGCTCGTCGTTCGTCGGGGCCGGTCGCGGTGTGTTCTAATAACGGCTTTCCCGTTTACGGCGTGGGCCTTATGGATCGCAGGGGCCGAGTGAAGTATGAGAAGGAGACTTTACGATTCTACTACAAGCCCGGTGCTCGGCCTATTCAGACAGCAACGACTAGCCAGAGTGCATACATTGCGAGAGGTGCTGGCGCCAGTTATCACTTCAATGCTTTACAATTGCTGGGCGTAATAGGTAGCGACGGGGAACTGTTCAGCTTCGACATAGTGTTTTCACGAATCGGGCCGAAACTCAAACGCTATGCTGGAGTAGTCAGGTTACTGCCGGCGGCACGCGGCGCGAGGCCCAATCGAGAGGCGCTGTTTCCACAAGATGGCCGTACTTACCAAGTATTCCATTGCACAATTAATGGCGACAAGAACGCGACGCTCCTCGTTGGTGCAACTAGCCGATCGAAGACGAAGCTCGAAGCCTACAATTTTGTCGGCACCAAACTGACGCGAACGAAGGCGGCAGGCCCATATAAGCGGTGCGCGGGCAAGCAAGTTCCTGCCGAGATGGATGAGATCGAGAATCCTCGCCAACCGGGCAAGCGCTATCGTCCGACGCTCGTCGACGTGGGAGGCGGAAAGGCGGTGTACACCAGGCTCGACGGAGTTATCGAACTCGACATTGCAACCGGGCGGAAGCGGACCCTTTCCTTAAGTGGTGGCGGCTTCGAGCACATTTGGTATCTAAGGGGGCGCCTGTTTGTCACGAGGACCGTTCGTGGGGGCGAAGCTTGGAGCTTCTCTCCGAACAACGAGCGGTTTTCGTTGTGGCGTGCCCAGAAGTCGGGAACGAAATGGGACAACCTCGGCAACTACCGCATATTGGGCTCGAGCGCGAACGAGAAGTACTGGATCTACCAAGACGGCTATGGCAAGATTTACCTTGGCCGAACCGACTGGCTGATCAGGTGACGGTTGGCGTCGTTATCTCGGGCCTTGCACAAACTCGGAGGTCATCCGCCCACCAACAGACTGCAGATCCCAAACTAGCCCTGAGACGACGCAGGCAGGAGTCATCACGAGACAAACTGAGACCGCAGTCGACGGCTACTCTCCCTTCGTCGAGAGCGGCAAGTGAGCAAGGAAGTCCGACGGCAATCGCCGATGGTTTTCTTAACATGGTTGTCAATACATTCAAGGCGCAGATTTCAACAGGAGGCGATATTCCGCCACGCGGGTGGCGCCCTGCTGACCCCACTTTGTAAAAACCGAGTATAGACCGCTTAGTGCAGAATTCCTAGCGATGGCTTACCAGGTTCACTCGGAAACTAAGATCGGGCGGGTTCACTTGACCGTTACCGACCTTGCCCGATCCATCGCTTTTTACACGGAACGCCTCGGCCTGCACGTGTTTGATAGAAATGACGACGGGACCCTGCTCGGTGTCGACAAGCGGGTGCTCTTGGCTTTGACGGAGAACCTGTATGCGCGCCCTCCCGGACGGACAACCGGGCTCTTTCATTTTGCGATTCTCGTTCCGACTCGACGCGACTTGGCCCATGCTCTCAGAAGGCTCGTCGAAAAGGGCACACTACTCCAGGGCTTCGCAGACCACAGGGTGAGCGAGGCGATCTACTTGGCGGATCCGGACGGCAACGGCATCGAGATCTACCGAGATAGACCACGCGACGAGTGGGAGTTCAGGGGTGAAGAAGTCGTCATGGCTACCGATCCGCTCGACGTCGACGGCCTGCTTGCCGAGGCGGATGGGCCGCCATCCTTGGAGATTCCGCAAGGGACGGTGATGGGACACGTGCACCTCAAGGTGCGGGACATACCCCAGGCCGAGGCGTTCAATTCGGGCCTCCTGGGATTCGCATTGATGGCACGATACGGTGATCGGGCGTCCTTCGTTTCCGCGGGCGGATATCACCACCACGTCGGCCTGAACACGTGGTCCAGTGCAGGCGCTCCACCACCGCCAGAGAACTCGACGGGTCTGCGGCACTTCGAGATACTTTCGCCAGAGCCCGATGTATTGGCCGGGCGACTCAGGGACGCGAGAGTGGTTGTCGACGAAACGCTGGGGGGATATCTGGCCCGCGACCCGTCTCAGAACTCTATCTTGATTTCGGCTTTATGATGCGCATCGCTTTAATCCGATCGCCCTTTGCGATTCGGTCGACCACTTCCATGCCCTTGGTCACCTTGCCGAATACAGCGTAGCTATGGTAGAGCCGCAGCGTGTCCTTCTTCAGAATAAAAATCTGCGAATCTCCCGGCATTTGGAGCCCGGTGCTCGCAATTCCCACGACGCCGCGCGTGAAATCGACCTCGCACATTTCGAAGACGGGGATGTCTTTGCCGCTGCCACCGCCGAGCACTTCTTCCGTGGTCAGCGGCTTGGTCTTGCTAGCGGATGCGCCCCACTGGGTAACCCATGGCTCGACCCGGTGGATGCGCTGGCGGTCGTAGAAGCGTTTCTTCACAAGCGCAAGTATATGCGCGACGGTTTTGGGCGAGCACGTGGGATCTGTCGTGATCTCGAAACGTCCACGCCCTGCCATCACGACTTGGACGATGGGGCCATTGGGCTTGTAAACCGGGACCTGGGGGGTAAGAACGGTTGCAGCGAGTAGCGCGATCAGCATGCTACATTATTCCACTCCGCGCCAAAAAAACTTCCAGCCCTCTTGACAAGCCTTGGAAAACTATGTAGAATAATGTCTACCATATCTATTTTGGGAGGATATCATGGCAACGGCGACGAAGAATGGTGACGTGATGGTTGAAGACAAAGGCTGTACGGACAAGGAACGCGCACTGACGATGGCGTTCGGCCAGGTTGAAAAGGCTTTTGGCAAGGGCGCGATCATGCGGCTCGGGGAAACGGCGGCCCAAGCCGTGGACGCCATCCCCACCGGTTCGATCAGCCTTGACCTGGCGCTGGGCGTGGGCGGAATTCCGCGTGCCAGGATGACTGAGATTTACGGAACGGAGAGCTCGGGCAAAACGACGATCGCGCTGCACGTCGTCGCCGAGGCTCAGAAGCGCGGAGGACTTGCGCTCTATGTGGACGCGGAGCACGCTCTCGATGTCGAATATGCGCGCGCGCTCGGTGTCGATGTAGACAAGCTTTATATCTCACAGCCGGCGACCGGCGAGGAAGCTTTGGAGATCATGGACGCCGTCATCCGCTCAGGCGCAGTGGATGTCGTCGTCTTGGATTCGGTGGCCGCCTTGGTTCCCAAAGCCGAGATCGAAGGCGAGATGGGTGACACGTTCGTGGGTATCCAAGCCCGCATGATGTCGCAGGCTTTGCGCAAGTTGGGGGGCCATGTCAGCAAAACCAAAACGGCGGTGATTTTCGTAAACCAGCTTCGGGAGAAGATCGGTGTGCTTTATGGCAATCCCGAAGTGACTCCTGGCGGCCGGTCGCTCAAATTCTGGGCATCCGTGCGGCTCGAAGTCCGACGCGCGGAGACGATCAAGGACGGCGCCGAGCCGATCGGCGCGCGCACGAAGGTGAAGGTTGTGAAAAACAAAGTCGCGCCACCGTTCAAGACGACCGAGTTCGACCTTCTCTTTGGCCAAGGAATCAGCAGGGCCGGCGATCTATTGGACGTGGCAGCCAAGATCGGGATCATCGGCAAGAGCGGCACGTATTACAACTACGGCGAACTGCGGCTTGGTCAAGGGCGCGACAATTCCAGGCAGTTCCTCACCGACAACCCGCAGCTACTCGACGAGATTGACAAGAAAATTCGCCACGAAATGGCCGCGAAGAAAGGCACGGTTCTCGCTCCACCCGAAGCTTCCGAACTGGCAGGCGACGAAGACGAAGAGTAATTCGGATTACGACCTAGCTCTCTCGGCCGCGTTAAAATTCCTCCGCGGCCGAGATGGTTTCGAGTCGCAGGTGCGGGCGAAGTGCAAAGCTGCCGGGGCCTCGGACGCCGCCATCGATGAAGCGATCACCTTTTTGTCGGAAAAGAAGGTGATCGACGACGTGCGGGTTGCGGGTCTGCTTGCCGAAAGGCTCTCTCGCGACAAGGCTTGGGCGAAGGAGCGGATTTGCGCCGACCTCGACTGCAGAGGGGCATCTTCTGAATCCATCGAGCATGCGCTGCAACGGCTGCCTTCGGACGCAGACTCAGCGCAGCGGTTCCTGCACAAGCATCGCGCGGCTGAGGTGCAGCAGCTCTCGAGACGGTTAGCAACAGCGGGTTACGACGCCGAGATCATCCGAGCGTGCCTAGAGCTTAACTGAAGTCCCAATGTCTCGGCAGTCGGCGGTCGAGGTTGGTGGGCCCAGGTAGATTCGAACTACCGACCTCGCCCTTATCAGGGGCGCGCTCTAACCAACTGAGCTATGAGCCCGGGAATGCGGATTATACCTTCGCTATTTGGTCCCTAAAGATGCGATTCCGGGAAGGACCTTGCCCTCCATGAACTCCAGGCTCGCGCCACCGCCGGTGCTCACGTGGTTCATTCGGTCTGTAAGGCCGAAATGTTCGACCGCGGCGGCCGTATCACCACCTCCAACTACCGTCAAGCCGTCGCATTCCGCCATGGCTGCCGCCACGGCCCGCGTGCCGCCTGAAAACGGCTTCAGTTCGAACACTCCCATCGGCCCGTTCCAAACGACAGTACTCGCCGCGCGGATTCGCTCACCGAATTGCAGCTGCGCCTCGGGGCCGATGTCCGCGCCGATGTAGTCCTCGGGAATTTGGTCCAGGCGGACGACCTTGGCGTGGGCATCCTCGGCGAGGACGGGCGTCACCACGACGTCGGAAGGCAAAACGATCTTGTCGGGATGCGCGGTGAGTACCTTCTTCGCAAACGCGACATTCTCCGCATCGAGCAGGGATTTGCCGATCGCGAGGCCCTGCGCCTTGAGAAAGGTAAACATCATCCCGCCGCCGATGAGCAACGCATCGACCTTCGGCAGCAGGTTCTCGATCACGCGGATCTTGTCCTTGACCTTCGCGCCGCCCAAGATGGCGACGAACGGCGATTTGGGATTTTCCAGAGCCTTGCCCAGGAACTCGATCTCCTTAAGCATCAAGAGCCCTGCGACGGCAGGCAAATGGTGCGCGATTCCCTCCGTGCTCGCGTGGGCCCGGTGAGCGCTGCCGAAGGCATCGTTCACAAAAACCTCGGCGAGTGCCGCCAGTTGCCTGGCGAACCCCGGATCGTTTTTGGTCTCTTCCTCGTGAAACCGAAGGTTCTCGAGCAGCAGAACTTCGCGCTGTGTCAATGCCGTGGCCATCTCCTCGACCTCCGGCCCGACGCAGTCCGGGGCCAGCTGGACTTCCTGTCCCAGCAGCTCGGACAACCGCTTCGCCACCGGCTTCAGCGTCCACTTTTCGTCGCGGCCCTTGGGCCTTCCGAGGTGGCTTGCGAGCACGATCGAAGCGTCGACGTCGAGAAGTGCCTGGATGGTCGGGAGGGCGGCGACTATGCGGCTGTCGTCGGTAATCGCGCCCGATTCGTCCTGGGGCACGTTGAAGTCGCAACGGACGAACACGCGCTTGCCGCTAGCGTCGATATCTCGGATGCTCTTTACGTTGACTGGCACGCGACGGATTCTACCGGGACCCACCTCTCCTGGGGCAGGAGGGGTGACCTCTAGCGCGGCACCGAAGATTTGAGCCGCTTCAGAAGCGCAGCGCCTTCCTTTTTGTTTGCGAGCAGAGAGCTATGCACTCGTGGCTCGACCATTAATCGCAAGTCTTTGCCGTCCTTATTTCCCTCGAGAGACACCCAGCGGCCGAGGCCGACGATCGAGTGCGCGTTCGGCCGGAAGCGCACGCCGCGTACGTCTGTCCAGTCCATTCGGTAGGCGCCCCTTTCGCCGATAAACTCCACTGCGTCCCTGCCGACGTACAGCCAACCTAGATCATCGTGCGGATCGAGTGGCGACATGGTTCCGGGCTTCGCAAAACCGACGAATAGGGCATGCCCGTCACGGCCTTGCATGAGCGGCGCGAGTTCCTTTCTCATTTGCCGGTTCTGAAAGGGCCCGAGGTAGTTGACCGCGAAAAGACCGGCGATCGGGCTCCCGGCGATGCAAACGAGCGCCGGAATAATCTGGCCCCGCTGGTAGAGCATGAGGCCAGCCGCGAAAATCGGCACGAAAACCATGGCCGGCACCATGTTCGACATAAGTTTGCGGTACGTGGTCCACACTTCGCGGCGTTTCATGGTTCGCGGATTATGACGCTAGGTAGCAATTCCTCGACCTTTGCTCGTCTGCAAATCTCGGATGCGCTGGTCGTCGCCGTTGCTGCGCCGGCCGCAACTCCCCATCGCAGACAATCCGCGTGATCCATCCGTAGCTCTAGCCGGTGCAAAAAGCCGCCAATCAGCGAATCGCCCGCGCCGACGGTGCTCACGACTTCCACTCTTGGGGCGTCAGCGATGAACTCTCCCTGATCGGACGCCATCACCGCGCCGTCTTTACCGAGCGAAACGATCGCGATAGTCACGCCCCGATTCCTCAGCTCGCGTGCCGCACGCAGAGCCTGGCCGATATCGCCTATCGTGACGTTCAACAGCCGCTCCGCCTCCTGCCGATTCGGCTTAACCATAAACGGCTTGCGGTCGAGGGCGAGTCTCAGAGCGTCGCCGTCGGCGTCCACCACGCACGGCTTATTCACAGAGGTAAGTATCTCGCCGAACGCCTCCGCGCCCAGACCCGGTGGAATCGAACCACCCATCACGACATAGTTGAACCAGCCGATGCGCGAGCCGATTGCGTCCAGCAACTCTGTCCACGAGTCTTTCGAGATTACTGGGCCGCGCTCGTTGAAAGTGGTGGGCGGGCCCTCGGTAGTCTCGACCAGAATGTTGAGCCGCGTTTCGCCGGGCACCTCGATGAAGGAATGCGAGACAGCTTCCTCATCCAAGACTTGCTTGACGAACAGCCCCGGTTTTCCGGCGAGGAATCCGGTGGCGATTACGTCGAGTCCGAGTTCGGCGGCCACCCGAGCCACATTGACGCCTTTTCCACCCGCGTCCGTCTCAGTCCTAACGATCCGGTTCGTGTCGGCAACTTTGAGCGTTTCGACGAATAGCGTCCGGTCGACGCTCGGATTGAGCGTGACGCTCAGAATCACCGTGCCATGATCCCCGCGAGTTCGAGGCGCTCGGGATCGATCGGCTTTTCGGTGGCGAGGCCCTCCCGAATCGGGTTCGAGACGATCTTGTTGGCTGATGTCCCGACGTACTCTCCCGTGCCGCCCGCCATCAGCCGAAGCACGGCATGATGCCCGAGCCGCGTCGCAAGAACCCGGTCATAGGCGCAAGGCGACCCGCCCCGCTGCATGTGCCCCAGAACGAGGTAACGCGCTTCGTACTCCGTCTCGCTCGTTATGAATGAGCACACGGCGGCCGCCTTGATCGCCCCCTCTGCGACCACGAAGATACTGCTGCGCTTGCCCCGCTTCTGACCTGCGACCAGCCTTTGACAAACTTTAGCAAGGTCGAACGACCTCTCAGGAATGAGAATCTCTTCGGCACCTCCCGCGAGGCCCGCCTCCACCGCGATGAATCCCTTTCGACGCCCCATCACCTCGATCACGAACACGCGGTCATGCGAATAGGCAGTGTCGCGCACCCTGTCGATCGCGTCGAGAGCGGTATCCACAGCGGTTTGAAACCCGATGCTATTGTCGGTTCTCGGGATGTCGTTGTCTATCGAAGCCGGGATCCCGATCACCGCGATGCCCTGTTCTCGGCTGAACACGTCCGCGCCCGTCAGCGAGCCGTCTCCCCCGATAACGATCAGCCCTTCGATGCCAAGCGACCACAAGTGGCCAGCGGCTGCCCTGCGTGCCGGCGATCGTTTGAACTTCGGGCTTCGCGAACTTCTAAGAACCGTTCCTCCGAGCGAGATGATAGCGCCGACGTCTTTCGACTCCATCGGGTTGATCTCACCTGCCTGCAAACCGTCATACCCGTGGGCGACACCGAAAACTTCCGCCCCCTTCGACAGTCCAGTACGAACCACCGAACGAATTGCGGCATTCATTCCCGGGGCATCGCCACCGCTCGTTAGGACTGCAAACCTCTTCACCATTCGACTCGCCCTGTGTACCATAATTCAGCGTGGCGAGAACTCTGGGGGATCCGATCATCACTTCGATTCGCGCTGTCCGGCCGCTTTACATCGAGTCATCGCTGGCCTCCGCCATCGAGGCCATCCGAGAGTCAGGCGCAGATGCGGTACCGGTGCTCGACGGGTCCTTTGTCGTAGGCGTCGTATGGTCGGAAGACATCAAGGCCGCCGCTCTTGCCGACGTACCGCAAACTTTGCCCATTTCCCATTGGCTCGACAAAGAGCCGCCTCGAATTCTGCCCAATGCCAGCCATGCCGAGGCACGCGCCATTCTCACGTCGTCGAGGAGGCCGTCGCTCGTCGTCGTCGATAACGAAGGCCGGTACTTGGGCCTTCTGACCACGCTCGATTTGCTGCACCCGACGGAAGTCGGCATTCGGCCGCCATTCATCGGGGGCATGGCGACTCCGTTTGGGGTTTTCTTGACGAATGGCGAGGTGAGCGGCGGGGCTGGCCCGGCAGCGCTCGTCGCGACAGGCGGTTTCATGGTCAGCTTGCTCATCATCGGAGTGCTTGCGACTTTCGGCGTGTTGGACGCCCTCGGTCCTCGTCTAAGCGGCAGTTTTTCATACGCGGTCTTGTACGTGCTTCCGTCGGTCTTTTTCTTTGCCCTGCTCAGGGCCCTACCGATTTCAGGCACTCACGGGGCGGAGCACATGGTAGTCCACGCGATCGAGCGCCGCGAGTCCCTCGTCTATGATGTGGTGCGCCGAATGCCCAGGGTCCACCCTCGCTGCGGGACGAATTTGGCTATCGGCGCTATGCTGTTTATGGGTCTCATCCAGGCGCTCTGGCCGGGCTTACGGGAGGTGGGGGCATTGCTCGCCTTGGTGCTGACAATGGCGGTCTGGCGTCCCCTAGGCTCGCTCTTCCAACAGTACATAACCACCAAAACTCCGACCAAGGCTCAGCTCGAAGGGGCTATGGCGGCCGGCGAGGAACTTTTGGCTCGCTATAAACAAAGCTCGCACCCGATCCCGAGCTTCGGACGCCGGCTCTTGATGAGCGGCCTGCCATGGGTACTGCTCGGCTCGATCCTGATCTTCATGCTCCTCCGCGGCGTACTTCTGTTGTTCGACCTGGACCCGGCCCAGTACGGCTTGGGGTAGCCTTTAAGGCCTTGCGGCTGTAGCTTAATGGTAAAGCTCCTGCCTTCCAAGCAGGTGACGTGGGTTCGATTCCCATCAGCCGCTCCAGTCTCTCGGCATGACAAAGGGCAAGCGCTGGGCGTTGGGATGTCTAGCTGTATTCGCGTCGTTCGCACTGTTGATCGGCGGTTGCTTTTACTTTGGCTTCCGTGCCGTTGAAGCAACGCAGCCGGGTGCGGACCGCTTTCACCGTCTTTACAACGCGAGCGATTGGAACACGATCTGGCGCGAGGCGGACACTCGCTGGAGGCTCGTGATCGATCGTTCGGGCAGCGACCGGTACTTCGTGAGCGTGAAGAAGGTGCTGGGTCGCTGCCTTAGCTCCAAGCGAATCGGCTGGTTCAAGCACACCTCGGGTTTGCTGGCCGCTGAGACCTTCACGTGGTTTAAAGAGGCGGGCGCTACGAGACTCGCGGGTTACAATCTTCAGATACATAGTCCGCGCGTCGACATCGTGGCTGTCCCGGTCGACAAAACAGTAATCGATCGGCTCTCTGAACTCTGGTGTTGATACATCGCAGCCAATCTTTAAGATCTGTAGGTGCACTTGCAATCCGAGCAACCCTGTGTGCGGTTCATATTTGATGACCGCGCCGTTTGGAGCCTCTGAGCGATACGGACACGTGCGGGGAGCGTAGAAGCGTTAGTTTGGCAACAAGGAGCGAGGTAAATGCCGTTTCAAGATAGCGTCACTCGACGATCGGCGATTAAGACATTAGGTGTCATCGGGATAGCCGGAGCATTGCCCAGCTGGGCGAAGTCGTCGGCCGGGAATAATTCTGCAGTGCAAACAACAGTTACAGGAGTACAAAACACCATGCTAGGCACAACGACACAAGTTAGGCTCGTCGAAGCCGCGCCGCTGCCCGAGAAGATTTACACCACCCAGAAGGTCGGGATCAGCCGCAAAACCCATGACGAGCATTTCAAGCTCTTCCATGGATACGCCAACAAGACCAACGAGATCAGGAAGGCGCTCGCCGAGCTGGAGATCGACCCGTCGAAAGCCAACCAGGTCTATAGTGCGATTCGGTCGCTCAAGGTCGACTATACGTTCGCCTACGGCG
>JBPCLO010000027.1:0-101013 GCA_051003155.1 Fimbriimonadales bacterium | reverse complement strand
CACTGTAGGGGTCACTGGTTCAAGTCCAGTACCGCCCACCATCGTCCAGGTTCAAAATCGCGGATTGCCGAGCGGCTGGTTGTACTAGAAACGCAAACGACCGCCGAGCAAGTCGCGTTTCGTGCTGCACGACATGTTCGACATGCCCTTCGAGGAGATCGGTCCATCGCGGCACGCTCGCCGATCACGGGTTTCCAGAGCGCCAAACAATTACCGAAAACATTTCTACAATTGTCGAAATGTGTGTTATAATCATTTCTATGAGCAACGAAATGAATGTACGTATGTTCAAGGCGCTGTCGGACCCGACTCGGCTCCACATCGTCGAGTGCTTGGCGGGTACCTGCTGCGGCGGCAATGCGGAGGTCGATGAGTACGGCGCGGTCGAAGGACCGACCGCAGGCGATGTCTGCTGCCATATCACGGGAGCAGACAAGATCACTTCGACGGTCTCGCACCACCTCCATGAACTGGAGGACGCAGGGCTGATCAAGCTCGAAAGGCGCGGCAAAACGACCGTCTGCACACTGAAGAGGGAAGGGCTCGAGTCCCTCGCTGCCCACCTTCAAGATCTAGCCAAAGGAGATAGAGACTATGTCAATTGCTAAGACCCACCTGTCGCTGAACGTAAAGAATGTCGCTCGTAGCATGGAATGGTACGAGGCCTTTTTCGGCGTTCCTGCCTACAAACGTAGACCCGGTTACGCCAGCTTCGACCTGCAAGTACCGCTGCTTAAGCTTGCCCTGCAGGAGCACGACGCCGGTCGCGGCGGCCCGCTCAACCATCTCGGGATCCTCGTCGACTCGAAGGAAGAGGTCGATGCCGCGAAATCTCGGCTCGAAACCGCGGGCCTTGTGACCTTCTCCGAAGAAAACGTGACCTGCTGCTATGCGAAGCAGGACAAAATCTGGGTTCGCGATCCCGATGGCAATGCGTGGGAGGTCTACACCCTCACCGACGACATGATCGATGAGGAGCACTCCCATGAGGACGCAGAAGTCTCTGCCTGTTGCGCCGAGAACGCTGTAAGATCGGATGCTGCATGCTGCGCGACTGGCTGCTGCGAGTGACGAGAGTACTCTTCGTCTGCGTTCACAACGCGGGTCGCTCTCAGATGGCGGAATCGTTCCTCAACCATTTCGCTAAGGAGCGCGGGCTGAAAATCGAGGCTGTGTCGGCAGGCACGGCCTCGGGAGCATCCCTCAACCCGCTCGCCGTCCAGGCTATGAACGAGCTTGGGATTTCGATGGAGGGCCACAAGCCTAAGCTCCTAACGCAAGAACTCGCCGACTCCGCCGACCAGACCGTAACTATGGGCTGCGGTGTCGGCGCCTGCTCGGCGAAAGTCTTGGTATCGGAGGATTGGGGCCTCAACGACGCGGCCGGGCAGCCCATCGAGCGAGTACGTGAGATTCGCGACCAGATCAGGGCTAAGGTGGAGGGTCTCATTGAGCACCTATAACGGGTCGCGCAATACGGTGTGATTCGTGCGTCTAAGAAGCAAGGATGCACCCAGCAAAGAGCCAAGGCAGCTTGAAAGCCTTCTTCTGGTCAGCCTGCCTGTCGGTCGGGGCGTTGGGTCTGACGGCGCAACCCCCACGGCCGCCTGAAGCCGTCCTCGTCTTTACGGGCGATATTCGGGGATACCTCTCGCCGTGTGGATGCACGAAGCCCCAAATAGGAGGGATCAAGCGCATGGCCGGCGTCGTTCGTGCGTTGCTCAAACAACCCAACACTTATTACGTCGATATCGGCAATTGGACCGAATCGGAAGATAGGCAGGATGAATTGAAGGCCGATGCATTGGCCACATTGTTCGCCGACCTAAAGCCCGCATATCTCAACGTAGGCCCGCTCGACGCTCGCATGAGCGAAGCCAAGCTGGATTCGCTGGCGGAAATGACCGGTGGGTTGCTGAACAGGTCGGGCGATCCGCGCGATGTCGGTCCTCTGCAGATACGAGCAAACACATCGCTGCCCTATGAAGGGGGCAAGAAAGAGGTCTTACTTTTAGCGGCGGGCAAGGCTGAGGCAGAACGCGCGGCCACTGGCGGGCCAGGCTTGATCGTTTACTCCGTATCTGGCGACCCGGCGAAAGATCCAACGACCGTAGGAACGGCAGTGTTGGTCAGTTCGGGCGATCGATGCCGCAACGTTGGCAGGATCGAACTGATCGCCGGAAAATGGACTAATTTCACGCTTATCGAACTGGGCCCCGAAAAGGCGGACGATCCGCATGCGACCGCTGTCTATAAGAGCTATCTTCAGCGGGTGGCCGATGAGAATTTGCTCGACGTCCTTCCGAGAACACAGGGCCCGGTCAAGTACGCCGGAAGCAAGTCCTGTGCCTCGTGTCACGCCCAGATCTACGAGGATTGGAAAGGAACATCTCATGCGCACGCTTACGCGACGCTGCAGTCTACGGGCAACGACCGCGATCCGGAATGCGTGGGTTGTCATGTGGTCGGTTTGGGTGACACGAGTGGCTTCAAGAGCCTCAAGATGACCCCAAAAGTTGCAAACGTGGGATGCGAGAGTTGTCATGGCCCCGGCTCGAAACACAACCGTGGCCCGTATGCGCCCTATGGAGGGGCCGGCGAGCAGGCATGCCTCCCCTGTCACACCCTAGAAAACAGCCCGGGATTCTCATTCAAAGAGTACTGGCCGAAGATCAAGCACTGATGTGCGACGACTGAGTTGCTGCTGAGCGTAGGTACGAGTAGGAAGACACTTACCTTTCGAAGGGTCTCAGTCTGTTAAAAGGAGATCGTGAAGGTCTGTTAAAAGGAGATCGTGAAGCGTGACTGGTGTGTAACGGGCCTTGCGCGTAGCCCATGGAAGAGTCGACGACGGACGAAGTAAAACGGTTACGGCAAAGTCTAAGGGATTTGGTTTCTCTTACGTCCCTCAGCACTGCGTGGGCTACACGGGATGTGGACTACGTCTTCGAAAGTTTGGCGGCGACCCTCCTGCAAATCCTGGATCTCGAGTTCGTCTACTTAGCCACCGACGCGATTCGTGGCGGGTCGCGCGAAACTTTGCGCCTGCCGGAACGGGGCGACGAGCCGACAGCGTGGCTGGAAGCTACCAGAAAGATGGCAGCGGTAGAACATGCTGCCGGCTGGAGGCAGTTGTCGATTGGCAGTCCCGGCGACCGTCGCGAGGTCTGCGTCGCCGTGCACAATCTTGCGCCCGAGGGTAGGCAAGGAGTGTTCATGGCCGGTTCGGCAGGGCCCGATTTTCCAACGGAGCGCGACAAGACAATGCTTGGGGTCGGCCTCAGCAAGGTGAACGGATACCTGGTCCACAGTTACACGGAGCAGGAACTCCGACGAAGGGACCAGGACCTGGCAAGCTTCTTCGAAAATTCTGCCGTAGGCCTTCACATCCAAGACCAAGACGGAATCATCCTGAGCGCAAACCGGGTCGAACTCGATATGCTCGGATACCATCGGGATGAATACGTCGGCAGCAATATTATCGATTTCTGCGAGGACAGAACGGAAATGCAACGGGCTGTTGCCCGGCAGATGCGAGGAGAGTCGATTCAAAACTTCGAGACCAGCATGCGGTGCAAGGACGGGACGACGAAACGGGTGATCATCAATTCGGATACCGCTTGGGAAGACGGATTCGTGAACACAAGGTGCTTCTTGCTCGATGTTACGGATTTTAGGTTTCTCGAAGAACAATTGATCCAATCGCAAAAACTCGAAGGCATCGGGAGGCTCGCCGGCGGCATCGCCCACGATTTCAACAATATTCTTACTGCGTTGCTTGGACACGCCGAACTCGCCGAGGCTGCGCTGTCCCCGGGCCATCCAGCCTATTCGAGCGTTGCGCACATCAATAAGGCCGGGCTGCGCGCTGCCGAGCTGACGAAGCACTTGTTGGCATTCGCCCGAAAGCAATTGATTCAGCCCAAACTGACCGACCTCAACCAAATCGTATGGAACGCGGAAACCATCTTCTCACGCCTATTGGGGGCGGACATCAAGGTCAAGCTCAAGCTTGCGGAAGACCTCCATCCGGTCCTTGTCGGTCCACCCCAGTTCGAGCAAGTGCTCGTGAATCTTGCCGTGAATGCGCGTGACGCAATGCCCAAGGGCGGAATTCTGGTGTTTTCGACCCGCAACATAACGGAGGCGGAGCCCGGCAACGAGCTCCGGGGCGAGTTTGTCGAACTGACCGTAACCGACTCGGGTGAAGGCATGGACAAGAAGACGTTGCAGCGGATATTCGAACCGTTCTTTACTACCAAAGAGGTAGGGCAAGGCACCGGGCTCGGGCTTTCAACGGCCTATGGCTTGATCAAACAGTCGGGTGGCGTGATCAGCGCTAAAAGCAAGCCCGGCAAAGGAACGACGTTCAGGATATTGTTGCCTAAGGCGAAGGAGTCGTTAGCCGCTCCGGATGGGCTGCAGCTATTTTCTCAAGAGAGCTGCGTCGACTCGGTTCTGGTTGTGGACTCTGACTCGGACGCCCGCGAACTTGCGGCGAGCACTCTAAAAGAGGACGGTTACCTCGTTCGGGTCGCGAAGAGCGGAGCAGAAGCCCTCAAGGTGGCTAAGGAGGGTTTCCAGAAGCTCGATTTGCTCATCATCGACCTGGTGCTGCCTGATCAGGAAGGGCCGCAGGTGGCAGCGGCTATAGTGGGTCGCCATCCTAAGGTCGCGGTTCTTTACTCTTCCGGACACCATGGCCGGACAGTCGAAAGAGGCGAGAATGTGCTGGACAAGCCGTTCACACAGGTAGCACTAAGTCAATACGTGAAGCGATTGCTCAGAGCTCGATCTAAACGATAGCCTACACAAGATACGGGTGCCAAAGGTGCTCGACCATCGGGCCGAGCGTCGTCATGGGTTCCCAAGACTGCTTCACTCGGCACAAGAGGAGAAGCCCCTGGAGATACGCAACGGACGCGGCTGCCAAGTCGCTCGTGGGTGTGTCCGGGTGGAGGTCCATGTCGGAGACCGCGTCGGCGAACGCGTCTTCGAAGCGTCCACGGATTTGGTCGAGGAGTCCGTCGGTCTTAACACGAAGCGGCTCGGAATTGTTTGTGTGCTCGGCGGCCCCGTTTCCGCCGAGACAGCCGACGATGGGCCTGGTATCCGTTTGGAGCATTGAGGTGAGCCTGTGAAAGCGTTGCAGGGGGCTGATGTCGCCTGCGAATGCTCGGTCGAAAAGGTCTTCACACGTTCGGCGCGTGTATTCGTCTACAACTGCTTCGCCGAGTTTCTCCTTGGATTTGAAGAAGTGGTAAAAGCTGCTCTTGCCCACTTTCGCAGCCTGCATGATGTCCTCGACACCGACGTTCGCGTATCCCCGCTCGTGGATCAGAGCAAGGGCGCTGTCTAGTATTCGTTCCTTCGCATCGGAAGTCCTTCCCATTCTTTTGTACCAGCTACTACAGTATAACCGACGATTTCGAGCCGCACAAGGATGCAGACCCGATTTAGTCCAAAGGTATAATTGCGCCCGCTGCTGCCCCCTAGTTTAATGGCAGAACACCTGGTTCTGGCCCAGGCGGTTGGGGTTCGAATCCCTGGGGGGCAGCCAATTCCATATTTCGAAGCATAAGCCCGCGCGCGATTGTCGTAGAATTGACGCGGACCTGTAACTACAATGATTGGTCGTTCGTACCATGTTTACGTCCGGCGGTGGTAAGGCCGGTCTAAATGGCTATGAACAACATGAAAGTTCGCTCGGTTATTCTGCTTTGCTCCTTAACTTCGATCGCGTTCGCTTACGAAGGTCAACGCGGCCACCCCCGCCTCATCTTTACGGAGGCGGACGAGAGCAGAATCAAGTCGCTTGTTCGGCGCGACCAGACGTTAGACGCGCTGATTGATCGCAATACAGACATCGCGCGCAGGTACATGTCCTCGGCTACGGTTAGGCGCCAACTCATCGGCCCAAGGCTCTTGCACCAGAGCCGCGAAACGGTCGAACGCGTCTTGGCCCTGAGCATGGCTTACCGGCTCACAGGCGACCACAAATTCGCCCTGCGGGCTCGTGACGAGCTCATCGCCGCCGCGCACTTCTCCGACTGGAATCCCAGCCATTTTCTCGATGTCGCAGAGATGACGACCGCTCTGGGAATTGGCTACGACTGGCTTTACTCGTTCTTGGGCAATAGCGACCGGCTCACGGTGCGCCGAGCCATCATCGTCAAGGGTCTGAGGCCAGGCTTGCAGCTTATGGCCAAGAACCCCCACTGGATCACGGGCCGAAACAACTGGACGTCAGTTTGTATGGGCGGCCTTACGATCGGCGCCCTTGCCATCTCGGACGAAGAGCCCCAACTCGCGGACCAGGTCCTCGCAAAGACCCTACGATATTTCAGGACGGTACCTGCCCTCTACAGGCCTGACGGCGCTTCGCCTGAAGGCGCCTTGTATTGGCATTACGCCATGTCCTACCAGGCGGCCGCCAACAGCGCCTTGCACACGTCGGAATACGGGCAAAGCGTGCTCGGCGACCCGGTATTCGGCAGGGCCGGCTGGTTCCCGATCTATATGCGCGGTCCCACAGGGCTAGCATACAATTTCTCGGATTCGTGGCCCAAGTTCTACCCGTCGGCAGCTATGTTCGAGCTTGCCCGCGTGCATAGGCAGCCGTTCTACGCTTGGTGGATGCGGGAGCGCATCGACGAACTCGTTTCCCAGCGGATGCAGTACTGGGACGATGAGTACAGATTCATGCCACTCGCCATCGCGTGGTACAGCGATGCTGGCCAAAACACGGGTGCCCCGCTAGACAGACTGTTCAAAGGAGTCCAACCGGTTTTCTCCATGCGAGGCTCGTGGACCGATCGGAACACATCGTTTATTGCTGCGAAGGGCGGCGACGCAGGCCTCCCGCACGCACACCAAGATGCAGGTTCCTTTGTGTTCGATGCGTTGGGTGAACGGTGGGCCGTAGATCTCGGGCCGGACGACTACAATATCCCCGGCTACTTCGCCGCTAAGCAGAAGTGGGAAATCTTCCGTCTGAGCTCGTTAAGCCACAACACGATCGTTATCGGCGGACAGAAGCAAGTTGTGGCTGGCCGTTCCGACATCACGGCTTTCGAAGGTGGCGGGGCCAACCCCTTCGCGATCATCAACATGAGCCCTGCCTATCGCGGACAAGCGCGGAAGGTAGTGCGAGGCATACGCTTCATCGGGCGTCAAGACGTCTTGATTCAGGACGAGGTGACCGATCCTGATGGAGAAGTGCGTTGGGGCATGGCAACGCAAGCCAAGGTCGACGTGCGTGGCGACGTCGCGATTTTGAGCCAGGCTGGCGCGACCCTCGAGGCCAGAATCTTGGCTCCCGGTGACGCGAGGTTCACGGTCGAGGACATGGATCCGCGCAGCTCGCGAGGACGAAAGAACCTCGGCGTCCAGATGCTCGCGGTCAAGGCTCCGAGAACGAACGGAATCGCGAGAATCGCTGTGGTACTCTCACCGGCCGGCGGCGCTCGTAACCCAGGCACACCGCCCCTCATTCCTTTGGCCCAATGGTCCAGCCGATATTAGGTGCCGCAGGGTGCAACAATTACCGGGAAACTCGCAAACTGCAGGCGAAGGCTTGACGTTTGCGATTATGCCGGGTATGGTGTTCTGCAAATAGGTTATGGAGTTTGGGTTGGGATCGGGTTAAGGACTGCGGCGGTGACCTTTCCGGCCACCGGCGCTACCCCCTAGCGCCACCTCCTCACCCCAACCTCCAAGCCGGCGGTCCAGAAATGGTCGCCGGCTTCCCTTTTGACTAGCTGCGACTGTAGAATGAGTCCGTTGTGCAGAGGCGTTACGCGGTTATCTTCCCTGGCCAGGGTTCACAGAAACCCGGAATGGGGAGAGAAGCGTTCGATTCCAGCTCCGCGGCGCAGAAGGTCTTCAAAGAGGTTTCCGATACCCTTGACCGCGATGTAGCCGAGCTCTGTTTTGGCGCCGACGACGAGACGCTGCGCAGGACGGACAACGCGCAGATTGCGTTGTACGCTTCTTCGGTGGCTACGTATCGAGCGATGTCTGGCGCCCAACCCCCGGTAGCGATGGCGGGGCATAGTGTCGGAGAGTATGCCGCCCTTGCTTGCGCGAGCGTGTTCTCCGTAGCCGAAGGGGCGCGGCTGGTACAGCGCCGGGGTGAACTGATGGCAGAAGCGGGTTCGCTGCGGCCCGGCACGATGGCAGCCATTCTCGGCCTCGACGACGAAACGATCGAGGCAACCTGCGCCGAGGTGAGCGTAGAGAGAGCGGTTGTTGTGGTTGCGAACTACAACAGCCCCGGGCAGACTGTAATCTCCGGCGACGTAAACTCAGTTCTTGCAACAATGGAGCGGCTAAAAGAAAGAGGAGCGAAGCGATGCATCCGGCTCAACGTCAGCGGAGCGTTTCATAGTCCGCTGATGGAAGATGCGGCGCGGACGATGGCCGAGGCGCTGAGCGACGCGTCCTTCGAGCCACCGCAGGTTGCCGTCGTAAGCAACGTGACGGCGAACGTCGAAGTTGATTGGCCGGGTTTGTTGGAGCAACAGCTGCGATCGCCGGTTCTCTGGACTCAGTCAGTTCGTCGGATGCGCGAATTGGGAGTTGAGACGTTTGTGGAATGTGGGCCAGGCGAGGTGCTATCGGGTTTGATCAAGCGTATAGATTCTGAGGCTGTGGCTGTGTCGGCAAAGGATTTCAACGGGCAATGACATTGGAAGGCAAGGTTGCGTTTGTCACCGGAGCAAGCCGCGGGATTGGCAAGGGGATCGCGCTCCAGTTGGCGAAGGAAGGCGCAAAAGTTGCGTGTGTATCCAGCACGGCCGGCTGCTATGCAACGGCGAGCGAAGCGGGGAACAGCGCAATCGCGATTAAGTGCGATGTAGCGGATGTTGGCGAGGTCGATGAGGCAGTTGCCGAAACGATCGCGCGCCTTGGCGGAGTCGACATTCTGGTCAACAACGCCGGAATCACGCGCGACCAGCTGGTTATCAGAATGTCAAACGACGATTGGGATGCAGTGATGAACGTCAATCTTAAGGGCGCGTTCCTGTGTGTGAGGGCGGCTTCGAAGCCAATGGTGAAGGCGCGGTGGGGAAGAATCATCAACCTCACGAGCATCGTAGGCCTGGTAGGCCAAGCGGGTCAGGCCAACTATGCGGCGAGCAAGGCAGGGCTCATCGGGTTTACGAAATCGGTAGCAAAAGAGTTCGGCAGCCGAGGAATCACGTGCAATGCGATTGCTCCCGGCTTCATAGAAACCGACATGACTGCAGAGCTGCCACAGAATATGCGTGAACATGTCCATAATACAGCTCCGTTAGGTAGGCTTGGAACCATCCAGGATATAGCATCGGCTGCGCTGTTTTTGGCCGGAGAGGGCTCGTCCTACATTACGGGACAAGTGCTCGTCGTGGACGGCGGTCTGACGCTATAACAAAACAAGGTACAGGTGACAATGGAAGACGTTCTGGCAAGAGTCAAGAAAGTGATCGTTGAAGAGTTGAATCGTAAGGAGGATGAGATCAATCTGGAATCGTCCTTTATGGAGGATTTCGGGGCGGACTCGCTCGATGTCGTTCAACTCGTTATGGGATTCGAGGATGAGTTCAACATCGAAATCCCGGATGACGAGGTCGAAAGCATCAAAACGGTCGGTGCGGCTGTGGACTACATCAGCAAGAAGCTCGAGGAGAAGAGCGCGTAGTCGAATCGCACACTTCACAAACCGAGCCACCGCGCAGGGTAGTTATCACCGGAATTGGCGTCGTTACGCCTCTCGGCAACCGGGTCGATTCCTTTTGGAATAACCTGGTCGCCGGGGAAAGCGGCGTTTCTCGCATTACCGCGTTGGACCCGTCCGAGTTCAGCGCCAAAATCGCGGCGGAAATCAAAGACTTCAACCCTGACGATTGGCTCGACAAGAAAGAGTCTCGCAGGCTGTCCAGATTTCTCCAGCTGGCGGTTGCCGCGACCCAAATGGCACTCGACGATTCAAGCTTGAAGTTGGATTCGACCGATCTGGAGCGAGTAGGCGTACTGATTGGTTCCGGAATCGGTGGGCTCGATATCCTGGGCGAGCAGCACCGCCGTCATATTGAAGGGGGCCCAGGGAAAGTTTCGCCATTTCTTGTGCCGTACATGATTCCAGACATGGCAAGCGGTTACATTTCCATCCAGCACGGCCTGAAAGGGCCAAACAGTTGTGTCGTGACCGCGTGCAGCACGGGAGCGAACGCCATCGGCGATGCGTCACACGTAATTCGCCGTGGCGAAGCTGATGTTATGGTTGCGGGCGGCGCGGAAGCGCCCATAACCGAGATCGGGCTAGCCGGGTTTTGCGCTGCGCGCGCCCTTAGCACGAGAAACGACGATCCCGAGGGCGCAAGTCGGCCGTGGGACCTTAACCGTGACGGCTTCGTTATGGGAGAGGGAGCGGGCATTGTCCTCTTGGAGAGCTTGGACCATGCGAAAGGGCGTGGTGCGACGATATACGGTGAGATCGTCGGTTACGCCATGTCGGCAGATGCTTTTCACATAACTCAGCCCGAACCAAAAGGTGACGGTGCTCGCCGTTCGATGTCTCTTGCTCTTAAGTACGCTGGACTGAAACCCGACCAGATCGGCTACATTAATGCTCACGGAACAAGCACGCCTTACGGCGACCGGCTCGAGACCGTGGCCATCAAGAAGGTGTTTGGCGATCTGGCATCCAAGATCCCAGTGAGCAGCACCAAATCGATGATCGGTCATACCTTGGGCGCAGCTGGCGCAATCGAGTCGATAGTTTGCATCAAGGCTCTTCAAACGGGAATAATTCATCCGACGATCAATTACGAAACGCCGGATCCAGAATGCGACCTCGACTATGTGCCTAACGAGTCTCGCAAAGCGGATGCGGACTTGGTGATGAAGAACTCATTTGGCTTCGGCGGCCACAATGTCACGCTAATATTCAGGAAGTTCAGTGGATAACGCAGTTCAACACGACCAGCGAATCGGCAACCGTTACTTGGGCATAGGATGGCTTCTTGCCATTCTCAATATTTTGGGAATCGGCTGGGCGATTTATGTTCCCATAGCGCTTACCCACTATCAGGAAGATGTGCTGTTTACCCTAGATGGAGCCGTCACGTACGCCCTCCAAATGGTTGCCTCCGTAGGGGCTGTGGGGATCTTCGCGTTGCTGCAAATCTTGTTCTTGGGGAAAGTGGCGAGGGGTATGGTCGCTGACGTTCCCGAAGTCGCCGCGGCGGAAACGGCGCTTCGCTTAGCCCGATGGGTTGCCGTAATCACAGTCGTTGTTTGTATCGTTTCGATCTTCGTCAGCCTCAAACTGTATCGAAGATGGGACGACGTTCTTCGAATAACCGGCGGCTAGTCAGCCAATAGCGCCTGCGGCACACTACCCGGGCACGCGTCCCCCAACTCTGCCATCCAGGTTGCCACTGCTTGCGAGTTGAAACGATTCTCGGGCGCAGGCTTCGCATCCAACAGCGCGCTAACCAACGGACTCTCCGCGTTTTGCTTTAGCGGTTCGTAAGGCAGATCGTCGCCCCGTATCCAACGCAAGACCTGGTGGGCGGTGGTGACCCGATGGTTTTGGCCGAGCGGTGGCGGCCAATGGAGGTGAAATGCTTCGCCGGTGAGCAGTTGAGAGCTTAGCTCCGCCGGCGACACGAGATTGACGAGAATGGGCGTTGTTTCGAGTCCGTAGAGCCACTCGTTGATGGCCTCGAATTTCGGATGGAGAAGAGTCGAGCGAACCATTGACGCGGTCCGGGGGCTGGCTTCGCCGCAAGTGCTTATCCAAGCCTCGGCTTTGGCTGCCGACCTGCCCAAGCCGAATGCAAGGATGGCGACACTGGCACCGTCTAGGGCGTGATCCAGGTCGTCGGCCGCTTGGATGGAAAGTTCCAAGTCGTTTGTGGCGGCGAACACACGGGCGAGTCGGTCGAAGAGGTCGAGGGCCTCGTCGTGCTCGTCGTGCAGGCTGAGTCGCGTCTCGGGAGCCAGGGGCAGGTTGGCAAGGCTGGCAAGGATCGGCACGCCAGCACGCAGGCTTCCTGCCCCTATGACGGCTATCTTCGGGCCGAGCAGCATTGGCGGGAGTTTACCGATGTCAGAAATTAATCGCCCGTGGGTGAGAGCTAAGTACACGTCGCTGCCGTCCACCTTCTCAGCGAGCTTTAGCGATCAGCTCGCGGGTTGCAAAGCGCAACATGGGACCTTACGGCCCGATGGGAAACGTCCTCTGATCCCCCTTTAGACCGCGTCTCCATTTGGGTCTCCTGGCAGCAGGACTGGCTACTCTATGATGCATTCTATCTTGGTTGAACCAGTTTTGAGCGTGATCATTGTATTTCGGCTGTGTCGCGATTCTGCGCGCGCGAGAGGAAGGCACAGGATGGGGTAGAACAACGCTCGGCGGAACAACTTTCTCGCTGCGAAATCCGACCATGCAAGAGCAAGTCACGATCACGGTTAATGGCATCGACCTGGAAGTTCCGAAAGGCGAGATTATCGTCGAATCGGTGAAGCGCCTCGGTCTCGAAATCCCGATTTTTTGTTACCACTCGCGAATGAAGCCGGTCGGTATGTGCAGAATGTGCCTCATCGAAGTCGGATTCAAACAGCCGGACGGCACTGTGAGGATGATGCCCAAGCCGCAGGCCGGGTGTACGCTGGGCGCCGACAAGAACATGGTGATCCTGACCGACACCGAGAGCATAAGGGAGGACAGGAAAGGCGTGCTCGAGTTTCTGCTGATAAACCATCCACTCGACTGTCCTGTATGCGACCGTGGTGGCGAGTGCCCGCTCCAGAACAACACGCTCTTCTACGGGCCTTCCACGAGCCGCTACGTGGAGTCGAAACGGCACCTGCCGAAGGCGTTTCCCTTGAGCGAGTATGTCACATTGGATTTGGAACGGTGCATCCAGTGCGGCCGGTGCGTTCGGTTCACCGAGGAGATCTCAGGGGACGCCCAGCTGGCGTTCCTCTTCCGTGGAGCCGCGATGCAACCCCGCACTTTCGAACTCACCGACTTCGATTCAAAATTCAGCGGAAATGTTATAGAAATCTGCCCGGTCGGAGCTCTAACGAGCACGCAGTACCGCTTCAGGGCGAGGCCCTGGGATTTGGAGTCTAAGCCTTCCATTTGCACGGAATGCTCAAACGGCTGCAACGTGTGGTTCGACTACCGCGTGGACGAAATGGTCAGGATCAGCGGCCGGACCAACGAGGATATCAACGAGGAGTGGACGTGCGATAAGGGTAAGTTTGGGCAGGATTACCTGAACTCTAAACATCGCCTGCGAAGCGTTTTGGTTCGGCAGGCAGACAACCTCGTCGAATCCGGCTGGGCAGAGGCCTACGGACAGATCATCGACCGGTTCAAGGGTGGCGGTTCGGCGGTTGCGGGTCTAACGAGCGGCAGGCCGAGCAACGAAGACCTTTACCTTTTCAAAGGCCTCTTCAAGGATGCGTTCGAAAGCGGCAATCTCGATCATAGGTGGTACGCTCACCCGCCGAACGACGACGTGTCGCACGTGGAATCCGCGATCGTCGATTTCGAGGCGTCTCCCACGGTCGTTATCTTCGGCGGCAACCTCGCGGCCGAACAGCCAATCGTGTTCTTGCGAATTAGGAAGACATGGTTCAAGAACGGCGCGAAGGTGATCGTCGCATCCTCCGAGGCGCAAGAAGCCGACACCTTTGCCTCCAAGAAGATTCGCTACGAGGCGGGCAAGGAACCGGAAGCGATCAAAGCCCTCAAGAAGGAGCTGAAAGGCGACTTCATCGTTGCTGCAAGCCGCTCCCTCTACAACCTGCCGAACGGCCAGGAAGTTGTCGCGGCTTTGAATGGCTTGGGCGGCAAGTTCAACCTGTTCGCCTGCGAAGCGAACGAGCAAGGCGCGCTCGACATCGGCATCCTGCCGGAGAACGGGATGGGAACGAGAGGGATCCTAGAGAGTTGCCGCGACGGTACGATCAAGGCGCTGTGGCTTCTTCAATGCGATCCGTTCGCACTTTGGCCAGACCAGGAACTGGTGAAGCTGGCACTCGAGAATGTCGAGTTTCTCGTGGTGCACGACATTATCAAGACCAAGGCGCTGCAATACGCGAGCGTGGTTCTGCCGGCATGCGCGTTCAGCGAGATGGACGGTTCGTACACCAACTGCGAGCGGCGAGTGCAGCACGTTCAGCAAATCCTCGCCCCGAAGGGCATGGCAAAGCCGGCTTGGAAGGCGTTCGGCGAGATCTCCATGCGGATGCTGAACGCGGTTCCGCCTTTCAATGCCGACGAGGTCTTCGAGAAGCTGGCTTCCGAGGTTCCGACTTTCGGTAAAGAGCCGGCGCCCGCCGGGTAGACTCGGCTTCGAAGAATGGACCTCTTGGCGCAAACCCCCGTCGCTTTTCAAGACTCCATTTGGTGGATTCTGCTGCGCGTCGGCATCATCCTGATTTTCATACTTTCGATCGTTCCGGGGATTATCTGGTGGGAGCGGCGGCTTCTTAGCTGGATGCAGGACCGGATCGGGCCGAACCGCGTGGGGCCGTTCGGGCTTTTGCAGCCGATCGCCGACGGGATCAAGCTCTTTTTCAAAGAAGACGTCACGCCTTCGAACGTCGACCGCTTCATTTTCGTTATCGCGCCTGCGATCGCATTGTTCCCGGCGTTCGCGATTTGGGCGACGCTGCCTTGGGGGCCCGACCCCAGGTTCACTCCGATCGCCGACGTCGATATCGGGATTCTCTACGTCCTCGCGATTTCGTCGCTCGGCGTCTATGGAGTGTTCCTTGCGGGCTGGGCGTCAAACAACAAGTATTCGCTTCTCGGTGCGCTGCGGAGCGCGGCCCAGTTGGTGAGCTATGAGCTCGCGATGGGCGTCGCGCTCGGATGCGTGATCTTGGCGACGGGGTCGCTCAGGATGACCGAGGTCGTCGCGGCTCAGGAGCAGCCACCTTTCCTCCCTATATTCGGGGAGATTCCGTGGCTGCAGACTTGGTTCATCTTCACGCCGTTCGGCCTCGTGGCGGGCGTCGTGTTTCTCATATGCATGGTTGCAGAGACCAACCGCGCGCCGTTCGATCTTCCCGAGGCGGAGTCGGAGCTGATCGCGGGCTTCCACACCGAGTACTCGTCGATGAAGTTCGCCGTGTTTTTCATGGGCGAGTACGCGACGATGATGGCGTTCTCGGGCGTCTTCGCCGTTATGTTCCTCGGCGGTTGGAACCTCGTGCCGCTGAATTTTGAGTACTTGGTCCAGAACTCGCCCCCTCCGCTCGCCCGCCTCTTCAGCTTTATCGACCTGCCGATTCTTGCGCCGTTCTGGTTCATCGGCAAGCTCGTCCTCGGTTTGACCTTTTATGTATGGCTGCGCGCGACTCTGCCACGCCTGCGGTACGACCAGTTGATGACGCTCGGCTGGAAGTACCTCCTCCCGTTGGCTGCGCTCAACTTCGTGGTCGTCGCGATCTGGATGCAGTTCGGCTGGCCGGCGCTTGGCCCTTCGATCCTCATCGTGCTCGCACTCTACGCGGTGTTCGCGACGACGGTGCTCAAAGCGCGCGGCAAGGAGGAGCGGCGCGGGGTGGTTCTGGTCTCGAAATAGCGCCACGTCAATTGGAAGGGCTAAGATGCATGATGCTATCATTCATTAGCTCCATGCGGCAACGAGGGTCCACATTATAATGAACGATAAGCTTCATGCCCGATGCAGTCGTAACCGGGCCATTGTCATTTACCGGCAAGTACCTAGCAAAGCCCTTAATCGAGGACGGTGAGCACGTCGTTGGCTTCACAAACGACACTTCGCGCGCGAACGATTTTCTAGATAGGTGGAACCTCGTCTGTTTTTCCTTTGACAACGTGGACGCAATGGCCGAGGCTATGGGTGGCGCTCGAACGCTTTACAACACTTATTGCATACGGTATCCACGGGGCGAAATGACGTACGAGCGCGCAGCGGAAAACTCAACAGCCCTGTTCTCTGCTTGCAAAGGTTGCCGGTGTTCGGCGGATCGTCCATACGAGCATCGCCAATCCGTCCGCCGACTCGCCATTCGGTTATTACAGGGGGAAGGCGAGCGTCGAGCTTGCGTTCAAGGATAGCGGAATTCCTCACACGCTTCTGAGACCTACAGTGTTCTTTGGAAAGGAAGACATACTGACCAACAACATCACATGGCTGGCCCGGCACTCGCCCCGGTTCTTCGGTGCAGGTGACGGCAGGTATAGGATCCAGCTCATGGCTACCGAAGATTACGCTGCCTTGATGCTTGAGCACGTCGAAAGGGGACCGAGGAATCGATCGTTTGCGATGCGGTCGGACCCGAGACGTACTCTTTCGTCGACATGGTAAAGCTGATAAAACAAACAATCGGCTCAGGGCACGCATATTCAGAGTACCGCCGCGCTTGTTTTACCTTGCATCTTTGATTATCGGTCCGCCCGTCCGCGATAGGATTGTCACTTGGGACGAAGTGCGCGGTCTTATGGCGGACTTCTTAGAATCAGATGAGCCACCTATTGACCGAACATCCTTGAAGACCTGGCTTTCTAGCAACGTCGGCACGGTGGGCGTGGAGTACCATTCTGAAATGTCTCTACACTAGGAAAAAGGCAAGCGTAGTGTATGCGAAAGATAGCGAAGCTTGGAGTCCGAGAGCGACGCGGTCTCCAGGCCTCCGTCTTCAGTCTGAGTTAGCGATGGATCTGATAGCCCCGGAAAGCTCCGCGAGGCCCTTCTCCGTCGGCGACGAGATTCACGAACTTGGCGGATACCTTCTTGTCCTTATAGACGAGGATCGTGTTCTTGACCTCGGGGTCGACGTTGATCTTGTAGGCGGCGATGTCCTCGTAGCCCGTTTCTTTGGCGAGCGTTTCGCCTCGGCCTGGCCGTCGACAAAGATTACAAATAGCCCTTGAGCTCTGCGGCTTTGTTGGCTTCGACGGACTCGTGTAGGAGCTTGGCGATCGAGTTGACGATCTTCATGTCGTCGCCGTTCACCCAAACCTGGACCGCGGGGCGATTGCCGTAGGTGCAGGGCGGGCAGTTTTTGGTGCCCTTATCGGGGCCGGACACATGGGTAGGGTGGAACGGAGTCGTAGCTTCTCCGACGGCCCAGGCCCGAATCGATCGGGGGAAGCCAAAAGGGTTGCGGCGGCAATTGCGCCGAGGATTGTGATGTTCATTTGTGGGTGGTCCTCCCAAGGATAAGGTCGGCCAATGCTCTTTTGAGCCGTATCCGCAATTACGCTGTAAGTCGCTCGGATGGTTCGGGCGCGGCTGTGCTCATTGTTAAGGTGTTGTTGGGGCACGCTGGCTCCATCCCCTGCCCTTTCCTCCATTTACTCGCGATGACTGATGGCGGCTGGCGGGAGTATTTGTCGCGAAAACAGAGGAAAGGGGTTCAGAACGAGAGGCTCGGTGGGAGGCTACTCTATGCCCGCGCCTTTGCGGATTTTCTTCGCGGCTTTGAAGACGGAGCCGTACATTTGGGCGAACTTGGCGGACTGTTCTGGAGTGAGGATTTTCAACAGGCCTGCGTCGCGAAGGGGACGTTCCTTCTTCCACTTGTTTCGGGTTTTGGTTTGTTGGAGGTTGTCCATCATGCCTTTGCGCTCGGCGCGCATGTGCTCCGATACCGCGGCTCTTTGTTCTTCGGCGAACCCAAGGTCGGCTTGGACGGCAGGATCAGCGAGCGCTGTGGCGCCGCGGACTTGAATTCTAATTTCGCCGAACCGCTGCTTTTGGACCGGGTCCATCGTCGCGATCATGCGGTTGCCTGCGTCCTCCTGAAACTTGTCGAATTCCTTCATGAACCCCATCGCTGCCGCGGGGTCTTGGGCTCCGCTTTGCGCTCTCTTGCTGAGGGCCCCGAGTTCGTCTTGGATCATCTTGAGCTCAGCCTTTTGCGCTTTGTCGAGCTTGATTGCCTTCTGGACGTCGGGGTTTTGGATCAGCATAAAGGGCGATGTGAACATCGCCTCGGGATCCATCATCCCCGGGAATTGAGAATTTGCGCCCGCGAGCAGCAGCGCGGCCGTGAACGATGTGCCTACGAATCGAAGCATCCTCGGTTATGGCACAAGTCGAGGCTCATAGATTGGAAATGGAAACCCGCCTTGAAAGAAGCGGATTTCCATTTACACGATTAAGTGCGGCTGCTCTATCGCCTTCGTCGTCGGGCAACAAGGCCCACTAGGCCGCCGCGAGACAGATCATCGTTCCGGGCTCGGGAACGCCGGAGTACTCGGTACCGGTCAAGACGATCGAGTAATCGAATTCCGGTTTGTCGTTGAGCTCCCACTTCACGAGGGGATCAGCGGCTCCGAGGCCGTCCGGTTCACGTTCTTCATAGTATGGGTCGCTTAGCCAGATATTGCCGCTCGAACTCCGGGGGTCGTTGTTCCAATAGGAAATGCCTAGCAAGTACTGGCCCTTGGCATCGACGAACTGTCCGGTGATGACCGCTATGTGCGACTCCCCACCAGGGACGGTCGAATAGAGCGTGACGCCCATTCCGTCCATCTGGAAAAGCATGAGCTGCACGTACTCGGATCCGGTTCCCGTCTTCGTCGCCGAGAACTTCGCGATGTTCACGACCATGATGGTGTAGAGATCGATGTCGGTCGGCGCCAAGTTGCCATCGATCTGAGTAAGTGGGCCCGAACCAATCGTAAATTGAGCGGTACCCGGCAGCATACCGGCGTCCCCCTCTTCGGTCCAAATTTGCGCGGAAGCGGCGCAAGAAAGCGCTAGCGCGTAGGTAACGAGAAACGAAGTCCTCATTGTTCCCACCTATTTCTTTGTTATTTCAATTGCACTCTTGCTACAATGATGATGGGATTTTGCACGAACGGCGCACGGACAATTCGGTATCGAGGACTATCGGGCCAGGATCGCGTCCATCGCGTTCGAGGTGTTTGCGATGCGCACCATCGGGTGGTGTTTGTAGCCGGGGATCATTTCAGCCGCGATCGGGCCCTCGTATCCGATCTCGGCGACCGCAGACATCACCTCCGGCCAATCCACGTCGCCTTCTAAGAGGTCGACGAAACCGTCGACAGTTCCGACGTTTTTGCGGTAGTCTTTGAAGTGGATACCCACGACCCGTTTGCCAAGGACCCTGAGCCATTGTTGCGGGTATCCGAAGGCGAGGACGTTGCCGACGTCGACGTAGGCGCCGACCCAGGGGCTTTGGAATTGGTCGATGAACGTCGCGACTTCGATCGGGCTCATGAGGAACTTGTTCCAAACGTTCTCGATGCCCATGCGCACTTCGCACGCCTCGGCGGTTGGAAGCGCTGCCTTCAGGCCCTCTTGGGCATATCGCCACACGTGCGCGTAGAGCAGCGGGGCACGTTCCGGCATGAAGAAAACGTCGACGGAGCCCGGGATCGTGAGGAGGGTTTTGCATCCGAGCCAGGACGTGATTTGGAGCATCTTCTTCAGTTCTTCCAGGGCCTGCGAGCAGGCCCGCTCGTCAACATCTCCGAGCGATCGATTCCAGTAGAGCCCGCTGGCGACGCTTGCGACCTGGATTCCGATCTTTTCGGCCTCGGCCAGGATGGCGCGGCATTTGGCTTCGTCGGTGTCGAGCCCGAGCGCTCCGGACTCGCCGATGGCGAGCTCGACCGCCTCGAAGCGGTGCTCCTTCGCGAGGCGCATGAACTCGACTACTTCGAGCGTCCCCTCGAGGCCGCCCGGCATGGACCAGTAATTGATCGATTTCAGAAGCATGCGTTCAGACACATTCGGTTCCGCCTTTGAGTTGTGCTTCGGCCAGGTACGAGAATGCCGCGGGTTCCATGGAAGACACCCGCGGCATTAGGACGAGCCTACAAAGGTCTCTTGATCGAAACATTGTCTCCGTCCACGTTCAGTTCGCAGTCGAAGACATGCTGGAAGAATCGGACGGGGACCCACATGGTGTCGTTCTCGATGTACGGAGCGGCCTGCAGCGAAATCGTTGCACCTCCGGATTCTACGGAAATGTCGTTCGCTGTCACCTTTGCTTTCTTAGCGCCGAGCTCGACATTGGCTGTCTTGCTCTCATGGTCGAAGTCCACATAGCCGCCAAGCGTGTCGGAAACGTCGGCAAGTGGGACGAACGTCGTCCCGTCCTTCATCTGGGGGTTGGGAATGGTCTGTTCTAAACCGTTGATCGTGTATGGCATTTGTCTTGTCCTCCTTACTTGACCATCAAGGCGTTGTTGACCGTGACCTCGGCGGGGGCGTTCATCTTCATGAGCGCATCCTTGGCTGCGGTTTCAGCGCTGCGCTTTAGATCGTTGTTGGCGACGGTGCCCTTCAAGTGGATGACCTTGTCCATGGCTTCTACGGTCACTTCACCTTCGGTGCCCACTGCGGTGGAAATGGCCGTGGTGATGGCGGGGATGACCGTCGAGGTGAGCGTGGCGTCTGTGCTGAAGTCTGGCGTTGCCGCGTCGATTGTGTCCTTGACGACCGCGCCCGGATCCTTGCCGGCGTCGGTGTCTTCCTTCTTACATCCGATGATGCTTCCGGCGATGAGCAGTGCTGCTCCGATAGCAATATATTTCTTCATAACCTAGATGCCTCCTATGGCAGCGATTTGCTGCCGGCTTGGACATTTTACCGGCTCGCGCATAATGGAGTCATGATAGCGGTGGTCGTTCTGTTTCAACTACTGATCGGTCAGGCGCAAGTCCAGACGACCGAGGTTTCCTTGGGGTTGACGACACCGGGGCAGGCCAAGTACAGCTTCGCCGTTAGCCCGGATGGAAATCACATCGCCTTTACCGACGTTCGAGGAGGAAAGGAGTGTGTCGTGGCCGACGGTGTGCCCGGGACGCTTTACGACTCGATCCCCCGCGCAGCGCTGACCGAAGCGGGTATTCAGGATCAGATCACTTTCAGTCCGGACAGCCGTGACGTCGCGTATGTTGCGCGGAAAGGCCCGAAGTATGTCGTTGTTCGGAAAGGCGGAGAAGGGAAGGTCTACGACCACATAAGTATCGGCGCCCCGACTTTTAGCCCCGACGGCAAGCGGCTCGCATATTTCGCGACTCGCGGCAAGCAAGAGTTCTGTGTATCGGACGGGGTCGAGGGCCGGGGGTTCGACTCGGTGGATAGCTTCCGTCCGATGTTCAGTCCCGATAGCAAACGATTGCTCTACCGTTCTAGCCGTGGTGGAAAGGCGTTCGCCGTCGTCGACGGTGTCGAGGTACCCGAGGCAGATTACCACGGGCACCCCGATTTCGGCGGAGATGGCGGCAGAACCTACGACGTCGCGAAGGTCGGCGACAAGTGGGTGGTTTGGATCGACGGCAAACCCAGCCGGCCGTACGACGGTGTTGGCAATAACATCGTTTTCAGCCCAGACTACAAACGCGTGCTCCACCGGGCGTCCGACGGCACGGGCAGCTTCTTGGTCGTCGACGGCAAGGAGAGCAAGCGTCACGGTCCCATATCGGAAAACAGCTACAAGTTCACCCCAGGTGGAAAGGTGGTTTTCGTGGTTCGTCAGGCGGCCGGATCGTTCGTCGTGATCGACGATGTTGCGGGGGATGTGTTCGACTGGGTGAGCGACCCCGTGTTCAGCCACGACGGATCGTCGACTGCCTTCGTCGCTGAGAAGAGTCTCAAGCGCTTCGTTGTCCACGATGGGAAGCGCAGCCAAGAGTATACGGACGTGGGCATGTGGCCGAGATTCGCACCCGCCGGGCGGCGGCTCGTCTACTCGGGAAAGCTTGCCGGGGAAAACCTCGTGGTCGACGGAATAGCGAAATCATTCGAAGCTGTTCGGACTGCGCAGTTTTCTCACGATGGGCGCAGGCTGGCGGTGGTGGCAAGAGAAGGCGGAGTCTGGTCCCTGTATGTGGACGGAGTGAAAGGGCCAGCTTACGATAGTGATCAGGTTGCGGTTGTGTTTAGCCCCGACAGCAAAAAGCTGGCCAGCGTTGGGCCTAAAGGCAAAGGCGTGGTGCTTGTCGAAGACGGCGCGATCAGGGGCGAGTTCGACGACTCGGGTTTCATGGATTTCGATCCGGGTAGCCGCAATCTGTGCATGTTGGCGAAACGGGACGACAAATGGTTCCCGGTGATCGGGGGTGTCGAAGGTAAGCGTTACGATTCGCTCGTATGGGCCGGCGTCCCGTCTATCGACGCGTCAGGGGCCTTCTCGTTTTTGGCGATGAAGGGTGAGGAGTACTTGCGGGTTACGGTGAAGCGTTCGCCTTCAAAAAACTAATTGCTGCCTGGAAGTATTTCTTGTAGCTCTTGGGGTTCTTGTCCTCGCGAAGGGTAGACGAGCCGTGAACACCGTCAGGGAAAGAGACGAACATGTCCGAGTGCTTGCGCGCCTCAGAGTGTGAAGACGCTTCGTAAAGGAGCAGCCCGCCCTCTTCGCCTTCTTCGGGCGTCATCGCCATGAACGTCGGAACCTGAACCTTCATGTTCCAGTTTTTCACGGTCGTCAGCGCATCGAAATACTCACCGGGCGAAAAGGCGAGTACCGCATCGACCTCCGCGTGCTGAGTGGCCAGTTTCATGGCCAGAGACGCGCTGTAGCTGCTTCCCCAGGCGACGATCGTTTTGTAATCCTTCGCCTTAGCCCACGCAAGCGCTCCGAGCATGTCGGGATACGCTGCCATGTAGGGTGCTCCGGGGCTACCGACGCGGTTCGCGGGCTCATACATGTCGCCACCCGATCGCTGGTCGGTGGCGAGGCAGTCGTAGCCTTCGGCGACGAGGCGCGGCGCGATTGGCGCGTACTCGGCGGCGCTCGAGCGAGCTTGGTGGAAGAGCAGAAGGATCACGCTCGAGCGTCCGGCCGTCGTGTAAAGGTCAGCGACTACGCGCTTGCCGTCCGACGCCTTCAATTCAACTTCGGCCGATTTGACCGCTTTGGCTGCAGACCTCTTTTCATCCATTCGTGTCACGCCCTTTTGTACCTTTTCCACAGTCGCGTTACACCCCATTAAAGCGATCAACGCAGCGCCCATGAAGCGCAGCATGATTTATACTTCGCATACGGGCTCGAGAATCCCTTTCGGAGGCCGCAAATTATCGTCAATCGTTGCACCCCGGTATAAAGTCATTACAAACGTCGCGCAGATTTCATGCTCAGCATCTTGATCGTCAATTGGAACACGTGCGAGTACCTGAAGCGATGTCTGCGGTCGATCGCGGAGCATCCGCCGAACGCGCCACTGCAGGTCGTGGTCGTCGACAATGCGAGCAAAGACGGTTCGGCCGAGATGGTGCGGGCCGAGTTTCCTTGGGTTGAGCTAGAAGCCTCAGACAAGAACCTCGGGTATGCGGCGGGAAACAACATCGCATTCGTCATGGCCAAGGGGGAATGGCAGCTGACATTGAACGCTGATACGGAGTTTTTCGACGACTCTCTGCAAACTGCGGTTGATTTCATGAAGGGGCGCAAAGGCGCCGGCGTTTTGGCAGGAAAGCTGCTGGAGCCGAACCAAAAGACAGTGCAGCATAGCATGCGCAGATTTCCGACTCCTGGCGCGATCCTTCCGGAAATGTTCGGCTTGGCGAAGGTCCTGCCCAGGCAGTTCGGCGGCTACCGGCAACTGGACTTCGACTACTCGCTTGAAGGTGAGGCCGAGCAGCCTATGGGCAGTTTCCTTTTATTCAGGAAATCGGCGTTGAACGATGTCGGTCTTATGGATGAGAGATTTCCGATTTTTTTCAACGACGTGGATATTTTGTTTCGACTGAAGAGCGCCGGATGGACAATTTGGTATTCGCCGGAAGTTCAGTTAATTCATCACGGCGGCGCGAGCACGAAGCAAATTCCGAAATCCATGATCTGGGAGTCTCATAGGAGCCTGATTCGTTATTATTGGAAATGGTATCAGACATGGTGGTCTACGCCACTCTTGGTCCTGTTCAGCGGAATCGTTTGGTTAGGCGCTCTTGTTCGCGCGCGAGGATGGAATGCAGGATATAGACCTTAGCGTCACGATCTGCAGTTGGAACACGCTCCCAGATTTAAGGGTGTGTCTTCAGAGCCTCGAAGCGGCGCGTGGGGAGGGAAGTTTCGAGGTCGTTGTCATAGATAACGCCAGCGATGATGGCAGCGCGAAAATGGTTGCGGAAGAGTTTGGCTGGGTTAGGATGTTCGCTCTCCACGAGAACTTAGGGTTCGGAAAGGGCCACAACTACGCGTTCGCCCAATCGGACGCCCGGTTGCTGATGGCTCTTAATTCGGACACGATCGTGCACGCAACTGCGATCGAAAAAATAATCCGATTTATGGATAGCGACGCTTCGATAGGGATCGTCGGCCCCAAATTGCTCGATCCGGAGGGCACCTTGCAGATGAGTTGCCGCAGATTTCCGACGCCTGTGGCTGCGCTTTTCCGAAACACGCCCTTGGGAAAACTTTTTCCGAACAACAGGTTTACGCGCGATTACCTTATGAGCGACTGGCCGCACAGCGAGGCTCGCGATGTGGATTGGGTGAGTGGAGCCGCGCTTACGATGACTAGGAGGCTTTACATTCAAAACGGTGGCTTCGACGAGCAGTTTTTCATGTATTTGGAGGACGTGGACATTTGCTACCGAGCACATGAGAAAGGCTATCGCGTCGTTTACTATCCGGAGGCGGTGATCACCCATGCGATCGGTCGCAGCACGGACCGAGTCGCGAACAGAATGATTCGTCAGTTTCACGAGAGCATGATGCTTTTCTACCGGAAGCATTATTTGCCAAAGACGAATGCCCTGCTCCGCCCGTTTGCCCTCGTCGCGGCCCGAGCGATGCTGTTCACGAGACAGTCCATATTTATTATCAAGAACCATATCGACGCATATAGGCGAAAGCGGTCAGCGAAATGAAGGCTGCGACTCTGCCGACTATTCTCCTGCTCGTCGGCCTGGCGCTCGCTCCGTGGTTAGGAGGTCATGTCTTGTTCGACGCGGAGCCCATGAGCGGGTCCGACTTCTGGTACTCGGCTTTCGTTAGCCGGACGAATCCTGCGGTGAACCACGCGCTGATCGCCACGTTCATCTTGCTCGCGGTTGCTATTGCCGCCTTCCGGCGGAATGTGTTGCAGATTCCGGGGCCGCTCATCGCGCCGCTGTTGCTTTTCCTGTGGGTCTGGATCGGAATATCGGTGATGGGAAGCCGGTTTAAGCACGAATCGATCCTCGAGCTCGCGCGCTACACGTCGTATCTGTTCACCCTGTTTGGGTGCGTACTACTGCTCGGGCGCGGCACGTTGGCGAGGTCTGCGTTGATCGCTATCTTTGTGGGAACGACGCTCGTGGCTCTGTCGGGACTCAACGAGTTCATGAGGTCGATGCGCATCGCTCCCGATTGGCGCATTTTTGCGGGCTGGCAAAACCCGAACGCGGTTGCGGGGCTGTTCGCCGTCGTTCTCCCCGTCGGGGTTGCTCTCGCGTTGTCGTCGAAGCAGGGTGCTGAAAGACTGCTGTTTGTTCTGGGTTCTTCGTTAATCTGCGTCGGCCTGTGGCTTACCGCCTCGAAAGGGGGGCTCCTTGCGGCTGCGGTCGGCCTCCTGGCGTTTGCCGCCTTTGCGGCCGTCCACCGTTTGCTCGGCCGCCGGCATCTTGTTGCCCTCGGGTTGGTCACCGCCCTGGCGGCTTTTTTGGTCGTAGGGATATCGTCGCTTGCATCTGCAGTCGGGGAGAAATCAGCTGCGGGTGGCAGGCTAATGGCGGCTGGTCGGGAAGCGGAGCAGTCTTTCGGATTCCGGCAACAGCTCTGGAAGGACACCATCAAAATGGCGCAAGCTTATCCGGCATTCGGCTCGGGCGCAGGGACATACGGTGAGGAAATCCAGAATTTCACGGCGACCGAGGGTTCGGTAGTCGCCCACAACAGCTACTTGCAGATGGCCGCGGAGTCTGGCGTTCCAGCGGCCGTCTTGCTGCTCCTTATCGCCGGTGTTTGGTTCGTAGCAGTGCTGCGCAGGCATGAAGGGTTGCCCGCCGAAATCAATCTCCTTCGAGTGGGGATTGCGGCTGCGGTGGTCGCTGCGGGCGCCAACTTGGTCGTCGAGTCGAGCCTCAGCTATTTCGGGTTCTCTACGGCCTTATTCGCTTTTCTGGGTATTGGCTTATTGCTCGCCGTCGATGGGGTTGCCCCGGAACGCGCGCCTCTACTGAGCCGAGCCCTCGGCGCTGGCCTGATTTCACTGGCGGCGCTCTATTACCTTGTCGTCGTCGCGGTTTCGCAGTACCAGATGTCGGTTGGACTGTACGCACTTCGAGAAGGGAGGATCGAGGTGGGTGAAAGGCGTCTGCGATCGGCCGTATCTGCCACCCCTCTGGCATCTCAGCCACACGCGGAGTTGTCCCGCGTCGACGTTGCGATGCGCCGGCCCGAAGAAGCAGTTGCCAGCGCGCACAAAGCTGCGGATCTGGCGCCAACACCGAAGCATTTGTTGATGCTTGGCGAAGCGTACGAGGCTAGTGGCAAGCTGGAGGACGCGCGACAGGCTTATGCGACCGCGGCTCAGCAGCACAAGAGCTCTTACACACTGCGCAAATATCTAGACTTTTTGGTGGAGCATGGCCGCATGGCGAATGCGGAGGCCACTGCCAAGGACTTGATCACCGCGGGCAAGACCGAAGCCAAGGCCGTTTCGGCTTTGCCGTGGTTGGTCAGTACGGATGCCGTAGACGCCCACATTTTTCTTGCGAACCGAGCCGGAGGCAGGGGCGACAAGAAAAATGAGATTGCGTTGCTATCCGGCGCGCGCGACATCCTAAGGGAATACGAAAGCAAGACGCTGCCGGAACTCCTGCGGGTTACTGGGCTGACACAGGTCGAAGAAGATAGGGAAGCATTGAGCAAAGAGCTCGGGCGCAGAGCAACCGACGCGGATGTGGCCCTAGAGTGGCGAATGACGCTGGAAGAGTTACAGCAATTCGTCGAACAGGCCCGATCGTTCAAGCTGGCCGGCGAATCCGTCGACGGTGCAGAGAAGCTTGTGGACATTCGCAAGAAGATCGAAATCCGGCTGGACTCGATTCAGCGGGAGGCTTCTTGAGATCTACTTCGCAGGTATTTTTCGATGACGCCTCTTGCGACGGGGGCCGCCACCGATCCACCATGACCGCCGGCCTCGAGCACAACCGCGATCGCAATCTGGGGGTGCTCCACAGGAGCGAAAGCGACAAACCAACCATGTGACGACTTGCCGCGGCGGTGTTCGGAGCTTCCCGTCTTGCCTGCAACGGTGATCCCGCTTATCTGGGCGCTGCGCGCGGTTCCGCTTTGGACGACCCGAGTCAACGCTCGATGAATCCGGTCCCACCAGTCATCACTGAGCTCCACTTCAGATAAGAGCTCAGGCTTCGAGCGGATCGGCTTCTCCTCGACCCCCGGTGGAATCGTGGATCGCAGCAAGTGCGGCCGATACCTTTTGCCCCGGCTAGCTACGGTCGCGATGTACGTCGCCATCTGGAGAGCGGTAGCCTCGACGTATCCCTGGCCGACGGCCATGTTGATGGCGTCACCGGGGTACCAAGTTCGTTCGTGCTCCTTAATCCATTTTTCATTTGGAATAATCCCGGGATTTTCGCCGAGGAGATCAACCCCAGTTTTGTCGCCGAGGCCGAGGCCGATCGCAGCCTTCGCCATTCCTTCTCCCTGGGCTCTACGGCCCACTTGGGCAAAGAAGACGTTGCACGACTTCTCCATAGCCCGTTCATATGAGATCGTGCCGTGATGGCCTAGACATCGAAAGAAGCGGCTGCCGAGACGTAGGCCGCCCGCGCAATGATAGGAGGTGGTCGGCGTCAGCGTGCCGGTCTGGATGCCACCGATGAGTGTGGCGATTTTGAAACTAGAGCCGGGGGCGTAGGCGCTGCGGCTGGCGCGATCATGCATGGGCTGGAGTTCGCTTCGGAGGATCGCCTGAACCTGCTTCCGGGGTGCTCGCCTAGCGAATAGGTTCGGGTCGAACGAGGGCCCGCTGACCATGCAGAGGATCTCCCCGCTGCGAGGATCGAGGGCGACAACCGCGCCTTTCCTACCTGCCATGAGCTCCGCGGCGACCTTCTGCAGCCGGAGGTCGATGGTCAGCACAACCTTGCTCCCGGGGATGGGTGGATCCGAGTTGTGCGCTCTTAGTTGGCTGCCACGCGAATCCACTTCGACCCAATCCTTGCCGGCAATTCCCATCAGCGCCTCATCGTAAACGCGCTCGACGCCGACTTTGCCAACAAAGCTAGGAAGGCCACGATTGGCTTCGGAAAGCCTTCGGACGTCCTCCTTGTTGGGAACGCCGACGTATCCGATAACGTGAGCCGATGCCGGACCAAAGGGGTACTGTCTGACCGATTCCGGCCTCACGAAAACGCCGGGTAGGAACGCTCTCTGCTCCTCGACCGCAACGGCCTGCTCGGAGGTTATCCCCAGCTTGGCGACGAAGGGTAGGAATCTGCGGTAAGAGTTTTCCTTGATGTCACCCATCAGTTCCGCCTTGTCGAGCGAGCAGATCTGAGCGAGTCGGCCAACGATTTCTGGCTTGTCCATGATTGGCCCAGGAGTAACCATTAGGGCGAGGGTCGACTTCACGCCCGCCAAAGCAAGCCCTCTCCGGTCTACGATTTCTCCGCGTGGTGGGGGAACCGAGATGCTCACAGTTCGACCTTCCAGTCCCTGCTGGCCGAGCTCTTCGCCTTGCAAGATTTGGAGGAACCAGAGCCGGAGAAGGATGCCCATAAGCGCAATACCCACCGTGATCGGCAGGATGTATGCTTGCGAGTTCAATTGAGGCCCGCGCTGCTGTTCGATTGCCGACATGCTACGGTCTATGAACGTGGCAGGTATCCATCGGCTCCGAGTCTCGGCGGAACTTCTGAAGTCGCTTGAGGCGGCAGTACGTCGTTGCGCGCAAGCCTGTTTCGACGCAAATTTCTACGCTGACGTTCGCGGCAGGACGTCTAGCGGTGGGTGGCCTGGCGGACGGGTCGTCTCGAGCATTTGGTGGTGCTGGAGCATCCGGAGGTCCGGCGTCTTCGGGCGGACCTGGATCAGGATCGGGCTCGGGATTCGGATCAGCCTCACGGACCCGGCTTTGGCGGGGGTGGCCCAAATCGCACCATCCGAGCTCCGCAATTTGGTCGCGTCCCATCGCGCGGCGAACCGAAGAGCAGCTCCGTCGCGCCCGAAGTCCCGACTCGCTGCAGACACGAATTCGAATCGTATCACCTACGTCCTGGGTGAGCATTTGAGCCTCGTCGGTGTTCCTCGCGGGCGTTGGCCTGCCGTCGAACATTCGCTGAACTGGCCCGATCGCGTTTGCCCACATCACCGCCGAGACCTTGCCTCCCATAACGCCGTCCATTCGGCCGTATTTCCAGGCCGGCGTGCTGTCGGGGTCGTAGGTTGCGTTTGCCACCCAGGCGATGCCGATCAAGTTATCGGTAAATCCGCAAAACCATGCGTCCTGATAACTGTTTGTCGTCCCGGTTTTTCCAGACGCATTGCGCACGGATCCGGCGGCTGTTCCCGTACCGCTAGTCACTACTCCGCGCATCAGATCTCGAAGGGTTTCTGCCGTGCCGCCGCTGAGAACATTGGGCGCGATCAAGGGCCTGAAGTCTGCAACGATCGTGCCCTCGGGGCCTACCACGCGGCGGATACCGTAGGGCGTGGCCCGGTTTCCACCTGTGGCGAACACGCTATACGCTTGGGCCATTTCCAGCGGGCTGACAGCGCTCGAGCCGAGGGCGAGAGCCGGGCCTGGGAAGAGTTCGGAGCGAAAACCGAACACATCCTTGGCGAACCGGGCGACGTTCTCTGGACCGACGTCGATATTGACGTGAATAGCTGGAATATTTACCGAATTGATGAAAGCCGATCGCAGACTCATGGATCCGCCTCTGCCGCCGCCCTTAGGACGCCAGACGCGGCCGCTGCTTGGGTCGCGGTAAGCGATCCGCGCGTTGGAAACGGACGAGTTCGGGTGGATCGTGCCCAGTTCCAGGGCCGTGGCGTACACGAACGGCTTGAAGGAGCTTCCTGGTTGCCGGTGCCCCTGGGTGATGATGTTGTATTGAGAGCGGTTGAAATCGAGGCCGCCCACCATGGCGACGACCTCGCCGTTGGTATCTATGACGACCATCGCCCCCTCCGTCACCCGTCTGTGCCGGTTGCGGCGAATCGTCGCCTCCACGGCGTCTTCCACTTCGACTTGAGCTTTGTAATTGAGCGTCGTGTAAACCTTGTAGCCGCCACGCGCATAATCCTCGTTCGGAAAACGGTCGCGAAGGGCTTCAAGTACCCAAGTAACGAAGTAGGGGGAATGTTTGATGCCGACCCCTCTGATCGGTTTCGCAGAGACTAGCCGAACCCTCTCCTTCATCGCTCGATCCTGGTCGTCGGGCTCGATCATGTTTTCTTCGAGCATGATCTGCAGCACGACGTCACGGTTTGCCTTGGCGGCCTCCATGTCCACGAACGGGTTTTCGTCGGATGGCCGACGTGGCAGGCGCGCAAGCAAGGCGGTCTGGCTAAGGCTCAACTCATCGAGCGGCCTTCCGAAATAGACGTCTGCAGCTGCCTTGATTCCATAGGCTTGGGCTCCGTAGTACACTTGGTTGAGATAGATCTCCATGATTTGCTCTTTGGAGTATTTGCGCTCTATCTGGAGGGCCAGGCACGCGTCTTCGATCTTTCGGCGAAATGTTCGGTCACCGGTGGTCAGGAGCCTCTTAGCAACCTGCTGGGTAATTGTGCTGCCGCCTTGTCTCACCGAACCTGACCTCAAGTTTGTCCAAATGGCTCGGACAATGGCCGTTAGGTCGACGCCGCTGTGCTGGTTGAAGCGAATGTCTTCGGCTGCGATCGTGGCGTTGATGATCCTCTTCGGGATGTCTTGATAGCTCACATGCTCGCGCATTTCCGTAGCCAACCTGCACAGGACGATGCCGTCGGCGGAAAGTATTTCGGTGGGGCTACGACGGAGGTCGGCTTGCTTCTTGGGGAGCAGCGCAACCTTTGCATCGAGTGAGTTGAAAATAACCCACACATAGGCGCCAAAGGCGATGAACATGCCGAGCAAGAGCGCGACACTCGCCCAGAGGGCGCGCTTGAAGCGCCTCATCCATGGATTCTTGGGAGAAATTTTCCGTCCTTTTACGGGTGGTGTAGGCCCTGGCATTCTAAGTAATTATTGCGCAATGGGCGGCCTTGCCGCTTCGGCTACCCTTTTAAAGACAGCAGGACGCGGTCGAGAGTTTCCGGTTTCAAACGCCCAACGATTGTCGATCAGACGTCGTCATACGATTTCGAGCGCAGGGAGACGCCACGTCGATTTCTTTCGGGCAGTGAAGGAGTCTTCGTGCCTTCGCCCTGGAAGATCGTAAAGTTCCGGCGGCCGTCGCTGTAATGCAACATCAAAATTACTTTGCCCTTGAATTTCCTCATGCCTCGGCGAATTTCCTTGAAGCCGCCGGGGAGCCATTGTGGCCCAAGGACCGTCCACGGCACATCGAAATGTGGCTCATTAGTGACGACCCTCGCGCCCTGGCGGGTTAGCGGGGCGAAGTCGTCGGCTTCGATCGCGGGATTATAGTTAACGCGAACGTACTCGAAAGCTGCGAGCCGTTCGCCGACCTTGCCCGTGTGCTCCGCCTTGAGAATGAGGCCCGTTTCGTCATCCAGCCAGACCCTGCGAGCGACGTTACCGTTCGAGTCTTAGAAAGCATAGCCGCTGGCTTTGCGGCCTGCGATCATTTCTTGCTCTAATGCAGACACTTTGAGCCTGCGGGTTTGCGCTGATCTTACGAGTGCTCCCATGATTCGCAGCGAATCGCCCCGCTTGGGGCTCGAAACGCGGATTTCGTTCCTTTTAGGGTCGTATTCCCATCGTCCCTGAGGCGTTTCCACGATGACGAATCCACGGCGCGGCGAGTCGTTAGGGTAGGTAATTCTCGAGCGCGCGCCGGAGCGCAGAACGTACTCGATGAGAACCTTTCTCTCTCCACCTACAACGAGTTCTACATGCCGCTCGCCGCTATATTTGAGGCCGTCCTGCCCCTTGAGCGAGCGCTGGAGGGACGCGACAATCCGCGGATCGGTTTCTTGGGCGAGCGCACCTACAAGCGCATAAGAGACAACCAGTACGGCGAGGGGTCTCATAGCGAGAGTAACGATCCGTCGCAGAGCGGGTCGTTCTTGTCGCCCGGCACGGGCTGGCACGGCATCGTCGAGAATGCGCCGAGGTTGGCGCCGTCACCTGGAAGGAGCGTGGACGCCACCGCCTCCTCGTGCCACTGAAGCATTTGCTCCGGCCCAGGGGCTTCGAAGCGGCCCCTGGCCATGAGAACAAATGCGGCGACGGCCGCTGCCGCCAACGCCCCTGAGAGCGCCAAGCGAACCTGCGGCCTCCCCCAAAGTCGCCGCTTCCGTGTAATATCGTCGATTCTTGCGTCGAGCTCGCGCCTCCAGATCTCGCCTGGGTGTTGCTCGGACAGGAGACTGTTGAGGTCGATTTCTTGTTCCTCCTCGGCCATGATTTTCTCGACCATTGCCACCTCTTCCTCAGTCAGCGATAATCCTTTCTCGATCTTTCGCAGGAGTTCACGAATCATTTCCCTCCCTCCTCGTTTATGTAATCTGCGATCGCTTCCTGAAGCCGCGTCCTAGCCTGGAAGAGGCGAGATTACACTGTACCGACCGGCACTTCCCGTATCTCGGCAATTTCCTCGTACGATTGTCGTTCGAGGTCATGCAACAGGAGCGTTGTTCGCAGCTTGTCTGAAAGACCGGAAATAGCGGCCTTGATCGCCGACTCCATCTCTCCGACGATGGCCCGGCTCTCCGGGTCCGCGTGCACATCGGAAATTGCGGATGCTCGATGAGAATCTGCGTCATTCCCAAAGGACACAAACGCCGGCCCTCGGCCCATCTTCCGCGCGCGGTCGACGCTTAAGTTCGTTGCGATCTTGAAGAGCCAGGTTAGATAGGAGGCCCGGTCATCGAACCTTCCCGGGCTCTGAAACGCTCGAACGAAGACCTCCTGCGCGATGTCTTCGGCGTCGTCGCGGTCCCGCACCGTGCGCGAAACGAAGCCGAATACCCGCGCGGCGTATCGGTCGATCAGCAAGCCGAAGGCGTCCGGGCCGTGGTCTGACACCGCTGAATGATGCTCTCGTCCCCACCCGGATTAGCGTCGCCTCGCGACAATTCCCGTGCTCCTAATGTGATCTCCCACTCGCTGCGCCTCCAATAGGTTTTAACGCAGGCTCACGGCAGATGTTCAGTCCACTTTCTGGATACTACAGCCTGAAACCGAGCGTGAGCGCAAAACCGTCAAGGGCCGTGCCGACGCCTTGAACACCGAAGTAGCGCAGCTCCGCAGTCAAAGGCAGGCCCGCCCAAGGAAGGTCATAGCCGGCCGATACCTGGTATGCGAAGTTGGCCGAGCTGTCATGGCCCGGACGATCCGCGATGCTGAACCCTATGCCGGCTGAGTACTTGATGCGCTGCATGTAGCCAACGTAGTTGACGAGGACCGGGACGCTTGCGGCCCCACTCTTACTGTAGGTGTCGACCGAAACGGTGATCTTAGAGCGCATGGGATTCAGCCCGCCCATTCCGAGACGCAGGATGTCGACCTCGACCCCGGCCGTGAACCAGCTCTCGCCGAACGCTCCGCCGGATCCGCTCGAGGGGTTGAAAATCCCGGCCCGAATCATGATTCCGAGAGGTGTCGGAATTACCGACTGGGCCGCCGCTCCCGCAAATGTCGCTGCGGCTGCCGCCAGAGTGACCATCTTCAACTTCATTTATCTTCCTCCTATCCGTGGACAAAAATCGTGCGTTGCAAGTTTGACACACTCCACTAGTAACAAAAACTTGCACCATCCCGTCCTATCTGATATAATCGACGCTGTAGGAGGACAGGAAGTATGCTTATTAGCGTTATCGCCGTGACAACAATTGGCTTTGGCACAGCGCCGCCCGTGGACTTGCCTCCGGAAGACTTGCCCTCAAGGGGCTACGCGCTTGTCCTCACCGGTCGAGCGCAGGAGGGGTTCGAGGTCTTCTTTAAAGCTCCGGGGAAGTCGTGGCTACAGGTCCCCGACGCTCAAAGGGCAGCCAAGAAGATGCCCGAAAACCCCTGGTTGGTTTTTCACATCAGCCGGCAGAATGTGGACTGTTCTGTTGAAGTGAGTCCTGAGACCGAACCGATGGCGGCCGCCGGGCATGCCTCGTGCGACCTAGACGGATACTTCGAGGAAGACGAGCTTGGAGTCGTCGAAGCGAACAACTTCGGCCTTCACGACATATATTAGGTCATGAAACCCATCCGGCTTCTGCCGCTGTTGGCGCTCGTCGCCGTCTCTTGTCAGAAGGAAACTGAAACAGGCACCGGCATCATGTGGCACACCGGGGACATCCAGTCCGCGCTTGGGAAGGCCGCGTCCGATAAGACCCTCGTGATGGCGGACTTCTATACCGATTGGTGAGGATACTGCAAGAAGCTGGACGCGGAGACCTACACCCAAGATTCCGTGATCCGGCGAGCGGGACAGTTTGTCCCGATCAAGATAGACGGCGAGAAGGGCGAAGGCCCCGAACTCGTCAAGAAGCACGCCATAGACGGCTTTCCGGCGATCCTATTCCTGGACTCTGAAGGCAACGTCGTGCACAAGATCCTCGGGTACCTGCCCGCCGACGCGTTCGCGGCCGAGATGGACGCTGCCAGGGCCAAGCTCTAAAAAAAGAGCGCCCCTGCGAGGAGCGCTCTTCACATCTTCGAAGTTAGGAAACTTCTTTGCAGTTCGCGGCTTTGTAGTCGGCTTCGCTGACGAACTTGAACAGCTTGCTGCCCTGGTGGTTTGCGACAAGGGCGTATCGCGTCTGGGTGCCGTTCTTGGTCTTGCGCACCATCTTCTTCTTTTGCATGTCGGAGTCGGGCACTTCGACGTGGCTTCGTGTCTTCAGGTTATAGAACTTCATTCTTTCCTCCGTAGAGCCCCAAGGGAACTCAGGTTCAAACTAGATGAATTGTATCACGGATTCAACCGGTTTTCAGGTTTATTTGAACCTAATCGAATCAATTATCGTTTATGTTGACGACCGAAGTAGCCAAAATGCCGCTCCATCCGAGTACTTTTTCTACCCTTTTACGGCTCCTGCAAGCATCGTTTCATGGATCTTGTCCCGGTAAATCCAGTACACCATAAGCACCGGAAGCATCACAATCACTAGGCCCGCGAACAGCGCGCCCCAGTCACTTTGGTAATGCTGGGTCATCACTAGGTTGGCGATTCCCAAAGGCAGCGTGCGGTTTTCTTCGCTGTTGACGAGGACAAGCGCCAGTCCGTACTCGTTCCACAGACCGATCGCGTTGAAGATTCCCACGACGACGAGTCCGGGCTTCGCAAGTGGTAACATCACCCGCCAAAACGTGCTCGAATGGGTACACCCGTCGATCATCGCCGCTTCGGCGAGTTCGTTCGGCAGGGATTGGAAGAAGCCCGTCAGTACGAATATCGTGAAGGACAGCGAATAGGCGACATAGACCAGGATAAGCCCCGTCTTTGTATCGAGCATTCCCATGCTTTTGAGAAGGAAGAACAGTGGCACGACGATAAGAAAGTTCGGAAACATCATCCCACCGAGGAACGTGCCGAAAATCGTTTTCGAACCCCGAAACGGGTAGCGGGCGAGCACGTACGCCGCCATTGCACCGATCGGGAGCAGGATCAGGAGAGTCCCAAGGGTTACGAGGAGGCTGTTGAGGAAATATTTGCCGACGCCGGCCTGCTGCCAGGCGTTCGAATAGTTCTGCCATTGCGGGCTTTTCGGGAGGCCCCAGGGCGAGGCGAAGACCTCTGGGCCGGATTTCAGCGAGGTCAGGAGCACCCACATGAGCGGCACGACGACGCTCAGGCCGAACAAGACTAGGCCGAAGTTGCCGAGCACTCTCTTCAAGCGCGCGCTTCCTCAGGATTCTTCCTGAACAGGAACATCAGGATAAGGCAGAACGCCATCGAGACGACGAAAACGCCCACTGCAAGAGCCGTTGCGTAGCCGAACAGGTTGTTCTTGAATGCCTGCTCGTAGAGGTATGTGAGCATGACCTCGGTCTTGCGATCAGGGCCGCCTTGCGTCATAAGATAGACGAGCGCGAAGACGTTCATCACGTTGATCACGATGTAAACGACCGCTACACGTTTGACCGACCAGAGCATCGGCCAGGTTACTTTCCAGAACTTGCTCAAACCGGCCGATCCGTCGAGCGCTGCGGCCTCGTGGATCTCCGAGCGGATCGACTTGATTCCTGCGGCGAACAGCATGATATAGAAGCCGAGCACGTACCACAGGAAAGCGATGCCGACCGAGGGCAAGGCGGTCTTGGAGTCACCAAGCCACGGGCGAGCGAGGTCGCCGAGGCCGATGGCGTTCAGTCCGCTCGTAATCAGGCCGAAGGATGGGTTGTAGAGGAACATCCATAGGATCGCCACGACGACGAGGGAGATCACTTGTGGGAACAGGTAGATGCCGCGTAGGGCGCGAGCCATCCGGCCCGAGCCTTGCATCGCGTGCGCGATTGTGACACCGATAACAAGCACTGCCAGGCCGCCCACGACGAGCAGCCACAAATTATTCTTTAGAGCCTGCCAGAAGACGTCGTCCCGGGTTAGGGCTTGAAAGTTTTCGAGGCCCACGTAAGTCTTCTTCGCCGAAACCCCGCGCCATCGATAGAGCGAGAGAACGAACGATTGGAGGAGTGGCCAAACCACAAAGACGCCATAGAGACCCACAGCCGGGGCCAGGAACGTGATGATGAACGTCGTTCGACCGTCGCGCCTCATTGTTGGTTTAGTGCGCGGTTGACAAGGATAGTCTCGTTTACCGGACTGCCCCTGATCCAGCGCATATAGCCGCCCACATCGAAGCAGATGTAGTCTCGGCCTCTGAAATTTACAACGTAACCGTTCTCACGAATGAAGATCGCCACTCCGTCGATATCCTCCTGGTTCTGCCACTGCTTGCGCAGCGTGTATTCGTGCGGATATTCCGGCCCGGTTTTAGCACAGCGCCAATGATGCGCGCGCGACAACTCCGATGCGTCTTTGAATGTCCACGTTTCTTAGCCGGCGACTTTATGCTTGGCGATGTTTGGGTCTTTGCGAGTTTTCTCCGCGGCCGCCTCGACTCGGCCACAGAATGCCTCCGGAGTCAGTTCGCCGTTCAGCATGGCCGTCAGAGCGTTTTGGATCTCCGTGTCGAACGCCGGATACCACTGGCGATATTGGACTGCCCAAACGAAGTTACTGCTCTTGAATATGGCCGCAGGCTTGACCAAGACCTCAGGGAGCTGCGCTCGGTCGCTTCCCTTGATCGCTACCAGCGTGCCCTTCTCCTCTACAAACTGCTTCGCCTTTTCCGGCGAGGTCATGTACTTAAGGAATGCGACTGCAGCATCGGGGTTCTTAGCATCGCTCGGCACCATCCATGGCTCGATGCCGATGATAACGTTCGTCGGTTCGCCGTTGCCCTGTGACAAGACCGGCGGCAGCATGAATTCCATTTTCGCTCCGGCAGGCATTACGCTCCTCATCTCCGAGTGGAGCCACGTCCCGCAAGGGATCATCGCAGCCTTGCCCTGGACGAACTCTTGCTGTGATTCGGTGTGGCTCATGGCGGTGGCGCCGGATTGGAAAAACCCTTTGTCCCTAAGTTCGGCGATCATCTGGGCAGCTTTCAGCATCGCGCGCGACTTCCACGCGCTGGGCTCGAGGTTCTGTGCGGCGCGTACCGCCTCCGCTCCGCCGGCGCTCATCGCCCACGGGAGGAGCATTCCCTCTACCATGTAGTACGGGTACTTGCCCTGATAGGTAATCGGAGCGATTCCGCGCGCCTTGATCTTCGCGCAGAGAGCCAGTAGCTCTTCGTAGGTCTTCGGAGGGGTCCAACCGTTCTTGGTGAAGATGCCCGGGTCGTACCACCAGCCAAGCAGGTTAAAGAAGTGTGGAAGGACGTACTGTTTGCCCTCGAGTTTTCCAAGTGCCAGGATGGAGGGTTCGAATGTTTCGCCCCAAGTGCCATCGCCTCCGTATGGCTTGGCGGCCAGGGCTTCGTCGAAGGCCATGAGTTGACCCTCTTCTGCGAGCGCCCAGTGGTCCATGCCCCATCCGGGGTAGCACAGGTCGGGCGGATTGCCTCCGATGAACCTCGGGCGCAGCTGCTCCCATATGCGCGGGTTGCCCTCGACCTTGATCTTCAGCCCCGGATGTTTCGACTCGAACTCTTTGGCGGCGGCCTGATAGAAATCGATTCCGTAGCCGCCTTGGAAGGCGGCGATCTCGAGACTGCCTTCGACCTTTCCGGTACCCGTAGGGGCTGCGGTCTCTTTCCCGCCGCCGAAGCAGCCCGCGGCAATGAGTGTCGGTAAGAAGAGGAGAAGTTTGCGCATGTCCACAGTCTGATATTACACGTATCCGGTACGATTTATGAATAACCATGCTTTCCGCAGCGTGGCTGGACCGGTGCGCAAGCTCGCTGGACCATTTCGCGACTTCGCTGAATCGACCGCAAGACGCGAGCCATAATTGCCTATGGCATCGCAGACCGACATCCAATGTAATATCGTCGAGCCGCCTCTGGCGGAGCAGTACGAGAGCAAGGCGATCGAGCGTTTGCAATCGCAGGGCATGCGCGTCACCGGGCCCCGGCGTGCGGTTGTGCGCGCTATGGCGGAAACCAGGAAGCCGATGGGCGCTTATGAGATTCGAGATCAGGTCGCTGCCACCGGGGGCAAGATCGACGTCGTTAGCGTTTACCGAATCCTGGCGAGCCTAGTGGAAGCCGGTTTGGCGCATCGGATCGGCATCGTCGACGGCTATCTGGCATGTTCCGGGAACCATTCCGGAGATCACCAGACCGAGCACCTCGTTTGTGAATCGTGCGGCTGCGTAGAGGAGATTCCCGTGCCGCAGACGGCTTTGAGCGAGATCGGCGTTTCGGGCTCGCGGCTCGGCTTTATGGCGAGGCAGACCAGGGTCGAAGTTATCGGCCTCTGCTCACATTGCCGCTAACTCGATCTCGCAAAGCGGGATCGCGCCTTCTCGCAGAATCGCCACTGTATTGCCGGCGATCTGCACGATCGTAGATTCCTTTCCGACACTCGTAGGACCACAGTCCACGACGTAAGCACAGGTGGGGCCGAGTTGTCGCACGGCTTCTTCGGCGCTGAGCGGCGACGGCTGAGAGCTTTGATTGGCGCTCGTGGCGGTAAGCGGTCTGCCGACCAAATCGATCAGGCGTAAGAGGACCGTCTGGTTAGGAATGCGTACGGCGACCGTATTTCCCCCGGCCGTCACAAGGTCGGGAACGGCGATCGCCTTTGGCAGCACGATGGTCAGCGGCCCGGGCCAGAACGCCGTCGCCAGTTTCTCCGCGATTTCCGGCCAGTCCGAACAAAGCATGCGGGCTTGTGCGATTTCGGTCGCTGCCACGATCAGCGGCTTGTCGGGCGTGCGCCCCTTTGCCTTGAATACCTTCGTGATTGCTCTCGGATCGTCGGCGAGGCATGCCAGGCCATAAACCGTTTCGGTCGGAACGATGGCGATCTCGCCACCCAAGACCGCCGCCGCCACCTCGGCCAAGCGAGGATCGTCCGCTCCTGCCGGTCGAAACCAGATCATGTTAGGCCGACGGCCTCGCGCATGACTTGCCGTGGGACGTTCTGCCCCGTCCACCATTCCAACGAGAGCGCGCCCTGCTCGACGAGCATCTCTCGGCCGTCGATCGCTCGATGACCCAAAGAACGGGCATGCTCCAGCAAGTCCGTAGGGCCGTCTCGATACGCGAGGTCGTAGATGACGGATTCGGCGGCCGCGGACTCCCAGCCTAGTTCGGGCATTTCTCCCTCGCGCAGGCCGAGAGGCGTTGCGTTGACGACTAGACTGCAAGACGAGGGATCGGGGTCGCTCGCAAATGAACAGCCGAACCTCTGGGTCAAACGGATCGAGTTCTTGGGGTTGCGATTCCAGACGCGAACTCCCCAGCCCGCGAGGACTAGCGCGTAGACCGCCGCGGCGGCCGCACCTCCGCCGCCCAGAACGAGCGCCGCGCCAGGAGCGAGACTCTGGATTGGCCGCAGGAAGCCGGGAACGTCGGTGTTTCGGCAAAGGACCGGAGAGAGGAACTTCAGTGTATTGGCCGCCCCCGTCGCAGACACAATTTCGTCGTCCGCGGTGCCGATCCCGGCCGCCCGCTCCTTATGCGGGATCGTCACGTTCGCGCCGACGAACCCGCGGTCCCGAAGGTGCGCCACGCATTCCGCAAACTCGTCCGCCGGAGCGCGCACAGCGACGTACTCGCCCTCGATCCCCAACGCACGAAGGGCGGCGTTTTGCATGCGAGGCGAAAGCGAGTGCTCGACCGGATCGCCCAGAACCGCAAGCGACACGAGGCTCATTGCCGGCGCTGGAAGGTCCAGAACTTGGTCATTGGGAAGGTCCAAGCGGTGGTGATGACTGTGGCGATCGGGAGTGCGAGGATGTAAACCGCGCCACGAGCATAGAGTGAGCCCGCGACGGTTGTGTTGATCAACAGCCCGATCGCGTAGACGATGTAAAAGCGCAAGAGCTGGCGATGGGCAAGGTCCTTGTCGGCCGCCTTGAATGACCAATGGCGGTTCCAGTGGAATCCGTTGAGCGTCGCCGTGATGAACGAAATGCCCTTGATGACAACGAATGCCGGGTCGACTTTCGAGTCTTGAAGCGCCGGAATGATGCCGTAGACGAAGGTTCGGATCGCATCGTTGAGTCCACCGTCGATCACCTTGAAAAGCAGGAAGTGGAGCCCAAAGTCGATGATCGTGCTGCTAAGGCCGACGATGACGAACTTCGCGAACTGTCGCATTCCACGACGCTCGCTGATCCTTTTCACAGTTGCTTGGAAACCTAAGGCGACACCCATCCTTCCGCCGAAACGGCGTATAAGCTTAGAACTGCCCAGAGCAAAATCGTTCCGTACATCCACGGGTCTTTAACCAGCGCCTGGTCGGGGTTGCCGCCTCCGTTATCCTTATAAACCAACTGCAGGTAACGGAATATGCCAAAGATCGGAAAGGGAATCGTGAGGACGAGCATCGGGTGGGAAATTGCAGTGTGCGATTCGATTGCGTATACGCTGTATGAGAGAGCCGAAGCCGCGGCGGAGATCATGATGAACTGGTCGAGCAGCTGGCTCGTATAACCCGAGAGCGAGGCGCGCGCGTTTGCGACGAGGTGGTACTCGTGTTTCCGTTTTGCGAAGCCGAGGAACAGCGCCAGTAGGAACGTACATACTAGGAGCCATGGACTGATGAACACTCTAAGAGCCGCAGCGCCTGCGACGGCTCTTACGAGGAACCCGATCGAAATAACGAATACATCCAGAATGGCGACACGGCGAGCGGCGCTCATGTAGAAGACCTGATTCGCTGCGTAAACGGTTAGCAGTTGGACACCGCAGGGAATGCCCATCACCAGGGGAATGGCGAAGCCGGCGACGAGAAGAACAGCCGAGGCGCACGCGGCTGTCTGTGTGGAGACCTTCCCGGAAGCTATCGGCCGCAGTCGCTTTTCGGGGTGGTTGACGTCTCCCGCGCGGTCGATGATGTCGTTCAGCAGGTAGCCGGCGCTCGATACCAAACAGAAGGCGGCAAACAGGGCGGCGACAAGCCATATCGCATCGGGGTCGACGAACCTGCCAGCGAAGACTAGCCCTGCGAAGACGAGGAGGTTCTTGGTCCACTGGCGTGGGCGCATCGCGGCGAGGAGGGCGATCACCGGGCTCATTTCCTTTCCGATCTGCGAAGAATTCCCATGATCACGCGCTCGAAGAAGCGGCTGATCTTCGTGCCGAAGAACTCGCGGTGGTGTATTCGGTCGACCCAAATTGTGCAAAGCCCCATGCGATTACCGCCCCAAATGTCCGTGAACATTTGGTCGCCGACCATGACAACTTCCGCCGGAGATAAGTTCAGGTGCGCGAGCGCCCTTTGGAACCCCTCGCGCGCGGGCTTCATTCTTCCCGGCATCACTACCTCCACGTTAAGACGCTCGCCGATGGCGCGTAGCCGCGAGAGGTTGCGGGTGTTGCTCACTAGGCACATCTTGAGATCCGCGTCTCGGCATTTCTCGATCCAGGCCACGGTTTCCTCGGGTAGTTCGCTGCCCTTCCAGGGCAGGAGCGTATTATCGAGATCGAGAAGCACACCGCGTATTCCGCCGGCCACTACGTCTTTCGGGTCGATGTCGGAAATCTCCCTAACATGATAGTCCGGGCAAAAGCGGCGAAGGATCGCCGGGGCCTTCTCCCTTTCGAACCGAGGATGTTTGCCTAGCATCAGCTCTTGCGCGCGACGCCGAAGGCCTTGCGGCTTATCGCCACGTTGGTTAGATGCTCGGCGTATGTCTTGGCGAAGCGATGAGAGCCGTCGGGCATGGCCACGTAGTAGAGGAAGCCGTGTTTCTCGGGGCGAGCAGCGGCCTTGATCGACGACGCTCCGGGCGAGCAGATCGGTCCGGGTGGCAGAGTCTTGATCTTGTAAGTGTTGTAGGGGTGGTCGATCCGGTAGTCGTCGTTCAGCAACCTGCGCTTATTGTTGAGTCCATACGCAACCGTGGCATCGATCTGAAGAGGTATCCCCTTGGTCAGTCTATTGTAAATCACTCCGGCAATCCGGGGACGTTCGGCCGCTTTCCTGGCTTCGAGTTCGACCATCGAACCGATGATGACCCACGCGCGCATCTTCTGGGGCGTCGGACTTCCAAGGGGCTTGTAAACCTTGTGCTCGAATGTAGAGAGGAGCTGCTCGGCAGCGTCCCTCGCGCCGAGAAGGGGCGGCAAGTTGTGCGTGTCGGGGAAGAGGTAGCCCTCCAACCCTTTCCTGACGATTACGAATCTCGGCAGGTGGGAGAGTTGCTTGGGGTCGCGGCAAAGATCCAAGAAGGCTTTCTTGTCGGCAACGCGTTTACTTTCGAGGATTCTCGCCGTCTCGATCGTCGACAGGCCTTCGCGTATCAGAACATCCTGGCGAACGCGCCCGGAGCGCAATAGGGTTCCCAGCAGCTCTTGGCCGGTCATCGATGGGCTGAGTTCGTAGGTTCCGGCGCGGATTGTTCCGGGCTGTTCGGATAGTCGATTCATGAGCCTGACTGCCGTCGAACTCTTGAGCAAACCCTTGTCTTCCGCACGCTCGAGAACTTGGCGGACGCCTTCTCCATCCTTCACGCGGAAGTACTGGGTGGCGGTTTTCGCCTCGACAACGGGCTTCAATGCGGCGTAAAGCAGGCCGCCGGCGATTGCGGCGGCGACCAGGGCAAGTATAAAGAGCGCGAGGATGATTCGCTTCAGAGCTCTAATGGGCTAGGTACTCCGTGACCATGATTCGCGCCGATTCGCTATCCAACAGCCGCTTGCGCTTGCCGGATTCCACGTGGGCCAAATTCCTTCGAGCGGAGGCGGTAGTGTACCGCTCGTCCCAGAACTCGACGCGAACGCCGAGGCCCTGCAAGTGCCCAGCGAACTCGCGCGTGAGGCGCGCCTGTTCACCTTCGTCGCCGGATTCGAGATAAGGGAGGCCGACGAGCACGACATCGCAGCCTTCGGAACAGGAGTAGTCCGCCACAAGACGCGCATCTGTTTGGGGCGTTCCGGAACAAGGAATGAAGCTACGAGCAAACCCGATGCGTACCTCGGATTCGCCGATTGCGACGCCGATCCGCTTTAGACCGTAATCGATACCAAGAACCCGCATGAAGCTAGTCGAAGTCGAGCGCGCCTTGACCCGCGCTCACGGTGGCGAAAGCGCCCACCTTCGGTCGTTCGAAGACGTCTTTCTGAACCTGTAGCGGGACGTCGATTGGGTAGTCGCCGTTGAAGCACGCTAGGCAGAAGGTGTCCTTGGGCTTGCCGACCGCATTTACGACGCCGTCCGTCGATAAATAGCCTAGAGACGTAGCGCCTATGTGCTCACGAATCTCCTCGATCGACCACTTCGCGGCGGCGAGTTGGCCCTTGCTAGCCATGTCGATCCCGTAGAAGCACGGATGCTTGATCGGCGGCGCGGTGATTCGGATGTGGACCTCCGTGGCGCCGTATTCGAACAGCAGCTTCACGATTTGCTTCGTCGTCGTGGCGCGGACGATCGAGTCGTCGACGACAATGAGGCGCTTGCCTTTGATCTGCTCTTCGAGGGGAGTGAGCTTCATCCGGACCCCCATCTCGCGCATCTTCTGGTCAGGCTGAATGAACGTTCGGTGGATGTATCGGCTCTTGATCAGGCCCTCGACGAAGGGGATGCCGCTGACCCGGCTATACCCTAGTGCACCGGGATAGCCGGTGTCGGGGACCGGCATGACGACGTCGGCTTCCACGGGGTGCTCGCGCGCCAATTCTTCGCCCATTCGTTCACGCGCGGTATAGAGCCTGGTGTTGTACATCACGCTGTCGGGCCGGGCGAAATAGATGAACTCGAACATGCACATCGCGGGTCGGCCCGGCTCGAAGCCTTGCACGATGCGGGGCCCGGCTTCGTCCACGACGGCTATTTCTCCGGGCTTCAGTTCGCGGAAGAACTTGGCCTGGACCGGGTTGAACGCGCACGTTTCGCTGGCGACAATGTAGCCGCCTTCGATCTGGCCGATGACCAATGGGCGCACGCCGTTCGGGTCACGGAAAGCGGCGATGTGCTTGGGCGTCAGGACTGCGACGCTGTAGGCGCCCCTAAGTTGCTTCATGACGTTCGCAATGGACGCCGCCAGGTCGCCCGAGTGTTCGCGGGCGAGAAGCTTCGCGATGACTTCGCTGTCGTTGGTCGTGACGAACGAGTCCCCTTCGGCTTCCATTCGTGCACGCAGTTCGTGAGCGTTGATCAGGTTGCCGTTGTGGGCAACCGCGATGTCGCCGACAATCGTGGTGCAGCTGACCGGCTGGGCGTTTCGCCTGACGCTCGATCCGGTTGTGGAGTAGCGTGTGTGGCCGATAGCCATGTGGCCCGGGAGGGCCGCCAGAATCTCTTCGGTGAAAACTTGGCTCACGAGGCCCATGTCCTTGTGCATGCGCACTTTGCGTCCGTCGGACACTGCGATGCCGCACGACTCCTGGCCGCGATGCTGCAAGGAGAAAAGCCCGAAAAAGGTTAACCTCGCCGCTTCCGAGCCTGGGGAAAAGGCCGCGAAGACGCCGCACTCTTCCTTTAAGTGATCCGATTCTTCAAAGAGGTCGACCACGGGCTTAAGTATACCGGCGGGAGCCTCTGGGCACGCCTCGCGACCGATTCGCGACTCGTCATGACGATAGCCACGCGTACGCTTGAAGATTTGCGGCGGCGGGTGACGCCGATTCATCGTTAACTACACTCATCATATTCATCGTTGTTCTTGCCACCAAGTTGGTTGACCAGGTTGCCTGGTCGACGAGACGGCCGGCGGCCAGATGCAGCTTCGCCTACCTATAGGACACCAGAAATCGCGAAGTTAATTTGGCCTTAGCCAGGATCGCACCTGGCACCGAGTACAAGCGGTGGAGGGGTAGATTCGAGGCAGTACAAATTGGACTCATTAAGACTGATAGGGCTGGAAGGGTCGAGAAGTGGACGCCATTTGAGCCTTCTGCGTGTCTTAACCTTGTGCGAACCGAATTCCTTCGGCATAAAGCTGCGATCGGCGCATCTTGCGCATGGAGTTGGCCATAATGGTGCGTAGGTGATCGAATTCCAGAACGTAAGCCTGGAGTACGACAGGAGAGTGTGCGCTCTGCGGGACGTAAGTTTGTCGATCAGTCAAGGGGAATGTGCCTTTTTGGTCGGCGCTTCGGGCTCAGGCAAATCAACTCTTCTAAAACTCATTATCCGCGAGCTCAAGGCGACTTCAGGACGAGTCTTGTTAAGGGGTCGGGATCTCGCACAGCTCCCAGGCAACACGGTACCCAAGCTGCGCCGCCAGATCGGGTTTGTTCCTCAAGACATCCTGCTCCTCCCTAACAAGAAGATCTGGGAGAATCTCGCCTATGCCATGCGCGCTGCGGGTCATTCCCAGCGCGAGGTTAGGAAGCGGGTCCCAGAGTTCTTGGACAGGTTCGGCGTCCTCTACCGAGCAAATGCATTCCCGAGCGAGCTCTCCGGTGGCGAGCAGCAGCGTGTGGCGATCGCGAGGGCTCTCATCAACAACCCACTCGTTCTCCTCGCAGACGAGCCCACCGGCCACCTCGATCCCGAGATGAGCGCCGACATCTTGGGTGTGCTCCTCGACATCAACAACAAGGGCACCACGGTACTGATGGCGACGCATGACATCATGGCGATCTCGAAGCTCCACCGGCGGGTCGTTACGCTGAGCAAGGGGATGGTTCGCGGGGACATGTTCGGTATGGGAAGTTTGACCTTGGAGGGCGCGAGTGTTTGACCGCCTGGAGTTTGTGTTCGGCGAGGCGGTGACCGCGCTGAAGCGAAACGGCCTGATGACGCTATCGGCGATAAACACCGCCGCGATTGCGCTGTTTATTCTGGGGGGACTCGGATACGCCTACCTTAACCTTTCCGCAAGGCTCGAGTCGCTTCCTCCCCAGTTCGAAATCAAGATTTCTGTACAGCCCAAGGCGGACAAGGACCAGGTCAAAGCTATGACACAGAGTCTGCGCAAGGTAAACGGTGTTGCGCAAGTCTCGCTGCTGCCAAAAGACGTCGAGTGGCAAACCTGGCGCAAGTCCCAGGGCATCTTGGGTGACACGCGCGACATCAAGAACCCCCTTCCTGACCAACTCGTGATCACGCTGACCGACCTGAAGAAGGCCGAGCATGTTCGCGACGCCATTCGGAGGCAGCCGTTGTACGACGGACGAGACGGAATTCGAGACGCCATCGAGCTGAGGCAGCGGGTGACCTCCATGATCGAGTTCGTCAGATGGGCGGGCATCATTTTCGGTCTAATAGCGTTCTTTACCGCTGGGAGTTTGATCCTCAACGCCGTGCATCTGACCGTGCTGGCACGCAAGCAGGAGATCAAGATCATGCGGCTCGTCGGCGCAAGCCACGGAACGATACGATGGCCGTTTCTTTTCGAGGGAGCTTTCCAAGGCATCTTGGGCGGCGTTCTTGCCGGTTTGCTGCTTTGGAGCTTGGCGGCGTACCTTACTGCGCGCTCTACTAAGCTGATGGGGCCGCTGCTTTCTACGGACATGCAATTTCCCGCCGTGCCGATGATAGGTATCTTGGCGGGAGTGGGCGCAATCATGGGGATGGTTGCGGCGGGCCTTTCGGTCCGCAAATACCTGAGGTTTGCAACATGAGAGTCAGGCTACTAATTGTTTTCACTTTGCTTCTGGCTGTTATTGCGTGGGGGCAGAGACCGTCGAAAAAGCTCCTGTTGAACAAGCAGAAGGCGACTCGGCAAGAGGCTCAGCAGCTGCGCAAGGTGATCACGAAGACGAAGCGCAGGATCAGCTACGTGATGTCCGACATTGTCAAAGCGGACGACCTTCTGGAAAATGCTCGATCGAACCTCAAACACACCGAGATAGCCTTGAACGACGCCGAAGACGAACAGCAGAAGGTGGCCCGAGAGCTCGACGAGGCGGCCGAAAAGCTCGACGCGAAGCGCGAAATCGTGGGCCAGCGAATGCGGTCTCTCTATATGAACGGCGAGCGTGGACCGATCGGCGCCTTCATCGGGTCCGAGTCGTTCGCGGACTCGGCCGATCACACGTTTATCATCCAGAAGATCGCCGACCAGGACGACAGGTTGGTCGACGAGCTGCGCCAGTACCGCGAGGACGTCGACCGAAAGAAGGCCCGCAAGGACGCCGTTGTGTCGCGCATCGAATACTTGGTTGGGCAGCGGCTGGAGTACAAGAAGGACCTCGACGGCCGCATGAGATTCAAGAAGGGCCTGCTCGGTGAGCTGAAGCAGGATCAGCACGATGCCCAAGACGAGCTGGACGAACTCGAGCGCGAGAGTGCGAATATCGAGGCCGAACTTCGCCGCTTCTACGGTGCTCGAAAGTCAACGGCTCGCATGTATCGCGGTTCCCACCGGTTGCCGGTGAACGGGAGGCTGACAAGCGGCTTCGGCAGGCGCGTCCATCCCATTACCGGGAGGTCGAGAATGCACACAGGTCTCGATATCGCTGCGCCTACCGGTACGCCGATTCACGCCTCGGGTAGCGGGACTGTGATCTTTTCCGGATATCGCGGCGGCTATGGAAACTGCATTATCATCGACCACGGCGGTGGCAAAGCGTCCCTATATGGACACTGCTCGCGGCTCTATGTGGGCGTCGGCAAGACGGTCGACAAGGGAGATGTGATCGCGGCGGTCGGCTCCACAGGAATGAGCACCGGGCCACACCTGCACTGGGAGATCCGTATCAACGGGACTCCCGTTAACCCGCGCGGAAGGTAATCGCCGTCATTACCGGACAAAGGTTTCGATGTTGTCGCCGGCTTTGAAGCCGACGATGCCGCCCACGACCTTGCAGCCCTTGTCCAGAACGTAGACCGTCGGAAACTCTTTGGCTTTGAAGACCTTGGCAGCTATGGAAGCGTCGAGGCCCTCACGCTCCGAAGTGTCGACCCAGAATTCCATTTTGTAATGAGGATGCCCATTCTCGAAGGAAATGACTTGCTGTTTCAGATCGAAGCTGCTCAACGCGACAACCCGGAGCTTTTCGCCGTACTTCTTGCGCACGCGCTCGGCTTCGTCGAGCGCCGGGAGCGACTCCGTCAACCAGCTCGTTCCCCAGAGGACGATTAGCGATTGCTTGCCCTTGAGTTCCTTGGAGCCGATAGAAGCACCATGCAAGGTTTGCGCAATGAAATCTATCTGAGTTCCCGGGGCGAGCGGGTTTCCTTGAACCCCCGGTGCGAACGATATGACAAGCGACGCGAACAACGCAGCTACCACTTTTGAACCTCCGTGGAATTATACGCTCGATTTCGCACGCTTTATATTCCTGAAGTTTCAGTAATCCTTGTAAACTCGCTCGGCTCGGCGGTACATTGACCTTGATGGCAGAGAATGCCGCACCGCGGCCATGGGAGGTGGATGGAGAAGAGAAGCGGCGACAAGTGCGCCGGATGTTCGCCGACATCTCTCCCACGTACGACCTGCTCAACTCCGCCATTAGCCTGCGACTGCACCACAGGTGGAGAGCGGATGCCGTGAAGGGGCTCCGATTGCGCGCCGGCGACGTGGCCGCCGACCTTTGCTGTGGCACGGGTGATTTCGGGCGCGCCTTGCGTAACGCAGTTTCTCCATCGGGGCGCATCATCGGGGTCGACTTTTGCATGCCCATGCTCGAGATCGCGCGGCATAAGCCGTACGACATGGGGCTTTCCCTGGGCGACGCTTGTGCCATTCCTCTAAGGTCTTCGAGTTTCGACGGCGTGACCGTGGGATGGGGATTGCGAAACGTGCCCGACGCGGACGCCGCCCTATCCCAGATTGTCCGAATTTTGAAGCCAGGCGGTAGGTTCGTTTGCGTCGATATGGCACGGCCGAGGTCTCGCATTTCGAGGGGCCTGAGCCATTTCGTTTTCAATATGGCGGTTCCAGCCATGGGCTCGCTTTTCGGAAAGCGAGAGGCCTACACATATTTGCCGAAGTCGACGGATCGGTTTACAACGCGCGAAGGATTGGCAAAGGCGATGCGGTGCGCCGGCTTAAAGAACATTCGGTACGAGGATCGTTTCTTTGGCAATATCTGCATTCAATGGGGGGAGAAATGACGACGGCTTATCTGGACGCGGCGCGTGAGTTGGCCGGCGATCTGGCGATGGAAATGGCTTCGGATGTGCAAGCCTGCGAAGCGGTGATGGCGGAGCGGCTGGGCTCGGACGTGGAAACAGTCGAGAACATTGCCGAGCATGTGTTCGGCGCCGGCGGTAAGAGGCTCAGACCCCTCTTCGTGAGCTTGGCTGCCCGGGCCACCGGGCTGCCGTTTTCGCGAGCGAGGGTCGCCGCGATCGGGGCATGCATGGAGATGATCCATACGGCGACGCTCATCCACGACGATGTGATCGACCACGCCGCCACTCGCCGTGGCAGGCCGACCGCGTCGATGTTGTTCGGCAGCACCGCGAGTATCCTGACGGGCGACGTTCTGCTCGCGAAAGCGATGCAAGTTTTGGCTGAGGACGGCGACCTGCGAATCATAAGGATTGTTAGCAAAGCCGTGGCCGAGATGGCAGAGGGCGAGGTCCTCGAAGTTCAAAGCCGCGGCGATTTCGACCTGAGCGAAGAGAAACATGTCGAGATATTGCGACGGAAGACCGCCGTCCTCATCGCTTGCTGCTGCGAGGCGGGAGCGCTGGTCGCTGGCGCGGATGGGCGGGTTGCGAGCGCGCTTGCGGGCTACGGCGAAGCGATCGGGATCGGATATCAAATCGCCGACGACCTGCTCGATTTCCAAAGCCTGCCGGAGGTGTCCGGAAAGCCCCGCGCGACGGATTTCAACGAAGGATGCGCGACATTGCCGCTCATCTATCTTCGAGGCCGCTTGGCCGTTGATGAGGCGGCGTATGTTCGATCGAAATTCGGCAACGGCGTGACGGATTCCGACCTCGAAACAATCGCGGGATGGATGCTTGATCGGGAGGCTTTTGCGAGCGCGAAGAGCAGAGCCGAAGCCTATTCCGACACGGCAAAGGAAGCGCTAAACGATCTGCCGCACAACGCCGCGACCCAGTTGCTGGCGAATCTTGGGCAAATCCTCGTCTGTCGGGATTCGTAGCCGCCGGCATGAGGCGGTACGAGCTGTATGTTTTTGATTTGGACGGCGTCCTCTACCGCGGTAATTCGCCGATCCCTGGCGCAGCGGATGCTCTAAGACCGCTTCGTGACCAGGGTTCGACGGTTCGCTTTATGACGAACAATTCAACGCTGACCCGCAAGGCGTTCGCGGACAAGTTAAACGAAATGGGCTTCGAAGCCCGTCCCACAGAAATCTACACCAGCGCAGCCGGAGCGGCAATCGCTCTTGCCGGCGCCAGCGTCTTCATGGTAGGGGAAGAGGGGCTGGTTGAGGAACTGCGAGAGATGGGTTGCCGGATCGTTGGCGACGAGGCGTCGGATTGGGTCGTCGTAGGAGCTTGTTTGGGTCTCACTTATGCGATGATCGACGAAGCTCAATGGCGGATTCGTCAGGGCGCCCGGTTCATGGCGACTAACCTCGACCCGACCTATCCCGTTGAAGGTTGCCGGTTAAAGCCGGGGGCGGGTGCGATGGTCGCGGCGATCGCAACCGCCGCGGGAAAGTACCCCGAGATCACGATCGGCAAGCCGGAGCCGACGCTCGTTCGAATGATTTGGGCGGAAACGGAGATTTCTCCCGATGAAACTCTGGTAGTCGGTGACCGGTTGGATACGGATATCGAATGTGCGGCTCGTGCCGGCTGCGATTCGGCGCTCGTCCTTACGGGTGAAATTTCGAAGGTCGATCTAAAGACTGCCAAGCAGCCGCCGACATATATCTGCGCGGATGTCGGCGAAATCGTAAAGTGAGCCTCGTCCATAATAGTAGACATGCATCTAGCTTCGCCGAACCGCGGTGCGCCGTACAGGTACTTGTTTTTGGACCTGAACGCGTTCTTCGCGTCGGTGGAACAGCAAGAGAACCCCGAACTCCGCGGTAAGCCCGTCGGCGTCGTGCCCATGCTGGCTGACAGCACTGTTCTCATCGCCGCGAGCTATGAGGCGAAGAAGTTCGGCTGCAACACGTTGACGCGCGTGAGTGACGCGAAACGGCTATGTCCTCACATCATGCTGGTCGAGGGCGACCACAAGACATACGCCGAGTACCACGACCGAGTCGTGAAGGCGGTGGAATCCGTCGTTCCGGTGGAGAAGGTTTGCTCGATCGACGAGATGCGCGTGATGCTTTTAGGATCGGAGGCGACTGAGGAAGCGGCGCGCGCAATCGCGGCTCGCGTCAAAACCGCGATCTACGAACAGGTCGGCGAGTGCATGACTTGCTCGATCGGGCTCGCGCCAAACGCGTTCCTTTCCAAGGTGGCAAGCGATATGGAGAAGCCGAACGGTTTGGTGCTGCTTCATCCGGACACCATGGCCGAGCGGCTCCGCGCACTCGGCGTGACCGAATTTTATGGAATCAATAAGCGAATGGCGGTGCGGCTGGGCCTTGGCGGGATATTCACCGCGGCCGACATGCTCTCGGCGAGCGAGCCGCAGTTGCGATCGGCGTTCGGCAGCGTCGTCGGGGGGCGCTGGTGGTACCTCCTGCGCGGATACGATGTTCCGGAGAAGGAGCGTCCTCGGAAGAGCTTGGGAAACAGTCATGTTCTGCCTCCGCAGCACCGAACGCGGGAAGGTTCTTACCAAGTGCTGCTGCGGCTGCTTCAGAAGGCGACTGCGCGTCTGCGGCGGGAGGCGTTGACGTGCCGGCAGGCCGCATTCATCGTTCGGGATGGGAAAGAGGAGTGGGTTCACAAGGTGAAGGTCGAGGCGACCTCCGAGACGCTTGTCCTCGTCGAGATATTGCAGGAGGCTTGGGCGAGTAACCCCATCGAGGATCCGACGCAGGTCGGGCTCACGTTCTACGACTTGGAACCGGCCGCGGAACGAACACCATCGATTTTCGACCGGGACAACGATCGGCATAAGCTGGCCAGCGCCGTAGACGTTCTTAACGCGAAGTTCGGTAAGAATGCAATCCTCCCTGCGGGGGTCCTAGCCGCCAAGGATTCCGCCGAAGAGCGAATAGCCTTCCAAAAGACATCGCTCTTCGACGAAGGGCCTGCCGAGCAGCAATAGGCCGCGGTCGGAGACGCCCGACATGTCTGGCCTGTCGGACTATTCCGCCGTCGCCGAAACCGTCTCCTGAACCAGGGCTCCAGGCGTGATCTGCTCGTCGGAAACGTGGCCCTCTGCCTGCTCGTTGGTGAGGCGAGCACGCCTGAAGCTGGCCGGAATCAGGCCTGCCAGCGCGGTGATCACCAAGCCGATTCCGATAAACGCGAACGTTCCCGTCAACCCGATCCATACGATCAGGAAGCCGCTGAGCAGCATCCCGACCGGCGCCGCGCTTGCGCTCAGCGTGCCGATCGCGGAGCTCATTCGGCCTCGGAATTCATCCGGCGTAACTGTCTGCATGAACGTTTCGAGCGGGATGATTCCGAATGGGAAGCACAGGCCGCAAAGGAAGTTCAGGAACCAGAAGAGCGGGATCGACGTGATCCAGCCCATCGGGATGATCGTGAGCGAACCGAGCGCCATGAACACCGCGAACGCGTAGCCGACACGGTGGACAGGGCGCTTGTAGAGCACGAACGAGCCAAGGACGAAGCCGAGGAAGAACCCGGTTTCGAGCAGAGCCAGGAGGGCGGGCCCGGCAATGTTCAGACCGAACAAATTGAACCCGGACGCGAAGGTCGTTTTGGCCGCAATAACGTAAGCGGGCATAAATGGCGCGACAAAGAACTCGAACCCAAAAAACAGGATCGCACAAGGTCGCAGCACCGAATGACTCCAAATGAACTTGATTCCCTCTTTGGCTTCGTGCCAGGCGTGCTTGGGCGGGCCTTCGCGCTCCGGGACGATCGGCGGCAGCTTGGCCATAAAGATCGCCGACAAGATGAAGGTGATGCCGTTCACAGCGAAGGTCACGATGTAGGCAAGCGAGGCACTCAGCTTGAAGATGGCGCCGAGCACCACCGCTCCGAGCGCGTTGCCGGCCAAAGGCATCGCGGTTTGGAACGTCGTATTTAGAGAGTTTGCTTCCAGCAATCTCGCGGTAGGCACAAGCCGAGGTATCGCGGCCGTCCGCGCCGGCCTCTGAAACACGAACGCCGCTTTCAAGGCGACCGTGAACGCGCAGAGCACCCACAGCCGCGGCGTCGGGTCGATCAGCACAACTACAATGAGGCCCACTATGATGATTGCGCACGCAATATCAGAAACCAGAAGTATCGTCCGGCGGTCGTAGCGGTCAGCGACCGTGCCCGCGTAGAGCGATAGCACCAGGTAAGCCCCCACCGAGCACGCGCTGACGATGCCTACCGCCGCCGCGCCACCGATCTCGTAGGCCCACCAAAGGAAGACCAGGAAGTACAGCACGTCGCCGAACTGCGAGATAAGCTGGCCGATGAATATGTCCCGAAAGCCGGCGTAGCTGAATATGGATTGTTTGCTGTAATTCGATGACAAGGGAAACGCTCCGCTGTGGACGGGGGCCGATATGCATTGCATACAGGCACGAAAGGCTGAAAGGAGGAGCTAGTACGGCCGAACCGGCGGGCGAAAGGCCGCGCGATCGAAGTGGCCGGTGTTTTTTAGCTCAAGCGAAACGAATGGTCATTCTGGGTTCCCCCGAAAGAAGACGGCAGTGTACCCGAAATGCTGGCGGCTCTTTCGGGTTACTGCCGCTCTTCGTCACTCGAAGTGTTCTCTACCCAGGGCATAGTTGCGCTGACGGTGTCGCTCCAAGGGCCGGGTTCGCTGCAGTTGAGCCAACGCGCGATCCGGTGGGCCATCTGGCCGGTATCCGCGGGGTCGAATTCCCAGATCTAGGGCGTCTTCGTCTGGGTTCCCCCGCTTCTTCTAGCCAGCAACAGAACGAGGGATGTCAATAGAATGGTGCCGGAAGCTGGCTCTGGCACCGGCGTCCAAAGAATCGCTTGCGCGGCCTGCGTGTTGGTGTCTCGCGCCCACCCGACGATATGGCCGAATTCGTCGATTCCCCTTGCTTCCGACTCGGCTCCCTTTCCTTGGAATCGCTCGGGGAGAAAAGTATGCAGGTCCGGGAACGTCTCTGGACTCCCGTGCCACAAAGAAGCATGGAAGCCGCCGATCAGTAGCCCAGCGGCAACTCCCACCTGTGTCTCGCCGTTCGTTGCGAATGCTATCGAACCAACCTGATCGTTGGGTCCAGGATTCAAGTCGACGAACGACTCCGCGGTTCCTCGCCAAATGCCGGCGTGCGCGTTCCCATCGAAAGCCGCCCAACCTGCTTGCTGGCCCTTGGCCACTCCATGAGCTACGCTAGTCCCATACCCTTTCGGTCCCAGGTCCACGTAGCTCTCCGCTGTGCCGGTCCACAGCGCTGCGTGGGAGAAGACTCTAGTCGCGGCGCCGCCAACCTGCTGCTTGCCGTCGGTGTCGTACGCTCTGCTCGCCTCGAACTCATTGCCAGGATGCAAACTTACGAGGGACTTCGCTGTGCCGAGCCACATGGGCGCGTGCACGTCCTCTTGGTTGATCGCGCCAAAGCCGACCTGCTGATCTCCGCCGATCCCAAGACCGTTCGTTTCGATGTACCGGTCGTCGTGCAAGTCCACCCAGCTCTTCGCCGAGCCGGACCAAAGGGTCGCGAACTGCCCGCGACCTTGGCCGGAGCTCCTCTCACGGTAGCCGATCTGCTTGCCGCCCGATACGCCCATCGCATACGACCCGTCCCAGCCGGCGGGATGCAAGTAGATGAAGCTCTCCTGCGATCCCGACCAGAGCAGCGCGTGGCTGGGGCCAATCTGAAAAAGGTTCGTATGCCCCACCTGCTGCCCACCGCCCGCTCCCATGCCGAAGGATCTCGGCCCGACGCCGTCGGGATGCAGGACCTCGACCTTGTATTGCGCCAGGCCGACGCCAAACAATCCAAACAGAACGAAGCCCGCAACTCTCCTCATGCCTAACTATACGCCGATTCGAAGAGATGGCTAGGTTACACGCGCCCATGCTGTCGCACGATCGCGGAGGCGTGACAACAAGCGTCTCCAAGACGGTTCCGGAGGTGCGAGAGTCTCCGCCGGAGGTCATAATCTCGCGGTGGACACCGTCGTGCAGTTGCGCAAACTTTTAGAGCAGGTATCGCTGTCGCACGACGCCACGACCCTTTACACCGTGTGCGAGAACGCGGTGACGATGACGGGCGCGCGTAACGCGATGATCGCGGACTTCAACGCGGAGCAAGGCTACATGACTCTGCGCGCGGGCATCGGGGAGGATTGGAGCCCTAACCTTCTCGGCGAGCAGATCAACATCGGCGACGAGCAGAACGAAGGCATTACCGCATACGTGGCCGCCACAGGGACTTCGTATTTGAGCAGCGACGTTCGGGTCGAGAGCAGGTATAGGCGGCTGATCGAGGGGACGCGCAGCGAGCTGGCCTCGCCGATCCGGGACGCGGACGCGCGAATGCGTGGTGTTCTGAATGCGGAGTCTGATGAGACGGCGAAATTCGACGATCTGGACAAGGAGAATCTCGAGCTCCTCGCCGTTATCGCGGGAATCGTCCTGGATCGCGAAGACTCGCGCATTACGGAAGAGGCTCTCTTTCAGATCGTCACCGCCCTCGACCAGGCCAAAACCGAGGAGGACCTTCTCAAGCGAGTGGCGTCCGTCACGCAGAAAGTGCTCCGGGTCAGTGCCTATTCGATCTTCCTTTGGGATGAAAGGGCGCAAGCGTTCGTCCTTAACGATACTGTCGGCTCGTCGACCCTCGCTCCTGAAGCCCAATATTTAGCCGGGGAGGGTTGTACTGGATGGGTTTGCGAGCACTGCGAACCAGTGCGCCTCTCCGACCCGTCGAAGGACCCGCGCTGGCGAGGCAGATTTCTCGAGTTTCCGCGGGAAGAGATTAAGTCCTTTCTTGCGGTGCCGATCACGAGCGGCGGAACTGCTTTGGGCTGCATGCGGGCATTGCGGAAAAAGGCCAGCAATCCGTTTATCGACAACCGCTTTACCGAGGGCGACGAGAGGCTGCTCATGGCAATCGCTGAACAGTTGGGAGCCGGCTTGCAGAAATTGCGCGGAATGAGAAAATTGATTAACAGCGAGAGAATGGCCGCCTGGGGGGAATTAAGTGCGAAAAGCTCGCATATGATAGGCAATCGCGTCTTTGCACTTAAAGGCGACTTAAACGAGCTGAAACATCTTTTGAGCAAACCGGAGCTTGCGCGGAATAGCATTGCGAATATTACGGAAAGCCTTGAAAAAGGAATTGGACGGCTCGATGAAATCCTGCATGAGTTTCGCGATTTTGTAACCGCAACCAAACTGAACGAAGAAGTTGCCGACATCAACGCAGTGGCCAGGGATGCGGCCAATGCGCTGATCCCGGAAACCAGCCCTGTAAAGCTAAAGCTCGATCTCGCCGGCAACATAGACAGCTTCAAATTTGACCCCAAGAAAATCGAAAGAGCCATCTCGGAGCTCGTCGAGAACGCGCTCCATTTCGTGGAGCGTGGCGAAATCGCGCTCAGAACTCGCGTCGCGACGCCCGAAGATCTTCGCCGCGCAAAGTGGGACCCGCGGGGACTTGAGCATGTTCTCATCGAGGTGGAAGACCAGGGTCCGGGTGTTGCCACGGGAAGCAAAGAGTCGATTTTTATGCCCTACAAGTCTTCGCGCCCACGCGGCATGGGACTGGGGCTTTCCATTGTAAAGGGGATCATCGACGCACATGGCGGTAAGCTGTACGAGAGCGGCGAGGAGGGCAAAGGCGCCCGGTTCACGATCCTGCTACCGATTCCGGAGTCGGCGCAGTCATCGAGCGTGTAGCAAGGAAAAAGAGATTCTCCGCCGAATCGTAACGCCATGCAGCATCTCGAGGCGCCGATCAGGCTAGGCTTTATCGCTGAGCACGACGAAAGCGACATCAAGTGGGCCCAGGGAAACGGCCTACCTAATGTCGAGTACAACTACCACGTCGACTTTGACGACAGCTTCCCCCAAGCGACCCAGATGCATCTTTGGCTGCGCCAGCATCTGGTGCATGCTTGCGCCTTGGGCTGCTGGGGGCAAGATTTCATCAGCAAGGACGCTGCTAAGCGCGATGAGGCGCTACGCAGGCTCAAGCATACGATCGACTACGCAGCCCATCTGCACTGTCCAATCGTGATGACGGGCGGTGGCGATCGCGAGGGCGATCAATTGGACGCGAAATTGAAAGACGTGGTCGCGATCTACAAGGGAATCCCAGAATATGCGGAAGAGAGGAACGTGAGGGTTTGCTTCTACAACTGCCCATGGGCGAACTGCGTTACCGGCCCGGCTGCCTGGGACGTAGTGCTGAAACAGCTGCCGGGGATCGGGATCAAATTCGATCCGTCGCACCCTTACAACGCGGGCGACGACCCGTATGCCCACCTCGCCGACTACGGAGAGCACGTGATCCACTTCCACGCGAAGGAGGTGCTGAAGGTCGGGGACAGGGTGGTCGACGAGCCCATGGCGGGGCAGGGAGACTTCGATTGGGGCAAGCTGATCGGCATCCTGTACAAGAAGCGGTACAAGGGCGTAATCAGCATCGAGCCTCACAGCGAGACGTGGTCGGGTGCGATGCGGCGTCCGGGCATCCTCATCGCGAAGCGCGAGCTCGAACGGTTTCTCGTCGATAGCTTCTGAGCAAGAAGTCCTTGGCCTGCGGCAAACTATCGGGTATGCCGGTTCGTGTCGCCATCCTCTCCACCGCACACATGCACAGTTTCGGTTACGCGTACGGCGTTTTGAGCAATCCCGGCTGCGAGTTTGTTGGAGTTTGGGACGACGACTCGGCGCGTGGACGTGAGTTCGCCTCACGGTTTGGCGTTCCGTTCTTCGCCGATCGGTCGGAGGCTCTCGAGAGGGCCGACGCTGTGATCATCACCAGCGAAAACAAACGGCACGTCAACTTGGCCAAAGCCGCGGCCGCGAAGGGGAAGCATATTCTTTGCGAAAAGCCGCTCGTAGCTACCGAAGAGGAGGCCACGATGATGGCGGAGGGTACCGCCGGCGTCAAGGTAATGACCGCGTTCCCGTGCCGCTTCAGCCCCGCCTACGCACGTCTCAAAGAGCGAATCGCGAACGGCGATATCGGGAACATCCTCGCGATCAATGCCACCAACCACGGTACGTGTCCGTTCGGCTGGTTCGTCGAAGAAGACAAGTCCGGGGGCGGCGCGATGATGGACCATACCGTTCACGTGGCCGACCTTCTACGCGACCTCTTGCGCGAGGAACCCGCGGAGGTTTACGCGCAAACGGCGAACTTGCTTTACGGTCAGAGCTGGGAGGACACGGCGATGCTGCACGTGAAATTTCCGAGCGGCATTTTTGCAACGATCGACGCGAGTTGGTCACGCCCGTCCTCGTACAAGACGTGGGGTGACGTCAAGCTGAGCGTGGTCGGAGATAATGGGGTCATCCAGTTGGACATGTTCGCTCAGGCCTTCGACGTGTATTCCAACAACGCGATGAGGGGCTCCGTTGCCTCTTTTGCAAGCGACCTTGACTCCGCGGTGGTGGCCGCTTTTATCAAGTGTGTAGAGGAAGACGTGCATCCTCCAGTGAGCCTGGAAGACGGCTTGCTGGCAGCGCGCTTCGCCATGGCGGGATATCGGAGCGCTGGGATAGGCGAGCCGGTGCCGTTTCTATCGTAGGCCTCTACGGAGTCCACTGATGCCTGCCTTCAGGGAACCGCTTCTTTGCCTTCTGCGATCCCCACGCGATCGAGAGCGTGAACGGCCGTTCGCAGTCTATGGACACAGTCGGCAAGTCCCCGGACGTTTGGCGCGGCCCGCATCTCAAGGTGACGAGGTTATTGCCGAAGCGGAGGTTGGCGATTCCGTGTCGGTCCGCGCGCCGGATGTTCCACTGGACCTCAGATTTGGAAGCGTCGACGTCGATCCCGATAACGGCTTCGATTAGGGCTGCGATCACGATCAAGCCCGCTTCGAGGGAGTGTGGATTGGCCCGCGGGGCGGGCGTCCTTGTCTCGGGGCCGTACATGTCAAAAAGTGTCAGGCTCGATCCTGCGGCACCTTCGTACACGCTGAGCATCGACTCCGCCGCCCGCCCCGCTTGCTCAGATAAACCGCAGTCGATGAGCGACCGCAGCGTGAGGTACGAGTACAAGGGGCGGACACCAGCGGATCCGTCGTATACCGGGTCGGTTTTCGGCAGAAGGGGGAACAGCGTCCGCCGGTAGAAAAGCTTCGGGTCGCGTAGCGCTCCGAGGGCCGCTTGCGAAACGCTTACAGGGACTTCACCCCCGATCAGCCCCCAAAGCGGCACCAAAGAGCGCCGTTCCGACGGCTCGTCCTCCGCATTTCGGCCGGTGAGCATCTTTAGGTCGGTATCCCACATCGCCGCCAGATCCGCCGATCCGCGCTCGACGAGCCCTTCGTACACGCGCTCGGCCCTACCGACGCCGAGCGTTCGGGCGACTTTCCTCAGGAAAACGGCCCCTTGCAGCAGGAGGCCGACTGCCTCTGCGGATTGCTCAACTTCGGGTGCCGGTCCCGGAATGACCGAAAGGCCTGGCGCAACGAAGTGTCGCACCTTGGGTTTGTCTTTCGGGTTGTCCGGCTTGGGCTCGGGCTCGGCAGTGTACCGCGCGGTGATATAGGCGTGGCGCCGAACAAGCGGGGCTAACAATGGCTCGAGTTTCGCCTTGTCCCCGGTGATCTGGTATAGCCTCCAGGCAACAAGACCGGCAATCGGGGGACCATGCGCCTCCCAGGCGAAGCTGCCGGCAGCGTTCGAAACCCTGCCGGATGTGTCAACCTTTCCTAACGCCCACCTGATCGTCGCGTCCGCCCCGCAGGCGCGAAATGCCCAGCGCCCAAAAAGTGCTACGGCAAGGGATCCGTCGTAATTCTCGGCCCCTCCTTCGGCAATAACGCCGTGCGGAAACGGCTTCGAGCCCGGCCCCTGCATTCCGGGAGGACCGTCGGATTTCACCGTGGCCACCTGGACGTTTTCCCAGGCTTTCCAATACAGTTCGACCCAGCGCGGGCTGGCTTCCAGAATCGGCTCAGGAGTGCCCGCGCGCCAGCCCAATTGAGGGATTGAAAGAGCCAACGAAGCAGCGGCCAGGGCGAGCATCGAACTGTTAGACGCGCCGCGGGACTGAAATCGCTCGGCGAGGTTGGCGTCTACACTGCGAGCTCGAGAGGCTTCGCCAAGCACGGTCTCAAGGCTCCCTCGAGCTCGGCGATTGAGGAAACGGAAGTCGCTCCGAGCTTGGCCAGAACCTCGTTGCCCGAACTCGGCTGTTTGCCTCGAAATACGAGGATCGGCGACGCGCGTGACCTGCGGGCGGAGATTGCCCCGGCCCAACTTCCGCCTTGGCCGAACCTGCTGCTAACAAGGATGACGGCATCCGAGGCAGCGTAAATCCACCGATTGCGGATGAGAGCCTCGATTCGGTCGAACTCGGGCGCCTCCGGGAAGCGGCTCAGGAGGCAGCCCTCGGGGTATCTGCGCGGCTCGCCTCCCGGCAGGAAGTGAACCCCGTAACCGCCTGCTCTCACCGCCCCGGCAACGCCGAATGAATCCGACCCCGCGGCGCCTCCTGAAAAGACGGTGGCGCCCATCCGGGCGAGCAATGCGCCCGCCTCGGATGCGAATCGGGCTTCGTCCACGGAGAGCGTGCGGCTGCCGACGATCCCGACTCCTGGCTGTCGGAGCCGCATTGCCGAACCGCGAAGCCACAGCACCGGCGGGCAGGAATGGCCCAGCGACGACCGGAGGCGCGGCGGCATAAGGGGAGAGGAAGCGAGCAAGGGCTTCCAGCCGCCCCTCAGCCGATCCCGGAACGCCCCCGACGCGCTCGCACGGAGGCCTGCATCCTCCACGAGAGCGGCGGCTTCCCAAAGGCCTCCCGATCGAAGACAGTACGCACGCTCACCCGCCGATCTGTGCTGGGCTAAGCACCGCGCGACAATAGTGAATTCGCGAGAACTTAGAGTGGGCACCCGCCGGCCCGGCCATTTGTCGAACAGGCACATCAATTCCAGCATATATAATTATAGTACTATAAAAGATGAAACTTCGCTCGACAGGATTCCTTAGGTGGGCGATTGGTCTAAACTGACGGACTAACGGCCCTGCGAAATGCTCAAACACCGGGAACTCACCGAGAAGAGGATCGAACAGTTCATACGCATGTTTTTGGAGCCTCGGTTGGAGGTTGGGTCGGCGCCCTTGCGACTCGAGTTCTGTCCAGAGGCCAGCGCTAACCGAAAGGAAGCCGCAAGGGGTAAGTGGGTGTCGGTCGCACCCGGCTTCAAATGGGGCCCCGCATGGCGCACGGTTTGGTTCAAAGCATCCGGAAGGATTCCGTCCTCGTGGGCGGGCATGGAGGCCATTGCGAAGCTTGAGGTCGGAGGCGAGAGGACGATTTGGAAGGGTGACTCTCCCTGTTGGGGGATCGACGGGCCCCATGACTCGTATCCGGTGGCGACAGTCGCGCGCGGCGGTGAAGCCGTCGAAATCTGGATCCAGGCATACGGTGACAACCCTGCCGTTCGGGTCCACGGCCGGCCACTCGAGCCGGAGCCGAAGCCCTTTACCGTCGGCGATGTCTCGCTGCGCGTTTTCGACCGGGAGCTTTGGGACTTCTATTTGGACTGCAAGTTTTGCTACGGGCTGCTCGTGACTTTCGACGAGGTCGACGTGGCGCGCGCACACGTCTTGAGGGGGCTGAACGAAGCCGCCAATCGATTCGACCCGGAAAACCGCGAAACCTTGCAGGAAGCGCGCCGCGCCCTGCGAGAATGGGCGGTTTCACGCCGTATCGATCGGTATCACACGCTCACCCCAGTGGGCCACGCACACCTCGACACCGCGTGGCTCTGGCCGATCCAAATCACTAAGAAGAAGATGGCGCACACCACGTCGACGCAGCTCGCGCTCGCGGATCGATATCCAGAGTACGTTTTCGTACATAGCCAGGCGTCGCAATATGAATGGCTGGAGAACGAGTATCCCGAGCTCTTTAAGCGTGTCCGCGAAAAGGTGGTGGCCGGGCAGTGGGAGCCGCTGGGCTCCATGTGGGTCGAGGCAGACACCAATTTGGCCGGCGGCGAGGCTCTGGTGCGACAGTTTCTTTATGGCAAAAGGTATTTCCAAGAAAAATTCGATGTTGAGACGAGGGATATGTGGCTGCCGGACGTTTTCGGTTATTCCGCGGCCATCCCGCAAATGCTGAACAAACTCGGCATAGACTACTTTCTAACGCAGAAAATATCCTGGAACCAGATCAATAAATTTCCGCACAACACATTTTGGTGGCAGGGAATCGACGGCAGCCGGATATGGAGCCACTTCCCCCCGGCAGATACCTACTGCGGTATGTGCACTCCTATCGAGCTTAAAAAGCATTTGACCGACCACCGCGATCCCGCGCGCTCGGATCACGGCCTGTACGTTTACGGCTACGGAGACGGTGGCGGAGGACCCACTGCGGAGCACATAGAATTTCTTAGACGCGCAACGCGCGCGCCTGGCTTACCACAAATTCAGTTCAGAAAGGCTTCCGAATTCTTTCAGGAGGCGAAAGACAAAAGCCGCGATCTTCCGATATGGGCCGGCGAGCTGTATCTGGAAGCCCACAGAGGGACCTACACGACCCAGGCCGCAAATAAGAAGCTTAACCGGCATTGCGAATTTCTCATGAGGGACATCGAACTTCTTTCTGTCCTTCGCAAAGAGTTTCCAAAGGGCTATCCGGCTAAAGAGATCGAGCGGCTCTGGAAGCTGGTATTGCTGAATCAGTTCCACGACATTCTTCCGGGCAGCAGTGTGCGCGAGGTTTACGACGACAGCGACTGCGATTACGCGGAGGTTGTCGATCGGGCGAATGCCATTGCCCAGGAATGCCTCTCCTCCATCTCGGAGACGTGCGCGACTGCGGAAATGGAAAAGCCGATTGCGCTCTTCAAGTTCGCCGACGTGAGCACCGAAGGGCGGTTGCCGGCGACCGGGAAGTCCGGTTCACAAAGCCTGCAGAGCGACGGTGAAAGCCTACCGGTACAGGAAATCGAGGAGTTCGGAGAAAAACACATCATATTCCCTGTTCCCGAGCGCGCCCTGGGCAACGTCGCGATTTGCGACCTCCGTACTGAGGCGGCGGTATCGAAATCGAGGCTTGTCGCGCGGGCCAGGCGGATCGAAAACGACACCTGGGCGGTGCGGTTCGATCCCCACGGGAACATAACGAGCATTCTCTCCCTCGAAGACCAAACGGAGTACCTAGAGCAGGGCAAGGTCGCGAACTGTTTCCAACTGTTCGACGACCGGCCCTTATCTTGGAGCGCTTGGGACATCGATGTTTTCGCCCTCGAAACCCAACAAGACCTGATCCGCAGCGAGCGTTTCGAGGTAGTGGAGCGCGGCCCGGTCAGGGTAGCCGTCGAGGTCGAGAAAAAATTCGGGCAAAGCACGATACGTCAGCGGATTAGCCTTGGACCGACGCCGGGAATTCGATTCGACACGTGGATCGATTGGCGCGAAGACGAAAAGATGCTCAAGGTGGCGTTTCCGGTCAATGTGAACTCGCCCCGAGCGACCTACGAGATCCAATTCGGCAATGTCGAGAGACCCACGCATGTCAACACGAGTTGGGATATGGCGCGTTTCGAGGTTTGCGCGCATAAATGGGTGGACTTAAGCGAAGGCGGCCACGGGGTAGCGCTCCTAAACGACGGGAAATATGGTCACGATATTCGCGGCAACGTCATGCGCATGACGCTCCTTCGGTCACCGAAAGCCCCCGATCCAAACGCGGACATGGGCATCCACCGATTTACGTACGCTCTGATGCCTCATTTTGGACCCTATAATTGGGCAGGTGTCGTCCAGGCTGCGCAAGCGCTTAACGTGCCTTTGCACTCCAAGTTTTTAGCCAAGGATGGCGTAGGCAAAGGTGAATGCAAGCCGCTCCTAGTATGCGAAGACCGTAATGTTATCGTCGAATCCGTCAAGAAAGCGGAGGTCTCCGATGCCACGATTATTCGGCTTTACGAAGCGCACAACTCCCGAGGCTCCGCAGAGCTAAGCTGTTCGAGAAGGATTAAGTCCGCCCATATATGCGACCTCAGCGAGAATAAGGTCGCCAGCCTGGAAATTCATGGCGGCGTAGTCCAGTTCGATTATAAGCCGTTCGAAATTATCACGATCATGTTGGTGACGTAATGAGCTGGTGGAAGAGCAAGGTCGCGAAATGGACGGTCGCGATTGTCTCGGTTCTCGTTTTATTGATTTGGCTGGGCCCCTTTTTGTTTGCTATTCTGCCTTATCAATTTATTGGCAAGCGCAGCCATTCCGGCAATTGCCTCGACAATCTCCGAAGAATCGGCAAGGCGCTGGACCTATATCACGAGGCCGATGCGGCTCTTCCTCCGGCTAACGTTTGGATGGACCGCGTGGAGCAATACCTTCGCGCCGGCGACATGGAGAAAACCGAGACCGCCAAGTTCCTGAGATGCCCTGATTTGGCCACGGGGTACGGCTACGCGTTCAACGCGGCTGCAACGAGGGGAGCCGTCGACCAGCCGCTCGTCTACGACTCAGAAAAGACAGAACGACATGCGTTCGATGCCGACGGCCCGCAATCATTTCCGCCGAGTCCCCGGAACAACGTGCTTTGGGCGGACGGTCACATTTCGTCGAAATAAAGGGCTGTCATTCCCCAGCGGTGGACCGGTCTCGGGGCACGTAGGTCGCGGCGTCCCATACGAGGACCGAAGGGTCTTTGTCCAGCGCGGCCGTAATCACTGGGTGCCAATGGTCGCCCGGCCTCTTGCCACGACTTACGACGACGCAAAGGCGCTCCCTCGTACGCGTCATCGCTACGTACAGAAGTCGTCGCGCTTCCTCGTCCTCCCTGCGCACGCGGCGCTCCCTCGCGGCCTCCAGTGCCAATGGCCGAAAGCCGCCGCTGCCGATCCCCAGAATCCCGCTCGCAGGAACCACGACCAAGTCGTTCCTATTCGTCCGCCTAGGCGATTCCGCTTGTACGACCACCACATCCCATTCGAGGCCCTTGGCTTTATGGATCGTCGATATGCGTATCGCGTCATCCTCTCCAGAGAGCGTTTCTGCGTCGCCGGTGTTTCCCCGGATCCTGCCTTGCGCGCCGATCCATTCGCCGAACTCCCACGGTCCAAGTTCCCGCCGCTCCATGGCTAAAGAAAGCAGTTTGCGGCCGTTGGCGATCAGCTGCTCCTTGGATGGCATCATCGCGAATCGCGCGTCCAGGTTCGTCGCGGCGAAGATTTCTGCCAGTACTTCCCACGCCCGCAGCCGGCAGGACCGTTCGCTCAGCGGTTGGAACCATCCCACGAACTCCGAGAATTCGTCCGATGTCCGAATCAGGTCCCAAACGGAATTTGACGACTCGCTGGCTTTCAAGGCAAGGCTGACACAGATTTCGAGCGGAACCCCGACGAGGGGTGAGCGCAACAGCGAGAGAAGGATCAGGTTGTCGTCGGGATAGGCCAGGGCCAGCAGGGTCGAGCCGAGGTCGCGAATCTCGGTTCTGAGGAAATAGTTCTTGCCCACCCCGGACGCCACCTTGAGGCCGTGCGAGCGCAGGTCGCGCACCAAGGAATCCGTCGCGTTGGCAGTTCGGACGAGGATCGTGATTTGGCCCGGCCGGACTCTCTCGCTATCCACTAGCCTAAAGACGCCGTTGGCCACGTCGGCCTCTGGGTTATCGCCCACCTTCCAGAGCTCGACCGCCGGGGCCTCCTCGATCTCGGAGCGTCCTGGCGTCATGCGGATCAGGATATCGGGCCAAAGGCCTCGGAACACCTGGTCGACAGCCGTCATGACCTTCTCCGTGGAGCGCCAGTTGGTGGTCAGGTCGCAGCATTTTGATTTCTCCATGGTTTGCAGAAAGAGATCTCTCGTCGCCCCCCGGAAGCCGTAGATGGATTGCTGTGGATCGCCCACCCAAAGGTAGTGCTCCGCGGGAGTAGCGCGCAGGATGCGGTATTGAACCGGGTTCAGGTCCTGCGCCTCGTCGACGATCAGCCAGCGATACTTGCCTGCGATGCTTTCAGGCTTTTCCTCGAGCATCGCGCACGCTCGGGTCTCCAGTTCGGCGAAGTCCAGTTCCTGGCGCCGGCCGAACTCGCCGCAGAGCATCCGCCACGTTCGCGCGGTCAGGGACGCGAGACCGCCGGTCAGCTCCGCGCACTTTCGGTCGAGGGCAGCATCGTGGCGGATCGACGCCAGCCATGCCGGGCGTTTCTTGAATTCCTTCAACAAGGATTTCTCCTTCCGCCAGCCGGGAGGAGGTGACTCTCCGAGGTCTTCGCAAGCGCAAGCCTCCTCATAGGCGCGCCAAGCTTCGGTCACTTTATCGGGTGACGCCGCCAAGAGCTCCAAATCTTCGACCTTTTTGCCCGCTGTCCGGTACTCGTCAAGCACCTTGGCAATCCATTCCACAAGGATTAGAGAGATGTCGCGGGTATACGCCCCGTGGCGACGTTGCCCAACCAGGTGACTTAAAATCGCGATTTCGTTCTCAGCGCCCCCTTCGGCGAGGACGCGCTTGGCGCAGCTCGCGACAAGGTGCTCGGCGGAGACATCGGACAGTACCTGGAACTTTGGATCGAGACCGGCATCGAACGGATACTCCCGCAGCAATCGTTCGCAATAGCCATGAACAGTCGAGATAGGCCCTACTTGCGCCTGTCGCGCGGCCTCGTTCAGACCTTCCGCGCGCAGCCGCTTGACGATGCGGCGCTTCATCTCGGCAGCAGCCTTCTTAGTGAACGTAATCGCGAGAATATTGTCGGGGCTTGCCCCCTGCTCCACCACGTGCCTCAAGTACCGCTCGGTCAGCACGCCGGTCTTTCCAGCGCCTGCCCCAGCCCTGATGGTAACCTGCGGCGCGTCGACACAAATTGCCCGCAGTTGCTCATCGGAAAGTGTCATTCCTCGTCGAAACCCCCCTGCGCGGAGCCGACCTCACTGCTTTGCGCCTGCCTGCAAAGGGCCGGGTAATCACACGTTCGGCAATAGACCCCGGGAGTCGCCGTTAGGTCGCCGCGGCTCGCGATCGCGACCAGGCCCTTGAGCTGCTCGACAAAATCGATCTTCAATGCAGCCAAGGGATCGCTCGACGAGTCGACGAAAAGGCATTCGGACGCGCTGTTCTTTAACGCGGAGATGCCACCGAATACTCTGCGGGGGGAGACCAGGCGTTGCCCGGACTCCAAGCTGTCAACGATCGAAAGCCTCTCCACCTGACCTTTGCCTAAGAAAGTTATGATGCTCGTCTCCAGGTCGAACTCCGGATCCCCTGCCGGTCCGGACAGTCGCGTTCGACCCATCCGGAGCTGCGCGACGTCGGACGTTCCTTCACGTTCATACAGGACGTCGATTCGTTCAGAAAATTGAGGCTGTACTCACCTAACGGCACTGTGCTTCGCAGGCAGGCTTCGCCCAATGAGACGTTCTGGCCCTTGATACGAAGACCCCACTTTTGCCGCATAGCTATCTCTCGGTTAGCGAACGCGCGGAGCGCTTTCGGCGCGGCGACCCGCACGAGTTCAAGCTCATGCTGCGGCGCTTTGCCTCGCCAATACCAAAGCTCGGATTCGAGTGTTGCCATCAGGTTGGACATCAGAGCGTCGGCTGAATCGGCGTTAAGATCCGCTTTGCGAACCGCGTTGGCCACGCAGTCCCAAGCCCAGCGCGGGCGGGCGCTGTGGAGATTCAGTTTCGCCCGAGCGACGTATTGAAACGGGCACTGCCGCAGCGATCGGAGATGCGCCAGTCGCAAAGGCCGCGGCAGGGCGGATAATTCGCGCTTGATTTCTGGATTGGCTATGAGGGCGTCTTTCGCCGAACAGGCCGCCTGCCGCAATTGGTCCTGTCTGTTGGCGACGAGCTCGCCGGGATCGAACGTTTTGTCATCGTGCCAAGCTTGCGCGCCTAATAGGTCTGCCATGACGAGCGATGCATGCGGTTTCGGGAATCGATCTTCGTATCGCTTGGCCGTGTACGAGGGCATGATTCCGTCGGCTTCCAAGTCGTCCAGATACGAGGTGCGGATTTCGGGTGTTTCGCCGAAGTTTAGCGGGTACGAAAACACGATCTGCGGGGCCGCGCATGCCACACGGTAGAACTCGCGCCGGGCTTCTTCGGCCTTTTCGTAGCTGGACGGAAGGCGCCAATCCATCCTCGCCTGCCTCAACCACTCCCGGTCCCGGTCGAGGAGAATCGGATCTTCGGCTCGCCGGGAGGGAAACCTGCCTTCGAGCATTCCGAGGGCGATCACGATGTTCGCATCGCCTATCCCTGCAGGAGTAGTCGAAACGCGGACGCCCGTTTGGCTGCGGATGGTATACGAGTTGCCTTGCCATCGCTTTTCGCAATGCGCGACGAATTCGCCGAGTGCAAGATTGCGCGTCGAGTCGCCCAAGAGCTGGCTGACCAGAAGCGACCTTACCATCGCATGCTGCGCCGATGCGTCCCGTTTCGCAACGAGCCCGCCGCCCGAGCAAGCGTCGAGCCATGGAGTACCCGCCATCAGTAAATTGAACCGACGGATCCAGTCCGCTAGCGTCCTTGCGGCGCGGATCGCTTCGTCTCGCCATGAGACGCAGAAGTCAAGCCAGGTCGGAACGACGCGGTTCGGATCGCGTGCCAGCCGCCCTAATTCGGTCCACGGATCGCCTTGGGTGCGCTCGCATGAGGAGATCTGCTCCCGGGCCAGTTTCCAATGGGCACGATCGATATCGGCATAGGGCGAACTGATGGCCGAGGCCAAATCCTGGATCGATCCACTCGCCAACGCCTTAAGAGTGGCGAGGCAGTACGACGCGAACGGGTTGGCTAGCAGCGGCTCATTGCGGGACATTTTCAGCGGTACGCCGAATCGAAACGAAGCGGCTTCAAGCAGCGGCCCGTACTTCTCTAGATGTCGCGAGAAAATGCAAACTCTCCCCTCGGCCTCTCCTCGCAGTAGGTGGGAATGAACTGTTCGTAGGGCCCACTCGGTTTCGAGATGCTCGTCGGCAGCTTCGAGAACTGTGACGCCATCGCTCGACCGCGCGGGTGCGCCACCGCCGGAAAACAGCGAGGCGCACGCCGTCGCTGGGCATTGGACATTCTCGATTCTCGCGTCGGGGCAGGCAGCGGCAAGCTGTGTTGCGCCAAGGAAAAACGAAGCGTCGGTCAAATGTCGCTCGGTGAAGAACACAAGCTCGACGCCTGCCAGGCGAAGCCAGTCACCGAACTGCAGCCACAGGGGCGGCCACTCGGTTTCGGAGAGCCAGACCACGACCTTCAACTCCTGTGGGGCGCTGGGCGACGCGTCGAGCAGCCGTTTGAGTCGATGGCTGAGCGTCGTGAGCCGGTGGGTGGCAAGGGCGTCCTCAAAACTCTCCGCAAGGTCGCGAATGTCTGCGAGTTTGCGAGGTGGCGAAACCGCACGAGAGAGATCGATGTCATGCTTGCGAAGCTCTTGCAAGGTGTCGACAAGGGCAGCGTGGAAGCCGGGCAGTTCGCGGCACTCGAAGAATGGGCTGTCGTTAGACATTTTCTCCGCCGCGAGTCCGGCGAGACCCTCCTGGTAGTCCGATGCCGCTGGCGCGGCCAGGGGTAGGTTCGCGCAGTCGGCGAATATGCGGACTAGCGATCCTAGCAGGTCGATACGAATGCAGCCCGTTTCATAGTGCTTGCGCAGGTTATCGTTAGCCTCGATGTGGTCCCGAAGCTGAGCGATAGTCGAAGCGTTGCTCGACGTGAAGAACGTGCCTTTAGCGTGAGCGAACCGCGCGGCTGCCTCTCTGACCGCAGCAAACCCCGGCAGCACGCGCAGGATCGTGACACCACCTCGCCTCGGCACGTCAATAGTGTATCACTTTGTCTGCCTGTTTTGGTCGGAATGCGCCTCTCGCCTATGCGCCATTTCGTGCCCAAAAGGCTCCGTGTGCAGGCTGATGCTGACCCCCGGAAGTTTCGCTCGGATCAGGTCTTCGACCTCCTCCGTAATCTCGTGCGCCTCGATCAAGCTCAGCTCGTCCCTCAAAAGGATGTGCGCATCGATGTGCCGGGTCGAGCCCGACTTTCGCGTCCGCAGCTGGTGCCAATCCTTTACTTCGGGGTGCGCCAAGAGGATCGCTTCGATCGCTCGAATCTCTTCGTCGGGCAGCTGCCTGTCCATGAGCAGCTTTAGCGTGTTGGCAGCGATTCGCAAGGCGGTGTAGATGATCCATGCGCTTAAGACCAGCGCAATCGCGGGGTCGTAGATTGGGTTACCCGTTATGCGAACGAGCGCCAGCGCAAAGAGAACACCCAGGCTGGTCACGAAGTCGGCGATTACATGCGCGGCGTCGGCTTCGAGAGCACGGCTGTCGGTTTCCTTGGCGACGCGAGAGAGGTATCGACCGACGAAGATATTGACCACGGCCGTGCCCGCGATCACGTACAGTGCGATGTCGACCTTCACGGGCTCCGGCTCTTCGAGGCGGAGAAAGGACTCGATACCGATATAAAGTCCCGCCATGAGCAGCAGCGTTGCTTCCGCAAGGCCGGCCAGCGATTCGGCTTTTCCGTGGCCGAAAGGGTGATCATCGTCGGCGGGTTTATCCGCGACGCGGACGCCGATGTAGGCGATGACGCTAGCTACCGAATCGCCGACGCTATGCAACGCCTCGGACAATACGGAGACCGAGCCGGATAGCATGGCGATGACGACCTTCGTTATCAAGAGCGCCAGGTTGAACGCGATGGAGACCGCGGCGGCCGTCGTCTTCCGTTTCATTATGCCGGCGTCGCTCATGGCAGCAAGATTACCGGCTCAGCCTTGGCGATGAGGCTTCGGACGGCAAGAAGCAGGAGGTACGAGCTAAGCAGAAGGACGATCGACAGCGAGGTCGCGACGCGAAAGTCGAGTTCGAAGCCGAGATAAATGGCGAGCGGCATGGTTTGAGTTCGGCCAGGGAAGTTGCCTGCGAAAATGATCGTGGCTCCGAACTCGCCGAGCGCCCTCGCCCAGGTGGTGACGCATCCGCTCGCGAGCGCAGCCCGGGCCAGGGGCAGGTGCAGTTCGCGAAAGGTTTGCCAACTCCCTGCTCCGTCGAGTTGTGCAGCTTCCTCCATCTCCGAGTCAGCGCGCGCAAAGCCGATGCTCGCAGCCCGCACGTAGAACGGAGCGGCAACAAAAAGCTGGGCGAGGACGACGGCAACGGCAGTGAAAGGAAGCTCTATGCCGAACGCCCGAAGGTGGCTTCCGATCAGGCCCTGACGCCCGAATGCCACGAGCAGGCTGATGCCCGCGACAGCCGGCGGAATCAGGATCGGCAAGTCGACTAGCGTGTCGAGCGCGCCTCGGAAGGGAAAGGTTCGGCGGGCCAATAGATAGGCGAGCGGTGTGCCGAGAATGAGCGCCAAAAGGGTAGTGACAACGCTCGTATAGAGGCTGAGCTTCATTGCGCCCTGCGCCTCAGCGGTTTGAAGGCTTTGTAGCACTTCGCCAGGCTGCGCGGTCCCGAGCAAAGCGAAAACGGGAATTGCGAGAAATGCGATGATCGGAACGGAAGATAATAGCCAGAGGGCCTCGGGCTTTCGACTCCGTGCTGCCTGGGCTCGCGGCCGAAAAACAAACATGCGTTTATTTTGAAACGGGAACGAGTCCGTGTTTTTCGAGTATTCCTTGTCCTCGAGCCGACAGCACTAAATCGATGAATTTGGCCGAGAACTCGCTTGTCGACCCGGCGATAATAAAATAGGTCACGCGAACATTCAGATTCGGTGGAATTACCACAATGCGCACATTATCCGTCGGTTTAGCGTCACTTTTGTAGACAATTCCGGCGTCCACTTCACCAAGGGAAACCTTCGTCACGACAGCCCGCACATTTTCTTCTTCCGTGGCGACATTCTTCAAAACGCTGTTGCGGTACCCCGCGCTAGCCTTGTCGAGAAACTCCCGAGCATAATTTCCCGCGGGCACCCCCTTTGCCGCGATTGCCAATTTGATCCCCGGGTTTGCCAGGTTCTCATACATACCAATCTTGGCATCGTTTTTGGGAACGACGATAACCAGATAGTTGTGCGCGAACGGGTTTGCTTTTTCAGGATCGGCAAGCCGCGCAGATTCGATGGCCTTGAAATCCGCGCTCGCGAAGACGTCCGCAGGCGCGCCACGTGAAATCTGGCTGGCGAGCTGATTCGACCCCGCGAAATTGAACATTACTTCCACTCCGTCGAGGTCCAGGCCGATCTCACTGAAAGCTTCCTTGAGGGACGCTGCCGCAAAAACCGTGAGCTTGCCGCCCTCGGAATCGCGCGTGCCGCATCCCACCAATGCGCAAACTGGTAGGAGAAGTAGGGCGCGCATGCTTTGCGCACTGTACCTAAGCCGGCCAGAGTGGGAGCGGGGGCAGGATTTGAACCTACGACCTCCGGGTTATGAGCCCGACGAGCTACCAGACTGCTCCACCCCGCAATAACGCGTTAAATGTACCTTAAAGGAAGCGGGCGCCGCACTAGGCCTCATGGCAACATCCGGAAGCCGTCTTGGTCGTTCTGGTCGGAGGTACACTTCATGTTCCCCGGGGCGTGGCGCAGCTTGGTAGCGCGGCTGGTTTGGGACCAGCAGGTCGCAGGTTCGAATCCTGTCGCCCCGACCATTTCCAATGCGTCTGCTCCGACGGAATTTTCCCCAAGAAATCCACGACAACTTCCATCGTTGTCCACCGTCATAACCCTTGACGCCAGATATATGGGGATGCACACTATCTTTGTACACCATATCTTGTGGCTTCAAGGTATAATGGTAAGAAGCAATGAAGTGCCCATTTTGCGGCTTCGAGGAAGATAAAGTCATCGAAAGCAGGTCTGCCAGGGAGGGCGGCGCGATACGGCGCCGGCGTGAATGCCTACGGTGCACGCGGAGATATACGACGTTCGAAGAGATCGTGGAGAGGCTTCCGGTAATCGTAAAGAAGGACGGACGGCGAGAGCCGTTCAGCCGAGAGAAGATCCTGTCGAGCATGGAGGTGGCCTGTCGAAAGAGGCCGGTGCCGACAGCCATCCTGCGCAGCGCCGCCGAGGATCTAGAGAGGAGAACGTCGGATACGCCCGAATCCGAACTCCCCTCGAACCTGATCGGAGAGATGGTGTTGGACAGGCTATACGAAATCGATCACGTGGCCTATGTGCGCTTCGCGAGCGTATATCGCGACTTCCAAGACGCGGCCGAGTTTCGGGATTTCATCGCTTCTTTCCAAAAGCGGAAGCGCGCGCCCGTCGATGCGCGATAAGAGGGGAGGCATGAACAATGAAGATTGACAGGTATTACACGGTTGCTGGACAGGACGCTTACGAAGGAATCGAGTTCGTCGGCAGAAAATCCGAGATTCGAAATCCGGACGGCTCCACCGTCTTCTCGATGGAGGACGTGAGGGTTCCGAGCGAATGGTCGCAGGTGGCGACCGACATCATCGCTCAAAAGTATTTCCGAAAGGCAGGTGTTCCTCAAGAAAACGCTTCCCTCGGCGGCGAGACCGACTCAGGCGAAGTATTCCACCGGATGGCCGGCTGCTGGCGGCATTGGGGACAAAGCCACGGGTATTTCGACAGCGAGGACGATGCCCAGGCGTTTTACGACGAGCTCCGTTACATGCTCGCCAGGCAGATCGCAGCCCCGAACAGCCCACAGTGGTTCAATACGGGATTGCACTTTGCTTACAACATCGAGGGGCCTCCGCAGGGACACTGGTACGTCGACCCCAAGACCGGCGAAGCCATAAAGAGTGAGAACGCATACGAAAGGCCACAGCCACATGCGTGCTTTATTCTCTCGATCAAAGACGACCTCGTAAATCCCGGGGGGATCATGGACCTGTGGACGCGGGAAGCCCGCATTTTCAAGTACGGCAGCGGTGTGGGATCGAACTTTTCAGATCTGAGGGCAGATGGTGAGCCCCTGAGCGGCGGCGGCAAGTCGTCGGGGCTCATGTCCTTCCTGCGGGTCGGTGACCGAAGCGCGGGTGCGGTGAAGTCCGGTGGAACAACCCGAAGAGCTGCAAAGATGGTCTGCCTCGACGTCGATCATCCGGATATCGAGACGTTCGTCAAGTGGAAGGTGATCGAAGAGCAGAAGGTCGCCTCGTTGGTCACTGGCTCGAAGCTCAACAACCTGCACCTCAATGCGATCATGAAATCGTGCCACGAGTGTCCCGAGGAACCGGAGCGATTTGATCCACGGAAAAACGGCCGCTTGAAGGCGGCCATCGCGGACGCTAAGTCGGCGATGATTCCCCTCAACTACATTCAGCGGGCTCTGCAGCTCGCCGAATCTGGCTACCAATCCATCGAGTTTCCAACGTACGACCTGAACTGGGACAGCGACGCTTATTTGACAGTTAGCGGACAAAACTCAAACAATTCGGTACGTGTTGACGACGCGTTCCTGCGCGCGGCGGAAAGTGGCGGAGACTACGAACTGAAATGGCGCACAACCGGCAAGGTCGCCAAGAAGGTGAACGCCGCCGATCTGTGGGAGGATATCTGCTATTCGGCCTGGGCGAGCGCAGACCCGGGGATTCAGTACAACACGACGATCAACGAGTGGCACACATGCCCTGCCGACGGCCCTATTCGTGCGAGCAATCCGTGCAGCGAGTACATGTTCCTCGACGACACCGCTTGCAACTTGGCAAGCCTGAACTTGGTCAAGTTTTACGACGACGAGTCCGGCAAGTTCGACATTGAGGGCTATCGCCACGCGATTCGGCTTTGGACGATCGTCCTCGAAATTAGCGTCCTGATGGCCCAGTTCCCCAGCCGAGAGATCGCCGAACTCTCCTACAGGTACCGAACTCTCGGCTTGGGCTATGCGAATCTCGGTGCGCTGCTGATGCGCATGGCAATGCCGTATGCGAGCAGCGAGGGCCAATCGATTACCGGCGCATTGACCTCGATTCTGGGAGGCGAGTGCTATGCCGTGTCCTCCGAAATGGCCAGAGAGCTGGGGGCATTCAACGGATATGCCCGCAACAAAGAGCACATGCTCCGCGTGATTCGCAACCATCGCAGGGCGGCCTACAACGCCAACGACTACGAAGGGTTGTCGGTGACGCCGGTCGGAATCGATCCGGACGAATGCCCGACCGACCTCCTGAAGGCCGCGCGCGAATCTTGGGACGAGGCTTTGAGGCTCGGCGAAGCGCACGGCTTCCGAAACGCACAGGTCACCGTGCTCGCCCCGACCGGGACCATTGGGCTCGTCATGGACTGCGACACGACCGGCATCGAACCGGACTTTGCACTTGTGAAGTTCAAGAAGCTGGCGGGAGGCGGCTATTTCAAGATCATCAACCAGTCGATCCCGCTCGCGCTTTCGAAGCTCGGATACAACGTGGAGCAAATCGAAGACATTGTCAATTATTGCGTTGGCCAAGGAACGCTCGTTGGCGCGCCGCAGATTTCGCACCCCGAGCTTTGCGAGCAGGGATTTACGGACGAGGCCCTCGAAAAGCTGGAGCAGGCTCTTGAATCGGCGTTCGAACTCCAGTTCGCTTTCAATCCTTACGTTCTTGGACGCGAGTTCTGCGTCGAGAACCTCGGGTTTACGGATGCCCAGCTCGACGATTGGGGCTTCAATATGCTGGATGCCTTGGGCTTTAGTAGGGAGGCCGTTGAGCAGGCAAACACCTACTGTTGCGGAACGATGACCGTCGAGGGCGCGCCGCACTTGAAGATCGAGCACTACCCGGTCTTCGATTGCGCGAACCGGTGTGGCAAATCGGGCAAGAGGTTCATTTCGACGGAAGGCCACATCCGGGCGATGGCCGCCGCACAGCCGTTCCTTTCAGGCGCTATCAGCAAGACGATCAATCTTCCCAACGAGGCGACCGTCTCCGAGATCAGCGATGCTTATACCTTGAGTGGGAAGCTGGCGCTGAAGGCCAACGCGCTTTATCGCGACGGAAGCAAGCTAAGTCAGCCGCTGAACACGGCCGCCGACGAAGCTGCCGCAGCGATTATGGAAATCGACCCCGCCTCAAGCGAAACGACTCGGGCCGCGCAGAAGCTGGTTTACCGATACATCGCGAAGAGGCACTTGTTGCCCAGCCGTCGGCGAGGCTACACGCAGAAGGCCCGGGTGGGCGGCCACAAGGTGTATCTGCGCACTGGAGAATACGTGGACGGCTCACTCGGCGAGATCTTTGTGGACATGCACCGCGAAGGCGCAGCGTTCCGAAGCCTGATGAACTGCTTCGCGATCGCGATTTCGCTCGGGCTTCAATATGGGGTGCCGTTAGAAGAGTTCGTCGATGCGTTCGTTTTCACGAGGTTCGAACCTAATGGCATGGTTGCCGGCAACGAGCAGATCAAGATGTCGACTTCGGTAATCGACTACATCTTCAGAGAGTTGGCGGTCACATACCTGGGCAGGAGCGATTTTGTTCAAGTTTCGCAGGAAGACTTGCGCTCGGACACGGTCGGCAAGCCGCAACAGGAGCCCGAATTCGTAGAGGAGGAAGTGGTGTCCGAAGAGCACAACGGTACCATTCCGGGCCAGGCTGCGCAGGCTAACGAAAGTGTAGGTTTTCTTGCTAATCTTATTAAAAGACCCTCTGAGCCTGACACCTACGATGTTGGCCAGGGTGGGGAACTCGCACAGAAGGTCAGGGCCGCGAAAATCAAGGGCTACGAAGGCGATCCCTGCTCGGAGTGCGGCCAGTTCACGATGGTGCGTAACGGTACTTGCCTCAAATGCGATAGCTGTGGGTCGACCAGCGGCTGCAGCTAAATCGCGCTTCGGGCGCGGGATTTTCGATTATCCACTCGATATCCACGCCCGGAATCCTAAAAATTGATTAAATAAATAGCGGCTTTCCGGCATCTGTTGCGTCAAAATAAATAAGAGCGGATAAATCATGCTGCGAATAGTCGAAGTCCATCGAAACCCGGATACTCAAAACGAATATATCGTCTTACAAAACCATGGAGGATTGAAGATTGGACTTAAAGGCCACATGATCGCCAATGAAGACGCGATTTGCGCAGGAAGCCATGATAATACATTTGCATTTTCCGATGAGGTGCAAATACCCGCTTCGTGCTACGTGTTACTGATTACCGGGCGCGGAACAAACGGATGGCACCGCGATCCGGATTCGAAACCCGTCTATTGCGTTTTTCTGAATCGACAGGAATCGATTTGGACCAAAGAGCAAGGCCCGATCCACCTGCTCAACGTGGTTCATACGAGGCTGCCTAGGTCCGAAGGCCTACTCGTATCACGCTAGACGCCCGCATTTGTTGCTTTTGCGGCATTTAGGCGTCTATAATAAGGAGGCTGTCACCAAGGATTTAGGTGGTAACGGAGGACGGAGCAGGGAAGCTCCCAGCCCCCTCTTTCACCCCACTTGTAGTCGGCTGCTAAGGACGTTGATCCTTCACGTATTTTGGGATCGATTGTCATGTTATCTTCCACAGATACCAACACGCTGCGCTGCGGTAGGGCCTCCAGCGTTCGAATAGTGGTCCCGATTCCTTGATCGTCGGCACGTCTTCCAGGCCGTAAGCTGCCTTTAAGCCCCGTCGAAGCCCCAGGTCGCCAGGCGACATCACGTCTTGGCGCCCGAGCCCGAAGATCATGAACATCTCTGCGGTCCAGGGTCCGACTCCCTTGAACTCCGTTAGCCTCTCGTAAACTTGTTCATCCGGCGCCCCGTTTAGGTGGTTCAAGTCGAATCCATCCACAGCTGCTCTCGATAAAGCGAGGATCGTACCCGTCTTAGCCCGCGAGAGCCCGCACGATCCGCTGAGCGCCTCCTCGCTCGCCAACAGCCTTTCTGGTGAAATTTCGCCCGCCGCCGCTTGCACGCGCGCGAAGATCGCGTCCGCCGCCTTACCGGAGAGCTGCTGGCCCGCAATCGATTCGATCAAGATGGAGAACGGGTGGCTTGGGAGCCCGATCGTAGGCGGGCCCTCTTCGATCACGACGTTGGCCAGCAGTTCGTCTTTGGATAGAAATCGATGGCTCGCCTTGGCCCAGGGGACGATCCTCAATCCTCTTTGTTCCGCTCGGCCGCTTCCGCGAGTTGGTCGAACATAGTCGCCGGGGCTTTCGCTGCCTTCTTGACCCTCGGATCCCTGTCTTCGTCGATGACCATGGCAATTCCTGACTTCCTGCTTGGCGGTGAGGGCTTTGCCGGCTCTTCGGCCTCCTCTCGCAAGGAAGCATCTCCAACAAGAACTTCCGCAAGCTGGCTTTGTCCGCTCGGGAACCGGTAGCCCCACGAGATGACATCGGCGACCTCCGCTTTGCCAAGTTTGCTGCGCGCCCGGCCCTTAACGGCGTGCCTGTCCAAGCTTACAGGGGCGCCGATCTCGGGAATATCAACCTCGAAACCCGCGGAAGCGAGTTTAGAGAACAGCTTCTGGCAAAGCCGCACTACCTCCAGTCGGGTTTCGAGTGAGAGGGTCGGATCGTGCAATCCCTCCCGTGCGGCAGACATAGAATCGAGCACCGCCGCCTCAATACCGCCAAGGGATGCGGACGCGCTCGCCAGCTGACTTTCCGCCTCCAAGAGTAGGCGGCTCGTCTTATCTAAAGTCGCCTTTGCCTCGGCGCCGCCGTCGATCTCCTTTCTCAGCGCAGGAAGGCCGCCTGCGAGACCATCCGCCGCCTGGTGTAGCATCTCGATCGATCGCTCGATCTCCTTAATCGCCTCCTTAGAAGTCATCAGTCTCCGAGTTCGTAAGTGTCCTTGTATTTCGTGCGCAAGTAGCTCATATAGGGACCCGATTCAATCGGCCGGCCCGTGATCCTCATGATCAGTTCCCCGGGAAGGTATTTTCGCCCGTGCTGGTGGACGTTGCTCCTGAGCCACTCCAAAATCGGCTGAAACTCCCCGCGCTCGATCTGCGAATAAATGTCGGGGATCGCTGCCTGCATCTTCTCCCAGAGTTGCGCGGAAATCAAGTTTCCGAGTTGGTAGGTCGGGAAATATCCGAGGATGCCGCTGGACCAGTGGACATCCTGAAGTACGCCCTCAGCGTCGTCCTTCGGGGAGATGCCCAGGTATTCCCGCATTTTGGCGTTCCAAAGCTCCGGCAGGTCCGAGAATTTCACTTTGCCTTCGATCATCAATTTCTCGAGTTCGAAGCGAAGCATGATGTGAAGGCCGTAGGTGACCTCGTCGGCCTCCACCCGGATCATGGATGGTGCCACTTTGTTCGCCGCCAAATAGAATTGCTCCGCGGTTACGCTACCTAATGAATCCGGAAATTTCTCCCTGAGAACAGGGAAGTAGTAGTTGATAAACGCGCGGCTCCGGCCGATCTGGTTCTCCCACATCCTCGACTGGCTTTCGTGAAACCCGAGCGAGGTGCCGCCTGACAGGGTCGTTCCCTCGAATTTGTCGGGCGAGCCTTGCTCGTACATCGCGTGGCCGGCCTCGTGCATCGATGCGAATACGCTGCCCGGCAGCCAGTGGGCGTCGAACCGGGTGGTGATCCGAACATCGTTGTTCGAGAAGTTCGTGCAGAAAGGATGGGCCGCCTGATCCTGTCTTCCGTTCGTGAAATCGAACCCGATGCGCTTAACAAGGTCGTTGCAGATCTCGAGCTGCTTTTCCACCGGATACTCGCGTGACATGACCGAATTGTCCACGTTCGTCGCCGAATCATGAATTTGTTGGACGAGATTGACGAGCCCGGGCCTGAGTTCGGCGAAGATGCGTTCGACTTCTGAGGTTTGCGTGCCCGGCTCGAATTCCTCGAGTAGCGCGTCGTATATGTGGTCCTTGTAGCCGCGATGCTCCGCAATCTGTCGGCAGATTTCGACGATCTTTTCGAGCCAGGGCTGGAAGGATTTGAAGTCGTTCTCTTTGCGCGCTTTTACCCAAACCTCGTGGGCAAGAGACGTGGCTTTGGCCCGTTCGGCTACCAGCGCGCCCGGCACCTTGGTCTCCCGATCAAAATCCATTTTCGTGATCCGGATGAGGGCGGCATCGTCGCTGTCCGCCGGTGCACCGTTCAGCTCGGATGCAGACCGTTCGAGAAGCTCGCCGACATCGTCGCTTGTGAACTTCTCGTGGATCACCTTTTGGATCACGGCGCTTTGCTCGGCCCTGGCCTCTCCGCCACCAGGCGGCATGTAGCACTGCTGGTCCCAATCCAAAACGGCTGCGGCTTGGCCAAGGCGGCTGACTTCGTTTAATTTCTCCCGTAACTGTTCGAGCGCACTCATGTTGCGAATTCTACACGTGGGCGGCGTCTGAAAGCTGAGTTAGGGCTGGACGACCTGCAGAAGGCTTTGCACTTTTTTCCCGCTTCCTGCAAATCCATAAGCCAAGCCCTCCGCTTTCAGCCGGTCGTTCATCGAAGGCACGGTGCCCTTTAGGGTTATGATTCCCTTCGTTACGCTGACTTGGATCGATTTCGCGTTCAAGCCGTCGACGAGTTTGAATCCTTCGGCAATCTTATTCTTGATCGCGTTGTCGGGTTGGTTCGGGCCACTAGCCTTCGCAATCTCCCGCCCCTTGGCATGAGCCGCATTGTAGGTCTCGCGAACCATATCCGCAGACTGCCCCGGAGGGCGCTTCGCGTTCTTGGCCGGCATTTCAGGAGTACAGCCCAAAAGCGCTAACGAGGCTACGATCGGGATCAATATGCGCACGGTTACCGCCTCAGCCTCAGCGCGTTTGCCGTCACGAGCAGCGAGTCCGCCACAGCAGCCGGCCAATCTCATAGGAATCGGATCGACGGAGGTTAATTGAACGATAGCCGATCCTTCGCTTAGCGGCCGCACAGCTTGTCGTACCAGTCCGTGACCTTCTTGATGTAGTTCTTGGTCTCGCGGTAGGGCGGGACGCCGCCGTGGCGTTTGACCGCGCCTCCGCCTGCGTTATACGCAGCGAGAGCCAGGACGAGCCCCGAGTATCTGTCATTCGAAGTCGCGTACTTGTCCAGGTGTCCCCGGATCAGGCGGACCGTGCCCCAAAGGTTCTCGTTCGTGTCGTACGCGTCGCGCACGCCTAAGCCTTGCGCCGTTCCCGGCATCAACTGGCCGAGGCCCATCGCGCCGGCCCGGGATGTAGCCGAAGGATTGAAGCCGCTCTCCACCAGCACCATCGCCGTGATCAGGCGAGCGTCGACTCCGAATTCTATGCTGAAGCCGATGATCCCGGTCGCTATTTCGGTGGCCTGCGCTTCGCTCAAGCGAGGGTTGTAGCCCTGGATGAAATCCGCGTAAACAGGCACGGCGGCGTTGGGCTCGATGTTCCACTCGCGCTTGGGCGAACCGCCCCGGGTGGCCGGTTTGGGCATGTGACGCCCTGTGGCGATGGGCGGGGCTTTTCGCTTGGCCTCCCAGTCTCGCATCGCGCCCTCTTCGACGGCGCCGAGAAGCTGCGCATCGAGCGGGGCGAACTCGTTGGCGCGACGCGCTTTGATGATCATGCGCGCGATGGCTTGTGGGTATTTCAGCCAAGCTTCGACGTTCTCGCCCTTGACCGTGATCGGCTCCGCTCCCTTCACATTCAGGAGGAGGCTGGTCTTGCCGTCGACCGTGATGGTGCCTTTGACTTCGCCGCGAATCTCCAGGACCGCGGCGCCGACGAGCGTATCGAGGGCGAGGCTTGTTGTGGCTTGTGAGATGCCGTATTTCCTGCGCAGCTTCAAGTAATCAGGCAGGTCTGCTTGGGCTAGGGTGGCAGCCAGCAGCACGCCGAGGGGGATGAGCGTTCGCCAGAGCATTTTCAAGTATAGACCGCGCATGGCCCCTCAGAGGTTCAAATAATGGCGGAGAGATCGGGATTCGAACCCGAGAAGGGGTATTAGCCCCTTACCCACTTAGCAGGCGGGCGCTTTCGACCACTCAGCCATCTCTCCGCAGGCCATATTATATACGACTGGCGACTGGCGACTGGCGACTGTCGATATCTCGTCATCACGACAGGGGTGTGTCAGGGAATGTGACGTGAAGACGACTTTTTGGCTTCTCGTCTGACCGGAATCCGCGTATTTCATGAAGGTCCACGAAAGCCCCTTACCAGCAGGCACAATCTTTTTTCTACTGGGTAGGCGGGAACCAGGCAACGGTGCGCTTTGTTAGAACAGGCAGAAAGGTACACTCGGCGCTACCCATGCTCTGGAAAAAGCGCGATCCGCGCAGGGAGTTCGAGCGGGAGTTCGAGGCGATCTTTCCATCCGTATTCAGCACCGCATTGCGGCTGACTCGGAACCAAGATGAAGCGCAGGACTTGACCCAGGAAGCGGTCGTAAGGGCATTTCAGGCTTACGACAGGTTCGATGGAACCAACTTCAAGGCGTGGGTACTGAGAATACTGACTAACGTCTTCATCAACCGGTACCGGAAGGCCAAGCGCGACCCGGATGTGGCTTCGATCGAAGACCAGCCGGCGGTAGAGAATCTAGTGGCAGAAGAGGCCACGCCTGGAACCGAATTGTTCGACTCGCTGTTAGGAGAACAAGTGGAAGAGGCGCTGATGTCTCTACCCGAGGAATACCGGACCGCAGTTTTGCTATGTGACGTTGAAGGAATGAGCTATGACGAGATCGCAGAAGCGTTGGAAGTGCCAATCGGAACGGTGCGCTCTCGTCTGGCCCGTGGGCGGGCAGCCCTTCGGGAGAAGCTGGTGGACTATGCGAAATCTGAAGGATATATAAAGGGAAGTGTCGGCAATGAATAATTTTGAAATGCTCTCGGCCATGGCGGACAATGCACTCGATGCAAACGAAAGAATTGCCGTCGAACAACTGCTTAGAGACGACCCCGCTGCCCAAAGCCGATACGAGTCCATCCTTCACCTGAAACGCACGATTAGCGACAAGCTTCCCATCCACGATTCTCCCGCCACCCTGAAGCTCTGCAAGGCGCGCATCGCCGAGCTAGACCGAGCCAAAAGGACCGAAACGATCGTCGGCAAATACAGCTACGCGATGGCCGGCATTTTGGCGCTTTCAATCGTCAGCGCGGCATACCTTCAGCGAATCGGCGGCCCATCGACGATGGACAAGGCAACTCTCCAACGAACGCTCAGCGCCGGCGTTGCGGGCGGCTCGAACGTCGCGTCCTCCGGCGGCGCTGGCGATTGGGTTCGCAATCAGCTTGGCAAGCCGCCTGAGGCCATCCTCGGCGGGTTGACCCTTTGGCGGGTCGATCGATTGACAATCGACGGGCGGCTCATGGGACGTTTGATTTATACGGACGGCGCCAGTGACTTCGTGCTGGTCGTCGTTCCCGACCTCGAGGAGTGCGAGGGCGCCCCGATTCAAGGATATCCTGGCATGCGGTATAGCCGCGTCGGCCAAATGAACGCGGTGACGTGGTGCGACCCGAGCGCGACGTACGTATTTGCGGCGGACAAGCCGCTTGAAGTTTTGCTCGGACATTTGAAGAAATAGCCTTTCATCTCATTCCTCTCCTCATGCCAGCCTCCGGATCACGATGTGCCGGGGGTTGGTTTACATATGGGTGGGGTCGACGTCGATCTGCTTGGTAGCGACCTTGGCGTCCCCAGGTTCTGCGACTAGCATTCGACCGGCGGGGTCAATTCCGAAGCTCTTGCTCGGCGTACTCATGATTTGGAATCCGGCGTGTTGCGGCGATCCACGCTTTCGGATTTCCTGCGGGTTCTCATGGTGAACAACAGGCAAGAGGTTTGCAGCACCAGAATGGACGAGTTCTCCGGCACAACGTCCCCTCGAACATTGAAAGCCAAACCGTAAGGAGTGAGAAAGGCTTCGTAGACGGAAATCCAATCAGGATAGCCGAAGAAATCTGAGCGAGAATAAGCCACCGTTTCGCCCAAGACTCGCCGGTTCATCGCTGAGAACCTCCGCGGCGACGGCGCGGACCACGTTCTGATCGACGAGGCCGCCTTCGTGCCCGAGTCTCTCATTACCGAAGTCGCGATGCCGATGCTGGCGGCCACCGACGTGTTAGTCCCCGCGGCCACCTCAAAGCCATTCCCAAGTGCATCCGTCGAAGATCGCACGGGGGTCCGACTCCAGAAACGCGATGGCCGACTCCTTGGCCCGCTCGATAGTGCGCCGGTTCGATCCCGCGAATGCAGCGGCAACCTCGGCGAGGCGCGTTTGGTTTTGGAAGCCGACTTCGGCAATGCTGAGATGCAGGTCGCGCCGCGCGCGTTCCAAGAGGCCCTTTATAACGTGCCGCTTGTCCTTAAGCGAATCCGCACCTTCGATCCGCAATACTAACGTGAGCAAGCCGACGTGGACCGCCACGCTATTTCCGTTTGGCGACCGAAGGCGCGGACCGGTAGCGGTCCTCCAAGTGCCATTTGACCGTTTCCTTCACTACTTCTTTATACTTCATGGAAATAATCGCGTTCGGAATGGTGCCGTAAACAAAATCCTCGCGCGCGATTCTGGCCGCCCGCAAACCCATTTGATAGTAATTCGGAATAAATACCATCGGGACCCTGTCGCCGCGAACAAGATCGATGGCGGCCGCAGAGCCATCTACCGGGATCATGGGCTTGGAAGTACCCGCCATAAAGGCGAGGGCGTCCTCTCCAACGGGAGTGACCAGATCGGCCCACTTAATATCGTCTTGTGATGCGTCGGCTACGCTCCTCATGCGCAGCCGATACCTGCGCCATCCCCTTGACTTTTCGTACAAGGAACCCGATATGCGACGTTGATTGACCGGAACGTCACCGAAAATCATGAGTGCATTCCGTGGGCGCGGACGCAATTGCCTAACGCGAATATCCCACAGATACGCGAGATCTTGCGACGCTTCGCCGCAATGGCCGATTCGGGGAGTGTCCGGGTCGTCCTCGCCGATTGTAATGACATCGACGCCCTTTCGTGCCAGCTTGAACGCAACGTCCTTAATCGATTCTTTTCTAGTGAAAACAATGCAGATTGGAGCGCCCTCAGAGGGAGGTAGATTGCTCGCGGCTGCCAATATCTCTTTCGGGGAATTATCGGAATATTCGGAAATTGAAATCTTCATCCCGACCTGGTCCGCAGCATCCTGAAATCCGGCGATAATTTCGCGCCTCCATTCGGAATTCGCCTTTGGAATGACGAGGCCGTATGTGGGTTCGTCGGGGACTATCGATTTACTCCCGCAGCCGGCGAATGCAACAAAGGAGATTAGTGGAAGGAGCTTCATTCGACGAGCTCCCGCGCGAAGTCGGCGGCTTTAAAGGGAAGAAGGTCCTCGGGCTCCTCGCCCACGCCGATAAGCTTGATGGGTATTCCCAACTGGTCGGTAATGCTCACGATCGAGCCGCCCTTCGCCGTGCCGTCGAGCTTGGTGAGCACCGCGCCGGTAACGCCCGCTGCTTTCGAGAACACTTCAGCCTGGCGGATAGCGTTTTGACCGGTGTTGCCGTCGAGTACCAGCAGCACTTCGTCAGGGGGGCGCCCTAGCGCCTTCTCGGCGACTCGTGCGACCTTTTGAAGCTCCTGCATCAGGTTCTCCTTCGTGTGCTGTCTGCCGGCGGTATCCGCCAGAACGTATTGCACGCCGCGCGACTTGGCGGCGGTGATGGCGTCGAAGATCACGGCGCTCGGGTCGCCGCCGGGCTGGCCGCGCACGATGCCCACACCGACCCGGTTCGCCCAAATCTCGAGCTGCTCCGTGGCGGCGGCCCGGAACGTATCGCCTGCCGCCACCAGCACGCTCTTGCCCTGAGAATTTAGCCTGTGGGCGAGCTTGGCGATTGTGGTAGTTTTACCGGTGCCGTTCACGCCGAGAAACAGATAGACCGTCGGGCCATTTTGCGAGACCGCGAGAGCGCTCTCCTCCTCGCGAAGGCGGGCGGTGATGGCGTCTTGAATGGCCTGGCGAATTTGGTCTGGGGCTTCCAAGCGTTCTTTGCGGACTCGGACGCGGACCTCGTCCATGATTTCAGACGCGGAACCTACGCCCACATCGGATTGGATGAGCGCTTCTTCAAGGTCTTGGAATAGCTCTTCGTCGACGATGCCTCTGCCGAACAGGCGGTCGATCCGGTTCCGGAGGCCCTTGAAAATCCCGAATCTCACTGAGGCGAGAGGTTACCCGGCGGCGCTTGTGCTTGAACCAAATACAGCCGCGCCTCGCCGATGGGCTCTCCCTGGCTGATCACATCGAGGCGGTAGTGCCCGGGCTTCGGGAAGGACATGCCGTCGATGCGGAACGATTGGAACATGGTCGCAGGCTTGTAGCCGGCCGCCGGGGGCACCACGAACTCGCCCTCCACGCCCATGAGCTCCTTGCCGTCCTCGTCGATGAGGGAGAGCTTGACCTTGGCGGGCTTGCCGGCCTCTGCGGGCTCGAATTCGAGCTCGACGCACATGAAGAATGTCGGGTGGATAAGCGGGAACTGCGACCCTCCGATCGTGTCGAACATTCCTACGAGCGCCCCCTTGCCGCCTTCGATGTGGCATGCGTAGTCGCAAAACTTGGCGAGGGTGACCTTCATCTCTTCCTATTCTATACGGGGGAAGCTATGCCGGCGCGAAGGAGGCGCGCCGGCAAGAGCAAGTAAAGGAGATCCACCGCAAATCGGCGATCCAACAGATTGGACTGAGACTGTCAGGAATCGTGGCAAATACCCGATCCGCCGCCGGCTCCCTCGTCATCACGCCACGTACACCCTTGCGTAGTCGTAGCTTCGACCGTTCCCGCGAGTTTCCCAACCCATGTTGTGCTACACCTCGTAACCATCCCCGCTCGGCAACATTTCAACCGATCGCACCACGGGTTCCCTGGCTCGAAGGTGCGTGATGACAAGCATCTGGCGAGGACCCGCGATCTTCGTCGACGCACCCCAGGACGGTGACTGCGGGGCACACGCTGCTCGCGTGAACGAAGAAGCGGGCTGCCGACTGACAGCTTACCGAAGACAGGCGGCTCCCTTTGCGTCGGCAGGCCGCGGCCGTCAGTCGGCGGTCCCTCCCCCCCGCCGGCGGAGGCTCGGCATGGCGTGGGGCGGCTGTATGGGTGCGTTGGCGAACTCTTGCTTGAATAGCTCCCACCAGTCATTGTTGTTGATATAAACCGTATCGAAGAACATGATGCCTTTGCCGATTTCGCGGCAGGCGCGGATGGCCGAGCGGAGCCCGTCGGGATTCCTTTCCCAGTCCAGTCCATAGAGCGCGGGGTAGATGAAGGTGGAGTTGCCCGCAAGCTCGGTCGCGAGCTTCGCGCCTCCTTGGACAGTAAACCGCTCGCGCCCGGTCGGAACGCCTGGATCGATCTCGCGGGCAACTTTGTAGAAGCAGCCGGGCATTAGGAAGTCGAGGTAGCCGGCGTAGCCCGTTAGGCCGTATTCTTCGAGAGCCCAGTCATAGGGCGGCTTGACGGAGTCGGATGCGTAGTTGACGCCGACCTCGTAGTAGGTCTCCCAGCCCGCGCCCACGTAGGAGCCGACCGTAAGCTTCGGGTTCACTTCCTTCACCTTTCGCTCGAAGTCGCGGAGAGCCTCCGAGATCACTTCGGCGCGGAACTGCATCCACTCGGGGAAGCGCGGGCCGTGGCGCAAGGGCTCGCCCGGAATCGGTGACGCGTAGAACACGCTCTCCGGCCAGGCGGACACCGGGCCATACCGCTTTGCGAACTCGTCGCGCATGGCCGGTCCCATTCCGGAAGCGAGCGCCGAATACCTCAGCCGGTCGAAGACGATGCCGTCGATATCGTACCGGGCGACTTTGTCGAGAATCGAAAGCATGCGCCCGCGCGCGCCGGGCGTCAACGGGTCGACGAAAACGGCAACCATCGAGGGGAAGGCTTTGGTTTGGCCAACGAGCTCGGTCCGCGCCGCCATGCCGACGATTTCGGTATCGGCAAAGTCGGACGCGACTTCGACGCGGATCCTCGTGCCCGCGATGAGTTTTCCGTTTTCACCGGTCGCGAGCCTCATTTGGCCGGGCACAAGCAACGCGCTCCGATCGAGGATTATCGGCACCCGCCGTCCGTCTGCTAGCAGGGCGCCATACGTCGGAACGGCCACCTGAGTCTCCCAGCTCGAGGTTTCGTACGCCTTGCCGACGCCGGGGAAATACGAATGGCCTTCGCTGAAAACGTTCAGGCCCGCGGATATGCGGAGGCCCGCCGCACGAGCCGACTTGGAGAACTCGCTGAGCAGATCGTAGTTCTCGGGGACCGCTACGCTGCGGAAGCTCTTGAACCGCTCTTGGGGCGGCCCCGCGAAGAGCCATTTCCCGTTGATAGGCTTTACGTCGACGACCAGTTCGTTGAAGCCCGTTTGCTTGGCTTTCAAGCAGAACGCGCGGACCTTCGCGGGGCTCGTCGTCCACGAGAGGTTCGCAGTGGCGTCCACCCACAGGACTCTCGCCTCGAAGGCCGGCATGGCGATCGCGGCAGCGGCGATGGCCGGGATCACTGGGGACGGCTCCTTCGAAGCTCATCGATCAACTCGCGCTGGGTTCCGGTCACGGCGAGGTCGCTCTGGGTTCGCTCGAGCACGGCGCGCAGGGCGTCCACGTTGCGGCGCAAGTTCGACATGAGCGCGTCTGGGTAGTCGAAGGTTATGAGTTCGTCGTAGATATCTTCCATTTCGGTGGCAAGTTCGCGCGCGCGTTCGTTGTTCCCCCGGCGCACTTCGTCGAGCGCGTACCTCCGGCATTCGCTCGCCGCTTCGCAGATTCCGTTTAAGTATGCCTGAGGTTCGACATTGAGTTCTTGTGGAAGGGGGAGCGGCTCGTTCATGATGATTGCGCGCAGCGTCTTCGCCTCGACGAATTCCTTGATGGCGTCTTGGAAATAAGGGGCATGTCGGATTCCTGGAAAGCTCGCGACGTCGTGGCTCGCCTTCGTGACCATTTGTTCGAGGCTTTTCAGCAGCGAATCGGCTCGATCCATCTCTTGCCGGTGGATGTGCTTAATGGCTTTCGAACTCGTTTGGACGATTTGGCGGCCGGCGGCGAGGGCGTTTTCCCTCGCGTTGTGAAGGCTTTCAATCCTGTCGCGAAGCCCCTCCACGATCTCCCCAAATCTCTCTGGCATGGCGCGTTTTAGCCTATTGCGCCCAGTTTGTGCAGGCTGACGTGGTCCGTTTCGCCGATGATGACGTGGTCGAGCAACGGTATTTCGAGCAGTTTTCCGGCTTGAACAAGGAGGTTTGTGACTTCGAAGTCCTCGCGGCTGGGCGTCGGGTCGCCGCTCGGGTGGTTGTGCACGGCAACGATGCTGCTGGCACCTTCGAGCAGCGCCTCGCGAAAGAACTCGCGCACACCGACGAGCGACGCGGAAACCGTCCCTGTGTGGACAACGGTGCTCTTCATGACCTGGCACTTTGTGTCGAGAAGCAGCGCGCAGAAGTGCTCCTTTCTCTCATAGCGCAGACGGCTGAACAGGGCAGCTATGTCGTTGTCGTCCTTGATGACCGTGCGCTGCCCCTTACCCGCATCCATGCAGCGCCTGCCAAGCTCGATCAGGGCGGTGAACTTCGCGACCTCCAGGTCGTCGAGTAGCCCGGCCCCTTTAAGCACACCAGGCGGAACGGAGGCGAGGGACCGAATGCCACCCAGGCTCTTCATGAACGCGCGGGCGGTCTGGAGGGCGGCGTCCGCGTCCCCTTCCTCGCGGGTAAAGCCGATAGCTAGAAGTTCGATCGGAGATAGCGCAGCGGCCCCCTGTTTACGCAGTTTTTCGACCGGTGTGTCCAATACTTAGTGTCGTTTTCGACGCTCTGCAGCGATTTCCTGCTAAGCGCGGAATCCGTGGCTCCAGTCGCCCGAGTCGTCCCACGCGCTGCGGACATCGTGCAGTGCCAGCAGGTATTCCTCGAACCCCTCGCTGAGCCGCTCGAACATCGGCGCTTCGGCCGCGTGGCCGCCGTAAACGAAGGTGCTCACCAGCCGGTAGCTGGTTTTGCCCTGAGCGACGTGGTCGATGAGTCCAGAGGCGGCGCCGCACCGCCTGAGGATTGCCAGGTGCTCCGGGAAGAGACCCCCCCAAAACATGATCGTGTCGCCGACGTGCTTGTGGACTTCGCGTTCGCGCTCGAAGCTGTTCGCTCCCAATAGCACATCGCCATCCGCGATTAGCTCGGCGATGTCATCGCCTTTGTCGCTGTCCAAACCGAGCGCGTCGGTGTGGATGAATTCGGTGATGAGCGTGCTGAGGTAGTTCTCGACGGTGTTGTCCGCCAATCGCAGCCTTTGTTTAACGCTGTCGTGCAGCAGGCCTCGGAAATAAACTCTCAGCGGGTGGTCGTCGCTTATCTTCGTACGTGGCATCTTGTGCTCCAGGCTCCGGTGAGCCCGTCTTTGAACTTAGGACGTTGCGCACAAGCCAAGGGTTCCGCCTAAAGCGAGACGGCGTGGTCCTCTTCGAAGCCACACATGATGTTGAGCATGTGCACCAGTTGCGCCGCGCCGCACTTTCCGTTGGGGTCCGCGATTACGTCGACTCGGAGTACTGCAGTATCGGCCTCACCTGGGCTGAGGATGAGCTGGTACATGGCCCCTGGTGTTCCACGTACGAGCTGCGGGCCCCAATCGTCGCCTTCGTGGCGGCGGACAAAGAAACTGCGCGCGAAGCATTCGTCGTAAAGGTCGTCGATCTCTGAAGCGCTTTGGGGGACGCGAATCTCCGACAGGCTGGTGGCGATCAGGCAGCGGTCGAGGTCCATCGGGTTTCCGGTGACGGCTGCTCCTTCGGTCCAACCTTCGGTTTCCAACACGCGGTTCACCTCTTCGTAGCTATCGTCGAATGAGAAGACAAAAGCGGGCCGATCCGTGAGCATAGCTGCTTTCGCAAGCGGCGCCACCGCGATGGCCGCGAGAGTGGCCGATGGGCCGGGGCAGGATGCGATGTCGGCGCAGACGAGGGGGTTGTTGTCCATGAGCTCCGCTAAGCCGTAAGGGCCGTGGATATACGGATCGCCCTGCGAAACCTGGCGACTCCAATTCTTGCTTGCGAACTCGACCTTGTTCATTTCAGCCGCTTCGAAGGACTCAAGGTGGATGTGGGCGTGCCGTGACAATATCGCCTCGAGGGCGAGCGACCCAGACGCTCTCGCCTCAACCGTCTCCTCCATTCGCCCTTCTTACCTCACGCGAACATCTTTCCGAAGAAGTCGTTTACGACGAACCAGACTCTTTCGATGAGCACAGCCATGCGCGTCATGATCGTGTTGCCGAAGTAGACCCCGAAGCCGACCATGAGCCAAAAGCGGCCAATTCTGCTGCCCGCTTTGATTATCGGATTCCTTTGCTCGAAGATGAAGAAGAAGTAAAGCAGTACGGAGACGAGAGCTACCAGGAAGAGCGAGTTATTGAGCGATCCCCAGAAATCGAATCGGCTCCCCTCGCTGATCACGATCGGACTGCGGAATGAGGTGGCTACGAGTGGCATCTGCTGAGTGAAGTTGTTACGCAGAGCTTGCCCTGCCGATGCCCCGAGAATCACGCCCAGGACGAGTCGCATGAGCCACTCGCCCCTCTTAAAATAGAGGCCGTACCAACAAAGACCCAAGACGAGTGCGGACCCGCCGAAAAAGATTCGCCCGGTGTCTCCGGCGGCGATGGCCTCCTGAAACGGGACTAGCCATCTGGGCTGCAGCAGTTCCACCCACGTGACCACCGCGGTGAACCCAATCGTGAGGCCCAGGAGCAGGTGTTCACCTACACGATAGAGGCGGTTTTCGCGCCAGAGAAGGCTAAGGATGGCGATGACGGCTCCCGCGGCGATCCAATCCCCAACCCTTTCGAAAGTTAGTTCCGCGATCATTTCGCCAGCCTGTTCTTGGCGATCTGGCCGATGTTGCCAATGATGATGGCAAGCAGGATCAACAAGTGGCCGGCAGTCTGGCCGACGAGGAACTTGCTGGCGTGACCCTTCTCGCCAATCGCTTGCTCATATTCGCCCCCACCGCGTGAGCCCACGAGCATGCCCTTGATCGTTCCCGAGCTTACGAACGGGTAGAGCACCGTGCTGGTGATCGCTGCCACGCCGGCTAAATATGGTGTCCTTGCCGAGTAGTGGAAGTACGTGATGTATTCGCGGAACTCGCTATAGCTGATCGATATGGCGAGGGCCCAGTCGTCCGCGGTCCTAACGTCTTTCAGCCAAGGGTAAGTCTCCACCTTGCGTCCCAAGTCGTCGGCGATGGCTGTCCCTGGGAAGTTTCTCGAGAGACTTTCGATCGCGATGGATTTCGGATCAGGGAGTTTGAATCCCACGGATATCCAGTCTTTGCCGTACTCCTTTCCGAACTCGTCAGCGAGTTCATCCATAACGGGTCTATAGAAGCGTGGGCCGAGCGCATTGCCGCTGATTAGAACGAATTTCTGGTTCTTTCGGAAGAGATGCCGGGCGACACCGTAGAACTGTGCGCGAAGTTCGCCGATCGTGCCCATGTCCCAATCGCTCTGCAGGAGGACAGGTTTGCGCCCGTCGAGGGTTTCGATCGCCTCGTAAAAGCCACGAGACTCGTGGCTTAGTCGGATGGTAAGGGGGGCTTGTATGAAGCTGGAGAGGACAATGGCAATGATCAAGGCGAGATAGAGCCAACGGCGGTCCAGATCAGCCAGTATTGTAAGCCAACGCATCACGAATGTAGAGTTCGCCGTCGCGGAGAATCGTTCCTCGCACGGTACTGCGACGATTACGGGGTGAATTGCGTCCCAGGTTAGGGGACTAAAGATGGACAGGGAAGATCGCTCGATAGACCTGGCGCTCGTTGTCCTGCGGCTGACGCTCGGAATTGTCATGATGGCGCACGGTTTGCAGAAGGTTGGCGTGGTTGAAGGTGGCGCGACAAGCCTGGGAAATCAGATCGAGATTTTCGGCAAGATGGGGATTCCGGAGTGGCTTGGCTACTTATCAATCGCCGCAGAGCTGCTCGGCGGGCTTGGAGTCTTGTTGGGTCTATTCGGCAGGGTGGCAGCCTTTGGCATTGCTGTGAATCTTTTCGTCGCAATCGCCAAGGTCCATGTCGACAAGGGACTGTTCGCGAAGGGTGGCGGTTTCGAATTACCGCTCGCCCTGTTCGCCATGGCTATCGCCCTGCTCTTCACTGGAATGGGCCAATATTCCGTCGATGCGGTGATGGCTAAAACGATGGACAAGAGCATAGGGACGGGTGGCAAGTTCTGAGTTCGCCATAATCCGAAAGTGAGCAGCGATATCTTAGAGACATTCCCCAATCCGGCGCCTGAGCGCGACTATGTGATCGAACACATTGCGCCCGAGTTTACGAGTGTCTGCCCGAAGACCGGCCAGCCGGACTTCGCGACGATCACGCTCCGCTACATCCCGGATCAGGCGTGTGTTGAACTCAAGTCGCTAAAGCTGTACTATTTCACTTTCCGGGACAAAGGGATCTACTTCGAGGCCGTCATCAATCAGATTCTGGACGACTTCGTTGCGACTTGTCAGCCGCGGTTCGCTCAAGTTGAAGGTGATTTCAACGTTCGCGGCGGGATCGCGAGCAGCGTGACCGCCGAGTACCGCAAGGAGTGACGATGCCGCTAGACGCATGGACACACGCCGAAACGGCTCTGGAACTGCCTCAAGTCATCGACCTCGTGGCGTCGTATTGCGAGACGGAAACGGGAGCAGTCGAGCTTCGGGATACGAGGCCGTCCTTCGACCGTGCGCTGATCTCGTTGCGGCTACAGCACACCGGCGAAGCAGTTCATGTGCTCGAATTTGGTGAGACACCGGTTTATTCGAACGCCCGGGACGTTGCCGATGCGGTGGCCTTCGCGGGCAAGGGGTCCGCTTTGCCTGGCACTGAGCTTTACCGGGTCGCGGAGACGCTGGGCGCTATGGCACGGCTGCGGAGGCACATCGCAGCGTCGCGCGAGAACGCTCCTGGGCTATGGACGATCGCCGAACGGATGGCATATCTGCCAAAGCTAAAGGAAGAGATCGAGACGGCGGTCGGGCCCGATGGCGCCGTGTCGGACGGAGCCAGCGCGACCCTAAGGGCCATTAGAGCTCGCAAGGCGAGCCAACTGCGAAAAATCACCGAACGGTTGCAATCGCTGATTTCCGGTACGTACAAATCCTATTTGCAAGAGGCTTTGTACACCCAAAGGGACGGCCGCTATGTACTTCCTGTGAAGGCACAGTTTCGCGGGAAAGTTCCGGGCATCGTCCACGATTCAAGCGGCTCGGGGCAAACGATCTTCGTAGAGCCCGAGGTGATCGTCGGCGAGATGAACAAGCTGCGCGAACTCGAGGGCGCGGAGAGGGAAGAGGTCGAAAGGATATTGGCCGACCTCTCCTCCAAGGTGGGGCATTCCTCGGAGGAGATAATTGTCGGATTATCCGCGTTAGCGGAGCTTGACGCGATATTTGCAAAGGCCCGATACTCCTTCGCAGTAAAGGGATGCGAGCCGGCAATCGAGGACGGCCATTTCATGAGCATTAGAGTAGGCCACCATCCCCTTATCGAACGTCATTTCTCGGTGCCGCTCGATATCGATATTGGCGGAAAATATAGATCGCTTATCATTACCGGGCCAAATACTGGCGGAAAGACCGTATGCCTCAAGGCGATAGGATTGTATTCGCTCATGATAGGCTGTGGGATTTTTCCTCCGGCCAGCACAGTTATCCTGGGCCCGTTTACCGGAGTATGGGCGGATATTGGCGACGAGCAGAGCTTGCAGCAATCGCTCTCCACATTTAGCGGCCATTTAAAGAATATCGCGCGAGTATTTAAGAATGCCTCGTCGGGAGCACTGTGTCTGTTCGACGAAGTCGGCGCCGGCACCGATCCACGTGAAGGCGCAGCCCTGGGCAAGGCGATTTTGACGGAACTACTGAACCGCGGCGCAGTTATCGGCGCGTCTACTCACTACGGTGAGCTCAAGGAATTTGCACTTATTAACGACCAGTTGGCTTCGGCAGCGATGGAGTTCGACCTCAAGACGCTGAAGCCTACCTATCACCTGATTCCCGGCGCGACAGGCTCAAGCCATGCATTCGAAATATCACGCCGTTACGGAATACCCGATCAAGTTATTGTGATTGCAGAAGAGATGATTGGTAGCGAAGGAGCCAAAGACCGGGAAAAGTCGAATTACTTGGACGAATTGATTCGCGTGGCGCGAGAGGATCGGGCGGCGGCAGACGCACAAAGGATGGCTGTCGCGAGCCAAGTTCAAGCCCTCGAAAAGCAAAAACAGGACGTTCGCGAGAAGTTGGAGACCGTCAGATCTCAGGCGGAAGAGGCGGTGTCCGAGGCGGTTCGGGACGCGAGAGACAAATACAGGCGCCTGACGGAAATGATTAGCGCATTAAACGTTAGCGGTTCGGAAAAGGAAGCGCTTCGCGAGGAAGCGCGCGCAATCGAGAGGGGACTTTCAACCGCAAGGCAGGAGCTTAAAATGCCGAGAGAGGCAAATCCTGAGGTTTTGGCGGTAGGGATGGAGGTGGGCGTCCAAGGGCACCCGCATATCGGCAAGATTCTCGAGATAGGAAAATCCGGAAAAGTCATTGTGCAAATAAACCAATTGAAAATGGCGGTGCGTGCCGATGACGTTTCGCCGATCATTCGCCCGTCCACTGGAAAGAAGGCGGCAGTCGGAAGGAATCCAAGCTCTATGTCCCGCTCAGAGAATATTTCTTCGGAGTTGGTAATTCGTCAGATGCGGGCAGAGGATGCAAAAGATGCGCTGGATCGATTTTTCGACGATGCGGCGCTCGCAGGCCTGGAGCGCGCACGGATCGTTCATGGAAAAGGCGATGGCATTTTACGACGAATTGTGCGGATATCCCTTGAATCCAGAAAGGACGTTGCCGCGTTTGGCGAAGCGCCCGCAGACCAGGGAGGGAGCGGTGTGACGGTTGTGGAGTTTCGCCCATGATCAGCCACTTGCGCGAAGCCGCGGTGTCCGCCCGAGAAATGGCTTACGCTCCCTACTAGGGCTATATGGCCGGGGCGGCGGTTTTAGGCTTAAATGGACTGTTCTACACTGGTTGCAACGTGGAGAACGCTTCCTACGGTCTTTCAATTTGCGCAGAAAGGAGCGCCGTTTTCCGCATGGTATCCGACGGGTGCAAAGAGGCCACGGCTTGCGCGATAGCCACCGTAAACGGCGCACCACCATGCGGGGCGTGTTTGCAGGTCTTCTCCGAGTTCGCGCCCGATCCGTTGCAATTCAAGATTCTAATGGTCGATGAAGTGGGGGAGGTCGAGGAGAAGACGCTGGCCGCCCGGTTCCCTGGCGGATTTAAACTTCGAGCAGGTTCTTAGTGCGCAGCTCTTCGGCAAAGCGCCTGACCGCGTCCGTCCATTCGGGTAAGGGCGATAGGCCGAGGGACTGATACTTCGAAGTGTCGAGAACACTGTTTTTCGGCCGTGTTGCCGCTGTGGGGAAATCTTCGGAGGGCACCGGCTCGATTTCCACATCAATGCCGGCGGCAGCGACCGACGCGGCCGCCAGTTTGTGCCAGGTCGCCTTCCCGGAGTTAACTATGTTATAAATTCCACCATCGGGGCCGAGGTCGGCGAGTTGCATAACGGCCGCTGCGAGGTCGGACGTGTACGTGGGTGAGCCGGTCTGGTCGCTTACAACGCGCAACGGCTTGCGTTGGAGAGCAGCGCGTATAATTTTCCGAGGGAAGCAATCCCCTCCTGCGCCGAAGAGCCAGGCGGTTCGCACGACTATCGACTCACACGCTTCCAGCAGCAAGGCGCGCTCACCTTGGAGTTTGCTTTCACCGTAAACACCGAGCGGGTTAGTGGGGTCGTATTCTCGGTAGCGACCGTTTGCCTTACCATCGAAGACAAAGTCGGAACTAATGTGGATGATCCGCGCGCGCGATTCCCGGGCGGCGCGTCCGAGGAATCCGGGGGCGACTCCATTCAAAAGGAACGCGGCCTCGCGGTCGGTCTCCGCTTTGTCTACCGCCGTATAAGCTGCGCAGTTGACGATCCAGTACGGGGAAGCGCAGGGAACATAATTAGCGATCGAAGTTTCGTCGGTTACATCGAGTTCGTCGCGAGTGGGGGCGAGCACCTCCCAACCCCTGCGTTCGGCCGCTTCCACCACGGCGCTTCCGAGCAATCCTGAACCGCCGATGATCATAACTTGCACACTTCGAGTCTACCATTCGGCTGGTACCATCGAGTTCGTGCGCGAGCCGAGCATCAGACCGTTCCATGAGGGAGACGAGCCTGGGATCCAGGCTGTGATCAAAGGAGTCTTCGACGAGTACGGCTTCACATGGGAGCCGGAGGGCTACAATCGCGACTCGTTGGATGTGCGGGAGTTCTATCACGATCAGGGCGGCGGCTTTTGGGTGATGGAACTGGATGGCATTGTGATCGGGACAGTAGGCCTGAAAGCCCGAAGGTATGGCCGGTGCGAGTTGTATCGGCTTTATCTGCCTGCCGAGCACCGAGGCAAGGGTCATGGGCGAGACCTGTACCTGTTTGCGCAGGAAGCCGCCCGGGAAGCGGGATTTACCGAGATGGAAATCTGGTCCGACAAGAAGCTGGCCGCCGCTCACGGAATGTACGCGAAGAGCGGGGCAGAGCCTCTCGGCGAGCGGATTTGCGACGATCCTGATCACTCGGAGGAGTTCGGCTTTCTCCTGAAGCTCTAGAGCGTTCCGCTCTTCAAAGTTCTGACAGCCGATTCAATGGCCGCACGGTCCGGCCCCGAGGTGTGAAGCAAGTTGACGAGGTAGCTGCCCACCACCGCCCCGTCCGCCACCTCGCAAACCATCCGCACTTGTTTTGCGTTCGAGATGCCAAAGCCGACGCAGACCGGCATTTCCGAGGCGGTCCGTATTCGCCGAACGGTTTTGGCGACCTCGGGCGGCACTTGGCTGCCGGCTCCGGTCACGCCCGTTCGCGAAACGCAGTAGACGAAGCCCGTGGAGGCTGCGCAAGCCGCGCGGATTCGCTCCTCAGTCGATGTGGGCGCCACGAGAAAGATCGTGTCGAGCCCGGCGTTCGAGGCGGCGGCCCTCCACTCGCCGGCTTCTTCTCGGGTCAGGTCGCTGAGGATGACACCCGAAGCGCCCGAGTCCTTGGCGCGGCGAGCGAACTGATCGAAGCCGATCCTGAGCGCCATGTTCGTATATCCCATGTATACGATTGGCGTTGAGACCTTTGCCTTCGCGACCGAGTCGAAAATCCCGCTCAAGCGCGTGCCTCGGTCGAGGGCACGCTGGCTGGACGCCTGGATTGTTGGGCCATCTGCGATAGGGTCACTGAACGGGATGCCGACCTCGATGACGTCGGCGCCACCTGATTCAAGGGTTTCAAGGATTTCGGGAAGTTCGTCCAGCGAAGGATCGCCCGCCGTGACGAAGGTCACGAGAGCTTTTTCGCCATGGGCGCGAAGCTGCGCGAACCGCGCGGATAGCGGGGACATCAGGGTCAGTTTACCGGGGGTGTCGTGAGGATCGGTTGATAGAACTTCCAGGACTTACACGACCCATAGGACGCGGTCAGCAAGTTTTAGAGGTCAAGTACCCGGGATGCGGTTTCCATGTCCTTGTCGCCCCTTCCGCTGAGGTTCACAAGAATCACAGAGCCTTTCTCAAAGGCGAGTTTCTTGAGCAAAGCGAAAGCATGAGCGGATTCGAAGGCGGGGATGATGCCCTCTGCGCGGGCGACCCAGACGAAGGCGTTTAGGGCCTCCTCATCCGTCACTGCGTAGTACTCGGCGCGGCCGGTGTCCTTTAGGTGACTGTGCTCGGGGCCGACGCCGGGGTAGTCCAGGCCCGCGGAGATCGAGTGGGTGTCGAGAACTTGCCCGTCGTCGTCCTGCATCAGGTAGCTATAACTGCCGTGCAGCACTCCAGGCTCTCCCGCGGTAAGGGGAGCGGCGTGCTTGCCCGTTATGACGCCCTCGCCGCCTGCTTCGGCTCCGATCAGCCTAACGCTTTCGTCCTTCTCGAAGTGGTGGTAGAAACCGATGGCGTTCGAGCCTCCGCCGACACAGGCGATGCACGCGTCGGGGAGCCTTCCGACCGCCTCGAGCATTTGGGCGCGGGCTTCGAAACTGATCACCTTTTGGAAGCTGCGAACCATCAGTGGGTAAGGGTGGGGGCCGACACATGAGCCTACGATGTAATGCGTGTTGGCGACGTTAGTGACCCAGTCGCGCATGGCTTCGTTGGTGGCGTCCTTAAGGGTGCGCGTCCCGGTCGACACTGGGACCACCGTCGCGCCGAGCAGTTTCATGCGGAAGACGTTCAACTCCTGACGGCGGACATCTTCCTCGCCCATATACACCACGCATTCGAGCCCAAATAGCGCGCACACAGTGGCCGCTGCTACCCCGTGCTGCCCGGCGCCGGTTTCGGCGATGATCCTCCTCTTGCCCATTCGTCGCGCGAGCAACGCCTGGCCCAATGCGTTGTTCAGCTTGTGCGACCCCGTGTGGCAGAGGTCTTCGCGCTTGATCCAGATGCGAAGGCCGAGTTCCGCACCGAGGCGCCTCGCTCCCGTGATCGGGGTCGGCCTTCCGATGGTGGTTTTCCAATGGCCGGTCAGTTCCGCGACGAATGCCTGATCTGTGGCCGCTTCCTCGACGACTGCCTCCAATTCATCGAGGGCTGGGATAAGCGCTTCTGGGACGTATCGGCCGCCGAAATCGCCGAATCGGCCGGCGGGTTGATGGGCTAAGCGCATAACAAGATTATGCAAGCTATCGGTTCGATCCTTGCTTGAGACACACAAAATGCACGATAACGGACATTTGATACCCCGATCTTCTTACAAAATATTGACCTCAGGCACCAAAATTGGCAACAATAGTGCACGGTTGTCTTCGTCAGTATTAGAGGAGGCTCCCAAGGAGATAGTTTTGAGATCATTCACATCTTCAGTATTTAAGAAAATTCTCTGTAGCTTTGCGTTGGTCACGGCTGTCGCTGCAGCCCAAGCAGGCACTCTTATTGTTCAGTCTCCGGCAGATGGGGACTTCGTTGGAAGCAACACCGTAATTACCTTCCGTATCACCGGCGGCATAAATCAGGTCACCGTACGGGCTGTCATAACGGCGGATGAGGGCGGCGCGAACACGACCCTAGAAACGCAGGTCAATCCGGACGAGAACGGCAACGCCAGCGGAACGATCAATTGGAACCCGAGCGAGTCGTTCCCGGAAGGCGGCTATACAATCGTCGTCACGGCTACCGAGCAGGGCAACAAGTACAACACGGTCACGATTCACGTAACGCTCGACCGATTTGCGCCACGCCTGTTCGAGTACAGCCCCCTCAACAACAGCTTTATTAACGGCAAGATTCTGATCACGGCCCGTATCGACGAGCCAGCAGAAAACATCGAGCAGTGGCGCGTTACCGTCAACGACGCGGACCTTCCCAACAACACCGGTTCGACCC